>NZ_CP068564.1:600000-1200000 GCF_016767175.1 Keratinibaculum paraultunense
GTCATATTGCTGAAAATACAAGTAAATACTGTCATGGTTATTAGTCCAGTAACACTCTTTATTTTTCTTAAAAGGACTTCTACTATAACTTCTAATTGTCCTGTTTTTTCCATGATACCACCAAACATCATGGCTATTATAGTTAAAGAGATAGAGTACATCATATTATTCAAACCACCTGCAGTTAACAATTCATCTATTATCGTTATTCCTGTATTCCTGTATTACTAACAAAACCGCTATAACTAGCACTTAAAATTTGACCGAAATTTGCACCTTGAAATATAAAAGCTTCAATGATTCCTAGTATTATCCCAATAGTTATTCCAGGTATAGCAGGAACTTTAAATGCAATTGAGATAATTACTGCTAAAGGTGGAAGTAGTAATAATGGCGAAATATTAAATGCTGAAGCTAAACCTTCTTGTATTGTAACAATAGAAGACATATTTGCAGATGAACCTACATACTTAAAACCTAAGAATAAATATAATATTGCACATATAATATAAACTATTAAGGTACTCTTGAGCATAAACTTAATATGTGTAAATACATCAGTACCTGAAACTGCAGGTGCTAAATTAGTTGTATCAGATAATGGAGATAATTTATCCCCAAAATAAGCCCCAGAAATAATGGCTCCAGCTGCAATAGGTGCAGGTATTCCTAGTCCTGAGGCAATGCCCATTAATGCAAGCCCCATGGTGCCAGCTGTTCCCCAGCTGGTTCCTGTTGCAATGGAAGTAATAGAACATATAATCAATGTAGCTACTAGAAATATTTGAGGTTTTAGTATATGTAATCCATAATAAATCATACTGGGAACTACTCCTGCTAACAGCCAAACACCAATTAAAAGACCTATAATTGCAAGGATAACTACTGCTTGTAATGCTTGATAAATACCGTCAAACATGCTTTTTTCAATTTCATTCCAACTATATCCTATTTTTAGAGCAATAAGAGCAGCAAACATTGTTCCTATTAACATTGGAATATGAGGATCTGCTTTAAATTTTGCAATACTTATTGCCATTATAAAAATAAGAAAACCAAATGATAAAAGCGATTCATACAAATTTTGTAATATTTTATTTGCTGTTTACATATCAAAGGCTAAAGGCATTGATTTATCTATGATTCAGAAAAAAATGCGGAAACTCAAGAAATAAGATACGGGTTTATAAGATATCATAAATAAGGTATAATATAAGTAACTATAATTTAAAAATCGGAGGGGGCTTTTAATTAGTGAGTTTAAAGATATAAGGTGGAGACAAAGATTCACCAACTTTGAGAAATCATATAAATCTTTAAGTAAATATATTGATAAATCTATTGAGACAGAGTTGGAACGAGCAGGTATTATCCAATTATTTGAAATCTCATTTGAGCTCTCATGGAAACTCATGAAAGGTTATCTAGAATTCCAACAATTAATTGTGAAAAGTCTAAGGGAAGCAATTAAACAGGCTTATCAGATAGAATTAATTGATCATGGGCATACTTGGATTGATGCTTTAGCAGACAGAAACTTAACAGTCCATACTTATGATGAGGACTTAGTGAAAAAATGGTTGAAGATATTTCCACTATTTACTATCCACAACTTAAGAAATTATATGAAAAATTGGTTAAGGAACTAAAAAATGTATGGATTATTAGAAAGAGACTTTAAATTTATATTAAAAGCTATTAATGGGTATCCAGAAATAGAAGAAGTTATTATTTTTGAAAGTAGGGCAATGGAGAATTATAAAAAAGGTCTTGGTATCGACCTAGCCCTTAAAGGAGAAAAATTTAAACATCATTCATATAGACAGTGTGGGAAAAATAATTTGGGAAAAGTAAGCCTCTTTGAGAGGATTTTAAATTGTAATAAACTCATAGGTAATTAGTTCAATAAACAATAAATCTTAGTGACCAAGATTATTTAATCTGGGTCTTGTTTTGCAACTGGTGCTGGTAAGATCATTTCCACTGTATTTCCTTAAATAAAGGCTATTGGTGAAGGTATTGCTTCTAAGGTTTTTTATTTGACTGCAAATACTATTACAAGGCAAGCAGCTTTAAACTCTACATATGCAAGTGGGACGGATCTTTTTGCATCTTATACTAATACCCTGTGCTGCAATCAGTGCTTATTTTGGCTTAAACTACATTTTTGATGGAATTATCGTTTACTTTATATTAACTTTATGTGATATTGCTTTTAGGAAATCGATAAAAGTTAAGTATGATTAATTATAAAAGTATAAGTAAAAAGAGGATGTGTACTATGAAAATTGTTTATGATACATATGATTCACCAATAGGACTGATTCATGTAGTAGTAGATGAAATTGGGGTTAAAAAAGTATCTCTTTTTAAAGAGGATTGGGAAGATTATTTAACAGAAAATGCAGATATTAAATTAGATAAACAAACTTGCAAAGATGTTGTTATTCAATTAGATGAATACTTTAATAAAAAGAGAAAAAATTTTCAACTACCCTTATCTATTGAAGGTACAGAATTTAGAATTAAGGTTTGGAATGCATTAGGAGAGATACCTTATGGTGAGGTTAGAAGCTACTTACAAATAGCAGAAGCAATAGGAAATCCTAAAGCTGTAAGAGCAGTAGGACAAGCAAATAAAGCCAATCAATTACCAATAATTATCCCTTGCCATAGAGTAATAGGTAAAAATGGAGATTTAGTAGGTTTTGCTGGAGATAAAATAAATGTGAAAAGATTTCTACTTGAGTTAGAAGGGGCAATAAAAATATAAGTTATGTTAAATGTAGAATTATTATTTAACTAAAATATCATATATGGTATACTAAAGTAAATAATATTGAAAGGGGAAATTTAAGTGGATAAGATAATTGTTTTTGGTAGCAAGCATTGACCAGATTGTGAACCAGTGAAAGAGTATCTTTCAAAAAATAATGTAAAATTTGCATACTTAGATATTACTGAAAACATGTTTAATTTAAAGAAATTTTTAAAATATAGAGACAATAGGAAAGAATTTGATGAAATAAAAAAAGCGGGAAGAGTAGGTCTTCCATGTATAGTTGTAAATGATGGAGAACAGATTATTTTTGACTACAAAGATTTAAAGATATAAACAAATCTAATTTGGATGAAAAATATTTATATGCTATAATGAAGTTGTACAATTAAAAAATAAGGAATGGGAGCTTAGTTAAACTTTGCTGAGAGGAACTGTGGTGTCAGTTCGACCATTTGACCTGATTTGGGTAATGCCAACGTAGGGATCATTTAATATTATTATTGAGACTTGCAATGGCAGGTCTTATTTTATTTTAGGAGGGATATAAGTGTATAGCCAATTATTTAAAAATGTACATAAAAAAACACCAATAGTACATTGTATTACTAACTATGTCACAGTAAATGATGTAGCCAATATCATTCTTGCATCAGGTGCTTCTCCTATAATGGCAGATGATATTGAAGAGGTTTCTGATATTACTTCTATTAGCAATTCATTGGTATTAAATATAGGAACATTAAATACTAGAACTATAGAGTCTATGATACAAGCTGGTAAAACATCAAATGAATTAAATCATCCTGTAGTTTTAGATCCTGTGGGAGTAGGAGCTTCCAGGCTTAGAATGGAGGCTACTTTAAGATTGTTAGAGGAAGTTAATTTTTCTGTAATAAAGGGTAATGCTTCGGAAATTAAGGCAATACTCAATAAAACGAAAACTTCAGGTGGAGTTGATGTAAGTTTAGAAGATATAATAAATGATAGAAATATAGATGAATACATACAAGTAGCAAAAGAAGTTAGTAAAGCCAATGATGCAGTAGTAGCAATCACTGGACCTATAGATATAGTTACCAATAAAGATAAAACTTACATTATTAGAAATGGGCATAAAAACATGGGGAAAATAACAGGAACAGGTTGTATGTTAGCAGGGATAATAGGTGGATTTATAGGTGCTAATCCAGAAAATATATTAGATAGCACAGCAGTAGCTATTGCAGCAATGGGATTGTGTGGAGAATTAGCAAATGGAAAAGTTGTGAAAGAAGGTTTAGGTAATGGTTCTTTAAGAACTTACTTAATTGATTATATGAGTAATTTAGATGAAACTACATTAATGGGAGGTATTAAGATTGAAAATAGATAGAAAAGATTTGCTTCTTTATTTAGTTACAGATAGAACTTGGCTAAAAGATCAGACTCTTTCTGAGGTTGTAGAATTAGCTATAAAGAATAATGTAACATTTGTTCAGCTTAGAGAGAAAAATTTAGATTATGATAGATTTAAAAAGTTAGCTATTGAAATAAAAAAGATTACAGATAAATATAATATTCCTTTTGTCATAAATGACAATATTCAAATAGCCATTGAAGTAGATGCAGATGGAGTACATGTGGGACAAGATGATTTAGAAGCTTCAAGAGCAAGGGAAATATTAGGGGAAAACAAGATACTTGGAGTTTCTGTAAGCAATGTAGAAGAAGCTATAAAAGCTGAAAAAGCAGGAGCTGATTATTTAGGGGCAGGTTCTATATTTCCAACATCATCAAAATCAGATGCTATTTATATAGGTGTGGATGAAGTAAAGAAAATCACTAGAGCTGTTAATATTCCAGTAGTAGGCATAGGAGGAATAAATGAAACAAATATACATCTACTTAAAGATAGTGGATTAGATGGAATTGCTGTAATTTCTGCTATACTTTCTAAAGAAGATATAGCAGAAGCTACAAGAAATTTATACAATCTTTCAAAGGAGGTATTTTGTGAAAGGAGCAATATTTGATTTAGATGGTACTTTATTAGATTCTATGTGGCTGTGGGATAGTTTAGCTTATAAATATCTATTATCTATAGGTATTAATCCTCCTAGGGATTTGGATAAACAATTAGAAGAGTTAACATTAAGAGAAGCTTGTGTATATATGAAGGAAAAGTTTAATATAAGATATACACCAGACAAAATTAAAGAAGATATAGAAAGCTTATTAACAGATTATTATGCAAATAAGCTTCAATTAAAGCCTTATACATTAGAAATATTGAAAGAATTTAAAAATAGGGGCATAAAAATGGTTATAGCTACTTCTACAGATAAGCATCTTGTTTTGATGGCTTTAAATAGACATGGTATTTACGATTATTTTGAATTTATACAAACTGTAGAAGATGTTGGCATAAGTAAAGGCAATCCTAAGTTCTTTGAAATTACTATAAATAAATTAGGACTAAATCCTGAGGAAATTTGGGTATTTGAAGATGCTTTATATCCTATGATATCGGCTAAAAAATGTGGCTTAAATATTGTTGCAGTAAAAGATGAGTCTGCTTTAAAGGATTTAGAAAAAATAAAGGAAGTAGCTGATATATATATTGATAATTTTAGTCAATTGGGGGTAGATAAATTATGGAAAAGTTGTTAACTATAGCAGGGTCTGATTCTAGCGGTGGAGCTGGTATACAGGCAGATTTAAAAACTTTTGCTGCTCATAAAACTTATGGAATGAGTGTTATTACATCTGTAACAGCACAGAATACCAAAGGAGTAATAGATGTTATAGATTTACCAGGGGAATTTGTAGGGAAACAGCTTGATGCTGTATTTACTGATATATTCCCTGATGCAATAAAAATAGGTATGGTATCTAATGAAGAGATTATTGAAATTATAGCAGAAAAATTAAAACAATATAATGGGAAAAATATTGTAGTAGATCCTGTTATGGTATCTACTAGTGGGAGTAATTTAATGAAATCTTCTGCAACTAGGACTTTAGTTCAAAAGATATTCCCCTTAGCAGATATTATTACACCTAATATGTCTGAAGCATCTGTATTAAGTGGTATAGAAGTAAAAGATAAAGAGGATATGGAAAAAGCAGCTAAAATAATAGGAGAATTCATAAAAGGTGCAGTACTAGTTAAAGGTGGACATTTAGAGGACAGTGCTGATGATGTATTGTATATAGATGGAAAGATCCATTGGCTTAAAGGTGAAAGAATAGACAACCCAAATACCCATGGAACAGGATGTACTCTATCGTCTGCCATTGCTGCAAATATTGCAAAAGGTATGGATATATTAACAGCGGTAGAAGAAGCTAAACAATATCTATGGGGAGCTATAAATGCAAAATTAGATATAGGAAAAGGAAGAGGACCATTAAATCATTTATATAATATTTAAAAAATATTGATATTCAAACTAGTAAGATATATACTAAAAATAACAATGTTATTTTATAGACAAAAAGACAATTTTTATTTACAGAAAGGATGGGGTATATGGATAATGTGTTTATTGAAGCAATAGATTTGACTAAAAAATTTGGCGATTATACTGCAGTAGATCATATAAATTTTAAAATTAAGCCAGGGGAAATTTATGGATTTCTTGGACCTAATGGAGCAGGTAAAACTACAACTATAAGGATGTTAACTGGTACTTTAACTCCTACAAAGGGAGACATATTTATACAAGGACTTTCCATGGAAGATAATGAGCTGGAGATAAAAAGGCGAATTGGAGTAGTACTTGATGAACCTAAGATATATGAAGGCTTAAGGGGAAATGAATTTTTAGATTTTATAATAGGTGTGTATCAATTGGAAAAAGAGAATGTACTACCTAAAATTCAAGAATTATCTTTAGCTTTTAATGTGGATTATTTAGACGATTATATAGGAGATTATTCCCACGGTATGAGACAAAAGTTGATGCTAGTATCTGTTTTAATGCGTCAACCAAAGGTGATGTTTTTAGATGAGCCTACTGTAGGACTTGATGCTCGTGCTGCACGAATATTGAAAGAATTGTTGCATAAATATGCAGAAGAAGGTTCTACTATATTTTTAACTACCCATGTATTGGAAATAGCCGAAAAGATGTGTAATAGGATAGGTATAATAGATAAAGGACAGCTTATAGCAGAAGGTACATTGGAAGAATTGAGAAATTTGAGCCATGAAGGGCACACTAGTCTAGAGGATTTATTCTTAGAACTTACTGGAAATGAGGATGTTAGTGATATAGTGGAGGCTTTGCAAAATGAGAGACCTTAAACTTTTATATAAATACGCCACAAAAACGTCTAAACCCAATAAATCAAATGGTAAAAAGTTTGGTAATGCTATAAATTGGGCAATGTCATTGTTTTTTATAGTTTTAATGGCCATTCCAATGATAATGATGTTTTATGAAATGGCTAATATGCTAGCTGTACCTGTTTCCAGCTTAGGTTTACCATATAAAGGATATTTATTTGATATTTACATGTTTTTATATCCTGCTACTTTTGGATTGATGGCTATTCTCACGTTGGTCCCAAGTATGGTATTTAATGTATTTGAAGCAGATGATATGACATTTTTATTAACATTGCCCATAAAAAGATCGACTATATTTATATTTAAAGCTTCTATGGGTTTATTTATGGGAGTACTTCCATTATTAATGTTAATTATTTTAGGTCTATGTTATGGTGTAGCTTTTAAATTAAATATATTGTTAAGCATAATAGGATTATTGTTGTTTATGGTTTTTATATTTCTTTTTTCTTTTACCATAGGTTCTATCATGGCACGATTTATGAAAAAATCGACTGCAAATATATTTTCTCAAATATTTTTATATGTTAGTATAATTGCTTATGTAGTTGTAATGAATGTATTTCCCAGGCAAGCAGAAAATTTTGAAGCTATTCTAGATAGTTTTCATGGTATTTTTGGAATCCTGGAAGGGAAATATGCATGGATAATGCCTACTAATTGGTTTTTGTATGCAGTTAAAGGGGATAATAGAGTATTTATTCTTTTAGGGCTATTATCTATAATATTTGCATTTGTAATAATAAAGGCAACAAATGTATTCAATATGGATAGTGGACGAAGTAAAAGTAAAACAAAAAAAGGAATTCAAATATCTCGTTATCCAATCATAAAGAAAGAAATACGACTTATTTTTAGGAATCCAAAAAATATTTTTAGTATATCCTATGCTATTATATTTCCTTTGGTGTTTACTTATATAAATAAATCTATATTAAGTGGAGCTATGTTTGTGGCATTATTTTCTGCATTATATACTGCTATTTTAAGTATTCAACTTATAACTGAAGAAAAAAAGAGCTGGCCTTTTTTAAAATTGTTGCCTATAGATATGGATAAAGTTATAAGATATAAGGCATTTATACCTGCCATAATTTATACATTGGATTATGTAATCGTATTGTTAGTTGGATATTTATTGATTGATGTGGAACCAATAATATTTTTAAGTATTATTCCTATGATAGCAGTTATATTGTATTCTTCAGCTTTTGGTTTAAATATTTTTTTAAATGATCCTCAGCGAAGTTTAGTTGGTGATGGATTTAAGCTTAAGTTTTCAGAGAGTATGTTAATTCAATTTGGCACTATTATTTTAAGTTTAGGAGTTATAATTCCCTTTCAAATGCAGACTAATATTAAGCCTACATCTCCAATATGGTATAAAGTTTTAGCAATGGGATTACCTTGGACTATTATGATTATAGCTATAATACTTGTAAAAAGCACATTAAAAAAGGTAAAAATTAGAATAGAAACTTGGGAATAAAAACTTTATTTGTGTTATTACAAAAGACTAGTTAAATGGCTAGTCTTTTGTAATTAAGAATTATTATTTTTTATTGTTTAGAAAATCAAATTAAGTTTATAATATTATGGTATAATAAAAATCAATTGCTAGATTAATAGAGGTGGATTATGTTAAACATAAATGAAAGTATATTATTAGATAGAGTTGATAGCTATTCTACTTATATCAAAGGAATAAGATATTACAATGAAGGTAGAATAATTAAATTAAAATCAAATGCTAATTTAGATTATTTTGAAGGTATTGTGAGAGGAAATTCAAAATATACAGTTGCTATAAAAATTAGCGAAAAAGGAGAAATTGTATCTACAGATTGTACTTGCCCTGCTTATAAAAAATATTTAGGGGATTGTAAACATATAGTAGCAATTCTTCAATGTATAAAGGATTTAGATGAGGAAGGCAAATTATTTAAAAAAGATGAACAAAGTATATCTAATATAATAGACTTTTATAGGCAAAATTATGAAATTGAAAAGGTATATTTAAATTTGGAGCTTAATTATGAATTTAATTTAAGCGAACATTATAATATAGAAAAAGCTTCATATTTAAATTTGCGCATAGGTGAAGATAGATTATATGTAGTAAAAAACATGAAAAATTTTCTAAATGCTTTAGAAGAAGAACAGGATATAGAATTTGGGAAACATTTTGTTTTATCTCCTTATAAGCATAAATTTAAGGAAGAAGATAAAGAAATAATTGATTTTTTAATGCTATTATATGAACATAATAAAACAAACAATATATATAATTCAGATAATATATTTAAATCTAAAAATGTTTTGCTTAAACCTTTTGCTGTTAAAAGATTTTTTGATCTCATGAAAGGCAGAAGCTTTAATGCTAGAATTATGGATAAAAATTATAATGATATAGTAATAGTAGAAGAAGCAATACCTTTGGATATGGATATTCAAGGGAATGGGGAGAATTTATCTCTAGTATTTAATACCAATGATCTTTTATTACCTCTTACTTCTGATGGAGAATATTTTTTTGGGTTCAATCAAATATATAAATTGCCTGAAAATCAAAGAAGAAAATTAGCACCTCTATATAATGAAATAGTTGTTAGAGGAAATGGAACATTAAAGGTTCCTGATAAATATAAAGAATCTTTTATATCAGAAGTTCTTCCTAATATAAAAAATGTTGTCAATTTAAATATAGATGATAAAGTAAAAGAAGCAATATATAATCCAGAACTTAAAATTGAGATTTATTTTGATAAACAGGAAGATATAATTACAGGAAAAATTGATTTTATTTATGGAGATATAACTATAAATCCTTTTAGTTCTAAGGAAAATGATTTTGTAGATAAAAATAAAATATTATTGCGAGATATTGAAAAAGAAAGATATATTTTAAGTTTACTTGAAAAAAGTGAATTTAAGGTTAGAGATGGAATAGTGTTTATGGAAGAAGAGGCAAAAATATTTGACTTTATATATAATATTCTCCCTAAACTTCAACAATATTGTGATATATATTATTCAGAAAACTTTAAAAACTTAAATCTTAAAAATGCCTCTGATTTTTCAGGAGGAATAAGGCTTAATGAAAAATTAGATATGCTAGAATTTGATTTCCAAATAGATGGAATAGATGAAGAAGAATTATATCAAGTATTCAAAGCTTTAAAAGAGAAGAAAAAGTATTATAGATTAAAGGATGGTTCTTTTTTGCCGCTTGATAGTAGAGAAATTAAAGATATTGATGATATGTTAAATTATCTTAATGTAAGTAAATCTGATTTTAAAAAGGAGTTTATTCCCATACCTAAGTTTAGAAGCATGTATTTAGATAGATATTTGAAGGAAAAAAGATTAAATTTTATAAAACAAAATGTGAATTTTAAAAAACTTATTATGGATATAAATGAACCAGAAGATATAGAATATGAGATACCAGAGGAGGTTAAATATATACTTAGGGATTATCAAAAATTTGGATTTAAATGGCTTAAGACCTTATCTAAATACGGTTTTGGTGGAATTTTAGCGGACGATATGGGTTTAGGCAAAACACTTCAAGTAATTGCATTTTTATTATCAGAGAAAAAGGAAAAGGGTTCATTTCCATCCATTGTAATAGTACCTACTTCATTAGTATATAATTGGGAATCAGAAATTAAAAAATTTGCACCTGATCTTAAAGTTTTAATTATTGTAGGAGACAAATTAGAAAGAAATAAGCTTATTGAAGATATAAACAACTACGACATAGTTATAACATCTTATCCCCTTATAAGAAGAGATATAGAATTATATAAAGATATTAATTTTAGATATTGTATATTAGATGAGGCTCAGCATATAAAAAATCCTAATTCCTTAAATGCTAAATCTGTTAAAAGTATCAAGGCTAATAATTATTTTGCTTTAACTGGCACTCCTATGGAAAATTCCCTTATGGAATTATGGTCTATTTTTGATTTTTTAATGCCAGGGTATTTGCTATCAAAGAAAAAATTCACAGAAAGATATGAAAAGCCTATTGTTAGAGAACAGGATAGTAATGCTCTTAAAGATTTAAATATTCATATAAAACCTTTCATTTTAAGAAGAGTTAAAAAAGATGTATTAAAGGAATTGCCTGATAAAATAGAACAAAAAATAGTAGTAGATATGACAAAGGAACAAAAAAAGATATATGTTGCATATTTAAAATCTATAAAGGGAGAAATAGAGGAAGAAATAAGTCATAAAGGATTTAATAAATCTCAAATAAAAATTTTAGCAGGACTTACAAGGTTAAGGCAAATATGTTGCCATCCTGGAATGTTTATTGAAAATTATGAAGGGGAAAGTGGTAAACTGAGTTTTCTTAAAGAAATATTAACCGATGCAATAGATGGTGGACATAGAATACTTCTTTTTTCTCAATTTACCAGTATGTTAAGTATTATAAAGGATATGTTAGATGGGGAAGGAATACAATATATGTATCTTGATGGTTCTACAGATGTTATGAAAAGGGGAAAGTTAGTAGAGGATTTTAATAAAGGTATAGGGGAAGTATTTCTAATTTCTTTAAGAGCAGGTGGGACAGGATTAAATTTAACGGGAGCAGATACGGTTATACATTTTGATCCATGGTGGAATCCTGCAGTAGAGGAGCAGGCAACAGACAGAGCTCATAGAATTGGTCAAGAAAATACTGTTCAAGTAATTAAACTTATAACCAAAGGGACAATTGAAGAAAAGATATTTCAACTTCAAGAGGAAAAAAAAGAAATGATAGATAGAGTAATAACAGAAGGAGAAACTTTAGTATCTAAATTAAGTGAAGAGGAAATATTATCTTTATTCAAAATTTAAAAAAACATATATTTATGGGCAGGGAATTTAACCCTGCCCACTTGATTACTATCTATATTTAATAATAATTGTGTTCCATTTCAGCTTCTTTTTTAGTTTTATGAATTGTACCATGGGGATGTTCAGGAGGAGCATAAATTGAATAAAGTTTCATTGGTGTATTTCCAGTATTGACTACATTATGCCAAGTACCAGCAGGTATAACTATTGCATAATCATCATATACATTTGCTTGAAAAGTTAAATTATCCATACTATTTCCCATTAAAACAACTCCTTGACCTTCTTCTATGCGAATAAATTGATCTGTATTAGGATGCATTTCTAAACCAATATCCTCACCTACATCAATGCTCATTAACGTAAGCTGTAAATGTTCTCCTGTCCATAAAGCAATACGGAAATAATCATTTTGTTCTGTAGCTTTTTCAATATTAATTACAAAAGGGTAAGGACCATAGTCTATTAAATTGATGGGATATTCCCAATAATTTCCATGATATTCCAATTTATTATTATAACACATAATTTTCACTCCTATTGATTTTTTATATTATTCTATATTTATTATATGTTTTTTATTAGGTAAAAGTTCTTCTAAAAAAGTAGTATATTAGGGATGATCAAAAGGCATTAACACAAGTTGAAAGAAAATTTGCCATAAATTAAAAGCAGAATAGTTTACTTGTTAGTAACTTCTTCCTATTTGCTAAACTATAGTAATAAAATTATATTGTAAATAATATATAAGTATAATTTGGATACAATAACAGAGAGAATATATATTATATAAAAGCTAGATAGGAGGATTTGTATGGCAGTAGTCAAAGTTATAGAACTTCTTTCCGAATCAGCAAATGGCTGGGAAGCTGCAGCACAAGAAGCAGTTTCAGAAGCCTCAAAGACAATAGACAATATTCAAAGTGTCTATGTTAGCAATATGCAGGTCATTGTTGAAAATGATAAAATAGTCAATTATAGATTAAACGTTATTAAACATGAGTTTGACTGCTAGTTATGTTGCTTTAGTAATTATATTAATACGATTATTGCTAAAAAAAGCACCAAAAATATTTTCTTATGCTCTTTGGGGTGTATTATTGTTTAGATTGATTTGTCCCTTCTCTTTTGGGAGCAGTTTAAGCTTGATACATTCTAAATCTAATGCAATTCCCAAGGATATAATTTATACACAAAATCCTGCTATAAATACTGGAGTTGAAACTTTAGATAAGGTGGTAAATGCTACAATTCAAAATTCTCTTCCTTCAGTTCGACCTGAATACAGTTTTAATCCTATAATTTGGCTTTCATTTGTTCTGATGGTCAAGGATATGGAGATGTCCTGTATTGATGTTTATTATTCCTCTGCCTTGTTTAACTACCATTCTATTTGATAGAGAAACTGTACAGTACTAAAGGACAAGAACTTTGCAAATGATAAAAACTTTTAATGAACAATTTAAGAAAACCATAGTATTATTCAGAGAAGATTTTTCAGAGGTCTGTATCACATATGTTTGACTTCTCTAAAAAAACAAAGTATCTTAAAACATTGACAATCGAATCAAATTGTTATATGTTGTATTTAACAGATCGTACACAAAAGTCAAAAACTATATTTAACATGGGAGAAGAGGTATAAAATTGAAACTTGGTGAAATTTCAAATATAAAGACAGGATTAGTATTAACAAGGAAGAAAGCCAATATAAAATATGAAATTAAAGATGTATATAAATTAATTACTTTAAAAAATATTGAAGAAGATGGAGTATTTAATGAAGAGCCTTTTGATACTTTTGAAAGCAATGATAAATTGGATAAGGGATATTTTACTGAAGAAGGGGATATTCTTGTAAGATTAAGTCACCCTTATACTGCTGTTTATATTGATGAAAGCAAAACCGGATTATTAGTACCTTCATATTTTGCAATAATAAAGTTGAAAACTAAGGATTACATTCCAGAATATATAACCTGGTATTTAAATACTGATGAAGCAAAAAAAGAGCTTATTAAATCTCAAACAGGAACTAATATATCTACTACCAATAAAACTATACTTTCTTCTATAGATATAAAAGAATTTTCAAAAGAAGATCAAAATAGAATAAGAGAAATTCAAAAATTATATTTCAAGGAAAAAAAATTATTAATAAAATTAATGGAAGAAAAAGAAAAGTATTATAATGCAGTAATAAATAAATTACTTAAAAATGAAATGAGGAGGAATTAAAGCTATGGATAAAAAAACTACACAGGAAGAAATAAATAGAACTTTATGGGAGGCATGTGATACTTTTAGAGGTAAAATTGATTCTAGTATATATAAGGATTATGTACTTGTAATGCTTTTTTTAAAATATCTAAGTGATACATATAAGGAACATTTAGAAGAATACATGGAAAAATTTAAAGGAAATGAAGTAATGGTTAAAAGGGCAATGTCTAGAGAGAGATTTATAATTGATGAAAAATGTACTTTTGATTATTTGTATACTAAAAGAAATGATTCAAATATTGGGGAAATAATCAACAAAGCACTAGCTAAGTTAGAGGAAGATAATCCAGGTAAATTAAGAGATGTATTTATGAGTATAGATTTTAATAGTGAAGCAGTATTAGGGAAGACAAAAGATAGAAATGCTATGCTCAGGACATTAATAGAGGATTTTGCAAAATTGGATTTAAGGCCTTCCAAAGTTGGAGATGATGACATTATTGGAAATTCCTATCAATATATGATAGAAAGATTTGCATCTGATGCAGGGAAAAAAGGTGGAGAATTTTTTACTCCTTCTATGGTATCTGAATTATTAGCTAGATTGGTAAAACCAAAAGAAAATGATAGGATATATGATCCTGCATGTGGTTCTGGTTCCTTACTTATAAGAGTTGCAAATCAAGTACCTGGTAGAAAAGTAGCTATATATGGTCAAGAGAGAAATGGACAAACTCATTCTCTATGTATGATGAATATGTTTTTACATGGTATAGATGATGCTAAAATTGAATGGGGGGATACTTTATCCAATCCACTGCATTTAGATGATGGGAAATTGATGAAATTTCAAGTAGTAGTAGCTAATCCTCCATTTTCATTAGATAAATGGGCGATGGGATTTGCAGGAGATAATGATGATAAATTTAAAATGGAAGCAAGTTTAGACCCTTATGGAAGATTTAACTGGGGAGTACCGCCTAAATCAAGGGGAGATTATGCTTTTGTATTGCATATGCTTCATTCCCTAGCTGAAGATGGAAGAATGGCTGTAATACTTCCTCATGGGGTTTTATTTAGAGGAGCTAGTGAAGGGAAAATTAGGAAAAAAATTATAGAAAATAATTTATTAGATGCAGTAATTGGTCTTCCAGAAGCATTGTTTTATGGTACGGGAATTCCAGCTTGTATAATGGTGTTTAAGAAAAATAGAAATAGAACAGATATTTTATTTATAGATGCATCAGGAGAAGGAAATTATGAAAAAGGTAAAAAACAGAACAAATTAAGAGAACAGGATATAGAAAAAATAGTGGAAACTTATGAAAACTATGAAACAGTAGATAAATATTCTTATGTAGCAAGCATAGAAGAAGTAAAAGAAAATGATTACAATTTGAATATCCCAAGATATGTAGATACCTTTGAAGAAGAAGATCCAGTTAATATGGACGAAGTAGCTGAGAATATTAAGAATATAAAAGCAGAGATTAATAAAGTTGAAGAACAGATGGCGAAGTACTTGAAGGAATTAGGGTTTTAGAGATAATACTATAAAAATATCGAGAAGAAGAATTTTAGAACTATGATGTATAAAAGGTGGTGGAAATTTTGAATGCTGAAATAAAGACAAGAATAGAAATGATAAGTAGGGGCGAAGTACCTGAAGGGTATAAGAAAACTAAGGTGGGGATTATACCTGAGGATTGGGAAGTGAAGAGGTTGGGGGAATTAGGTAAATTTTTTAGAGGAAAGGGAATACCTAAGTCAAGGATATTAACTGAAGGTATTGGCTGTATAACCTATGGTGAAATATATACAACTTATAATTATACTTTTAAAAATTTCAAGTCCTATATTAATGAAAGGACAGCCAAAAATAGTGTTCCTATAAAGAAAAATGATATTTTATTTGCTGGTTCTGGTGAAACATTAGAAGAAATAGGTAAATGTGTAGCCTATTTGGGTGAAGATCAAGCTTATGCAGGGGGAGATATAGTTGTGTTTCGACCTTATGATATTGATGGTGAAGTACTGGGATATTTATTAAATCATGATATTGTAAATAATCAGAAGTACAAATTAGGGCAAGGACATTCAGTTGTCCATATATATGCTAAAGACTTAGAAACTATATTAATACCTGTTATCCATGAGAAAGAACAACAAAAAATCGCCCAAATCCTCTCCACTTGGGACGAAGCTATAGAATTAAAAGAAAAACTAATAGAACAAAAGAAACAACAGAAAAAAGGATTAATGCAGAAACTTTTAACAGGAGAAGTAAGACTACCTGGATTTGATGGGGAGTGGGAAGAGGTAGAGTTTAATAAAATATTTTCTAGAATTCCATCTAATAAATATCAAATTAAAACAAAAGATTACCTAGAAGATGGCTTGTATCCCGTTGTAGACCAAGGAAAACAGAAAATTATTGCGTATTCTAATCATGAAGATAAATTATTTAAAATCAAATCTGATGGGGTTATAGTATTTGGAGACCATACAAGAGAAGTAAAATATATAGATTTTGATTTTATTATAGGGGCTGATGGTACACAATTGATTAAAACTAAAGAAGGGTTTGACATAAAATTTTATTATTATCATTTGTTAATTAAGAAAATACCAGATACGGGTTATAATAGACATTTTAAATTTTTAAAAGAAATGATGTTCTATTATCCACCATTGCCTGAACAAAAAGCCATAGCCCAAATCCTCTCTACAGCTGATAAAGAAATTGAGTTATTGGAAAAGGAACTAGAACTTTTAAAACTTCAGAAAAAAGGTCTAATGCAATTACTTTTAACAGGTATAGTTAGAGTGAATTGATAAGGAGGTGTAATTGTGACTAAAGGATATTTATATGATGAAGAAAATATAAGTCAAAAACCTGCAATAGAAGTATTAAAAAATTTAGGATATATATACATTCCTCCAGAAGATGCAGAAAAGATGAGGGGAAGTCTATACAATGTACTTCTAACGGATATATTAAAGAAAAAATTAATAGAGCTTAATCAATATGAATACAAAGGGAAAATCTATAAATTTAGCGAAAAGAATATTAATCAAGCTATTAAAGATTTAGATGAGCCTTTAACTGATGGATTGGTTAGGACTAATGAAAAGATATATGATACTTTAATGCTTGGAAGAAGCTATGAAGAAAATCTTCCCGATGGTTCTAGGAAATCTTTTTCTTTAAGATATATTGATTGGAATAATGTATATAATAATGTATTTCACGTAGTTGAAGAATTTACAGTGGAAAGAGAAGATGGCAAGGGCAATATTAGACCAGATATAGTACTATTTGTAAATGGGATACCTTTTGGAGTTATAGAATGCAAGAGAGCGTCTATTGATATAAGACAAGGTATACAACAGATGATAAGAAATCAAAAAAAAGACTACGCTCCCCATCTATTTAAATATAGTCAAATACTAATGGTAACTAATAAAAATGAAACTAAGTATGCTACATGTTTTACTCCAAGAAAGTTTTGGTCTGTATGGAAGGAAGAGTACGAAGATTGGCTTCAATATTATTTGAGTAGAACTGTATTTAATAGGCTGCCTACAAATCAGGATAAAAATATAATATCTTTATTCCATCCAGAGAGATTACTTGAAATTACTAGATATTTTATTTTGTTTGATAAAAATGTAAAAAAGATAGCTAGATATCAGCAATTTTTTGCAGTAAAGGAGATTACAAAAACTATAGAAAAAAGAGATGAAAATGGGAATAGAAAATCAGGAGTGATTTGGCACACTCAAGGAAGTGGTAAATCTTTAACTATGGTTATGTTTTCTAAATATGTTTTATCAGAACTAAAAGATTATGATCCAAAGGTTATTGTAGTTACCGATAGGGTGAATCTTGATAAACAAATCTACCAAACTTTTAATCATACTAGATTAAAAGCTAATAGGGCTACATCGGGAAAACATCTTGTTGAACTAATTAATGACAACAAAGCTGATATAGTTACTACATTAGTCCATAAATTTGATATTGCATCTAGTAAGCAAAATCCCATATTGTCAAAGGATATATTCGTTTTAGTAGATGAATCTCATAGAACTCAATACGGAGAGCTTCATATCAAGATGAAACAGGTATTTCCCAATGCTTGTTATCTAGCTTTTACAGGCACTCCTCTTATGAAAGACGAACGGAAAAATACTATGATTAAATTTGGTGAACTTATCCATACTTATACCATATCTGATGCAGTTAGAGATAAAACTATAGTTCCACTTTTGTATGAAGGACGAATGGTAGATCAAACAGTGAATAGAAAGGCTATAGATAATAGATTGGAAATGATAACAAGGGATTTAAATGATAAACAAAAAGAAGAGGTTATGACGAAATGGAGCCAATTTGAAAAAATAGCATCTTCAGACCAGAGAATTGGACTAATAGCTTTTGATATAAATGAACATTTTGTAAAAAATTACAAGACTAAAGGTTCAGGGTTTAAAGCAATGCTTGCAACCAATAGTAGGGTGGAAGCCATAAGGTATTTAAAATACTTTGAAGAATGGGGAGATTTGAATGCAGCTGTTATAATATCTCCACCAGATCAAAGAGAAGGTCATGATACAGTAGATGAAGAATCTAAAGATTTAGTAAAGAGATTTTGGGATAAGATGATGGATAAATATGGTAATGAGGAAAATTATGAAGAAATTATTAAAGATGAATTTGTCAATGGAGATGATTTAGATTTATTAATTGTAGTGGATAAATTATTGACTGGTTTTGATGCTCCAAGGGCTACAGTTATGTATATAGATAAATCCATGAAAGAACATACATTATTACAAGCCATAGCAAGAGTAAATAGACTTTATGAAGGGAAAGATTATGGAATTATTATAGATTATAGAGGTCTTATTGACAAATTAGATGAAGCTATGGAGATGTACTCGGGTGCAGGATTAGAGAATTTTGATCCTAAGGATTTAAAAGGAGCTTTATATGATATAAAAAGTATTATAGGTTTGTTGAGACAATATCATACCGATTTGGTAAATATATTTATTCCAGTTAAAAACAAGGGTGCCATGGAAGAATATGAAGTGTTGTTGGAGAATGATAAGCTAAGAGAGGAATTTTATGAAACTTTTAGTAAATTTGGAAGACATTTAAAAATAGCATTAGAATCTGAAGAAGTGTATAACGCATTAAGCCAACATGAGATAAATAAATATAAAAGAGATTTTAAATTTTGTCAAGAGCTAAGAAAAAATGTGAGAATTAGGTATTCGGACACTATAGATCATAAGGAATATGAGGCTAAAATGCAAAAACTTGTAGATAATTATATTGCTGCTGAAGAAATAATACAGATTACCAATCCAGTAGATATTCTTGATAAAAAAGGATTTGAAAAAGAACTTAATAGATTAGGTTCACCTGGAGCAAAGGCTGATGCAATAAGGACTAGGATGACTAAAAGTATAAATATAAAATGGGATGAAAATCCATTATATTATAAGAAGTTTTCAGAAAGAATAGAAGAGGTTTTAAAAGCTTATAAGGAAAAGCGGATTAGTGAAAAAGAATACTTTGAAAGAATGAATGATCTAAAAAGAGATTATCAAGAAGGCTATTCTCCTATTGAATATCCTGAGATTATTAAAGATAAACCTGATGCTCAAGCTTTTTATGGAGCAACTATTGATGTAATTAAAGAGTCTGATGAAGATTATAATGTAGAGGATAATATAGAAGATATTAGTGAAGAATTAATAGCAGAGCTTTCCCTTAAAATTGAAGATATTGTAAGAAATAATATTAAAGTAGATTGGCATAATAATGTGGAAGTTCATAAGAAAATAGAACAGGAAATAGATGAGTTATTATTTGATTTTAAGATGACTCATAATATAAGTTTGGGCGTTGAGCAATTTGATAAAATAATAAATAAAATAAAAGATGTAGCATTAAAAAGGTACTAAGGGTGATTAAATGACAAAACATATAATTAATTATGGTGATAATAAAATTAAATTTGAATTAGAAAGAAAAAATGTTAAAAATATAAATTTAAATGTTAGACCAGATACGAGTGTTAAAGTATCAGCAAGTAAAGATGTGCCTTTAGAAGTTATAAATGATTTTGTAAAACAAAAGGGTTCATGGATAATCAAAAGTATCAACTATTTTGAAAAGTTTCAATCGGTAAAAAGTGACAAAGAGTATGTAAGTGGTGAATCTTTCAAATACTTAGGAAGGCAATATCGGTTAAAGGTTAGGGAATCAAAAGAAGAGACGGTAAAATATTTTAGAGGTTTTATATATATGTATGTAAAGGATAAAAGTGATATTCAAAGAAAAGAAAAACTATATAATGATTGGCTGAATGAAAAAGCTTATATACATTTTAATGAATCTCTAGACAATATGTATAAATTAGTTTACAACTATGATATACCTAAACCCAAGCTTAAAATTAGAGACATGAAAGCTAGGTGGGGTTCATGTCATAATAAAGATAAAACAATACTTTTAAATTTAGAGTTAATAAAAGCCCCTAAATATTGCATAGATTATGTAGTACTTCATGAACTTATACATTTTAAATATAGAAACCATGATAAAAAATTTTATACATTTTTGACCTTACTAATGCCTGATTGGAAAAGGCGTAAGGAAATATTAGATGAAGAAGTAATTAAGGACTTATAAAGCTGCCATTGAAATTAATCATGGCAGCTTTATTTGTTTCTATTTTAATAATTTAACTATAGTTTCATATACTAGTTTTGGTGCTACATTGAAAGAATAATCTTT
The DNA here is from genome assembly GCF_016767175.1 of Keratinibaculum paraultunense. Lineage (GTDB taxonomy): Bacteria > Bacillota > Clostridia > Tissierellales > Tepidimicrobiaceae > Keratinibaculum > Keratinibaculum paraultunense. The sequence goes on from NZ_CP068564.1 coordinate 621,013, forward strand.
TTCCAGTCTTTCTGTAAATTTATGGGCATCCTTCCCAAAGGGACCTATATTTACTACTGGTAGATTTAATTTTTGCATCTCTTCAATAGGCAAATTATATTTAGTTTCAAATCCAGGCATATTGTTTTTTAATGAACCTATAGCATTTTCTTCCCTAGGAGCTGCAGCATAGCTTAAATCTGATATATAAGGATAGAATTTTTTCATCTTAATATCATAATCCGTTTCAGTTTCTTCTATAACTTCATTTACTACATTGAGTAGTTTTTTCTCCAATGGGGATTCGCCCTTTACATATATGTGTGGATAATATGGCGGTGAATAATATGCTATTACTACTGGATTTTTGTCTGACCACATATTGTGTAGAGTTTCCACCATTTTAAGAGCAAATACTCTTTCATCTATATTAGGATCATTCAATAAATCCTCTTCTAATTGTTTTATTACTTTATCAACTTCTTCGCCTTTTTCTTCTTTTACTTTTTCATATAACTGTTCATAGGACATAACCCTTGGTTCCCAAGGTAATTTTTCATAGGGGAATCCATTAAAGTCACAGTACTTTTTGTATTCAACATTTAAACTATCTATAACTTTCTTAAATGCTAAATTAGCTCCATCTATTACCTTATCCATCATTTGGTCTGGAGTACTGCTATGGGTACCAAAATTAAAATATAGATAGCTTGTTTTTGCAGTTTGTACTGAATATTCTGGTTTTAAATCTTGCTGTCTTAAAGATATAGGAGGAACTGTAACTTCTCCCTCAGCTTCATCACAGTATTTAGTGTTAAAATCCATCTCCTCTACAATAGCTGAAGATATATGATTTGGATCTAATCCTTTAAATGGATCTCCACCATGAGCTTCAGAACCTACAATATAAAAGCTGGGCATTAGTTTTCCAACAGTTCCTACATATATATACCTAGTATTATCTCCATCATATCTGGGAGCACTATAATCTGTATCGATTACTGCTAGATATTCAAATCCTTCTGTTTTTTCTAGATTAATCAATTCGGGCACAACAGAAAGCATACCTCCTGAATTACCTTCTTCATCACATACAGCAGCAAATACAATGTTTCCTTCAAAAATTTTTACATCATCTGAAATAGCTTCTACTATAGTCATCAATGTGGCTACTCCACATTTCATATCAAATATTCCTCTACCAAATAGATATTTTCCCGATTCTAAATCCCTTAGAGCTTCCTCTGGTATGGATATTTCTTTTAATTTTTCTACTAATTCTAAAGGTTTAGTTGCATAGTTTTTCAAAGTACCATAATCGGAAATTCCTACTGTGTCAGTATGACCTATCAATATTACTGTTTTTTTGCTATTTCCTTTTTCACCTTTTACCATAGCCATTACACTTTTTCTTCCTAAAGGATCATTTTTTATAGGTACATATTTTACATTTTCAGGATATTTTTTAAAATACTCCATATCTAAAAATTTTTCATATATTTTTTTTACCACATCATTTTCATATTTTGTTCCCACTATACTGGGAGTTTCTGCTAATTCTAGTGTAAGAGTTTCTATTTTTTTGCTTAAGTTTTTGCTCATTTTTATAACCTCCTAAGAAATATAACTAATTTAACAAGTATACCTTATTTTGATGGATTATAATATTTTGGATTTTTGAAAAATTCATCTTTTAAATCCTTGACTTCATCAGATAATATTAATAAACCTATCATATTTGGAATTATTATGGTGGCTAATAATATATCTAAGAAATTATATAAAAATTCAATTCCACCATAAACCCCTAATATTATAGAAAGCAAATATATAATAACCATAACATTGGAAAATTTAGCACCAAATAGGAATTCTGCTTGAGTTTTTCCATAATAAGCGATTACGATAATAGTTGATAGTACAAATAGTAGCATGCTAATAGTTGCAATTCCTCCACCTAAGGTGTTTCCTAATAACTGTTGGAAAGCTACAGCAGGCATACTAGCTGCTTGATCTATAGGAACTGTTTTATATACTCCAGAGACTAATACAACCAATGCAGTTATAGTACAAACTATCAATGTATCTACAACTATTTCGAATATACCCCACATAGCTTGACGTGCGGGATGGTCGGTAATTGCAGCAGAATGAGCGATTGGTGCAGTACCCATACCAGCTTCGTTGGAATAGACTCCTCTTGCTGTTCCCCACCTAATTGCTTGTGCTACACCAGCACCAGCAATACCGCCTACTGCAGCGAAAGGTGTAAATGCATGTTTAAATATTAAACCAAGAGCCTTAGGTAATTCTGTAATATTTACTATTATAATTATTAAACCACCTATTATATACAATAGTGCCATAAAAGGAACTAACTTTTCAGTAAAATTAGCAATTTTTTTTATACCACCAAATACTACTAGTCCAACAAGAATCACAAGGGCACAACCTGTTATCCAACTAGGAATATTAATAGTTGCGGCAGTTTGAGCTGCAGAAGCTGATTGAGTTGCAATAGATGGAATTATTTCAAGCATTAAGAAGAAAGAGAAAATTATACCTAAAACTTTACCTAAACTGGATTTTATTCCTTTACTTAGAAAGTACATAGGACCTCCTACATGTTCGCCTTCTTCGTTTAATTCTCTATATTTTATACCTAATGTTATTTCTGAAAACTTAGCTGCACTAGCAATTAAAGCTACAATCCACATCCAAAATACAGCCCCTGGACCACCATAAGCAATAGCTACAGGTACTCCTACTATATTAGCAGCTCCAATAGTGGAGGCTAAAGCTGCTGTTGCTGCTTGGAAAGGAGTAACAGTACCTTCTCCTTCGGATTTTTTAAACATTTTGCCAAAAGTTTCTTTCATTATAAATGGAAAATACTTAAATTGGAAAAAACCTAATTTAATGGTTAAAAAAATACTTCCACCAACTAAAATAACTAACATAGGTATTCCCCAGAGCCAATTTGAGAAGTTGATAACAGCGTTTATGAAGTTTTCCATAAAAACCCTCCTAATTTTTAAATTTAAATTATAAAAAATATAAAATCAATATATCACTAAATATTTACCACCTCCGTTTATTATTTTAAATATCAGCATAATATTTTCTATATATTTTAAATATAGCAATAATTATGCCAATTATATTGTTACTGAGATAAAAAATATTTCAAGCTGTATTGCACAAGCTATTGCGCAAATAAGGATAGTTTTTATTTTATTTTTTAAAATTAAAATTTCTACTATTATTTATTTAATTTACAAAAAATAAAGACAAATGCAAAAAAATTTTTGCATTTGTCTTTAGATGGTAAACTATTATTATTTAAATTTTATGCCATAGGTATCAATTTTATACTTTAAAGTTTGTCTTGATATTTTGAGTAATTTTGCTGCTTCATTTAAAGTGTTACTACTTTCAAGGGCTAATTTTATATAGTTTATTTCAAAATCTCTAAGGGCAGTGTTTAAACAAAATTCACTGTTAATATTGCTGCTATTTTCTTCAGTTTTCATTTGATTTTTTACATAATAAGGTATTTCTTTTTCATCTATTATATTATTTTCTGTAAAATTAAAGGCAGATTCAATAACATGTTTTAATTCCCTTACATTCCCAGGCCAATTATATTCCATAAACAAATCCATAACTTGTTTGCTTACACCTTTTATATTTTTATCCATTTTTGAATTGTATTCTTGAATGAAACTATCTACTAATAAAGGTATGTCTTCTTTTCTTTCTCTTAGAGGGGGAACACTTATTAATACTACACCTAATCTATAAAATAAGTCTTGCCTTAATTTATTTTGTTCTATAACAAAATGAGGATCTTCATTTAATGTGGAGATTATCCTCACATCAACATTTACTAAGTTAGAGCCACCTATTCTTCTAATAATATTGCTTTCTGTAGCTCTTAATAATTTAGATTGAAGATTTATATCCATAGAATTTAATTCATCTAATACTAAAGTACCACCGTCTGCCATTTCAAATAGTCCCATTTTATTTTCTGCTCCAGTGAAACTTCCTTTGGTTGTTCCAAAGAATATACTTTCACCTAAGGTTAAAGGAATAGCAGAGCAGTTTTGTATTATAAAAGGATTGTGTTTTCGAAAACTGTGGTTGTGTATAGCTTGTGCTATTAAATCTTTTCCAGTGCCTGTTTCCCCATAAATCATAACAGGGGAGTTGGTTTTAGCAGCTTTTAATGTTTTGTTTTTTACCTTAATCATGGTAGGATTATTGGTTAGTATATCATCTATGGTAAAGGAAGAATTACTGTAATTGAAGCTATCTTTGATCCTTTGTTCATCAAATTTTCTTAAATCCAAATCATAATATTTATTAATATCTATAGCACCAATTACCTCATTTCCCGCCATTAAAGGTAGAGTAGTGGTTAATACAGTTACAGTTCTTTCTTTAAATAAATTTAAATGCTGTTTTTCATTTATTATTGGTTCTCCGCTTTTTAGTACTCTCATTACCGTAGAGGTTTCTTCATTTAAATGTTGATGCAATTCTAATATATGAAGACCTACTGGATTTTCTACTATTTTAGTTCCTGCGCTTCTAAATATTTTATAAAATTCTATATATCCATCTTTATCAGTTACTACGAAAAAATCTGCATAATTAAATAATTTCGGGAGATTTTCAAGGGATTTTTTAAGCATTATATATATATCACTCCTTGATATTTTATTAAGTACTTAAAACATAAGTTTTATTATTTATATTATATATCATATAAAAATTTCTGTCATAGCATAATTTATTTTCTATTTATATTTTATTTAATTTTTATTTTTAATCATTATATAATTGTGTTATAATATAATGTAGTCTTAATTAAATCAAAGTAAATGATTGGGGGATTTTAAGAATGATGAAAAGATTTACAAGTTCCAATACCTTTAAATATGGTATATTAGCGATATTATTGGTATTGGTTATAAGTGTAACTGGATGTGAAAAAAATGCAGAAATTGTAGCTAAGGTAAATGATGAGGTTATAACTAAAGACGAGCTATATGAAGCTTTGGTGGAACAAAATGGAGAACAGGTACTTGGCACATTGATATCTGAAAAGATTATTGATTTAGAAGCTAAAAAAAATAAGATTGATGTTAAAGATGAGGAAATAGAAGAAAAAGTTGAAACCATGAAGGAAAATTTTGGAGGAGAAGAAGGATTGAATCAAGCTATGGCTTATTATGGATTTACTATGGATGATTTGAAAAAGGGCATGGCTATGAATATAAAGATTAAAAAGCTTTTAGGACCTAATATTTCCATAACAGAAGAAGAGATGAAAGATTATTTTAAGAATAATAAGGAAGCATTTGATCAAGAAGAACAAGTGAAAGCTCGTCATATATTAGTTGAAACAGAAGATGAAGCTAAAGAAGTTATAAAGAAGTTAAAAGCAGGAGAAGATTTTGCTAAACTTGCAAAAGAATATTCAAAAGATGAATCTAATAAAGATTCAGGTGGAGATTTAGGATTTTTTGGAAAAGGAAAAATGGTAAAAGAATTTGAAGATGTAGCTTTTTCTCTAAAAGCAAATGAGATTAGCGAACCTGTAAAAACTACTTATGGATACCATGTAATCGAGGTATTGGACAAAAAAGAGGCAAAAGAAGCTAAATATGAAGAAAACAAAGATAAAATAAAGGAAATTTTATTAGAGGAAAAGATTCCTGCTGAATATGAAAAATGGTATCAAGAAAAATTAGCAGAATACAAAGTAAAAAATTATCTTGCTGAAGAAAAATAAAAAAAGTTGATAACTTTTGTTATCAACTTTTTTTATTTTTTATATATTACATTTTTTAATGCCAATTTTATATTTGCTTGGATTCTAAAGTTTATACTTATTATCAAAATCATCTACAGCCTTGACTACTAAATTAGAAAGCCCGACTAAAGCAATTAAGTTTGGAATTACCATAAGTGCATTGAAGGTATCTGCCAATTCCCATACGAGTTCCACTTCTAAAGTTGTTCCTAAAATTAGCATAATAGGTACTATCATCCTATAATATTTAACTGCATCTTTACCAAATAGATATTTTATATTGGCTTCTCCAAAATAATACCATCCTATTATGGTAGAAAAAGCAAAGAAGAATAATGATATGGCTACGAAGTAATTACCTATATTTCCTAAATTGCTAAAACCTATTTCAAAAGCTTTTTGGGTAAGTTCAGCTCCAGTTAATCCTGTACCTAATACTCCAGTGGTTAATATAACTAATGCAGTAAGGGTACATACTATTCCTGTGTCCACAATAACTCCTATTATAGCAACTAAACCTTGTTGAACTGGATTATCAACTTTTGCAACGGCATGAGCATGAGGTGTAGAACCCATACCTGCTTCATTAGAAAACAATCCTCTAGCCACTCCATATCTAATGGATTCTTTAACTGTAACACCCATAACTCCACCGGCAATTGCTTTTGGATTAAAGGCTCCATATATTATCGTTTTAAATGCAGGTATAATATTTTCATGATTAAGGAAAATTATAATTAAAGATCCAAGTATATACAATACTGCCATTAAAGGTACAATTTTTTCTGTAAAAGAACCTATACGTTCTATACCTCCAGAAAATATTATAAAAGCTAATATTGCAACTATTACACCTATTATTAAATTTGGTATATTAAATGCATTATTTATAGCTAGTGCTATTGAGTTTGCTTGAACCATATTACCCATAAATCCTAGAGCAAGAATTATGGCTACAGAAAAAAAGCCTGCTAAAAACTTATTTTTAAGACCATATCTAATATAATATGCTGGTCCACCAACTAATTCGCCATTGTCAGTTTTTCTAAATAATTGTGCTAATACAGCTTCAGCAAATATAGTTGCCATTCCAAAAAAAGCACTTATCCACATCCAAAATATAGCACCAGGACCTCCAGAAACCATTGCAGTTGCAACACCAGCTAAATTCCCAGTTCCAACTTGAGCAGCTATTGCAGTAGATAAGGATTGTAAAGATGACAAACCTATTTCTTTTGTTTCTTTTTTAGGCTTAACGAACATTTGTTTTATAGCAGTTCCTAATTTTGTTATTTGTATGCCTTTAAGTTTTATTGTGAATAAAACTCCTGTACCTAATAGAGCTATAAGTAATATTGGTCCCCATAAAACTTCATTAATGCTTTTAACTAAATTTAACGCTGCATTGTTATCCATTTGTGCTACCTCCTAAATAGTATTTGTTAAATTATTATTTGTAATACTAAAAAATTTATAATGCTTTGCGTTAGTGAATTTATTAACAGTCAAAGTATATATTGCAAACTTCGAAAAATTTCAAAAAACTACAAAAATGTTTTTGCTTCTGTTTTATCTAAATAAGTAAGAATCTTTTTAAAGGATATAGAATAAAGCTATATAACTAAATAGATTTAAAGTTTTGTTTATGGGTATTTATTATATAAAAAGGTATAGTATTATAAAGGAATAAATTGGAAAGGTGGTTTTGGTGGATAAAATATTCAAAGAAGATTCTATTAATAAAGGAGTAAAAAACCTTGCTAAAATGATTAAAGAGTCTGAGTATACTGTAGTACTTACAGGAGCAGGAATGGATACGGAAAGTAATATACCAGATTTTAGGGGAAAGGATGGATGGTGGGAAAATATAGATCCAATACAAGTTGCTAGTATTCATACCTTTGAGAGCAATTATCCATTATTTCATGAATTTTATTCTATGCGGATTAAAACTTTGGAAGGAGTAGAGCCTCATAAGGGGCATTATGTATTAGCTGATTTAGAAAAGAAGGGATTAATTCATAGTATAGCAACCCAAAATGTATCTGGCTTACACCAAAAAGCAGGGAGCAATAATGTATATGAACTTCATGGGAATATTAGAACTATAAGATGTAACCACTGTAATAAGGAAGTGAAATTGGAGGATTTTTTAGCAGGAGAAAATTGTAGTTTTTGTGGTAAAAAAGCCTTAAGACCTAATGTGGTATTATTTGGAGAAGCTTTGCCTATAGATGTTTGGATTAAAGCTGAAGAGGATATTAAGAAGTCTCAGCTATTGATTATTATAGGTACTAGTTTAGAGGTATATCCAGTTAATTTTCTTCCCATGTATGCGAAGGGGAAAATAGTACTTATAAATAATGAAGATATAAATGCAAACTATGAATTTGATATTAAACTCATAGGAAAAGCTGGAGAAATATTAAAGGAGTTAGAGAAATATGTAGAATAAATAAAAAACCATAGTTGGTAATGCATTACTAACTATGGTTTTTATACTATTTAAGTTTTTAATATGCCCATGTGGGATTTATAAATTTGTATTTTTCATCTAATGGTTCTATAGATTTAATTATACTGCCTCCAAGGCATATTTCATCTTGATATAATACTGCCACTTGCCCAGGAGTTACAGCCTTAACTGGATAGTCGTATTTTATATAAAGTTCTCCATTATCTAATATATTAACAGTTACTGGGATATCTTTCTGTCTATATCTAAATTTAGCTGTACATTTTAAAGGCATATCAGGGGCATTTCCTATTATCCATTTGGGAGGTTCTCCAATTAATGAGATAGAGTACAGAGCAGGATGGTTTTCTCCTTGAGCCACATATAGTATATTATTTTTTAAATCTTTTCCTGCTACAAACCAAGGTTCTCCTGTTCCTATTCCACCTATGCCTATACCTCTTCTTTGTCCTAAAGTATAGTGAATAAGACCAGTATGTCTGCCTATTTTGCCTCCATCTACATTTACAATATCTCCTTCCTTAGTTAATAGATATTCATCTAAAAACTTATCAAAATCGTCCCTTTCACCAATGAAGCATATACCAGTAGAATCCTTTTTGTGTGCAGTATATAGATTGTGTTCTTCTGCTATTTTTCTAACTTCTTTCTTAGTTAAATGACCTATAGGAAACAAGGTTTTAGAGAGGGCTTTTTGATCTATTCTGGATAAAAAATAGCTTTGATCCTTATTTTTATCAATTCCTCTCAAAAGATAATATTTTCCATCTATTTCTTTTACTCTAGCATAATGTCCCATTGCTATATAATCTGCATCTAGTTTTAATGCATAATCTAAGAAAGCATTAAACTTTATTTCTTGGTTACACATTACATCGGGATTTGGAGTTCTACCTTTTTTATATTCATCTAAGAAATAACTAAATACCCTATCCCAATATTCTTTTTCAAAATTTATAGTATAAAAGGGGATGTTCAATTGACTTGCAACCCTTCTAGCGTCATTAGCATCTTCTGTAGCTGTACATACTCCATATTCATCTTTTTCTTCCCAGTTTTTCATAAAAATTCCTATAACTTCATATCCTGCTTCTTTAAGTAATAAGGCAGCAACTGATGAATCTACGCCTCCGCTCATACCTAATATAACTCTTTTTTTCATAAACATCTTCCCTTTCATTTTAAAAATTAAAATACGTTCATTAATATATTATCATAAAATGTTACTTATATACTAGTCTAGAGTTTTCCTTTTTTTAAGGAAGCTGAAAATGAATACAATTATTTATTGATGATAATATAATTTAAAAATATCAGAGTTAGGTTGTAAATAGCATTAGAACAATGAACTTATTATTAACTATTGGTTTTATTGCAATACTTTCTCAAATAGAAAAAGCGTTAAAGAATTTATGGTATTCCTGAATTTGATTATTTATTATTTAAATTTTGGAGAAACTCTAGAAATATAATAGTTGAACTAAAATTAAAAATGCTTTATAATACACAAGGGAATTTAATAACAAAAATATGAGGAGGTTTTTATATGAGCCAAAATAAGAAGAAAAAGATGGAATTTCCCACAGCTTTTACAGTATTATTTATAATATTAATACTAGCGGCTTTATTGACTTACATAGTTCCCGCTGGATTATATTCAAAGCTGTGGTATGATGGTGAACAAAATTTATTTGTAGTAGAAGATCACAAAGGAGAGTTGACTACTTTTCCAGCAACACAAGAGACTCTAGATAATCTAAATATAAAATTAGATGTAACAAAATTTACAGGTGGAAGTATTAAAAAACCTATTGCAATACCAGATACTTATAAACCTATAGAACAATCTCCTCAAGGATTGTTATCTGTTATAATGGCTCCTGTAGAAGGAGTAATGGATACCGTTGATATAATGGTGTTTGTGCTTATACTAGGAGGAATTATTGGGTTGATCAACAAGACTGGTACCTTTGATGCAGGCATTGCAGCTTTATCTAGAAAGACTAAAGGGAAAGAATTTTTATTGGTAGCATTTGTATCAATTTTAATAGCTTTAGGAGGTACTACATTTGGTTTAGCAGAAGAAACTATAGCTTTATACCCTATACTTATGCCTATATTTATAGCCAGTGGATATGATGCTATAGTTTGTATTGCTGCAATTTATATGGGTTCTTCTATAGGTACAATGTTTTCTACAGTAAATCCTTTTTCTGTAGCAATAGCATCTAATGCTGCTGGAATATCTTTTAAGGAAGGATTAGTATTTCGTGTAGTTTCATTGGTACTAGCTATGGCAATAACTCTTATATATATTTACCGATATGCTAAGAAGGTGAAGGAAGATCCTAGAAATTCTATAATTTATGAAGATATGGATAGGATAGAAGAAAAGTTTTTAAAGGATTATAATCCAGAAAATGTAATACCTTTTAATTGGAGAAGAATGTTGATATTATTAGTATTTTTATCTGCTTTTCCAATTATGATTTGGGGAGTATCTACTGGAAAATGGTGGTTCCCAGAAATGTCAGGATTGTTTTTGGCAGTAGCCATTATAATTATGTTCCTATCAGGGTTTTCAGAAAAGGAAGCAGTAAATACCTTTTTAGAAGGAGCAGCAGATTTAATAGGAGTAGTACTTATAATTGGAGTGGCTAGAGCTATTAATATAGTGATGGATAAAGGGATGATTTCAGACACCCTTTTATATTACACATCATCTATTATTAAGAATATGAATGCAGGAGTATTTTCAGTAGTTCAAATGATATTGTTTAGTATTTTAGGGTTTTTTGTACCTTCATCATCAGGGCTGGCAACATTATCTATGCCTATAATGGCTCCTTTGGCTGATACAGTAGGATTATCTAGAGCAGTAGTAGTAACAGCTTATAATTGGGGTCAAGGATGGATGGCATTTATTACTCCAACAGGGCTTATATTAGCAACTTTGGAGATGGTAGATGTAACCTATGACAAGTGGTTGAAGTTTATATTACCATTGATGGGAATCATAGGAGTATTTGCAGCATTAATGCTTGTAGTTCATACTATTATTATATAAAAAAGGGAACCGATCGGTTCCCTTTTAATTTAGTGTACATAGATGGACAACAATTTGGTGTGAAAGTTCACTACTACTTGAATAATTCTTACTGGCAAAAATCTTAAATTCATCCAAGAGTGTTAATAATTTGACAATCGGTACATATTTTGATATTCTTTTAATTAAGTAGATGAAAATATGAAATATTGTTATAGATGATTTATAATAATAAAATGGAGGGATGCCTATGAAAAAGGAAGTACCAATTAATGATGCACATCGTTTGATAAATACAGGATGTGTTCTTTTAGTAACTAGTGCTGATGAAGATAGGGAAAATGTTATGACTTTAGCTTGGCATACTCCTGTATCTTCAAAGCCTTTGTTATTAGGTATTGCAGTTGCAGCTTCACATTTTACCACTGAATTGATAAACAAGAGTAGAGAATTTGTTTTAAATATTCCAGGGGCTAATCTATTAAATCAAGTTGGGAAATGTGGTGAAGTTATAGCTTCTTCAGTAGATGAAGAGCTATTTGTTGATTCATCTTGGAATGAAAAAGCTAAGTTGATTCATCATTTAGGAGGAAATAAATATTATGTAAGTGGTCAGCAAAAGATTTTATAATTATGATAAAAAGCACTTCACAGGTGAAATACTTGTGAAGTGCTTTTAGTACATAAAGGTAATAAAGGGTATAATTTCCCTTCTGATTTTATAACAATTCTTTTCTGAGCTCTTCTCCTGTTTTTGGAGAAAGATATCCAAGGGGAATATCAAATACAGTAAAAGCACCTTTTTTTCCATCTAATGCTAATCTATAAATGGCTCTAGCAAAAGCAACTACAACAGATGCAGTAAATTCTGGATTATCTTCCAATGAAAGACTAAATTCCATTACATGTTTATGTTTTTTATTAGTAGTACCAGTACCTATAACTCGACCACCGTGGGGCATTTTAGAATGATTTTTTATTAAGTCTTCTTCAGTAATAAAATGTACAGTAGTATCAAATCCTTGAAAGTAATTGGGCATAGATTTAATTTCTTTTTCAATTCTATCTTTATCTTCAAAATCATAAGGTACAACATAACAAACCCTTTTATGCATATCTTCTTTTTTCAAAGAAGGATTCTTACCTGCTTTTATTTCTTCTATTGTTTTTTCAGAAGGAATAGTATATTGTACTGCATTTTTAACCCCTTTAATTCTTCTTATAGCATCAGAGTGCCCTTGGCTTACGCCTTTTCCCCAGAAAGTGTAGCATTGCCCATTAGGAAATATTGTTTGAGCTAATAGTCGATTTAATGAAAAAAGCCCTGGATCCCATCCTACAGATATTAAGCTAACTTTATTTGATTTTTTCGCAATATTATCTATCATATTGAAGTAATTTGGGATATTTTTGTGATTATCATAACTATCTATAGTATTGAAATGTTCTGCAAGTTTTGGACATTGTTCTGGCAAATCTTTTGCAGAGCCACCACATAGAAACATTACATCTATTTTATCCTTATAATCTAACACCTTATTAAAAGATATAATATTTGAATTAGAATCAATATCGTCTATATTTCTTCTAGTAAATATCCCTATTAATTCAAAATCTGGATTATTATTTAACGCTAATTCTACTCCTTTACCTAGATTGCCATATCCAACTATTCCTACTCGTATTTTACTATACATGTTTTCACCTCTGTTTTAAATTAATTTATAAGTGTTAATCGCCTATAGCAAATAAAAATTCTCCTTCACAGGCAAGTTCATCATCTACAAAAGCTTTTCCTTGTCCTATCCCAATACTTCCTCTTAATCGTGTAATCTCTACTTCCATATTTAAAGTATCTCCTGGTATTACTTTTCTTTTAAATCTTACTTTATTTAATCCAGCAAAATAAGGGGTTTTCCCTTGGAATTTTTCTTCGCTTAATAGAATAATAGCTCCTACTTGTGCTAAAGCTTCAACTATTAATACTCCTGGCATAATAGGTTCTTCAGGAAAATGACCTGTAAAAAAAGGTTCACCAATAGTTACATTTTTATACCCAATACCTTTTTTCCCAGGAGTTAATATTTCAGCTTTATCAACCAATAAAAAAGGAGATCTATGGGGAATAATCTTTTTTATTTCATTTATATTTAATTTATTTGACATATAAACACCTCCAAATTTTATTATAGCTACATTATATCATACCATTTATTAATTATAGAAGATGAGATTTTTTATAAAGTACATTATATAATTTTTATATATCAGATCCAACTTATTTTATGATTAAGGTTTGATATCTAGTAAATTTTTCCTAAATTTTACTCAAAACAAATAAAAAATTAATGACTTTTTATTTGTTTTCATATATAATAATATACGTATAAATAGCTCATATAAATTAAGGAGTTATTTTTTTGTATTTAGTGGGAAAATTCAACTTTAAGAAATATTACTTTTTTTTTAATATGAAAGATGATATAATAATATTGTCGACATGTATGTCGACAATATTATTGTAATAGGAGGTGCTAAATTGAACTATGCAACATATGTAGGAATTACTGGAATAGGAAGTGCTGTGCCAGATAAAGTTATTACAAATGATGATCTAAGTAAAATAGTAGATACCTCAGATGAATGGATAAGAACTAGAACTGGTATTAGGGAAAGAAGAATAGTAGAAGACGATATAGCTACATCTGATTTATGTACAGAGGCAGCAGAGAAAGCTTTAAAGGATGCCAAAGTAGATCCAAAGGATATAGATTTGATAATAGTAGCTACAGTTACACCGGATATGGCATTCCCATCTACAGCTTGTATTGTACAAAAAAATTTAGGAGCTATAAATGCTGCAGCTTTCGATATGTCTGTAGGTTGTTCAGGATTTTTATATGGATTGGCTACAGGAATAAATTTTATAAAAACAGGAGCTTATGAAAAAGTATTAGTAATTGGATCCGAAGTTTTATCAAAGATAATGGACTGGAAAGACAGAACTACTTGTGTATTGTTTGGTGATGGTGCTGGAGCCTGTGTGTTGGAAAGATGTGAAGAAGGTCTAGGAATACTATCTTATAAATTAGGAGCAGATGGTAAAAATGGACATTTTTTAACTCAACCGGCAGGTGGTTCTAGGATGCCAGCTTCTATTGAAACAGTAAATAATAGACTTCATTATATACACATGGATGGAAGGGAAGTTTTTAAATTTGCTGTAAGAGCTATGGAGAAGGCATCTGTTGAGGCTTTAAAAGAAGTAAATATGGAACTAGGGGATATAGATTTTTTAATTCCTCATCAAGCTAATATTAGGATAATCAATTCTGCAGCCAAAAGATTAAAGGTACCAAAGGATAGAGTGTATGTAAATTTAGATCGCTATGGAAATATGTCCTCTGCTTCTATACCTGTAGCTTTAGATGAAGCTTATAGAGAAGGACTTATAAAGAAAGGTGATAATATACTTATGGTAGCATTTGGAGCAGGATTAACTTGGGCATCAGTAATATTAAAATGGGCAAAGTGATGGAGGTATCATGTATGTTTTATACTAGAGTATGTGAAGTATTAAATATTAAATATCCAATTTTACAAGGCGGAATGGCTTGGGCTGCTACTCATGAATTAGCTCAAGGAGTATCCAATGCAGGAGGGTTAGGAGTTATAGCTGCAGGGAATGCACCAAAAGAAATAGTAAAAAAGGAAATAGAAAATATACGCAAAAATACAGATAAACCTTTTGGAGTTAATATAATGCTTATGTCTCCCTTTGCAGAGGATATTATAGATTTAGTATGTGAAGAAAGAGTACCCGTTGTAACTACGGGTGCAGGAAATCCAGGAAAATATATGGAAAGATTTAAACAAGCTGGGATAAAAGTTATACCTGTAGTGCCTACAGTGGCTTTAGCTAGAAGACTTGAAAGGGAAGGCGCTGATGCTTTAATTGTGGAAGGAACAGAAGCAGGTGGACATATTGGAGAATTAACCACTATGGCTATAGTTCCTCAGGTTGTTGATGCAGTGGATATTCCAGTTATTGCAGCAGGAGGTATTGCTGATGGTAGAGGATTTTTAGCTGCTTTATCCTTGGGAGCAGAAGGAGTTCAAATGGGTACTAGATTTGTTTGTTCTACTGAATGTATAGCTCATAAAAATTATAAAGAAAGAATAATAAAAGCTAAGGATAGGGAAGCAATAGTTACAGGTAGAAGTACTGGTTATCCTGTAAGAGTATTGAAGAATAAATTTACACGGGAATATTTAGAATTGGAAAAGAAAGGAGTTCCCTTCGAGGAATTAGAAAAGTTAGGAGCAGGAAGATTAAGATTAGCTGTAATGGAAGGGGACATGGACAATGGTTCAGTAATGGCAGGACAAATTTCTGGATTAATAAAGGATATTAAGACATGTGAAGAAATAATAAGTAATATAATAGAAGAGGCAGAAGAAAATTTAGACAGATTAAATAAATTAAAAAGGGGTGAATAATATGGGAAAGACAGCTTTCATTTTTCCAGGTCAAGGTGCTCAGTTTGTTGGTATGGGAAAGGACTTTTATGATAACTTTTCTGTTGCTAGAGAAGTATTTGATATAGCAGATGAAAGTTTAGGTAAATATATAAGTAAATTATGTTTTGAAGGACCTGATGAAGAACTTGTAAAGACTGAAAATACGCAACCAGCAATTCTTGCTACTAGCATTGCTATATATAAGGCACTTCAGCAGGAAGGTGTGGATTTTGAGTATGCTGCAGGTTTGAGCTTAGGTGAATATACTGCCCTTGTTAGTGCTAATGCTCTTGAACTTGAAGAAGCTCTTCCTTTAGTACAAAAAAGAGGGAAGTTAATGCAGGAAGCTGTTCCTTTAGGAAAAGGTGGTATGGCAGCTGTATTAGGACTTGAAAAGGACAAAGTAGAGGAAGCTATAAATAAAGTAAAGGATTTTGGTGTAGTGGAAATAGCCAATTATAATTGTCCTGGTCAAATAGTTATATCGGGAGAGAGAGATGTATTAAAATTAGCAGCAGAAGAAGCGAAAAAACTGGGAGCCAAAAAGATAGTTTTTTTACCAGTGAGTGCTCCATTCCATTGTAGTTTATTACAGCCTGCAGGAGAAAGATTGAAAGAGGAGTTAAAAAAGGTTAAAATAAATGATTTGAATAAGGTAGTTGTAGCAAATGTGGATGCAAAACCAATAAAGGATAAAGAAGAAGTTCCTCCTCGCCTTATACGCCAAGTAAGTAATTCTGTATTATGGTGTGATTCTGTAAATACAATGATTGACAATGGAGTGGATACATTTGTTGAAGTAGGTCCAGGAAAGAGCTTAACAGGATTTGTAAAGAGAACTGCTAAAGCAAGAGGAGTACAAGTAAATACTTTAAATATAAGTAATATAGATGATTTTAAAGAGGCTTGTGAATTTTTAAGTAGAGAGGGGTAATTTAATATAATGGGAAATAAGGTAGCATTAATTACAGGTGGAACAAGAGGTATAGGACGGGCTATTGCCCTAAAACTTTCAGAAGAAGGATATAATATAGCTATAAGCTATATAAATAATGATAAAAAAGCACAGGAGGTGATACATGAGATAGAGAAGAATAATGTAAATGCACTAGCTATAAAGGCTGATGTATCCAAAGAAGAAGAAGTAAATAATATGATAAAATTAATAAAAAAAGAAATGGGAAACATAGATGTATTAGTAAACAATGCAGGAATTACAAGGGATAATTTACTTATTAGGATGAAAACAGAAGATTGGGATCAAGTTATGGATACTAATTTAAAAGGAGTATTTTTATGTACTAAAGCAGTAGTAAGAGGAATGATGAAGAAAAAATATGGGAAAATAGTAAATATTGCATCTGTAGTAGGTATATCTGGTAATGTAGGTCAAGCAAATTATAGTGCTTCAAAGGCAGGTGTTATTGGATTTACAAGATCCATAGCTAAAGAATTAGGAAGCAGAGGGATAAATGTAAATGCAGTAGCCCCTGGCTTTATAGAAACAGATATGACACAAGAACTAGAAGATAAAATAAAGGATGAAATGATAAAATCTATACCATTAAATAGAGCAGGAAAACCAGAAGATGTAGCAAATTTAGTAGTTTTTCTATGCAGTGAAAAAGCTGATTACATCACCGGTCAGGTAATTCAAGTAGATGGTGGAATGCTAATATAAAAAAATAAAAGGAGGAGTTACTGATGAATGTATTTGAAAAAGTTAGAGAGATTATTGCTGATCATTTGGAGATAGAAGAAGTAGAAACTATAAAACCAGAAACGTCTCTAATAAATGATTTGGAAGCAGACTCTTTAGATGCAGTAGAAGTTATGATGGATATTGAAGATGAATTTGAAATAGAGATTCCAGATGAAGATGCTGAAAAGTTTAAAAATATAAAAGATATAGTAACATATGTAGAATCTAAAATTGCTTAATTTTATTTGGAGGGAATAAAATGAGAAGAGTAGTTGTAACGGGGCTAGGACCTGTAACTTCTATAGGAATAGGTAAAGAAGAATACTGGAATTCTCTTATTGAAGGAAGATCAGGTATATCACATATAACTAAATTTGATACAGAAGGATATACTACAACAATTGGTTCTGAAGTTAAAGAATTTAATCCAGAAAAATATATGGATAAAAAAGAAGCAAAACGAATGGACAGATTTGCTCAATTTGCGATAGCAGGAACCCAATTAGCATTAGAGGATAGTGGATTGGATTTAGATAATATTGATAAAAGAAGAGTAGGAGTAGTACTAGGTTCTGGAGTAGGAGGCATAGAAACCTTAGAAATAGAACACACTAAATTGATGGAAAGAGGAGCTAAAAGAGTAAGTCCATTTTTTATTCCTATGATGATATCTAATATGGGTCCAGGACAGATAACAATGTTGTATGGGTTTAAAGGACCAAGTTTTACTATCACTACTGCTTGTGCTTCAGGTAATCATGCTATAGGGGAATCTTTTAGAATGATTCAAAGAGGCAGTGCAGATATAGTAGTTACAGGAGGTAGTGAAGCAGCAGTAAGTCCTATTTCTGTAGCAGGATTTTGTTCCATGAAAGCACTTTCTAAAAGGAATGAAGAGCCAGAAAAAGCTAGTCGTCCCTTTGACAAGGATAGAGATGGCTTTGTTATAGGAGAAGGGGCAGGTATACTTATATTAGAGGAATTGGAACATGCTTTAAATAGGAATGCCCATATATATGGAGAAATAATTGGATATGGTGCTACATCTGATGCTTATCATGTAACTGCACCAGATCCAGAAGCAGAAGGGGCAACTATGGCTATGAAATTAGCCATGGAGGATGCAGGTATAGACTACAAGTTAGTAGATTATATAAATGCTCATGGAACCAGCACTTATTATAATGATAAATTAGAAACTTTAGCTATTAAAAAGGCATTTAAAGATTATGCCTATAAGCTCAAGATTAGTTCCACCAAATCTATGACAGGTCATTTGTTGGGGGCAGCAGGAGGAATAGAAGCCATAGCTACGGTATTAGCTATGGAAAAAGGAATAATACCTCCTACAATTAATCTAGAAACTCCTGATCCAGAGTGTGACTTAGATTATACACCAAATAAAGCCTGTGCTATGGATATAAATTATGCTTTATCCAATTCCTTAGGCTTTGGTGGACATAATTGTACTATTTTATTTAAAAAATACAAAAATGAATAATATTTATTTTTATTAAATACACTTCCTATATAGGAAGTGTATTTAATTTCTATAACCTTTAATCTAAATTTTATATTTTTATATTGTTTACTTACATCTCTTCTCAGTACCAGCATATTATTTTATACTTATGAATCAGAATATTACAATTATTAAAGTAATATTGTTATATTAATTCATAATTTTTAGTAACCGTATTTAAAAAACTTGACATGTCCTATGAACAAGATTATAATTAACATATGATTATAGGGCATATATACTGAATTTTATAGCATTTAATTCACTATTTCGACATATTATTACATTTTTCTTAATATTTATATAAATTAATAAAATAAATTTTTGGTTTTAAATCTTTCATAATTATGAAAGATTTAAATATAAAATTAAGGAGGTGCACTTGTGAAAAAAAGAGTTTTAGTATTTTTATTGATGGCAGTATTGTCACTAAGTTTAGTAGGATGTGGAGGTGAAAAAACAACAGGGGGAGAAGGTAAGGAGGATTTAGATTTTAAAATAGGAATAGCCACAGGAACCGTATCGCAAGGCGAAGAGGAGTTTCGTGCTGCTGAGAATGCTATAGCAAAATACGGTAAAGACGCTATTGAACATGTTACTTATCCTGATAAATTTAGTGAGGAACAAGAAACTACTATAGCTCAAATTACAAGTTTAGCAGCTGATCCAAAAGTAAAGGCAATAATTGTATGTCAAGGAGTACCTGGTGCTGCAGCTGCTATAGACAAGATAAAAGAAGATAGAGATGACATATTATTTATAGTAGGATTGCCTCATGAAGATCCAGAAACTATTTCTGCTCGTGCTGATATTGTACTGGAGACGGATCAATTAAAACGAGGGGAAACAATAGTAAATTTAGCACATGAAATGGGAGCAAAAACTTTTATACACTATTCTTTCCCAAGACATATGTCACAAGAACTATTGGCTCGAAGACGTGATAAAATGAAAGAGACATGTGAAGCATTAGGCATAGATTTGGTGGAGGTAGATGCACCAGATCCAACAGGAGATGCTGGTATTTCTGGAGCACAACAGTTTATGATTGAAGATGTTCCAAGACAAGTTGAGAAATATGGGAAAGATACAGCATTTTTTAGTACTAATTGTGCTATGCAAGAACCATTAATAAAAGCAGTTCTAGATACAGGCGCTATATATCCTGAACAGTGTTGCCCAAGTCCATATCATGCTTATCCAGGAGCTTTAGGAATAGAAATTCCTGAGGATAAAGCTGGGGATGTTGATTATATGCTAGAACAAATTAGAGAAAAAATCAAAGAAGCTGGAGCTAGTGGAAGATTTGCTACTTGGCAAGCATCAGCTAATATGACAATGATAGAAGCAGCTGTTGAATATGCTGTAGATTATGGCAAAGGAGAAGTAGAAAAATTTGATAAAGATCATATGATAAAAATTTTAAAAGAAGTGACTGGTGACGACGATTTAATAGTTAATGAATTAGAAGGGAATCCTAATTTCCTAATGTTTATAGTAAGTTCAGAAATATTTTAAGCTGTGAGGTCGTGTATGCGACCTCCTTCTTCTTAAATTAAGGAGGTATATTTTTATGGATTTACTCCAAATGAAAAATATAAGTAAATATTATGATGAAAATAAAGTTCTAAATGATGTTAATTTAACTATTAAAGAAGGAGAAATACATGGTCTTGTAGGGGAAAATGGAGCTGGAAAATCTACTTTGATGAATATATTATTTGGGATGCCAGTTATTCAATCTACAGGAGGATATGAAGGTGAAATATTGATAAATGGAGAGCCATTTATTCCTACTGATCCAAAAGATGCTATGGATGTTGGAATAGGTATGGTGCATCAAGAATTTATGCTTATCCCAGGATTTACAATTACAGAAAATATTAAGATAAATAGAGAAATAACAAAACCTACTGTTATTAGTAAGGTATTTGGAAAGTCATTAGAAAAATTAGACTATGAGGCTATGGCAAAGGATGCTAGAATAGCATTGCAAAAGTTAGATATGTCAATAGATGAATATTTGCCTATAGCTGGATTACCTGTTGGTTATATGCAATTTATAGAAATTGCAAGAGAGATAGACAAAACTCATTTGAAACTTTTAATATTAGATGAGCCTACTGCAGTACTTACAGAAACGGAAGCAGCTAAATTTTTAGAGATTATTAAGCGATTAGCTGATTCAGGAATTTCTATATTATTCATATCTCACAGGCTAGAAGAAATAAAAAAAGTTTCAGACACTATAACTATTTTAAGAGATGGTGAATTGGTTAAAACTGTAAGTGCTGATGAAATAGATATACCTGAAATAGCTCGTTTAATGGTAGGAAGAAAAATTGAGTTTACTCGAATAGCAGAAGATAATAAAATTAAAAAAGATGAAGTATTACTAGAGATTAAAAATTTGAGAGTTAATATGCCTGGTGAAAGAGTAAATGGAGTTGATTTAACAGTTAAAAAAGGTGAAATATTAGGTATTGGAGGTTTGGCTGGTCAAGGGAAAATTGGAATTGCAAATGGAATAATGGGTTTATATGAGACATCAGGAACTATTATTAAAAATGGAAAGGAGCTACCATTAAATAATCCCAGAGAAGCTTTGAAATCCTCCATTGCGTTTTTATCTGAAGATAGACGAGGTGTTGGTCTATTATTAGATCATTCTATAGAATTTAATATTGTGTTTTCCAGCTTGGAAATACAGGGAAGATTTCTTAAAAAAGTAGGACCATTAAAATTAATTGATAATGAAGAAGTTAGGAACCATGCTCTCAAAATGATAGAGGATTTAGATATTAGATGTATTGGTCCTAGGCAACACACTAGACATTTGAGTGGCGGAAATCAGCAAAAAGTGTGTATAGCTCGAGCTTTGACTTTAGAGCCTGATTTATTGTTAGTATCAGAGCCTACAAGAGGCATAGATATTGGAGCTAAAAAGCTAGTATTAGATACATTAGTTAGCTTAAATAGAGAACTAGGTGTAACAATTATTATTACCTCTAGTGAATTAGGGGAACTTCGTCAAATATCCGATAGAATTGCAATAATATATGATGGAAAACTAGCTGGTATTCTTAAGCCAGATGCTTCTGATGAAACTTTTGGGCTGTTAATGGCTGGAGAGAGTATAGAAAAGGTGGTGGACTAGATGAAAGAGTTTATTAAGAAAGTGGGATTTCCAAGATTTATAATTACAGTATTTTTGATAGCTTTAATTGTATTAGCGGTTTATTTAAATATTCCATTATCTGGATTGTTAACTGATATGTTAGTTCGTTTTGGTATGAATGCCATATTAGTATTAGCCATGATACCTGGAATACAATCTGGTATTGGTCTTAATTTCAATCTTCCCTTAGGTATTATATTTGGATTGATAGGGGCATTAATTAGTATAGAATTTAAACTTTCTGGTTTCTTGGGATTATTTTTATCCATATTAATAGCTGCTCCATTGGCTGCAATAGCAGGTTATTTCTATGGGAAAATGTTAAATAGGATTAAAGGGGAAGAGATGACTGTTGGAAATTATATTGGATTTTCTGTAGTTTCGGGTATGTGTATATTTTGGTTAATAGCACCTTTTTCTAGTCCAGAACTTATATGGGCTTATGGAGGTAATGGTCTTCGAGTTACTGTATCTTTAGAGTCATCAATTGCTCATGTATTAAATAATTTTTTAGCTTTTAATATAGGAAATGTTACTATTCCAACAGGATTGTTACTATGTTTTGCTTTATTTGCTTTTATAGTATGGATATATGGGAGGAGCAATAAAGGATTATCAATGATAGTGGCTGGAAGTAATCCCAATTTTGCTATGTCAAATGGTATAGATGTAGACAAGCAGAGAATTAAAGGTACTGTTATATCCACAGTTTTAGCTGCAATAGGGATTATCATATATAGTCAAGCTTTTGGATTTCTACAATTATATAATGCTCCATTATATTCTGCAATGCCTGCAGCTGCAGCTATATTAATAGGTGGTGCAACTTTGAAAAAAGCCAATATAGTACATGTAATAGTGGGAACACTCCTTTTTCAGTCTTTGTTAGTAGTAGCATTACCTGTAGTGAATGTAATTGCAGAAGGTAGTATGTCTGAAGTAATAAGGACAATTGTAAGTAATGGTATTATTCTATATGCATTGACTCGGGAGGAAGGTGAAACAGCATGATAGTACCAATTATATTCTTAATATTATGTATTGTAGGGTCCTTTTTTACAGGACTTCCTGCTAGCTTTTTAGTAAATGAAATGATAATACGTTTAGCAAGAAACTTAATATTAGTATTGTCATTAATTTTTCCTGTAATTACTGGATTGGGATTAAATTTTGCAATAACTTTGGGAGCTATGGCAGGACAAATTGCATTGATCATTATAACTAATTTTTCAATAGGTGGTCCAGGAGGATTTTTCTTAAGCCTCTTAATTTCAACGCCTTTTGCTATATTGTTTGGATTTCTTGTAGGAAAAATATTAAATAAAGCAGTAGGAAAAGAAATGATAACTAGTATGGTTCTAGGGTTTTTTGCAAATGGAATTTATCAACTTGTATTCCTCTTATTTGCTGGTACAATTTTTCCAATAAGAAATGATACTTTGTTATTGCCTTCTGGTATAGGTATAAAAAATACTGTGGATTTAGCTAGTATTAAATATTCTTTAGATCATTTAATTCCTTTTGATAAAATTAAATTGCCAATATTTCAAAAATTGGCTGAATATCCAATAGCTACTTTTTTACTTATATTGTTGTTATTCTTATTGATGGGATATTTACTTAAGACAAAGTTAGGGCAGGACATGAGAGCAGTTGGGCAAGATCCAGAAGTAGCGAGGATTTCAGGTATTAATGTAGAAAAGACTAAAATAATATCTGTAATCATTTCTACAGTACTAGCTGCATGGGGTCAAATAGTATTTTTACAAAATATTGGAACTATGCAAACTTATGGCAGCCATTCTCAAGTAGGACTATTTGCAGTGGCTTCTTTATTAGTTGGAGGTGCTACTGTAGATAAAGCTTCTTGGAAAGAAGCTTTGATTGGTACATTTTTATTCCATTTCTTGTTTGTAATATCACCGTTAGCAGGTCAAAATCTATTTGGCAATGCTCAAATAGGTGAATACTTTAGAGTATTTGTAGCATATGGAGTTATAGGTTTAGCATTAGTACTTCATGCTTGGGAAAAGGATAAGGCGAAAATTACCCTTAGTGATATAGATTAATATTTATTCTTGTTAATTTAGAAAAACTCATTTCTATTATAGAAATGAGTTTTTTCAAGTTAAATCGTATTTTTTGTCTTTTAATTATAAAAGTAGATGATATAATATATTTAGAGACTCTAAACAAGTGAGGGTGATTAAATGAAAAAACGGAACAAAAAAGAAATGATACTAAATGGAAATATGTACAATACATTGATTTTACTATCTATACCTATTATGATAAACAATTTAATTCAAACTCTCTATAATCTAGCAGATGGAATTTGGGTAAGTAAATTAGGTTCAGTTCAATTTGCTGCTACATCTTTTGTGTGGCCAGTAAATTTTTTGTTTATTTCTATAGGTTTTGGATTATCTATTGCTGGAACCTCCATATTATCCCAGTTAATAGGAGGAGATAAATATGAAGATGCAAATAGATATGCTGAGCAAATAGTAGTTATATCCATGTTGATTTCCATTATATTTGCAGCAATTGGATATTTATTAAGCCCTTATCTAATAAAGATTATGGGAGCAAAAGGAGATTTAGCAAAATATAGTAATATATATTTAAGGATAACCTTTTTGGATATGCCTTTTATGTTTTTATTTTTTAATTTTAACTCTATAATGACTGCTCAAGGGAATACTTTGATTCCTACTATATTAAGTGGAATTAGTGCGTTGCTTAATGCTATATTAGATCCAATATTTATATTTACATTGGATATGGGTATAGCAGGAGCAGCTATTGCTACTCTTTTATCACGAGTTGTGTTAGCTATAGCAGGGATGATAGTATTATATAAATTTGAAACTATTATAAGACCAAGTTTTAAAGAATTTAAATTTGAGAGGGAGAAAATTTTTAAGATTATAGACGTAGCTTTACCATCCTCTATAGGACAATCGGGTTCTGCTTTAGGTTTTATGGTGCTAAATGGTTTTATTGCTTCCTATGGTACTTCCACTATGGCAGCTTATGGAATGGTAAATAGAATTACATCATTGGTAATGCAGCCAGCATCGGGTATTGGTGCAGCTTTAACATCTATAGTAGGTCAAAATATTGGAGCTAATCAAATGGATAGAGTAAAAGAAGCTTTTAGAAAAGCACTAGTTTTTACGGTTACATTAGGAATTATTGGTTGTATGTTTATGCTTTGGAAAGACAAAGGAATAATTAACTTTTTTATGCGTTCTAAAGACGATTTAGAGGTTATAAATCAAGGGATTGAATATTTGAGATATAGTGCTCTTTTTACACCTTTAATGGGAGTGTTTAGTGTACTTCAAGGTTTATTTCAAGGTGCGGGGCATACTAAATATTCCATGTCAATGGAAATAGGAAGACTTTGGTTTGTAAGGCTGCCTATGATTCTCATATTTAAGCATTTTACTAATATTGGACCAACAGGAATATGGATTTCCATGAGTGTTAGTAATTTAATAGTGTGTATATATGGGTATTTAATTTATAGAAAGGATACTTGGCAGCAAAGAGTAGTAGATATGGAAACTACCGTATAAATATGAGATAAATCCCTATTTAATATTATATGATAGAAATTACATAAATATTAGAAGCTTTTATATACTAAATATGATAGGATCCTATATAGAGTTAATTATTAGAAGAGGTGTATTTAATGATAGAATTAGGAAAGATGCAAACTTTAGAAGTAAAAAATATTACTTCAGTAGGGGTATTTTTAAATACCAAAGATAGTCAAAAAAAGGATAAGGATGTACTGTTACCTAAAAAGGAAGTACCAGAAGGAACTAAAGTAGGCGATGAAATAGAGGTATTCATATATAGGGATTTTAAAGAAAGAATTATTGCTACCACTAGAAGACCAAAGGTAATATTAGGAGAAGTAGGGCTTTTGGAAGTGGTGGATATAACAAGTATAGGTGCTTTCTTAGATTGGGGATTGGAAAAGGATTTGTTTTTACCTTTTAAGGAACAAACTACAAAATTGGAAAAGGGTAGAAAATATCCAATAGGTCTTTATATAGATAAGAGTAATAGATTGTGTGGTACTATGAAAATAAGGGATTTCTTAAGCAGTGATTCCCCTTATAAAGAAAATGATTGGGTAAAAGGAGTTATTTATAGTATTAATGATAAGTTTGGAGCGTTTGTAGCAGTGGATAATAAATATGAAGGATTAATACCTAAAAAGGAATTAATAGGGGTATATGCAATAGGAGATATAGTGGATGTAAGGGTTACAAATGTAAAAGATGATGGGAAACTAGATCTTAGTCTCAGAGACAAATTTTATATAGAAATAGAAGAAGATGCAGAAATTATTTTAAATAAAGCAATGGAAAAGGGAGGAATATTGTATTTAAACGATTATAGTAGCCCAAAGGAAATACGCAAAGAATTAAATATGAGCAAATCTGCATTTAAAAGAGCCTTAGGAAGGCTACTTAAAGAAGAAAAGGTGGAATTTATTAAAGGTGGAATAAAGGTAAAATAATTGAAAAATTCTATTTATTTAAATGATTACTTAGAAAAATTGTTGAAACTGAAGTTGAAAGCCGTGCTCCATTAAGGATGATGCTTTTGTGCATAAATTAGGTGGACTAGATAATAAAAAACTACATGAAGAAGGGATATATTAGGCATGTATAATATATCCCTTCTTGTGTTTTTAATATTACAAAAAAATATTTCGTGTATCTAAACACTTTATTATTTAATCTATTGATGATATAATATTGTAGACTAATAAATAATTAAGGTGGGCTATGCATGAAAAAACCAGATAGAAAAGAATTGATTTTAAATGGCAATATGTATAAGGTAATAATTACATTATCATTACCTATTATGTTAAATAACTTTATTCAAACTTTATACAATCTTGCTGATGCCATGTGGGTTAGTAAACTAGGTTCTGTGCAGTTTGCAGCTACTTCTTTCGTATGGCCAGTAATTTTTTTATTTATCTCTTTAGGAATAGGAATTTCTGTTGCAGGTACATCTATACTATCTCAATTGGTAGGAGCATCAGAATATGAAGAAGCCGATAGATATGCATCTCAACTTGTGGTTATATCTATGATTTTTTCAGTTGTATTTGCTATTTTAGGTTATTTTTTAAGTCCATATATTGTGAGATGGATGGGGGCAACTGGAGATTTAGCTAAGTATAGTAATATATATTTGCGAATTAGTTTTTTAGGATTTCCTTTTGTATTTTTATTTTTCAATTTTAACTCTATTATGAATGCCCAGGGAAACACCTTAGCACCAACAATATTAAGTGGCATATCTGCTATAATAAATGTAATACTAGATCCAGTTTTTATATTTACATTAAATATGGGAGTAGCAGGGGCTGCTATTGCAACGGTTTTATCTCAGGCACTATTAGTGTTTGTTGGAATTTACATACTAAAAAAACACTCCCCTATGATTAAATTGGATTTTAAGGGATTTAAGTTTAATAAAAATATGCTTAAAAAAATCGTGGAAATAGGTTTTCCTTCCACTATAGGGCAATCAGGTGCTGCTTTAGGATTTACCGTATTAAATAGCTTTATTGCTTCCTATGGTACTTCTACTTTGGCAGCTTTTGCAATGGTTAATAGAATAACATCATTGATAATGCAGCCTCCTATGGGAATTGGAGCTGCCTTAACATCTATAGTAGGTCAAAATATAGGTGCAAACCAGTTTGATAGAGTAATGGAAGCTTTTAAAAAATCTACCATAATAGTACTATCCCTTTCCATAGTGGGAACAGGATTTTTAATTTGGAAGGATAAGGGAATTATAGATTTTTTTATGCGCTCAAAGGATGATATGGAAGTAATAAATCAAGGAATTACTTTTCTTAGATATATATCTGTATCCATGCCCTTCATGGGAATGTTCAGTATATTTCAGGGATTATTTCAAGGTTCAGGGCATACTAAATATTCAATGGCAATGGCCATAGGACGTCTTTGGTTTATTAGAATACCTATGATATTAGTATTTAAACACTTAATGAAAATTGGGCCAGAAGGAATATGGTTTTCTATGAGTTTTAGCAATTTTTTAATATGTGTTTATGGATATATAGTATATAGGAAAGGGAAATGGAAGAAAAAGGTTATAAAGGAAGGGTATTAATAGGCATAATTATATAATAAATATCTATGATATATTCATAGGTATTTATTTTTTATCTAGAAAATGAAGCTATAATAGGTGTATAATAGTAAAAGTAAAACAAAAATCAATAATATAAATGTGTAAGGAGTGTTAACATGATAAAAAGAATTAAAGTCAATTTAGATGTAGTAGAGGCAATGCTATACTACTGGCAAGCTACAAGTGAAAAGGAAAAGGTAGGAGAGTCCTATATAATTAGTATAGGGGAATTTCCAGAAATGAAATATCTATATGGTGAAGGATTTGATAAAGAATCTGTAAGGAAGGTTTTAAGTGCTATTTCCAATAGGGAAATGTTAAATAGTGAAAGTAAAAAGGATAGAAAATACTGGAATAATAATATGTGGATGCTGGAGGATTTGGAATTTACAAATATGATGGTTGCTCCATTGAAGACATTAAATTTAAATAATTTAATTGATAAACTAAATAATGCAAATAATGCTTTTGAATATGAAGAGATAGAAGTAATATTCATACCTGGGCATTTAGATGAATATATTATAGATGAAAACAAACTTGTAGTTAATTTTTTTAGAGTAATGCCAGATTTATATGGAGAAGGGAATGTAACTATAGCAGGTAAGGATTTAAATGATTATTTAGAAGAAAAATTATTGGAACTGGTTAGTAAATAATCCTTGCAAAATAGAAAATAATGATATATAATTAAGCTTAATTAAAATATTGAGTTTAAATTCTATGTTAGGGAGTAGTAGTTAAGGTCGATTATCTACAGAGAGCTGGTGTAGGTGAGAACCTAGCGATATAGATTTTAATGAATGGACCCTATAGAAGCAGTGGGAAAATCTAAAGATGAGTATCACTAGCCGGAAGCCAACCGTTATCTATGGACAGGACATGTTAGTGTCCCATTAAGAGTGATGCTTTTATGCATAATTTAGGTGGTACCGTGGATTAATAACCTTCACCCTAATTTTTTAGGGTGGAGGTTTTTTTATTAAAAAAAAGGAGGAGAAGTATATGAAAAGATTTAATGGTTATTTTGGAGAATATGGAGGTTCCTATGTACCAGAGGACTTAAAGGAGGTGTTAAAAGAATTAGAAGAGAACTTTTATAAGTATGTGGATGATAAGGATTTTAAAGAGGAATTAAACTATTATTTTAAGGATTATGTTGGTAGAGAAAGCCCTCTATATTATGCTGAAAAATTGACTAAATATGCTGGTGGAGCAAAAATATATTTAAAGAGAGAGGATCTTAACCATACAGGAGCTCATAAAATAAACAATGCCATAGGGCAAGCATTGTTGGCTAAAAGGATGGGAAAAAATAGAATAATAGCAGAAACGGGTGCTGGGCAACATGGAGTTGCTACTGCTACTGTATGTGCTTTATTTGATATGGATTGTACAGTATATATGGGAGCTGTAGATGTGAAAAGACAAGAGCATAATGTATTTAGAATGGAATTATTAGGAGCTAATGTAGTACCTGTAAGAGAAGGCAATGCTACATTAAAAGAAGCTGTGGATAAGGCGTTGGAAGACTTTGTAAAAAATGCTCATAATACTTTCTATCTATTAGGTTCAGCTGTTGGACCTCATCCTTATCCTATTATAGTTAGGGAATTTCAAAGTATAATAGGAAAAGAGGCTAGAAAACAAATATTGGAGAAGGAAAATAGATTACCAGATTATCTAATAGCATGTGTAGGAGGAGGGAGCAATGCCATAGGTTTATTCCATCCTTTCGTTAATGACAAAGAGGTAAAATTTATAGGAGTGGAACCTGCTGGAAAGGGAATTGATTCAGGTTATCATGCTGCATCTATTTCAAAAGGGAAACCTGATATAATCCATGGATTTAAATGTTATACATTAGATGAAAAAGAAACTAATATCCATTCTATAGCTGCAGGATTAGATTATCCTGGTGTAGGACCAGAGCATAGTTATTATAAGGATATAAAAAGAGCAGAATATGTTTCTGTTACAGATAAGGAGGCATTAGACGCTTTTTATAAATTATCTAAGTTGGAAGGGATAATACCTGCATTAGAAAGTGCCCATGGAATAGCATATGGAATAAAATTAGCATCTACTTTACCTAAGGATAAAATAATCATAATAAACTTATCAGGAAGAGGAGATAAAGATATAAATCAAATAATGGATATGGGAAATATAATTTGAAGAGAAATATAAAGGGCATCTATTGTATATGTAAATAGATGCCCTTTATAAATGCAAATAAATGTATATTTTATACATTGAATTATGGTATAATATAGAAGAATAAATGAAAATAATTATGCAAATTAAATATATAAAAAATACTATTATTATATGTTTTTAATAGTGGTAGGAATTTTTGCACTATATTTATTCTTAGCCCTTATTCCAAAACCTGATTACAATTTTGAATTATCCCAAAGGGCTTAATTTCTAATTTAGTTTCTTAAATTTATGATATTGAATATAAAGTTTACACAGATAGCATGATAGTTTATTACAATACAAAAGATTTTAATTATCGGGTGGTCATTATTATGCTAAAAATTAAATTTTATTCTAGGTTAGTATTTTATTCATTATAAAAAAGATGATATAATGTAGATTAAGTATTTAAAATTGAAGGGGAATAAATCTATGAAGAAAATGATTATAGAATGGATGAAGTCCATAGTTATAGCTTTATTGTTAGCATTTACAATAACCTATTTTATAAGTGGAACTAAAGTTTATGGTAGTTCAATGTATCCAACTTTATTTCATGATGATTTTTTAATTATATTTAATAGTAAAAAAAATATTAATAGAGGAGATATTGTAGTAATTAATACTGATTTAGAGATTAATTCTAAGGATTTAGAAGAGTTAGGTCCTATAAGAAAGAAAATGGCTGGTAATACTAAAAAGATAGTAAAGAGGGTTATAGCTGTTGAAGGAGACAGTATAATGATTTCAGAGGGGAAGGTATATTTAAATGGCAAAGAGCTGAAAGAAGAATATGTAAATGGAGATCTAACCAATGGATCTTTATATATAGAGGAAATTCCAAAAGGAAAAATGTTTGTAATGGGAGATAATAGGTATGTAAGTTTAGATAGCCGTGATGAAAGGATTGGATTGGTGGATAAAGAAGATATTGTAGGAAAAGTGATTTTCCGAATTTACCCTTTTTCTAAATTTGGCAAATTAAAATGATATAAAGGAGATGAGTAGAATGAAGGAAATAGTATTAGCAGGAGGCTGTTTTTGGGGAGTAGAAGAATATATGTCTAGAATAGATGGAGTAGTAGACACAAAAGTAGGTTATGCAAATGGAACAAAAGAAAATCCAACTTATGAAGAAGTATGTACAAACACTACAGGACATGCTGAAGCATGTTATGTTAAGTTTGATGAAAATATTATATCCTTAGAGGAGTTATTAAATAGGTTTTGGAATATAATAGATCCAACCTTAAAAAATAGGCAAGGTCCAGATATTGGAAGTCAATATAGAACAGGTATCTACTATATAGATGAAAAGGATTTACCAATAATAATTAAAACCTTTGAAGAACAAAAGAGAAAATATGATAGCCCTATAGTTACTGAAGTAGAACCATTAAAGGTGTTTTATGATGCAGAAGAGTATCATCAAAAATATTTAAAGAAAAATCCAGGGGGTTATTGTCATATAAACTTAGATAAATAACTATCTTTTTTGGTGCCTGGCACCAAAAAAGATAGTTATTTATATTAATTAAATAATCCTTTTAGAGTATTTAAATCCAGTTCATCATAGCTGGATATAATAAGATCCGCTTGAGATAAATCTTGTTCTCCTGAGTTTGGATTTTTAAAACCTATACATTTCATTCCTGCTGCTTTTGCTGCAATGACTCCATTTTTAGCATCTTCAATTACTAAGCAATTATGCGGTTCCACTCCCATTTTTTCTGCAGTTTTTAAGAATATTTCTGGATGAGGTTTCCCTTTGGATACATCTTCTCCACTTATTATTACATTAAAATATTTATCCAATTTAAATTTATTTACTATTAAATTAACAATTTTTCTATTATTGGAAGAAGCTAATCCCATTGGATATCCTTTTTTATGAAGTTTTTCTATAAATTCTTCAACATTATCTACCAAATTAAGCATGTGAATATTTTTTATAAATCTTTCTTTTTTCATCTGTATGATTTCATCTACAGGTTTTTTAATATTAAATTTTTCCTTTAAGATTGACCACATATGATAATCAGTAGTTCCTATAAATGCATTATGTTCTTCTTCAGTAATTTTTCCTCCTAATTCTTTAAGAATTTCCCTTTCTAATTTACAGTGTAATGGTTCACTATCAATTATAACTCCATCCATATCGAAAATTATAGCTTTCAAAATTAATCCTCCTTATCCATTGATTAAAAAGTGAATATTTAATATAATACTAAATGTTATTTATATAAATATTTCTGAAGATGAATATACACTATAATTAAAAATAAGTCAAAATTATATTAAAAACTATTGCACTATATATAGAGTTTTGATAATATATACATACAATATATTGTAATATATATGAATTTAGGGGGAATAAAAATGATTACTAAAATTAGAAAAAGAGATGGAAGAGAAGTGCCATTCAATATAGAAAAAATAGCAAATGCAATATTTAAAGCAGCTCAAGCAGTAGGGGGTCAAGATTATGATATGGCTGTAAAGTTAGCTGAGGAAGTGGCCATTGAATTAAATAGAAAGTATGAAGACCAAATTCCTGGAGTCGAAGATATACAGGATATTGTAGAAAAAACACTTATTGAAAATGGGCATGCAAAAACAGCTAAAGAATACATATTGTATAGGGCTGAGAGGACTCGAATACGTGAGATGGATATGAGACTGATGAGGGTATATGAAGATTTAACTTTTAAGAAAGCAGAGGATATAGATCTTAAAAGGGAGAATGCTAATATAGATGGAGATACTGCTATGGGAACTATGCTTAAATACGGCTCAGAAGGAGCAAAGCAGTTTTATGATCTATTTATATTAAATCCTGCTCATTCTGAAGCACACAAAAATGGAGATATACATATACATGACTTAGATTTTTTAACATTAACTACTACTTGTTGTCAAATTGATATAATAAAATTGTTTAAAGGCGGATTTAATACAGGGCATGGATATTTGAGAGAGCCTAAAGATATTCAGTCCTATGCAGCATTAGCTTGTATTGCAATTCAATCTAACCAAAATGATCAACATGGAGGGCAAAGTATACCTAATTTTGATTATGGGATGGCCTTAGGAGTTAAGAAAACCTATATAAAAACTTATAGACAAAATTTACTCAAAAGTATTGAGCTATTAGTTGAAGATGTAGATTTAGAAGAAAATGTAAAAAATATATTTGGGATATTAGAAAATGAATATAACTTAGTGCCAACTTTAGGAGGTAATGAAGAATATAAAAAAAAGGAAGCAGAGTATTTAGATGAATTATTGAATGATACTTCCTTGGTTCAAAAGATACAAAACTTTGCTGAACGAAATGCTTACAAAGACACGGATAGGAGAACATATCAAGCTATGGAAGCTTTGATTCACAATTTAAACACCATGCATTCTAGAGCAGGAGCTCAAATACCTTTTAGTTCTATAAATTATGGTACAGATACATCTCCTGAGGGAAGAATGGTTATGAAAAATTTACTTTTGTCTACAGAGGCAGGATTAGGAAATGGCGAAACTCCTATATTTCCAATACAGATATTTAAGGTAAAAGAAGGAATAAACTATAATCCAGGAGATCCTAATTATGATTTGCTTAAACTAGCTTGTAGAGTAAGTGCTAAAAGGTTATTTCCTAATTTCTCTTTTATAGATGCTCCATTTAATATTAAATATTATAAGGAAGGGCATCCAGAAACGGAAATTGCCTATATGGGCTGTAGAACTAGAGTTATTGGAAATGTATATGATCCATCTAGAGAAATAGTTAATGGAAGAGGTAATTTAAGTTTTACTACAATTAATTTACCTAGATTAGGGCTTAAACATCGTGGAGATATAAAGGGATTTTATGAAGAATTGGATCGTACCATAGATTTAGTAATAGAGCAATTATTAGAGAGATTTGAAATACAAGCAAGTAAAAGGGTTCATAATTTTCCGTTCCTAATGGGGCAAGGGATATGGATTGATTCTGATAAATTGGATAAGAATGATGAGATAAGGGAGATATTAAAACATGGTACTTTATCCATTGGATTTATTGGTTTAGCAGAGTGTTTAAAGGCTTTAACAGGATTTCATCATGGAGAGAGTATAGAATCCCAAAAATTAGGTTTGGAAATTATAGGTCATATGAGGGATAGGATGGATGAAACTAGTAAACAATTTGGTATGAACTTTACATTGTTGGCTACTCCAGCAGAAGGTACTGCAGGCAGATTTGTAAAAATAGATAGAGAGATATTTGGAGAAATTGAAGGGATTACAGATAGGGAATATTATACTAATAGTTTTCATGTACCTGTATATTATGAAATTACAGCTTTTGAAAAAATAAACATAGAAGCTCCTTATCATGAATTGACTAATGCAGGACATATTACTTATATAGAAGTAGATGGAGATCCAACACAAAATTTGGAGGCTTTTGAAAAGATAATCAGAGCGATGAAAGAAGCAGGTGTTGGTTATGGGTCTATAAATCATCCAGTAGATAGAGATCCAGTATGCGGATTTACAGGAATAATAGGAGATACTTGTCCTAAATGTGGCAGAGAAGAGGGAGATATTAAATTTCAAAGGATAAGGAGAATAACTGGTTATTTAGTTGGAACATTGGAAAGATTTAATGATGCAAAAAGAGCAGAAGAAAGGGATAGAGTAAAACATTTTTCCTGTTCCTATAAATAAAGAGGTGGCAATATGGAAGACGAAATAAAGATTGCAGGAATCATAAAAGAATCCATAGTAGATGGTCCAGGAATTAGATTAGCGGTATTTACCCAAGGTTGTGTTCACAATTGTATAGGTTGCCATAATCCAGAAACCCATTCTTTTAGTGGAGGATACTATATGAAAATAGATGAAATAGTAAATATGGTTAAAAAAAATCCTCTATTAGATGGGATAACATTAAGTGGTGGAGATCCATTTGTTCAGCCAAAGGCATGTGCTAATTTGGCGAAAAAAGTGAAAGAAATGGGATTAAATGTGGTTACTTATACAGGCTATACTTTTGAGGAAATAATTCAAGAAATGGAGATAAATAATAGCTGGAAAGAACTACTGTATTCTACAGATATACTAATAGATGGTAGATTTGACATAAGTAAAAAGAGCTTATTATTAAAATTTAGAGGTTCAAAAAATCAAAGAATAATAGATGTAAAAAAATCTTTAAACGAAAAGAAGATAGTTTTAGCAGATATGTAATTATAAAGGCATTATCCAATATTGGATAATGCCTTTATAATATTTTTAAAGTAGAAAATATATTGATATTATTGAATATGGTATTTTTTCAATATTCATAAGCAAGTAAAGAAAGATAGATAATAAAAAGATTAAATAATAAAACATGTATAAAAGTTGGACTTTAGTAAGTAAAATTATTTTTTGGTATCCTTCTTTATTAGTAAAAAATAATTGACACTTTTTATATTATGTGGTATTTTAATTATGATAATTGGGTACCTTTAAACTGAACCAGAGAGTTCAGAAAGGAAAGCGTAATAGGGGATTTGTTATGCCTTCCTTTAAAGGAAGGCATTTTTTAAAACGCAATCCTTTA
Source organism: Keratinibaculum paraultunense (assembly GCF_016767175.1). GTDB lineage: Bacteria > Bacillota > Clostridia > Tissierellales > Tepidimicrobiaceae > Keratinibaculum > Keratinibaculum paraultunense. Next base: position 657,260 of record NZ_CP068564.1, read on the forward strand.
ATTAGGTCCAGAGAGACTAAAAGGAGGTAAATAAAATGACAAAGTTACGACATTTGATAGACCCTCAAGATTTTACTGTAGAGGAGTTAGAAGAACTGTTTTCTTTAGCAGATGAAATAGTTAAAAATGAAAAAAAATTTAAAAATGTGTGTGATGGGAAAATTCTTGCCACTCTATTTTATGAACCAAGTACCAGAACTAGATTTAGCTTTGAAGCAGCAATGCTTAGACTTGGAGGGCAGGTAATTGGATTTTCCGAACCAGGTTCTAGCTCTGTAATGAAAGGAGAAAGTATTCCTGACACTGTTCGAACAGTAGGTTCCTATGTGGATATTATAGCTATGAGACATCCAAAGGAAGGAGCTCCAAGATATGCATCTTACTACTCACCAGTTCCTCTCATAAATGCAGGTGATGGGGGACATCAACATCCTACTCAAACTTTAACCGATCTATTCACTATAAGGCAGACAAAGGGACGGTTTTCCAATATGACTATAGGACTATGTGGAGATTTAAAATTTGGTCGTACAGTCCATTCTTTAATAAAAGCTATGTCTAGATATGAGAATATAAAATTCATACTCATATCTCCTGATGAGCTAAAAGTTCCTGACTATATAAAAACAGAGATATTGGATAGAAATTCTATAGAATATTTAGAAGTAGAAAGATTAGAAGAAGTTATACAAGAATTAGATATACTTTACATGACAAGAGTACAAAAAGAAAGATTTTTTAATGAAGCAGATTACATTAGACTTAAAGATAGTTATATTTTGGATAAGGAAAAATTAAAATTAGCAAAAGAAGATTTAGCTATTCTCCATCCATTGCCAAGAGTAAATGAAATAAGTTATGAAGTGGATGAAGATCCAAGAGCAAAATATTTTCAACAGGTAAAATATGGGATGTATGTTAGGATGGCCCTTATTTCAAAATTGTTGGGGGTGATGTAATGTTGTATATCGATAGTATAGTAAGGGGAATTGTAATAGATCATATAAAACCAGGATACGGATTTAGTATATTTAAATATTTAGGTTTAGACAAAGCAGATTTTACTGTAGCTTTAATAATGAATGCACCTAGTAAAAAGTATGGCAGGAAGGATTTAATTAAAATTGAAAATAATATAGATTTAGACTTAACTATGTTAGGATTTATAGATCCTAATATAACTGTAAACATAATAGAAGATGAAAAGATAGTTGAAAAAATAAACTTATCTTTACCAGAAAAGGTTGAAGGTATAATTAAATGTAAAAATCCAAGATGTGTAACTTCTACAGAAAGGAATATAGTTCATAGATTTGTATTAGTAGATGAGGAAAAAGGCATATACAAATGTGAATATTGCGATCAGATATATTCTTGGGAGGGTTAAGATGGAAGTATTAATTAAAAATTGTAGAGTTATAGATGAAACAAAGGATTTTGTTGGAGATATATATATAAAAGATGGGAAGATTACAGATTTTGGAGCGAAGTTATCTTACCCTTCTCCTAGTATAGATGCGAGAAATTTAGCAGTAATGCCTTCCTTTATAGATATGCATGCTCATTTTAGAGAGCCAGGATATACCTATAAGGAAGACATATATACAGGTAGTTTAGCAGCTTTAAAGGGAGGTTATACATTAGTAAATCTAATGGCCAATACAAATCCTATATGTAGTAGTTTAGAAGTAGTAGATTTTGTATTGGATAAAGCAAAAAAATTGGATTTAATAGATATCCATCAAAGTGTTTCTATAACAAAGGATTTTGATGGGAAAACTTTACAACATTTGGAACATATAGATCCTAGAATTAAGTTTATTTCAGATGATGGAAAAGGTGTGCAATCCAATTTGGTCATGTATCAAGCTATGAAAATAGCTAAGGAAAAAGGTTTGACTATTATAGCTCATGAAGAAGATGAGGATATAGTATATATAGATACTAGACTTTCAGAAAATCTAATGACTTTAAGGGATATATATTTATCTAAGCTAACAGGGGCTTCATTGCATTTAGCCCATGTTAGCACCAAGGAATCCATTGAATGGATCAGAAAAGCTAAAAAGGAGATAGCTAATTTAAGCTGCGAGGTAACCCCTCATCATATAGCTTTATATGATTTGGATTATAAGGTTAATCCACCGATAAGGAAAAAAGAAGATGTAAGAGCTATTGTAGCAGGAATAAAAGATGGTACTGTAGATGTTATATCTACAGATCATGCTCCTCATTCAAAGGAGGATAAGGAAAAGGGTTCTCCTGGTATATCTGGATTAGAGACGGCTTTTCCCATATGCTATACTTATTTGGTAAAGAAGGGAGAAATCTCATTAAATAGACTTTCTCAACTTATGTCTGCAACTCCAGGAAGATTGATGGGAGTTAATAAGGGAAAAATCAAAGTGGGTTATGATGGGGATATAGTACTGTTAGATTTAGACAAGGAGTTTACCATAGATGAAAAAGATTTTGTATCCAAAGGTAAAAACACACCTTTTAATGGTAAAAAAGTTTATGGTAAAGTAGTAGCTACTATTAGAAAAGGGGAACTAAAGTATAATGGGGGGATAAATATTGATAATAGATAAGCTTTTCAAAGAAGTTGAAAAAAAAGGAAATGTATGTGTAGGATTGGATAGCCATTTAGAATATATACCTGATCATATAAAAGAAAAGTACCAAGATGTAGATGAGATATTATTTCAATTTAACAAAAATATAATAGATAGAACTATGGATATAGTTCCAGTGTATAAATTACAAATTGCTTTTTATGAAGCCTATGGAATAAAAGGATTGGTTGCATATAAAAGAACTATAGAATACATAAGGAATAATGGCATAATAACAATAGGAGATATAAAAAGAGGAGATATAGCTTCTACAGCTGAAATGTATGCTAAGGCTCATTTTGAAGGGGATTTTCAGGTAGATTTTATTACATTAAATCCATATATGGGATTTGATAGTATAACTCCATATTTGAAATATATCGACAAAGGAGATAAAGGGATATTTGTACTTCTTAGAACTTCTAATCCAGGAGCAAAGGATATACAATATCTAGAGATTAGTTCCTCAGAGGATACCCAATCGAAAAAATTATATTATCATGTAGGAGATAAATTATATGAAATGGGTTCAAAGTATATAGGAAGTTGTGGATATAGTAGTATAGGGGCAGTAGTAGGAGGTACCCATAGGGATGAAGCCGAAGAGATTAGAGGAAGATATAAAAATATGTTTTTTTTAATACCAGGATATGGACATCAAGGAGGAAAAGGTGAGGATGTAGCTCTTTATTTGAGTGATGGCAATGGAGGTGTTGTAAATTCCTCTAGAGGAATTATTACCGCTTATAAAAGTTACGAAGATGGAGAAGAAAATTATGATAAATATGCAAGAGATGCAGTATTAGCCATGAAGGAGGATATTGAAAGTGAAGGAAGGGTATAGGGAAGTTACTATTTGTTCCAACAGAGAAATAGCAACTGACATATATGAAATGAAAATAAAAGAAACAGGGATCTTAGGAGTTCCTGGTCAATTTTATATGTTAAGGGGTTGGCAAGGATTAGATCCTTTTTTACCTAGACCTATTAGTATATGTGATATTTCAGATGATGAAATTACTTTTTTGTATGAGATTAGAGGTAAGGGAACAGGTATCATGGCTGGTTTAAAGGCAATGGATAGAATAGAGATATTAGGACCTTTAGGAAATGGATTTGAGCTAAATTCAAAAGGAAATATTGCAATAATATCTGGAGGTATTGGAATAGCACCGATGATATATACCATGAAAAGTATTGATAGTCCTATAGATTTTTATTGTGGATTTAGAGATGAAGTTTACTATATAGATGAGATAAAAAAATATGTAAATAATATATATATAACTACGGAAGATGGCTCTGTTGGACATAAGGGATTTATCACAGAGTTATTTGTTCCAGATAGATATGATATGGTCATGACATGTGGACCTATTCCAATGATGAAAAAGGTAGTAGAAATGTGCAAGGATAAAGTTCCCGTATTTATATCTATGGAAAGTAGAATGGCTTGTGGCATAGGTGCTTGTTTAGGTTGTAGTATTGAAACTACTTGGGGAATGAAAAGAGTATGTAAAGATGGACCAGTTTTTTCTGGTGAGGAGGTAATCTTTTATGATTGATACAAGAGTTGAAATTGCTCAAGTAGAATTTAAGAATCCAGTGATTGCAGCCTCAGGTACCTTTGGATTTGGAAAAGAATATGGAGAGTATTTACCTATTTCTAAATTAGGAGGCATATGTACCAAAGGGTTGACATTAAATAAGCGAGAAGGGAATAAAGGGATAAGAATATATGAGACTACAGGAGGAATTTTAAATAGTATAGGATTGCAAAATCCAGGAATTGATGGTTTTATAAAGGAAGAACTTTCGTTCATGGAAAATGAGGATACGGTAATATTGGCTAATGTTGGTGGAAGTACTATAGAAGAATATATTAAGGCAGTGGAGAAGTTAAATGATACCAGCATAGATATGATAGAGTTAAATATATCCTGTCCTAATGTTAAAGAGGGAGGTATGGCTTTTGGAATTAAATCAGAAGTAGCTGAAGGGATAGTTTCAAAGGTCAGAGGAGTATGTAAAAAACCTTTAATAGTAAAATTATCACCAAATGCCGAGGATATAGTTCATATGGCACAATGTTGTGAAAGAGCTGGCGCAGACGGTTTATCCCTTGTAAATACATTTAGTGCTATGGCAATAGATATATATTCAAAGAAACCAGTATTTAATAATATATTGGCAGGATTATCTGGTCCTTGTATCAAGCCTATTGCTCTTAGGATGGTATATGAGGTATCTAAAGCAGTAAATATACCGGTTATAGGTATAGGTGGGATAATGGATTATAAAGATGCTATTGAGTTTATTATGGCAGGGGCATATGCAGTTCAAATAGGAAGTGGTAACTTTATAAATCCTCATATATGTTTGGATATAATTGATGGAATAGAAAGGTTTATGGAAGAAGAAGGGATAAAATCTATTGAGGAGATAAGAGGAGTGATTTAATATGTTGTTGAATTTATTAAAGGATACAGGAGCCTTAATGGAGGGACATTTTTTATTATCTTCTGGGAAGCATAGCGATGGTTATGTCCAATGTGCTAAATTGTTGATGTATCCTGATAAGGCAGAAAAGGCTATTGGATTAATAGCGGATAAATTAAAAGATATAGATTTTGATATAGTTGTTGGACCTGCTATGGGAGGTATAATTGTAAGCTATGAATTAGCTCGTCAAACGGGAAAACCTGGTATATTTGTAGAAAGAGAAGATGGTAAGATGAAATTAAGAAGGGGGTTTTCCATAGAAAAAGGGCAAAAGATATTAATAGCTGAAGATGTGGTAACTACTGGTAAATCATCTTATGAAGCTATAAAAGCTGTAGAGGAACAAGGTGGTGAAGTTGTAGGAATTGCTTGTATCGTAGATAGAAGTGATGGAGATATTAGGTACCCTATATATAGCGGAATAAAACTTAATATAAATACCTATGATGAAGGTAATTGTCCTTTATGTAAACAAAACATACCAATAGAAAAGCCAGGAAGTAGAAAAATAACTGCCAAATAGGCAGCTATTTTTCTAAATATGCTATACCGACAGTTCCAGGACCACAGTGACTTGAGATAACACAGCCTGTATTTGTAATATGTATGTTTTCTACATTAATATGGGTAGCTAATTGTTCTTTTAAGTAGTTTACAGATTCTCCTCCTTGGAAATGGGAAATAAATAGTCTAGAAGGATCTATATTATGAGCATTTTTTAGAACATCTTTAAGCATTACATCTACAACTTTACTTTTTCTTCCTCTAACTTTTTGAGCTATTGTCAATTCACCATCAACTACTTTGATTATAGGTTTTATTTTTAAAACATTGCCTATTAGATGTTGAATAGCAGACAATCTACCTCCTAGATGAAGATATTCTAAAGTGTCCATTACAAAAGCAGTTTTTACTTTATGGGTTAATTGCTGAATTTTCTTAGAAATATTTTCTATATTCATACCTTGTTTAATAAAATCACATGCTTTTAGCACTAAGAGTCCTATACCTGTAGATAGATTATAGGTATCAATAATTTTAATATTATTATCAGGGAATGATTTCTTGGCTATATTTGCATTTTGAAAAGTAGAGGATAGTTTTGAAGACAATCCAATGTATAAAATATCATTTCCCTTGTCAATATAAGGCTTAAATGCATCTATAAAATCCTGTGGGGATGGCGCAGCTGTTTTAGGAATTTTACCTAATTCATTAATTTTTTCATAGAGACCTGTTTGATCTATATCTATACTGTCTTTATAAATTTTATCGTCAAAAATAACATATGAGGGCACTATTGATATATCGTTTTCATTAATTAGCTCTTTAGATAAATCACTAGTACTGTCAGTAAATATTTTAATATTATTCATCAGATTCATCCTCCTCAAAATACAATTATAGATAAGCTAAATTAAGTGACGATTATTATTATATCAAATAAAAAAAGATTTACATTATATTTTAGCAAATAAATATTTAAGTCTATAGAAAATCCCTTAGGATTTTCTATAGACTTTTAATTTATTCTAAATAAATCGCAATGTATTTTTTATTCCTTGAATATGATTTTTTTCAGCCCATATTATTAGATGATTGTATTCTATTTCATTTATATTTATTGGTTTGGGGTATTTTACTATTAATGCAGCTTGGTTATCCATCTCTTTACTTTGATCTTTCGAAGGCATAATTAAACATCCTTCTTGATTACCAATTTTAATATTTCTTATATTTGGATCTAGTCCATAAGGATTTAGATTTTGATAAGCTTCTTCTTTACATATTTCATCTGTAGGTAGATCAGAGTTTATGACAGAAACTATAAAGTATCCTGTTGCTCCTTCATAGTAATTTTCTTCTACTTTTTCCCAAGAGGAGGGGTATTTAAATGTGATTTTATATAATTCACTTTTATAATCATCCCAATATTTTGGAATACATAAAACGTCTCCTACAGTTAAATTATTTGGATTTACATTGGGATTTGACCTTATAAGTAAACTTAATGGTATGTGGTTTTTTCTAGCAATTAAGTATAGGGTATCTCCTTTTTTAATCATATAAGGGAAAGTACCAGGGGGACATTCTTCTTTGGGGGCTAAAGGTATGGATATTATTTGTCCCATAGTTAGCATATTAGGATTTATCTCAGGATTAGCTTTTAATATAGTTTCTATTGATATATTATACATTTGAGCTATTGTATAGATGGTATCTTCAGGTTTAACTATATGATAGTTCATAAACATCTCCTTTCTAAACATTCTAATATAGTATATTGTATTTAACTATTTTTTGTTCATGAAACTTTTAATATATATCATAATTTTTAAGTTAAAGGAAATACTATTTAGGAGTATACTTGCAGAGGATGATAAATTTGGTATCAAAATCTCTTAAAATAAACAAGGAACAAATAAAAAGTTTATTTAACAATACTAGTGATTTAGTGGTTTATGAATTTGAAACTTTAAATAATATAAAGCTTATGATTTGTTATATTGAAGGATTTGTTGAAAAAAGTTTATTGGATAGAGACATAATTAAACCTATTATATTAAATTTAGATGATAATAGAGATATAAAAAAGGTTTTATATGTATCCAATGTAAATGAATTTAATAGTTTACAGGAAATAGCAGATAAAATGGTATATGGCGGTGTAGCCTTGTTTGTAGACAAGGTTAGCCAGTGCTATGTGGTTAATTTAAATCATTGGGATAAAAGATCAATAGAAGAACCTCAATCGGAAGCAGTAATTAGAGGACCTAAAGAAGGATTTATTGAAGATTTAGCTACCAATAAAGTAATGCTTAGACGAAGAATAAGAAATAATAATTTGGTATTTGAAGACTATATAGTGGGAAAACAAACAAGGACTAGCATTTCTATAGCATACATACAGGATGTTGTAAATGAAGAAGTGTTAGCAGAAGTAAAAAAAAGAATAAATTGGAACATAGATATTGATGGAATATTGGAAAGTGGATACATTCAACAACTGATTGAAGATAATCCATCATCTTTAATTTGTACCATAGGAGATACTCAAAAACCAGATGTAGTTGCTGGCAAATTATTAGAGGGGAGAGTTGCAGTGTTTTGTGATGGTACTCCCCATGTATTAACTATGCCTAAATTATTTATAGAAGATATTCAATCTAGTGAAGACTATTATTCAAGACCATTTTATGCAACTTTTTTAAGATTGTTAAGGATTAATTGTCTTCTTTTAAGTATAATTTTGCCAGGATTACATGTAGCATTACAAACCTTTCATCAAGAGATGATTCCTACTGTGCTCTTGACAACTATGGCTGGTGCAAGGGAAGGAGTGCCTTTTCCAGCAATGATTGAGGCTTTTTTTATGACATTTATGCTTGAGTTGATGAAAGAATCAGGTATTAGACTTCCAAGAGCAGTGGGCTCTGCAGTAAGTATTGTAGGGGCATTAGTATTAGGGCAAGCTGCAGTAGAAGCAGGATTAGTATCTGCCCCCATGGTAATTGTAGTTGCAGCTACAGCTATAGCAGAGTTTGCTGTTCCTGCTTTAACGGAAGCTATAATAATATATAGATTCATATTTATTTTATTGGGAGGTTTTATGGGTTTATATGCTATTACATGTGGAATTATTGTCATTTCAATTCAAATTTTATCACTAAATTCTTTTGGTATACCTTATGGTTTTCCTTTAGCTCCAGTAAATAAACAAGGACTTAAGGACTCTGTTGTAAGATTTCCATTGCGAAGTTTTATATATAGACCTAAATCTTTAGAAAAAAGAAATATAATAAGGCAGAAAGATATACGGAAGAAGTGATTATGCGATGAAGAAGGTTTTATTATTAAGTATATTTTTAATAATAACTTTGATATTAACAGGATGTTGGAATGCTACAGAGTTAAATAATATTGGAATTACTTTACTATTGGGGCTTGATATAGAAAATGGTAAAGTAGTTTTAACTGCTGAAGTTATCAATCCTACTTCAGCAAAGGAAAAAACTAGTATGGAAAGAGATTATGTTGTAAAATATGTTCAAGGTATTGGAAACAATATATTTGAAGCTTTTAGGGATATTACTTTAAAATTTGATAGAAGAATTTTTGTAGCACATAATAAGGTGATAATACTAGGAGAAGAATTTGCTAAAAAAGGATTGATAAAAGAAATAGATCTTTTATCTAGGGATAATGAAGAGAGAGAAACAGCATATTTATTTGTTGCAAAAGGAGCTAAAGCTTATGAAGTTATGGGAATTAATAATGGGCTTGAAGAAATACCTGCTAATTATTTATTGAAATTAATTGAAAATTATAAATTAAATCCTAAAGCTATGAATATTGATATAATACATTTTTTAAAGGATTATTATGATAGGGGTATAGAACCAACATTGGGAATAATAGAGAAAAAAAACAAAAAACAAATAATGAAAATGTCCAATACATCTAATGAAAAATATGAATTATCCATATTAGGTTCAGCAGTTTTTAATAAAGATAGATTGGTTGGATATTTAGATGGAAATGATACTAAAGGATTAAATTTTATAAAAGGAAGGGTAAAGCATGGAATTATAGTATTCCCTATTCCAGAAACTTATATGGATAAAGAAACTGTGAACTTTTTCCTATCAAAGGATAAAATTGAAAACAAAGATCTAGATTTAAATACATTGGATATAACAAAAACAAAAACTAAAAATGATATTGAAATAATAGACGGAAATATAATTTTAAAGACCAATATTGTTTTAAGGGGAATGATTTGGGAAATACAAGAGGATATAGATATGACTAAATTAGAGAATATAAAAATATTAGAAGACGCTTGTTCTTATGCAGTAGAAGAAGGTGTAAGGAGTACTTTTATGAAGGCTCAGAATGAGTTTAGAATGGATATATTTGGATTTGGAGATATATTTCATAGGAAATATCCTAAGGAATGGGCAAAAATCAAACATAATTGGAATGAAATCTTTTCCCAAACAGATGTGGAGATAGAAGTTAAAACAAATATAATAAGAACAGGTCTTACTAACATACCTGCTAATAATGTTAAAGGAGATTAACATGAATATATCAAGCTATCAAACGATATTATTAATAACAATATATAGAGCAATAATGAGTTTGACTTATTTACCTGTTGTAAACACTCCTCCAGGAAATCAAGATGTTTGGATAATGATATTATTGTCAATACCTTATACAATTGTATTTTGTTTTCCCATATTATTTTTAAGCAATAAATTTAATGATCTAACTATAATAGAGTATACTGAAAAGATTATGGGAAAAGTTTTGGGGAAAATAATGGGATTTATTTATGCAATGATTTTATTGATATTTAATATATTTACTGTTGGAATTTTAGTTGAAGGTCTTAATACTATGATGTTTCCAGAAACTCCTACTTGGGTTACAGCTTCTATTATGCTGATTACGTGTGCCTATGTTGCATATAAGGGATTAGAGCCGATGGCTAGAGGAGCAGAAATATTTGTACCTTTTATATTGATAGTAGTATTAATCTTTATAATTTTAGGATATCAAAATTATGATTTTACTGTATTATTGCCAATACTTTCTGATTCTAAATTTAAAGATATAAATAAAGGAGCTATGTATACAGCTTTTAGGTTTTTAGATATAATTATTCTAGCTATGATTGCTCCTTACTTGAATAATAAAGAAGATTTAAATAAGATATTTATTCAATCAGTTATATATTCACTATCTATAATTTTATTGGTAACTATAGTAACTCAAGTATCATTAGGGATAGAGTTTGCTAAGTATTCTAATTTTCCATTTTTTACTTTTACTAGATTGATAAATATACTTGATTTTATTCAAAGAATAGATGCATTGTATATAGTTTCTTGGATAGTAGGCAATATTGGTAAAATTACTGGATATCTATATTTTTCAGCATTAGCATTTAATCAAGTTTTTAAAAAAGGTGATCATAAAAACTATATTATTCCAATAACATTAATTATATTAATTGCAGTTATATTAATAAAGGATAAAAAATCTATATTGGGAATTAAAGGTTTAATTGAAGATATTATTTTAGTTATGTCTATATTATCTATAGGAATTTTACCTATAATTACATTTATGATATACTTTTTTAGGAGAAAAACAATTAACAAAGAAGGAGATTAAACATATAATAAAAAAGTGCTTAGGAAATTATATCTAAAAAGTTAATTCCTAAGCCTTTTTTATTATTTTGCATAATATTTATCATTTACTCTATCTTGAAGATAGATATGAGTATAACTTCCATTAGGGTTTTTAAATAGATTATATCCTTCATCTATACAATTGGAACAAGCATCTTTTGGTATAGTTATAGCAAATATGCGATAACCTCTATCACAGCTAGATTTGATGGTATTTAAACCAGAACATTTTTTGCAAATTTTGAAGTTTTGAGATTGAGTTTCAAGTATTCCATCTGTATCATAATATATTTGTCTATTTCTTTCTACATTATCTAAGCCTTTAAATTCTTTTAATCTTAATTCATCTTTAGTCTTCCATCTATTGTATACAATTTCTGATACTTGTTTGATATATTCTGTGATATTCTTAGGTTGTTTTAACTTATCTTTATCATAGTCAGGTTCATGGACATGAGAATAATCTATACCTGCCATTGCTAGTATTATGCCTAAATTTACATAGGGCAATGCTCCTTCTATGGAATAACCACCTTCTAAAACTGCAATATCTGGATTTAATCTGTCATTTAATTTTGCATATCCTTGGGCTGTAAAATTCATATTGGTAATAGGATCTGTATAATGATTGTCCTGCCCAGCAGAATTTATTATAATATCTGGTTTATATTCGTCTAATATAGGCAGTACTACATTTTCTAATACATATATAAATCCTTCTTCCCCTGTTCCTGGTGGTAGAGGGATATTTATATTGTATCCATAAGCAGCAGGACCGCCAAATTCGTCTATAAATCCTGTACCAGGATAAAGGGTTCTACCGTCTTGATGGAATGATATAAATAGTGTATTTTTATCATTCCAATAAATGTCTTGAGTGCCATCTCCGTGATGACAGTCTGTATCTACTATGGCTACTTTTAAAGGACCATATTCTTTTCTTATCCTTTCTAACATAGCTGCTTCAACATTGACTATACAAAAGCCTCTATCTCCATATACTACTCTTTGGGCATGATGTCCTGGTGGACGGACTAATGCAAAGGACTTGTCTACCTTTTTTTCCATTACAGATTGTGAAGCTTTAATAGCACCTCCCACAGATATTAAGTGGGACTGGGTAACTCTAGATTTTACATCAGGTACACAAAAATGTACTCTTTGTATATCTTTTTCATCAGCTATAATAGGATTGAAAAATTTAATGCCTTCAATATCTTGAATGCCTTCTTCAAATATCTGATCTTGGGTGTACAAAAGTCTTTCTTCCCTTTCAGGATGGGTAGGACTAATAGCCCAGTCGAAAGCTGGGAAAAACACTAAACCTAACTTATTTTTTGCTTTAATCATTACTATCACCTCGCAAATCACATATGAGTCCAGGTTTTACTTGAGCTTTTATCCTCATATTTTTTCCACTAGTGAAAAACCCTCTTACCATATTAAAACTACTTTCTTCAGTTATTTCAGCTTCTATTTCTTCTTCTGTAGCTCCTAAATTTATAGCAGATTTTTTAACCAATTCCAAAGCTCTTTTTTTTGCATCTTCTAATGTATAGTTTTTATTTATTTTTTCATATATATTTAATTCAGGAACCGTTAGTATTCCTTTGGCAGTATCTACTAGCATATTTATTTCTGTGGTAGGCTTAGCTAAAGCTGCTCCTACTGCATTGGCTACTTCGTATTTATCTGGATAATAGCAGGGAAGTTGAAATTTTTTCTCAAGTATTGGTGCTAAAACTTTTGCTGGACCTCCAATTATATTTATTAGTTTAGGCTCAATTTGTTTTCCATATAATAGTTCTTTAATAGTATAAACAGGTTGACTATTAATTTTATTCAAAATTTCATCTACTTTATTTTTAATCATATTTGCCATGGTATTTAGTATTAAATCAGGCATTTCTTTTTTTGATATATTTAGTTTGTTGCCCAAAATTTCCATAGCTTCGTAGGCTTTTTCTTTATTACCTTCCATTAATCCTAATGCAATCATAGCATCAGTAGGTGTAGGACTTGGTCCTCCATAGGCATAAGCAAATCCTTTTCTCTTTGGACCAATTTTAATTGTTCCATCTTTTATATCAATACTACTATCTCCTCCTAACCCTATGGAAATACTGTAGATGGCTCTTACTAATGTTTTATACTTATCTATTTGTATTCCTAAAGGTTCAAATAAAGGAACTCCATCAGCCAAGAAAAATATATCTGTAGTAGTACCTCCAATGTCTAAAAGTATAGCATCTTCATTTGATGATAGCATTGCATTTATTCCCATAAAACTTGCAGCTGGTCCAGAAAGTATAGTTTCTACTGGTTTTTCTTCAGCTGTATATAGATTCATGGTTCCACCGTCAGCCTTTAATATATATATTGGTGCATTTATACCTTCTCTTTCCATGGATTTTTTAATATTATTAGAAAAATTATTGAATGTATCATATACAGCGGAATTTAAATAAGAAGTGTATACTCTTCGTGGAAAATTTAATTTGCCTGATACTGTATGTCCTAAAGTTATATTTGAGAATATTTTACTAGATTGTACCATTTCCTTTATTTCTAATTCATGTTTGGGATTTCGAACAGAAAACTTGGTGACTATAGCTAAAGAATCAATATTCTTATCTTTAAAAATATTAAGTGCTTCTTTAACTTCCTTAGGGTTCCAATTTTCCACTACTGTTCCCCTGTGGTCTATATAGCCAGAGATAAACACATTTTCATCACCACAAGCTAAGAAATCTTGAGGCAGTCCTGGTCCAGATTGGATTATCATTCCAACAGGGGATGTTGTATTTTCAACAATAGCGTTGGTGGATATAGTAGTACTTAAATTAATTCTTTTAATTTTGGATTTATTATAGTCTTTAAGTAGTTCCTCTAAGGTAGACCAAATGGATTCAAATAAATTATCTTTATCAGTAGGTTTTTTTACTGTATTTATGATTTTATCATTTTTTATTATAACTGCGTCTATATGGGTTCCTCCCATATCTAAACCAACAATCAATTTTATCCTCCTCATTTTTTTATTTTAGTACCTAATAACATTATATCCCTATTGGGTAGTAAGTATCAAGTTGGGACAGTGGGAATAGTTTTTTCTATCCTTAATATAAAGAAATATTTGAAATTATTAGAAAACAAATGCTTTTAGTCTCGAAATAATATATAATGTATATTGTAGAACAATTATATTTATTAAAGGGGGTAATTTCTTGCTTAGTAAAAAGGTTATAGAAAATGTGCTTTATGCAGCTTTATCTAAAGGAGGGGATTTTGCTGAAGTTTTTGTAGAAGATAGATTTAACACAAATATTAAGCTGGTAGGAGGCTATGTAGAAAATAGTATATCAGGTAGAGATTTTGGTGTAGGTATTAGGGTATTTGATGGATTAAACAGTGTATATGGTTATACTAATGATTCTAGAGAAGACAACTTAATTAAGTTAGCAAAGGATATAGCAGTAGCTTTAAATTCTACTAAAGGGGATATAGCATTAAATTTGATCGAATCCAATGCTCCTAATTTACATCCAATAAAGATAATACCCAATAATATGGATAAAGCTAAAAAGGTAGAGCTATTAAAATTAGGATATAATAGTGCTAAAAACTATGATCCTTTAATAACTCAAGTTACTACTAATTATTTTGATGAAGAACAAAATGTGTTAATAGCTAATTCTGAAGGATTATTGGTGGAGGATAAGCGTGTTCGAACTAGATTTTATGTTCAATCTGTAGCATCAAAGGATGGAGAAATGCAAGTAGGTTTTTATGCTCCAGGAGCATCTAAAGGATTTGAGTTTTACGATGAAATAGATGTAAAAGAGGTAGGCAAAGAAGCGTCACGAATTGCTAAAACTATGGTATTAGCAGATTATTGTCCATCTGGAGTTATGCCAGTAGTTATCCACAATGAATTTGGAGGAGTATTATTTCATGAAGCTTGTGGTCATAGCTTAGAGGCAACTTCTGTAGCTAAAGGGCTATCAGTATTTGCAAATAAACTAGGAGAACAAATTGCATCACCTTTGGTTACTGCTATAGATGATGGCACATTGCCGAATGAATGGGGTTCTTTAAATATAGATGATGAAGGTACACCTACCCAGAAAAATGTACTTATAGAAAATGGAATACTTAAATCTTATTTAATAGATAAATTAAATGCTAGAAGAATGAATATGGAATCCACCGGCTCTGGAAGGAGAGAATCCTATAAATTTGCTCCTACATCTAGGATGACCAATACCTTTATAGTTAATGGTGATTCTACTTTTGAGGAGATAATATCCAATACTGAAAAGGGATTGTTTGCTAAAAAACTTGGAGGAGGAAGTGTTAATCCAGCTACAGGGGATTTTAATTTTGCTGTAATGGAAGGTTATTTAATTGAAAATGGAAAAATAACTAAGCCTGTTCGAGGTGCAAGTCTTATAGGTACAGGAGCAGAGGTATTGGAAAAGATAGATATGGTAGGGAACAATCAAACCTTTGGTCAAGGCGTATGTGGTTCTTTAAGTGGAATGGTTCCAACAAATGTTGGGCAACCAACTATAAGAATTAAAGCTTTGACTGTTGGTGGTAGAAAGGGGGATAATTAGTATGAAATATAAGGAACTAGCTGATAATATATTTAAACAGGGAAAAGATAAATTTGAAGATATGGAGGTTTATGTAGAAAAGACTAAGACTATAGAGATAGCTGTATTTAACGGTGAAATTGATAAATATAACATCTCTGATACAGAAGGTTTATCTTTAAGGGGAATAAATGAAAATAAGATGGGATATTCTTATACTGAAAAGGTGGATGAATCCTCTATAGATATGTTGATAGAAGAAGCATATGAAAATGGAAAGCATATAGATGCTTTAGAAAAGGAGATTATATTTTCAGGTTCAGATAGATATGAGGAAGTGGATAACTTTAATAAAGAACTTCAAGAAACACCATTAGAAGATAAAATTGAGTTTACAAAAGCATTAGAAAAAGAAGCACTTTCTTTAGATTCGAGGATTGTAGCGGTAAATTATTGTATGTACAATGAAGTAGAATATAGTAATTATCTAATAAATACTAAGGGGCTAAATCTAGAGGATAGTAGGAATTTAGCTTATGCGTTTGTTATGGTGGTAGCTAAAGAGGGAGAAGATACTAAAACGGGAATGAGTTATGTAGTATCTAAGGATTTTAAGGACTTTGATTATAAAAAGCTGGCAAAGGAAGCAGTAGATGAAGCTTT
This sequence comes from Keratinibaculum paraultunense, assembly GCF_016767175.1. Lineage (GTDB taxonomy): Bacteria > Bacillota > Clostridia > Tissierellales > Tepidimicrobiaceae > Keratinibaculum > Keratinibaculum paraultunense. The sequence continues at coordinate 673,844 of NZ_CP068564.1, forward strand.
GTCTTTATTAGGAGCTAAGCCTGTTAAATCTAAAGAATATCCAGTGGTATTTAGAAATGATGTATTTGCCAATATATTGGGAGCTTTTCAATCTGTATTTTATGCAGAAAATGTTCAAAAAGGGCTATCTTTATTGAAAGATAAAATAGATGAACCAATTGCAACAAAAAAATTTACATTAGTTGATGATCCTTTTGTAGAAGGAGGATTTAATACTAGTCCTTTTGATGGAGAAGGTACAGCTACTTATTGCAAGAAAATAATAGATGAAGGTATGCTAAAGACCTATCTATATAATTGGAAAACAGCTTTAAAAGATGGAGTAGAGTCTACTGGAAATGGGCATAGAAATTCCTATAAATCTTCTATATCTACTTCTACTACCAATCTATATGTAGAAAAAGGAGATAAATCTTTAGAAGAGATATTAAAAACCATAGATCAAGGAGTTATGATTATTGATGTTCAAGGATTGCATTCAGGGTTAAATCCAGTTTCTGGTGACTATTCCTTACCAGCTCATGGATATGAAATAGAAAATGGAAAAATAAAAAGACCTATAAATCAAATAACAATAGCCGGAAATTTTTTTGAAACATTAATGGATATTGAAGAAGTAGGTAATGATTTTAAATTTGGTATGAATGGCGTAGGTTCTCCAAGTATAAAGATAAAAAAATTAGCTGTATCGGGAGAATAAATTTATGGGGCAGTGGGACAGTTCTCTCTGTCCCACTATCCCATTTCCCTAAAAAATAGGATGACAAATTTCATAAAAAGTAGTATATTATAATTATGATTAAAATTATTTAGGCCAATATAGCTCAGTTGGTAGAGCAGCAGTTTCGTAAACTGCAGGTCAAGGGTTCGAGCCCCTTTATTGGCTCCAATTCTGGGACAGAGAGATGATTCTCCCTGTCCTTAAATTATATAAAGGCATATAAATAGAAAGGTTGAAATTATGTTTAAATTTATTCATAAAGGAAGGGTTATTAGAGTTCTTTTATTGTTGATTAGTATATTATATATGTGGTTCATGTACATTGATATATATGATATTCAAAGCTGTATATCTTCAGATAAGTTGAAATTTTTATCTATGATTCTCATATTTGTTATATCTATTCTTGCAAAAAAAGATGTATTAAATCATAAAGATCTTCACCTACTTCAAATTGGATTATTTATTACTGTAATTGCAGATTTGTTTCTGTTGGTTTTGAATAACCATTACATATTAGGAATTTCATTGTTTTCCATAGTGCAGATAATATATATAATCAGATATAAATGTGGGGATATTAAGTTTGTTATTAGAAAATTTGTAGTGATATTTATTAGCTTGCTTATCATATATTTTATGGTAAACAAACTAGTGATGAAGTTTGATTTTATATGGGTAATGGGAGTTTTTTATGCTTATTGTTTAATAAGTAGTGTAGTTGAGGCATTTAAGGTATATAGATATAAAAGATATCCTAAGCCTAATTGTTATATGATACTTATAGGCATGATATTGTTTTTATTGTGTGATATAAATGTTGCAATATATAATATTTTTAATGAAGGTTTATTATATAGTATTTCTTCAGTATCTATGTGGCTATTTTATTTGCCTTCTCAAGTGTTATTATCTTTAAGTGGATATGATTATAAGTTTTTATGATACAATAAAATAAGTACTATTTATTTAAAATAGTAAGTAGCTATAAAGGAGGAAATACATTGGTTAAGAAATATATAATGGCATTAGATCAGGGTACAACTAGTTCTAGAGCTATAATATTTAATTATAATGGTGAAATAATTCAAATGGCACAAAAGGAGTTTACTCAATATTACCCTAAAGCAGGTTGGGTGGAACATGATCCCATGGAAATATGGGGGACCCAATCAGGAGTTTTGAGGGAAGTTTTAGAGACAGCAGGTATTAGACCCAATGAAATTGCAGCTATAGGAATTACAAATCAAAGAGAAACTACTGTAGTATGGGATAAGAATACGGGAAAGCCTATTTATAATGCCATAGTTTGGCAATGTAGAAGAACTGCAAATATATGTGATGAATTAAAGGAAAAAGGTTTAGAGGACTATGTGAAGGAAAATACAGGATTGGTAATAGATGCATATTTTTCAGGGACTAAGATAAAATGGATATTGGATAATGTTGAAGGAGCTAGGGAAAAAGCGGAAAAAGGGGATTTGTTATTTGGGAATATTGATACTTGGCTTATTTGGAATTTGACAAGGGGCAGGGTTCACGTTACAGATTATAGCAATGCTTCTAGAACTATGATATACAATATTAAAGAATTAAAATGGGATAAAAAATTGCTTGATGAATTAGGCATACCAGCTTCTATGCTTCCAGAGGTTAGACCTTCTAGTGAAATATATGGAGTTACAGATCCTAAAACTCTTGGTGGAGCTCAAATACCTATTGCTGGTATTGCTGGAGATCAACAAGCAGCTTTATTTGGTCAGGCTTGTTTCAAACCAGGACTGGCTAAAAACACCTATGGAACTGGATGCTTTATGCTTATGAATACTGGAGAAGAAGTAGTAAGATCTAAAAATGGTCTTTTAACCACTATTGCATGGGGCGTAGACGGTAAAGTGGAATATGCATTGGAAGGGAGCATATTTGTAGCAGGAGCTGTAATTCAATGGCTGAGGGATGAATTGCATTTGATTGTTAATGCAAAGGATAGTGAATATTTTGCTTCTCAAGAGAAAGATAATAATGGGGTTTATCTAGTGCCTGCTTTTGTAGGGTTAGGTGCACCTTATTGGGATATGTATGCAAGGGGAACAATAGTAGGTTTGACAAGAGGAGCAAATAGAAATCATATAATTAGAGCAGCATTAGAATCTATTGCATATCAAACTAGAGATGTACTAGAAGCCATGCAAGAGGATTCAGGTATTCAATTACAAGAATTAAGAGTAGATGGTGGTGCAGTGGAAAATAATTTTTTAATGCAATTTCAGTCGGATATACTTGGAGTCCCTGTGCATAGACCAAAAACAATAGAAACTACTGCATTAGGGGCAGCGTATCTTGCAGGATTAGCGGTTGATTTTTGGCATGATAAGGATGAAATAGCTAAAAGGTGGAGTGTAGATAGGATATTTAAATCAGAAATGGAAGAAATAGAGAAAGAAAAATTGTATAATGGATGGAAAAGAGCCGTTGAAAGATCGCGTAATTGGGAAGAAGAATAAAATATTAGTTATTTATAAATTTTATGGATTTTATTGGATTGATAGAAAAATTAGTTAAAAAAATTATTTACTATTATGAACTTTTGTGGTATACTGTAATATAATAATTTATAAAATAATGTCAAAGGCTATGATTTGGTAGAGTAAAGTGTATAAGGTATTACAGAGAGGATTCTAGAGGTGAAAGGAGTCCATACCGATTATACTTGAAGTGCACCAGTGAGCTTTTAGTCGAAATATAAAGTAGACTTAAACGGTAGTTCCCGTTATAGAACTAGAGTATGTTAGTACTCGAATTAAGATAGGGTTATCCCTAAACAGAGTGGAACCGCGAAGTTAACCTTTCGCCTCTGTATATTTATATATACTTGAGGTGGAAGGTTTTTTTAATTAAAAAAATGGAGGTAATAAAATGAAATTTGATAGTATTTATGAAATCATAGGAAGAACACCTTTAATTAAAATAAATAATAATGATGAACAAAATATAGCACAGATATTAGTAAAAGTTGAGTCTTTTAATCCTGCAGGTAGTATAAAGGATAGAGCAGCACTATATATGATTAAAAATGCAGAAGATGAAGGGATATTAAAAAAAGGTGGGACCATAATAGAACCAACTAGTGGTAATACTGGAATTGCTATTGCTATGATAGGTGCAGTGAAGGGTTATAAAGTAATAATAGTAATGCCTGATACTATGAGCATTGAAAGAAGAAAATTGATGGAAGGTTATGGAGCTAAAGTTATATTAACGGAAGGAAAATATGGAATGGCTGGTTCTGTAGAATTTGCAAAAAAGCTTGCTGATGAAAATGGATATTTTATGCCAGATCAATTTGATAATATAAATAATGTTAAAGCTCATTATGAAACTACAGGATTAGAGATATTAGAAGATACAAAAGGAAATGTGGATGCATTTGTAGCAGGAGTTGGAACTGGTGGGACTATAACTGGAGTAGGCAAAAGGCTCAAAGAGGTTAATCCAAATACATTGATAGTAGCGGTAGAACCTAAAAAATCTCCTTTATTATCAGAAGGTAAAGTTGGTCCTCATGGAATACAAGGGATAGGAGCAAATTTTGTACCAAGTATCTTAGATAAAAGTATTATTGATGAAATAATTCAAGTAGATGAAAAGGAAGCCTATATTCAGGTAAAAAAATTAGGCAAAAGTGAAGGTATACTTTGCGGGATATCTTCTGGAGCTAACATGTTTGCAGCTATAAAAGTAGCAAAAAAACTTGGTAAAGATAAAACAGTAGTTACAGTTCTTCCTGATACAGGAGAAAGATATTTATCTACAGATTTATTTAATGGAGCGTGATATATATGATTAGATTTATAATAGAAGAAGCTAAAAATATATTAAGAAAGGATCCAGCAGTAAAATCCTTATTTGAGGCAATATTTTGCTATCCTAGTATAAAGGCTTTATTATATCATAGATGGGCCCATAAGCTATATAATAAAAATAGGTATACATTAGCAAGAATTATATCTCAAAGAGCTAGACATAAAACAGGTATAGAGATACACCCAGGTGCTAAAATAGGTAAAAATTTCTTTATAGATCATGGCATGGGGGTAGTTATAGGAGAAACAGCTGAAGTTGGCAACAATGTAACTATATATCATGGAGTAACATTGGGAGGTATAGGAGATGATTCTAATGCAAAACGTCATCCAACGGTAGAAGATAATGTGATGATTGGTGCAGGAGCTAAAGTATTAGGACCTATAACCATAGGAAAAGGAGCTAAAATAGGAGCTAATGCAGTAGTTTTAAAAGATGTACCTCCTTATACCACTGTAGTAGGTGTACCAGGAAAAGTTGTAAAATCCAATAAAGAAGACAATCTTATGTATGTGATATAATTATAAGCTATTTCAGTTTTGATTATTATAGTGTATAATATAAAATAATAAGTAAATATTAAACTATAATCAAGATTAGTAGATATAATATAGGTCTTAAGAGAGTCAGGGATAGTGGGTGCTGAGTGGTACCACAGAAGAACCCCTTTCGTCTCTGATAGAGATGAAAGGGATTGCTTATTTGGAGGAGGTATAGATATGGAGAAAAAAATAGTATTTAGTGGAGTTCAGCCCTCAGGGGGACTTACTATTGGAAATTATATAGGAGCTATTAAGAACTGGATAGATTTACAGGATAAATATGATTGTTATTATTCTATAGTTGATTTACATGCCATTACAGTTCCTCAAGTGCCAAAGGATTTGAGGAAAAATACATTAGATTTATTGGCTATTTACTCGGCATGTGGATTAGATCCAGAAAAATCCACTATATTTATTCAGTCTCATGTACCAGCTCATGCTGAGCTTACTTGGGTTCTTAATACTATAACATATATGGGACAGTTAAGTAGAATGACTCAATTTAAAGAAAAATCTAGAAAATCAAAGGAAAATCTAAATGCAGGGTTATTTACCTATCCAGTACTAATGGCAGCAGATATATTATTGTATCAAACGGAACTTGTACCTGTTGGAGAAGATCAAAAACAACATTTAGAATTAGCTAGAGATTTAGCAGAAAGATTTAACAATAGATATAGTCCTACATTTAAAGTACCAGAACCTTTGATAAAAGAAGAAGGAGCAAGAATAATGAGCCTTCAAGATCCAGAAAGCAAAATGTCCAAATCCGATGAAAATGAAAATGGATATATATTGATATTAGATGAACCAGATGCTATAAGAAGAAAAATAAAAAGAGCAGTAACTGATTCTATAGGAGAAATAAAGTATAATGATGAACAATTAGGTATTAAGAATTTGATAAATATTTATAGTGCATTTTCAGGAGATTCAATAGAAGAAATAGAGAATAGGTATAAAGGTGTTGGGTATGGTAAATTTAAAGAGGATTTAGCAGAAGTAGTTATAGAAGGATTGATGCCAATTCAAAAAAAATATAAAGAAATTATAAATAATAAGGATTACTTAGAAAAGGTATATAGAGAAGGTGCAGAGAAAGCTAATTATATAGCCAATAAAACTTTGAGAAAGGTATATAAAAAAGTGGGATTTATTCAAAGATAAATTTATTCATACTCTTTTTTAATGTGAATTGGATAGAGGGTAAATATATATTTACCCTCTACCTAAAAAATTCAAATATTATTGACATAAGTAAAATAATATTAGGGACTGTACATAATAAAACAAACCGGCTTCCTTGTGGTAGCCGGTTTGTTTTATTTCTTTTATTAAAGTACTCTTCTTCCGCAATAAAATCGTTTACTCCAATAGGAATCAGAGTTTAAATCAGATATTATAACCCCTTTCGAAGAACTAGCGTGTATAAAATTGCCATCTCCTATGTATATTCCAGTATGACTTGGTCCTGATTTATAAGTATCATTGAATATAACTAAATCTCCAATTTCTAAATCATCTTTACTTACATACTCGCCATCATTGGCTTGTTCAGCAGAAGAACGAGATATATTTATTCCGTGTTGCTTATATACATAAGAAGTGAAGCCGGAACAATCAAATCCATTAGAATTTCTAGAAGAATGAGGGGTTCCTATGTATTTTTTAGCTGTGGATACAATATCTTGTCCCAATGATTGATTACTTAAGCTACCTCTATTAGCAGAAGCAATTTTATTTCTATGCTTATTACCTGATAAAGCTTCATTTAAAATACGAATAGTTTCTGCTCCAGCTATACCGTCTACTTTTAAATTATGAATTTTTTGAAAGTCCATAAGAGCCTGTTTAGTTTCTTGACCAAAATATGTAGTACATTCATCTATATCTAAAAATCCTAGGAATTTAAGACTTTTTTGTAATTTTTTCACATCTTCACTATTCATACCTTCTTTTAAAATTCCATTATATTTTAGAGGTTCAATTTCCATAACTTTTGTTAAAGCTTTATATGTATCTGGTCCAAATATACCATCAGCTTTTAATCCTTGAGATTTTTGAAATTCTTTTATTGCATTAGTAGTTTGTTCACCATAATATGTAGTAGTATTGTCTAGTTCTAGATAATTTAAATGAATTAAATGTTCTTGTAGTATCTTTATATCTTCATGTGTCATACCATCTTTTAGCACTTGTTCTCCTAGAACAGCTTGTCCTAAAATAGGTGTAGCAAATAGTATTCCTGACATAGTAACAGCTATAGCTGTACATTTTAAATACTTTTTAATTTGCATTAAAAACAACTCCCTTTAAATATTTATTATAAATTTTTGCTTACATAAAAGTATATAATAAAACTATAAAAAAATAAAGAGGAAATTGTAACTAATTTGTAACTTTTTTAATTTTATTTAAAGGGGCAGTTCATATTACTACCCCTTTTTATGCTATTTTGTTATGCTTTCCATGGCCTTTTTAGCAAATTTGGTGGTTACTATCTTATCATAATCTGCTCTTTTATCCAATTCTCCTGCTAATTCCATTATATCCATCATATGATTTAAACCTTCTTTAGTAATTATCAAATCAGGTTTCCAACTATCTTGTTCCTTATATCTTTCTATTAATGCTATTAGTATCTCATTATCTGTATCAGGAAATTGTGATTTTATGGCTTTTGCTATTTCTTCCGTGGAGTGGTTTTGTACCCAAAGCATCCCTTTATATATAGCATTTGTAAAACTTTGAATCATTTCTGGATCTTTTTCTAAAATGCTTTTAGTAGTAGAGTAGCATGTATAAGGTATATATCCTGCCTCTTTTCCTATAGAGGCTACCACATACCCTTTTCCTTCCTTTTCTAAGGTAGAAGCGACAGGTTCAAATAATGCGACATAATCTCCTTCACCACCAACAAAAGCTCCAGCCATTACGTCAAATTGAATATCTGTTCTTACAATTACATCTACTCCTGGAGTAAGCCCATGTTTTTTAAGTACATATTCTAGAGTCATTTCAGGCATACCGCCTTTTCGTCCGCCAATAATTTCTTTATCTTTAAGTTTGTCAAATGTAAAATCTGGATCAGGTTCTCTACCTACTAAAAATGAACCATCTTTTTGAGTGAGTTGAGCAAAATTTATTGCATAATCTTCTTTTCCTTGATTATATACATAGACAGAAGCTTCTGGTCCCATAAAAGCAATATCTGCTTCTTTACTTAGTAGAGCAGCCATACATTTATCTGCTCCTTTGCCATTAATAAGTTCAATATTTAAACCTTCTTCTTCAAAAAATCCCTGGGTAATAGCTACATATTGGGGAGTGTAGAATAAAGAATGGGTAACTTCAATAAGTCGAACTTTTTTAAGTTGATTTTTTTTACAGCCAACTAAACTGGTACTAATTAATAAAATTACTGTTAATGTTAATAAAATTATCTTAATTATTTTTTTCATTGCATCCCTCCTGTATTATCTTAAAACGAGGTAATCTTTAATATTTATATTATTCAAATAAAATTATTTGGTTACAAAACAATTTTATTTGACAAGATTAGAATTTATATATATAATATTGTCTAACAATTTAATAAATACTATGAAGAAGAGGAGTAAGTAAATATCCTATACAGAGAAGAAGGTTCGTAGGCTGAGAAACCTTTTTAGGCAATGTTTACTGAAGGTAGCTTCTGAGTATTTAAGCTGAAAAGAGTAAGCTTAGACGGGATGACCGTTATCTATTTAAGAGCCATAGATAATATCTATGGAATTAAGGTGGTACCGCGAATTATGCCTTCGTCCTTATTTATGAGGATGAAGGTTTTTTTATTATAAAATGCAAGGAGGAGTTAAAGATGATGGAAAATTTACCCAAAACATATGATCCTAAGAAGTTTGAATATAAGCTATACAAATATTGGATGGATAATGATTTTTTTGTGACCCATGTAGACGAAAACAAAGAACCTTTTACTATAATGATGCCCCCTCCAAATGTTACTGGGAATTTACATTTAGGTCATGCATTAAATAATACTATACAGGATATACTTATACGTTGGAAGAGGATGGAAGGATATGAAGCTTTATGGTTACCTGGAACGGACCATGCTAGCATATCTACTGAAGCTAAAGTAGTTGAAAAACTTAAATCAGAAGGAAAAACTAAAGAAGAATTAGGAAGGGAAGGCTTTTTAGAAGAAGCTTGGGAATGGACTAGAAAATATGGTGGTAATATAAACAACCAATTAAAAAAATTAGGAGTTTCTTGTGATTGGAGTAGAGAGAGATTCACATTAGATGAAGGTTTAAGTAATGCTGTAGAAGAGACTTTTATTAGATTATATAATAAGGGTTTAATCTATAGAGGAGATAGAATAATAAATTGGTGTCCAAATTGTAAAACTGCTATTTCAGATGCGGAAGTAGAACATGAAGAGACCCTAGGAAGTATTTGGTATATTAGATATCCATTAAAAGATGAGGAAGGGTATATAACTATAGCAACAACTAGACCGGAGACTATGTTGGGGGATTTAGCTATTGCAGTAAATCCTAAGGATGAAAGATATAAACATTTGGTAGGAAAAAAAGCTATTTTACCATTGGTAAATAGAGAGATTCCCATAATTGAAGATGAGTATGTAGAGATGGAATTTGGTACTGGTGCAGTAAAAATTACCCCATCCCATGACCCTAATGATTTTGAAGTTGGAGAAAGACATGGATTAGGTCAATATATAATTATGAATGAAAAAGCTATTATAAATGAAAATGGTGGTAAATATAAAGGATTAGATAGATATGAAGCAAGAAAAAGAATAGTTGAAGATTTAAAGAAAGAAGGCTATTTAGTAGAAATTAAAGATCATGATATTAGCATAGGTCATTGTGAAAGATGTAAAACTGTGGTAGAGCCTCTTATATCTAAACAGTGGTTTGTAAAGATGGAACCTTTAGCTAAGCCAGCATTAGATGTATACAAAGAAGGGAAATTAAATTTTATACCTGAAAGATTTGGCAAGATATATACTCATTGGCTTGAAAATATTAGGGATTGGTGTATTTCTAGGCAATTATGGTGGGGACATAGATTACCAGTATATTATTGTGAAGAATGTGATGAAATAATGGTTTCAAGGGAAAAACCAGAAAAATGTAATAAATGTGGAAGTACTAAAGTATATCAAGATCCAGATACACTAGATACTTGGTTTTCATCTGCTCTATGGCCTTTTTCTACACTAGGATGGCCAGAGGAAACGGAAGATTTTAAGTATTTCTTTCCTACAGATGTACTAGTTACTGGATATGATATTATATTCTTTTGGGTAATAAGGATGGTATTTTCAAGCCTGGAATTAACTGGAGAAGTGCCTTTTAAGGATGTATTCTTAACTGGACTAATAAGGGATTCGCAAGGTAGAAAGATGAGTAAATCTTTAGGAAATGGAATCGATCCTATTGAGGTAATAGAGGAATATGGAGCGGATGCGTTGAGATTTACACTGGTTACAGGCAATACTCCTGGTAACGATATGAGATTTTATATGGAAAGGGTAGAGGCAAGTAGAAATTTTGCAAATAAATTATGGAATGCTACTAGATTTGTGTTGATGAATTTTGATGAGAACGTAATAGATAAAGAATTAGACTTAAATTCTTTAGAAGAAGAGGATAAATGGATACTTTCTAGAATGAATACTGTAGTTGCCGAAGTAACGGAAAATCTTGAAAAATACGAAATAGGACTATCAGCTAAAAAAATATATGATTTTATATGGGATGAATATTGTGACTGGTATATTGAAATTGTAAAACCTAGGTTATATGGAGATAATGTAAAAAGCAAAGAGACTGCACAAATTGTACTTTTACAAGTGTTGGAAAACGTATTAAAATTACTGCATCCATTTATGCCTTTTATAACTGAAGAAATATGGCAGCATTTACCTGGAAGAGATAAAGCATTAATTATTAGCTCTTGGCCTGATTATAATGATAAGTATAATTATCCAGAAGCAGAAAATAGGATGATTTATATAATGAATGCTATAAAGGGTATTAGAAATGCACGGCAGGAGATGAATATAGCTCCTTCTAAAAAAGCTAAAACTATATTTGTTACTCAAGATAAGGATATTGAGGATATTTTAAATTATGGTAAAAGATATTTTGTAAATTTAGCTAGTGCTGGAGAGATTGAAATTATTAAAGATAAGGGTAATTTAGGAGAAGGTAATATTTCAGTTGTATTGGATAGATGTGAAGTATATATTCCATTAAAGGGGCTGATAGATATTGACAAAGAAATTGAAAGATTAGAGAAAGAAAAAGAAAAATTAGAAGGAGAATTGAAAAGAGTTAGAGGAAAGCTTTCTAATGAAGGATTTGTTACTAAAGCTCCGGCGCATGTAGTAGAAGAGGAAAGAGAAAAACAGAAAAAATATGAAAACATGATGGAAAAAGTATTAGAAAGACTTAAAGCTTTAAGATCCAATAAATAAATTATAGGGTGGATTTTAAATTCCACCCTAAATAAATTTTTGTTGTTTATTATGTAAAAATGTTTTAAAATTATTTTGTAAAAGTATATATGGAAAGAGGGATATTATGGATTACAAAGAGGCATTAGATTACATAAATGATAAAAATAAATTTGGTTCAAGATTAGGATTAGATACTATAGGAAAACTTTTAGAATTTTTAGGAAATCCTCATTTAGATATGAAATATATCCATATTGGTGGAACCAATGGAAAAGGTTCTACTGCCTCTTATATTGCTTCAGTTTTGCAAGAAGCAGGATATGAGGTAGGATTGTTTACTTCACCTTTCTTAGAAAGGTTTAATGAACGTATATCTATCAATGGAGTGGACATACCTAATGATAGATTGGCAAATATAACAGAAAAAATTAAGGATAAAATAGAGATAATGTTGGAAGAAGGTTATGAACATCCTACTACTTTTGAAATAGTTACAGCTATTGCATTTGTATATTTTAAAGAAGAACAAGTTGATTATGTGGTATTAGAAGTGGGTTTAGGTGGAAGAGCCGATTCTACAAATGTTATCAAAAATTCATTAGCTTCTGTTATAACGACTATAGACTATGATCATATGGATGTGTTAGGGAATACTTTAGATAAGATTGCATATGAAAAAGCTGGCATTATAAAGGATAGTGGGCTTGTGATATCTTATCCACAACAGAATGAGGCTCTGGAGGTACTAAAAAGAGTAACAACAGAAAAGCAAGCTGAATTGTTAGTATGTCCTGTAGATAAAGTAAAAATTAAAAAATTAAGTGAATTTGGAGGATTGTTTGATTTTGAGTATGATGGTAAAGTATATGAGGATATTGAAATAAGTTTATTAGGAGAATATCAAGTATATAATGCCGCTTTAGCTCTGTTTACTTTATTAACTTTAAAGAATAAGGGATTTATAGATATATCTGAAGAAGACATTAAAAAGGGGCTTAAGAAGACTAAGTGGAAAGGTAGATTAGAAATAATAAATAGAGATCCTACTTTTGTAATCGATGGTGCACATAATGTACAGGGAATAAAAAATTTAGCAAAGAATTTAAAATTATTTAAATATAAAAGGCTTATATTGGGATTAGGAATATTAAAAGATAAAGATGTGGAACATATGGTTGAAATATTAGCTCCCTTGGCTGATGAAATAATAATAACAGAAGTAAATATGCCTAGAAAAATGGATGCTTATGATTTACAAGAAATAGTTAATAAATATAATAGAAATACTTTTGTAGAAAAGAATATAAAAAAGGCTATAGATAAAGCATTTGAAAAAGCTAATAAAGATGATTTAATTATATTTGCAGGTTCTTTGTATTTAATAGGAGATGTTAGAAGAATTTTTATTCAAAATAAATAGTTATATGTAACCTTTCTATAGAATATACATATTTATATATTCTATAGGAGGTTTTTTTATGAATAAAATAAAATTTAATCCCTATTATAATTTAACAAATGAACAACTAATTGATTTTACTATTGAGGAAATGGATAGATTAAAAATTTTATCTATGGAGGAAGATACAAGTGAATATCAGAAGGGAGTATATATAGTAAATCAGTTGATAATTGAAGTAAAAAGAAGAAATATATCATTAAATAGGCAAAGACTTAGCCGTAGAATATTGCTATAGCAAATTTATATCACCTTAATCCATTATATTGCATAGATTGATTTATATATAGTGGATGGGGGTGGTAGGTTGAAATTAAAAGAGAAACTTATTATTGCTAATACTGGGGATGATACGTTAACTTGTATAAATCTATTAGATAAAAAAGTAGATAAAATAATTTATTTAAGGGAAACTATAAATAATGGTACAAATACTATGTTGAATGTTCCTTCAATTGGGCCTTGGGATATGATATACGATGGATATAAATTTGTATATTGCACCAATGCTTATGATAATTCAATTTTTAAGATCGATATAATTAGTGGTAATCTTGTAGATAAATTATATGTAGGAAGTTTCCCTACTAGTATAAAAGCTTTTGATGATCATATTTTTATTGTAAACAGTGATTCTAATTCTATATCTGTTGTTGACGAGAAAGAATTTTATTTAATTGAAAATATTCCAGTAGGTGAAAAACCTATAGATATTGAAATTGATGAAATTCAAAAAAAATTATATATAGCTAATAGTAATGGAAGTAGTATAAATATTATAGACCTAGATGAATATAAGAATCAAACCATTAAATTAAAAAACAATCCACTTAAAATAATCATAGAAGATGAATATATGTATATCTTGTATAGTGTCAATAATGGGACTATAAATAATAGTAATATTTCCATAATGAATTTAAAAAATTATAGTGAAGAAGAAATTTTTCAGCTTAAAGGTATATTTACAACCATGTTAAAATTAAATGATAAAGAAATAGTTTTTATTACTAGTATAGATGAGGGGTATATTTGTAGGTTGGACATTGAAAAAAGAAATCTATTAAGCAAAACTAAGCTTATGGGAATGCCTAATAGAATTAAATGGGATAGAGACAACACAATATTTATAACTGATATAGCAAATGATATATTATATTTTTTTGATATAAAAGAGAATAATTTAACAGATTATATAAAAGTTGGAAAAGAGCCGGGAGGGATTTTAATTATCTAGTGAAAATATTTCTTCATTTATTAATAAATTCAATATATTTTTAAAAATATATTCTGTATTTTGTTTCCAAGTACTACAAATTTTTTGAGCTTGTTCTTCAGTAGTTACATTTAAATAAAGGCTAAATAAAGTGTCATTTTTTTCTACTAATTTAAGATTTATCGTATAACTATGTTCATCTGTTTTAAAATATTCTCCTATAATTTGAGTGCTTTTATTTTTTTCATTAGATATTTGATTAAATTTGCTTAAAATATATTTTTTAATGTTTTCAGGGATTCTATCTTGCAAATAGTAAAGAGTTATTTTACCTTTGTCCAGCATTCTATAGATTTTTTTATTTTCTTTCTCCACATATTCTATAAATTTTGAATTTACCAGTTCAGATAAATATTGTTGGATTAAAAAATAGTTCATGTAATTATTTTCCAGTATAAATTCAGTAAGTTCCTCGTTGGTTAGAGGTTCTTTAGATTTATCAATTATATACAGTAAAAGCAATTTATTTTGAGCAAGTTCTTCAGTATTTTCTGCAAACATATTTAACACCTCTATTATATTTAAATATATTATGAATGTATGTAAATTATATCACATAAAACAGGTAAGTGGAATTCCACTTACCTGTTTTATGATTATTTATTTGATAATTGTCTTTGAGCATCTTCTACAAGTTTTTTTACCATATATCCGCCTACATAACCGTTCACTCTAGAAGGTAAATTGCCTTTATCTATGCTATCATAGTTATTAATTCCTAGTTCGCTAGCTATTTCTAACTTCATTTGATTTAAAGCTTCTCTAGCTTCAGGAACTACTATTTTATTATTAGCCATTTATTATCCTCCTTTACAACAACTTTTTTTGTTGCTGTATTATTAGGATAACCTTATTATTTTAAAAATATTATGCCAAATATATAAAATATACATAATCTATGCCATTACAGAAAAAAATTACAATGTATTATATACATGTATTAAAGAAAATATAATAATAAGCAAAAGTAATATAAATATAAAATGAGAATAAATTATATTAATAGATATTACAGGAGGTGATTTATTGAATAAGGAATATAAAAGAAATCATATAATATTTAGAATACTTGTAGTTATATTTTTAGTTATAATTTCAATTATATATACTGGTATTAAATCAAATATTAATATTTCAGAAGTATTTTCATATAAAAAAGAATTGCCAATATATAGTGTAGAAACAGAGGAGAAAAAAGTAGCTATTACTT
Source organism: Keratinibaculum paraultunense (assembly GCF_016767175.1). GTDB lineage: Bacteria > Bacillota > Clostridia > Tissierellales > Tepidimicrobiaceae > Keratinibaculum > Keratinibaculum paraultunense. The sequence goes on from NZ_CP068564.1 coordinate 689,412, forward strand.
TTGATGCATCTTGGGGCGATGACCATACTTTAGATATATTAGATATATTGGATAAATATAATGTAAAAAGCACTTTTTTTTTAGTGGGATTTTGGGTTGATAAATATCCTGAACATGTAAAGGAGATATATAATAGAGGTCATGATGTAGGGAATCATTCTACAAATCATCCTTATATGACCAAGTTATCTGATGAAGAAATTGTAAAAGAAATTAATATAACAGAAGATAAAATAGAAAAGATAATAAATGAAAAACCTATATTATTTAGAGCTCCATTTGGAGATTATGATGATAGAGTAATAAATTTGTGTAAGGAAAACGGTTACTATGTGATTCAATGGGATGTGGATTCATTAGATTGGAAGGAGATGGGAGTACAACCAGTAGTAGATAGAGTTATTAGAAATGTAAGAAATGGATCAATAATATTATTTCACAATAATGCAAAATATGTATCAGAATATTTACCTATAGTTATAGAGAGACTTCAAAATGAAGGATATGAAATAGTGCCAGTGTCTCAATTGATTTATAAAGATAATTTTTATATGGATAATACAGGAAGACAAATACAAAAGAATGATGAATAAATATTTTATATGCCATTTAGTTACTAATTTAACTGATTGTTTTTGATGGAAACTTTTTCTATAATTTGATAATATATTATCAAATTATATTTTTATAAAGGCAAATGTATATAGTAAAAATCGTAATCATATTAATTATTATATTAGAATAAACATAGTTATAGATTAAAAAACACAAGAATAAGGGGGAGATGAATATAAATGATTAGTAAATTAATGGATACTAATTCGGTAAAAATTATAGGTAAAATGGCTACGCCATTAAATTTTAGCCATGAAATATATGGTGAAGGATTTTATACATTTGAAGTAGAAGTGCCCAGGTTGAGTAATTCAGTAGATATTTTACCTATTACTGTTTCTGAACGTTTAATTGTAGATATGGATTTAGATGTTGGAGCATTTGTAGAGATATATGGGCAACTAAGATCATATAATAGATATATTGATAATGGTAGCCGTTTGATTTTAACAGTATTTGCTAGGGATATTATATTGTTAATAGATGAAGATGAAATAAAAGAAATGTTAGAAAAACCAAATGAAATTTTTTTAGATGGATATATATGTAAACCTCCTATTTACAGAACTACACCTCTAGGAAGAGAAATAACTGATTTACTTATAGCTGTAAATAGAGCGTACAATAAATCTGATTACATACCTTGTATTGCTTGGGGAAGAAATGCAAGATTTTGTGAAAAATTACTAATAGGAGATCATATAAAAATATGGGGAAGGATACAGAGTAGAAAATATCAAAAAAGATATGGAAATGATAAAATAGAAACTAAGGTTGCTTATGAAGTGTCTATATCTAAGTTAGAATATATTGAAAATGATAACAATAGGAAATACTTATAATAAAATGTTGCTGTGTAATTAAAAAGTTAAAATAAAAGCAATATTGTTTAAACAAATATATTTAAATTTAAGATGGGTTACATAATGACAAAAACTTCAATAAATTGTATACTATTATTAATAGATTTAGGTTTTAACTTAAATGAGTGCAAGATAGTTTAGTATAAAAAATCCAATGATTATAATAAGGGGAATACTTATGCGTACTGAAATAATAATAGTTACTATGCTATTTGTGATACTTGTGAGTCTACAGCACACTTTAAATAAAATACTCGTAGAATTAAGACAGATTAAAGAAATATTGATTAGAAAATTTCAGGAATAAATAATAAAACCTACAGTGCACTGTAGGTTTTATTATTTATTTATCATATCTTTCATATTATATAATCCTTTTTCCTTATTTACTATGAACTCAGCAGCAGTTAATGCACCTTTAGCAAATACGTTTTTTGAATAAGCACTATGTTTTATTTCAATAATTTCATCTAATCCAGCAAATAATACAGTATGTTCACCTACTATAGTTCCTCCGCGAATTGCATGAATCCCTATTTCATCAGGAGTTCTTTTATTATTTTTAGTATGTCTTCCAAAGGTGTATGATTTGTTATTATTAAAAACCTTGTTGATTTCATTAGCTATCATATAGGCAGTTCCGCTAGGTGCATCTATTTTTTTGTTGTGATGTTTTTCAATTATTTCAATATCAAAATCTTCACCTAAAATAGAAGCAGCTTTTGAAACTAAGGATAATATAAGGTTAATTCCTAAAGACATATTGGCTGAGTAGAATATTGGAATATTTTTTGAAGCTTCTTTTAGCTTATCTATTTCTTTTTCACCATATCCAGTAGTTCCAATTACTAATGGAGTATTATTTAATATTGCATAATTAATTAAATTATCTATAGATGAAGGATGGGAAAAATCGATTATAACATCACATTTTTTATTAAAATCCAGTATGTTTTCATATATATCTATATTTCCGTTATATGAAGAAGCGTTTTTATCTATACCCCCTACTAATTCCATGTCCTCTCTAGCTGAAATGAGTTTACTAATTGTTTGCCCCATTTGACCTAGATAACCGCTTATAACTACCTTTAGCATAAGAATTACCTCCTAATCTCCATACCATATTTTTTCATTTCGTCTATTAATTTTTCTCTATTCTCATCAGACATGGAAGTTAATGGTAGCCTACAAGGACCAACATTCATACCTAGTAAATTCATAGCTTCTTTAACAGGAATTGGATTTACTTCGATAAATAGAGCATCTATTAATGGTTTCATTTTCAATTGTAATTCTTTAGAAGCTTCTATATCTCCATCTAAGAAAAATTGGACCATGTTGTGAGTATCTTTTGGCAGTATATTAGCTGCTACTGATATAACTCCATGACCACCTAGAGATAAAAGTGGAACTACCATATCATCATTTCCGGAATATATATAGAAATCATCATCTGCTAACCTAGCAATTTCAGCCACTTGAGCAATATTACCACTTGCTTCTTTTACACCTCTGATATTTGGATGTTTAGACATTTCAAATAAGGTGTTTGGTAGTACATTTAATCCAGTTCTACTAGGCACATTATATACAATAATAGGTATGTTTACTTTATCAGCAATTGCAGTATAATGTTCTATTAATCCTTTTTGAGTGGTTTTATTATAATATGGGGTTACTATTAGCAATCCATCAGCTCCAATTTCTTCTGCATATTGACTAAGTTCAATAGAATGTTTAGTGTTATTACTGCCCGTTCCTGCAATTACTGGAATTCTATTATTTACTTTTTCTACTGTAAATCTGATAGCTTCTTTTTTTTCTTCATCGCTCATAGTAGCTGATTCACCAGTAGTACCACATATTATAATAGCATCTGTACCTTCTGAGATATGCCATTCTAATAATTCGCCAAGTTTTTCAAAATCAACCCCTTGATCGTTAAAAGGGGTCACTATAGCAACTCCAGAACCTTTAAACATAATTATAACCTCCTATTTTTTAATAATAATTCAGCTATTTGGATAGTATTAGTAGCTGCACCTTTCCTGATATTGTCTGCTACTATCCAAATATTTAAACCATTTTCTAAACTAAAATCTCTTCTTATTCTTCCTACATATACTTTGTCTTTACCTTCTGCCATAATAGGCATAGGATAAATATTGTTTGTAGGATCATCTAATACTTCTATTCCTGGGAAATTTTCCAATAATTTAAATATATCTTTTAGTTCAAAGTCTTTTTTTAATTCAATATTTGCAGATACAGCATGACCGTATTTAACAGGAACTCTTACAGTAGTGGCAGTTATTTTTATGTCGTTGTTTTCTAGTATCTTTTTTGTTTCTTCAATCATTTTAATTTCTTCTTTTGTATAACCATTATCGAGAAAATCATCAATATGTGGTATTACATTAAAAGCAATAGGATGAGGATATTTTTCATGGAAAGGTTTGTTTAAACCTTTTTCCAAATCTTTAAGTCCTCCTATTCCTGAGCCAGATACTGATTGATAAGTTGAAAATACAACTCTCTTTAATCCATATTCATCATCCAAAGGTTTAAGAGGTATAACTGATTGAATGGTGGAACAATTTGGGTTTGAAATTATACCTTTATGTTTATTTATTGCTTCAGGATTTACTTCTGGAACTATTAGAGGTACCCATTCTTCCATCCTCCATGCACTACTGTTGTCAATTACCACAATTCCTTTTTCTTTTGCAATAGGGGCAAATTTTTTACTTATATTACCTCCTGCTGAGAATAAAGCTATATCTATGGGTTTATCAAAGGAATCTTCTTTTAATTCTTCTACTATATATTCTTTATTTTTAAAATTTATTGTTTTACCTTTAGATTTTGATGAGGCAAATAGATATAATTTATTTACTGGGAAATTTCTTTCTTCCATTATTTTTAGGAAATTTCGACCAACCATACCTGTAGCCCCTACGATTCCAATATTTACCATATAATTAAAACACCTCCATTAATAAATAATATTAATTACATATATATTATTATAATATATGATATTCTTCAATAATAGAAGAGTATATTTGATTTTAGATATTAAAAAGTATAAAATATATAAAGAAAGGGGAATATAATATGCCTAAAAACAAAAACATACCATCAATTTTAGAAACAAATATATTGTTTTTATTTATTGCATTATCACTGACAACATTAGGAGCATTTGCCCAATATAAAAACATCTATATAGGTTTATTGATAACTGAATACATTATTATATTGATGCCAATAGTATTATATTTAAAGTTTAATAATTATTCTATTAATTATGTTCTTAGACTTAACAAGATAAATTTAAAACAAATATTATTGACTATATTAATAGTATTATTTTCTTATCCAGTAGCGGTATTCTTTAATTTTATTGGTATAACTTTGTTGAGTAGATTTATAGAAATTCAACCAACTCCTTTACCTTTGCCTTCTAATCTAAAGGAGTATGTACTTAGTTTTTTAATAATTTCTTTGACACCTGGAATATGCGAAGAAACTATGTTTAGAGGATTAATAATGTCTTCTTATGATAGATTAGGTAAGAAAAAAGCTATTATATATTCTGCTATATTATTTGGATTATTTCATTTTAATGTACAAAATTTGTTAGGACCTATCTATTTAGGCATATTATTTGGAACAATAGCATATAAAACTAATTCCATCTATGCTACAATGATTGGACATACCGTAAATAATACTATTGCATTAACTATTGGCTATATTGCAACTAAGACTGAGCAACTAGTAGGATTGAGTATGGAAAACGTAGATTTGCCTGAGATGGAACAGATGATAATTGCTATTTTAGGACTAGGTATATTTGTTTTGGTATTTGGTTTTATATCTTTTAAATTAATAAAACTACTGCCTACAGGAGAAAAAAAAGAAGTTTTAGAATTAAATACTTTTATACAAGGAGAATATTTAACAAGGGAATTATATAAAAAAGATGGGATGAATATGATGGAAGTTTTTCCTATATTTATAATTGTAGTAATATTTATTTTATGGAATTACAAACTTTTGTTTATATAGAATAAAAGATCCTAATCCTTCCAATACTATTATTGGGAGGTATGAAAATGAAAAATAAAAAAAAGAAAAGAGAGCCAACTTTAGAAGATAAATTAAAATATGAAATTGCCGAAGAATTAGGATTGATGGATAAAATAAATGAAGTAGGATGGGGAGGCTTAACAGCTAAGGAATCAGGCAGGATAGGTGGTTTGATAAGGGTTAAAAAGAAAGAGTTAGAGAATGAGCAAAAGAAATAAGGAGGTATTTATGTGAGTTTAGGAGATATAGACAAGGCTGTAAGATTAATTAAAGATTCTTCTAAGACCATGGTATTAACAGGAGCAGGAATTTCTACGGAAAGTGGTATTCCTGATTTTAGAAGCCCTAATACAGGACTATGGGAAAATGTAGATCCGATGGAAGTTTTATCTAGAGATGTATTAAATAGGGATCCAGAGAGATTTTATAAAAAAGGATTTAATATTTTATTAGATATGACTCATGCAGAACCAAATAAAGCCCATTTAGCATTAGCAGAAATGGAGAAATTAGGCTATATAAATGGAATTATTACTCAAAATATTGATAATTTACATTATAAAGCAGGTTCAAAATATATTTTAGAAGTACATGGCAATACTCGGGAAGGATATTGTACTAGTTGTGGTAAAGTAGTTGATTTAAATGTGTTAATAGAGAAAGTTAATAATGAAGAAATTCCACCTATTTGTGATAGTTGTAGTGGTATTCTTAGACCAAATGTAGTATTGTTTGGCGATATGTTACCAGAGGAATTTAATATTGCAGTGAGGGAAGTAGAAACAAGCGATTTACTTATTGTAATTGGGTCAAGCCTTATGGTTGCACCAGTAAACTATCTTCCACAATTTGCAAAAAAATTAATAATAATAAATAAAGGTCCTACAGCAATGGATGGAATTGCTGATGTTAGGATTGAAGGTAAAGCTGGAGATACTTTGGATATTATATTGGAAAAATTAATTGAGGATTAAATTATGTATGAAAAATTTGCTTATATTTATGATGATTTGATGAGAGCAGATATAGATTATAGGGCATGGTATATGTATATAGAGGAGATATTTAATGAGTTTAATTACAAGCCTAAAAACATACTGGAAATGGCATGTGGTACAGGAAATCTTACCTATTATTTAGCAAATACTGGATATGATTTAACTTGTTTTGATATATCATCTGATATGCTTAGCATTGCCTACAATAAATTGAATAAGTTTAAAAATGTAAAGTTGTTGAATCAGGATATGGTAGATTTTCATATAAATGAGAATTTTGATGTTATAATTTCCGCCTGTGATAGTATTAACTATATAGAAAATGAAAAGAATTTATTAAATACATTTAAAAATGTAAAGAAACATTTAAAACCTGGAGGAATGTTTATATTTGATATAAATTCCTACTATAAATTAAAATATATAATTGGGAATAATACATTTGTAGAAGATAGAGAAGATATATTCTACATTTGGCAAAATTATTTTGATGAAAAAAACAATATAGCTGAGTTTTACTTAACTTTCTTTGTAAAAGAAGAAAATGAAAAGTATATACGTTTTGATGAAACTCATATTGAAAGGGCTTATAAAACCAATGAGATAAATGATTTATTAAAAGAAGCTTCTTTTAATAAAATATTTTGTTATGATGGCTTTTCTTTTGAAAAGCCTAAGGATAAATCAGAAAGGATTACTTTTATAGCTATAGTTTAAAAATGTAAATTCAAAGATTAAAAGTAACTAAAAACAACTAATTATTTAATACTAATAAATGGATAAATCTAAAATAAAAAATAAAAGAATATTTTATAAAAAAGTTGGGAATATTATTTGACAAGGATATAGTATTTATGATAAACTTAATTCAAGATAGATGATACATAGGATTCATCTATTATTATTAAATTGTTGTATTGGAGGAATGTTTTAAATGGTAAAAGGTACTGTAAAGTGGTTTAATGCTACAAAAGGTTATGGTTTTATATCCACTGATGAGGGCGAAGATGTATTTGTACATTATTCAGCAATCGAAGGTGACGGATTTAAAACTTTAGAAGAAGGACAAAATGTTGAATTTGAAATAGTTCAAGGAGAAAAAGGTCCTCAAGCTACTAATGTTGTGAAACTATAAACCTAATTCTCTGTTATATGTTTTATAACGGTAGCAATCAAGCCCCTAATTTTTAGGGGCTTTAAATATTTTTAAAGGAGTATATGCTATGAAAGATTATATTATACGTGGGATAAGTAAAGATAAAACTTTTAGGTTATTTGTTGCAAGAACAACTAATTTAGTTGAAAAAGCAAGAAGAATTCATAATACTTCTCCTACAGCAACTGCTGCATTAGGTAGAGCTTTGACAGCAGCAGTCATGATGGGCATTACTATGAAGGGTGAAAAAGATTCTTTAACTTTTAAAATAGAAGGCAATGGTCCAATTGGAAGCATTGTAACTGTCGCTAATAGTAGAGGGGAAGTAAAAGGATATGTTGATAATCCTTATGCAGATATTCCTTCAAGACCTGATGGAAAGCTAGATGTAGGTGGATTAGTAGGTAAGGACGGTCAATTGGTAGTTATAAAGGATTTAGGATTAAAAGAGCCTTATATAGGAATGGCTAATTTAGTTTCAGGAGAAATTGCTGAGGATTTGGTACATTATTTTTACATATCTGAACAGCAACCTTCAGCTGTAAGTTTAGGAGTTTTAGTAGACAAAGATATTTCGGTTAAAGCAGCTGGTGGTTACATGCTACAATTGCTTCCAGATATAGCGGATAAAGATCTTGATAGGATAGAGAAAATACTTAGCAAAGCAAAACCTGTTTCAACTTTAATAAATGAAGGGTTAACTCCAGAGGAGATAATGGTAGAGCTCTTTGGAGAATTTGATATGGAAATATTAGATAAAAGATTTATAGATTTTAAATGCAATTGTCAAAGAGAAAAAATTGAAAATATATTATTGAGTTTAGGCAAAGAAGAAATAGAAGATATGATAAAAAAAGATGGGAAAGCTGAAATAGTATGCAATTTTTGTAATAGCAAATATTTATTTTCAAAAGAAGATTTATATAAATTAATAAATGATAATTAATATATTGACTTTATTAATATAATTTTATATACTAACAAGTGTGGCATATAAGCCCAGATAGCTCAGTCGGTAGAGCAGGGGACTGAAAATCCCCGTGTCGGTGGTTCGATTCCGCCTCTGGGCACCAAGTTTTTTATTAGAATTTGCGGAAGTGGCTCAGTGGTAGAGCATCGCCTTGCCAAGGCGAGGGCCGCGGGTTCGAATCCCGTCTTCCGCTCCATACAAACCTCCTATTTAAATAGGAGGTTGTTTTGTGTTTATAATATGTTTCATAACTATAAATTAATTATAAAAGAGAAGGGTGAATACTATGACTAGAAACCCATTTATACCATTAAAAAAAGCAAATACTATAATAATTGATGGAAGAGTATCTGATGAGATAATGGATAATTTAAAAAAACTAAATTTAAATATAATACCAACTATAGAGTGTAAAGAAGTAGATTATCCCATATCATATCATCCAGATATAGTTATTCACCCTATTGATCATAGAACTTTAATTATAGCACCAAATGTTTTTGAATATTATGAAGAAAAATTACAGGGTCTGGGTATAAATTTAATCAAAGGAGAAACAGAATTAGGTAAAACTTATCCTGAGGATGTAGCATATAATGTAGGTAGAATGGAAGGAATAGCCATACATAATTTTAAATATACTGATGAAAAATTAAAATATTATCTTAAAAAACAAGACTTAAAATTTATTAATGTAAATCAAGGCTATACTAAATGTTCTATGGCTATTATTGATGAAAGAGCAGTTATAACAGCAGATTATATGATAAGTAAAGAATTAAAGAAATTAGGTTTTGATACTCTTTTGATAAATCCAGGATATGTTGAACTTCCAGGATATGATTATGGTTTTATTGGTGGTGCATGTGGAAATTTATCGATAAATGAAATTTTTTTTACTGGCAAGGTTAATCATCATCCTGATAAAGAAAAAATTATTAAATTTATAAAAAAATATAGAAAAAGGTTAATATGGTTAAGTGATAAAAAACTTGTAGATGTTGGAACTATAATTGGTTTATACTGCTAATAAAGTAACTCTTTATATTGAATATGGAGTTTTCTATAGAGCATACTAGTAAAAGAAAGGAGTGAGTAAATAGTGAATGTGACTATTGGAATAAATAAAAATATAGATAAAGCTATGGAAATAGTAAAAAATTATTTTTTTGATAGAAAGATAAAGATTGATAATAATATATGTAGTTCTAGATATTTTATAAATATAAATATGGAAAATAAAAAAGCAGTAGCACATAAAAATTTTTATAGTGATGTTGCAAAAGCTATATTGGATATTATATTAAATATCTATGCTGAAGATATTATTAATAAAAATTTATATTTATATGTAGATGATTTAAAAGTATCTGAAAAGAAAGAGGTAGCCAAAATATCAAAAAATATATTACTAGATAAAAGTAATTTTTTAGATGAAAAGAAATCCATATATATGGAAACAAAAGATTATTTAAAAAACAATTCAATTATATTAGTAGATGGACTAATAAGATTTAGACTTAAACAATTGGATTTTTTAATAGATTTAGCTATTGAAAAAGGTATAGATGAATTTACCATTGAAAAAGAATATAAAGAATTTATAAAAATATTGCAGTATTTTGTTGAATCTCAAGAACCTAAATATGAATTAATTCATTTAATATTTGAAGATGTAGATTATAAATTATTAGATGATAGTGGAAATATTATTGATAAGGATTTTTTTTCAGAAATTATTACTGAGATGGATGATACTAATATAAGTAAAAATGATATACTTATAAGTACTTTAATAGTACTAGCACCTGAGAAAATCATTTTACATTTAGATGATAAATGTAAAGATGAAGATGTGATAAAAGTAATTCTAAATGTGTTTCAAGATAGAATTTATATTTGTCAAGGATGTGAAAAATGTAATAAAGAGATAAAAATTAAAAGTTGAAAATACTTAGAAGTTGGATTTTGCAGCTTCTTTTTTATTTTAATAAAATGTATAATTTTATTTGAAAAAGTTTATATAAATGATATTATAGTAATTAACACATATAATTTGGAGGTATATATATGACAAATGATAATGATATAGTAAAGCCATCTATATTGCCTGGATTTATGGAATTACTTCCATCAGAGCAAATATTGTTCAATAAAATGTTAGATACTATAAGATATAATTATGAAAAATTTGGATTTTTGCCAATAGATACACCTGTAATAGAAAGAGCAGAGATACTATTGGCTAAAGGTGGGGGAGAAACGGAAAAACAGATATATAGATTTAAAAAAGGGGATACAGATTTAGCATTAAGATTTGATTTGACAGTTCCATTGGCACGTTATGTAGCCCAGCATTTTTCCGAATTAACTTTTCCTTTTAAAAGATATCATATAGGAAAGGTATATAGAGGAGAAAAGGCTCAAAGAGGCAGATTTAGAGAGTTTTATCAATGCGACATAGACATAATAGGCAATGAAAAATTGGATATAATAAATGATGCAGAGATTCCTAGTATTATATATTCTACATTTAAAGATTTAGGATTTAAATCTTTTACTATCAAAATTAATAACAGAAAGATATTAAAGGGATTTTTTAAACATCTTAAAATTTTAGATTCTACTGAAATTTTAAGAACTATTGATAAATTAGAAAAAATAGGATTGAATAAGGTAGAGGAAGAATTAAAAGAGCAAGGATTAGAAAAAGAAATAATAAGAGAAATACTAGAATTTATACAGATATCTGGAACTAATGAAGAAAAATTAAAAAAATTAAATAGTTTAGAAATAGAAAATGATATATTCAAAGAAGGATTAAATGAGTTAAAAACTGTAAATTATTATGTGAAAGCTTTTGGAGTACCTGAAGAAAATTATATGATAGATTTAACTATAGTTAGAGGATTAGACTATTATACAGGCACTGTATATGAAACTTTTCTAGACGATTATCCTAATATTGGCAGTATTTGTTCTGGAGGCAGGTATGATAACTTAGCAGAATACTACACTAAACAAAAATTACCAGGAGTTGGTATATCTATAGGGCTTACTAGATTATTTTACCAGTTAAATGAAGCAAATTTAATTAAATTTGAAGATTCTTCATTAACAAAGGTATTAGTCATTCCAATGAAAGGCTATTTAGATCAAGCTATAAAAATAGCAAATTTACTGAGAGACGAAGATATAAATACCCAAATATATTTAGAAAAAGGGAAAGTGGGTAAAAAATTTAGTTACGCAGATAAGCTAGGGATTCCTTATACTCTAATTATTGGAGAAGAAGAAATAAAGCAGGAAAGGTATAGTTTAAGAAATATGGAGACTGGAAAGCAAGAAATGTTGTCTATAGAAGAATTATTATTGTTTTTAAATAAATAGCGTTAAGAGGGATGCTTATGAATATTAAAAAGTTATTTTATATTTTAGCCATTATATTGATATTAGCCACTATTATTTGTAGTATTAAGCTAGAACAAAAAAGATTAGATGTAAATGAGTATAAAAAGTTTCATGATAGGTTTCAGAGAAATGAGTACATTAATAGTACAATTAATCTATATACTGTATTTGATTTTTTAGGTATAGTAGTTGCAATTTATTCTATATATAATATATGGAGTTTCATATTATATCGAAACATAGACGGTAAATTATATAAAATTGTATTGGTAATATTTCTAAATATTTTGGCGGCAATAGAGGTTCTTGACAGTTTTCAGAGAGTTTCTTATGCAAGAAAATCTGTAATTAATGAAGGTTTAATATTTCCTGTGAAATGGACTTTAAAACCGTACTTATTTGCTTTTGGATTTTTAATTTTTAGTGAATTTTTTAAATTAAATATTGAAAAGGAATATGAAAAAGAAGTTAAGAAGGTAAAAGATTCAGATTATGGTAAGAAATGGACTCAATTTAATAATAAATTAGTAAAAAAATAATTATACATTAATTCATAAATAATTCTTGACTTTTTAACTACATGTGAATTATAATGTATAGTTAATACATTAAAAAATATTAAAAGGCTAAGAAGGGAAGAGTAGGTCAAAAACGAATCCTTAAAGAGAGAGGAATGCCTAAGGCTGAAAGCATCCTTAAGAGATATTTGACTGAAGACCACCCCTAAGCTGTATCCTAAGCTTTAAGCTGAAGGATGTCCGCAAATTTTGCGTTATTAAAAGGAGAACCAATTAGGGTGGAACCACGGGAATTAACCTCTCGTCCCTGCTTTATGCAGTGGCGAGAGGTTTTTATATAGTTTAGAAGGAGGAAGGATAATGGAAAAAATAAAAATAACTTTACCAGATAATTCAGTTAAAGAGTACAATAAAGGTACTACTGTGTTTGAGATTGCAAAAGATATTAGCGAAGGATTAGCCAGAGAAGCTGTAGGTGCTATAGTTAATGGAAAAGTTAAAGGAATGCAGGAGACTGTTGATGAGGACGCTAATATTAAAATTGTTAAGTTTGAAGATAAGGAAGGAAAACAAATTTTTTGGCATACATCAGCCCATATATTAGCTCATGCAGTGACAAGATTATTTCCAGATGTAAAACTAGCAATAGGACCTGCAATTGAGGATGGTTTTTATTATGATTTTGATACAGAGCATAGATTTACTTCAGAAGATTTGGAAAAAATTGAAAAGGAAATGATAAAAATAGCTCAGGAAGGTTATATAATGGAAAGATTTGTAATGCCTAGAGATGAGGCATTAGAATATTTTAAGAAAAGAGGAGAAATATATAAATTTGAACTTATAGAAGATTTACCTGAAGATGAAGAAATATCATTTTATAAACAGGGTGATTTTATAGATCTTTGTGCTGGACCTCATTTGTTGAATACTAAAAGAGTTAAGTATATAAAGTTATTAAGTATTGCAGGGGCTTATTGGCGTGGAGACGAAAAAAACAAGATGCTCCAAAGGATCTATGGTATTTCTTTTGAGAAGAAAAAAGATTTAGAAGAATATCTTTACAGATTGGAAGAAGCCAAGAAAAGGGATCATAGAAAATTAGGTAAAGAATTGGACTTGTTTAGTATTCATGAAGAAGGACCTGGATTTCCATTTTTTCATCCAAAGGGAATGATTATTAGAAATATATTGGAGGATTTTTGGAAAGAAGAACATGCTAAAAGAGGGTATGGAGAAATAAAAACTCCAATTATATTAAATGAAGAATTATGGAGACGTTCAGGGCACTGGGATCATTATAGGGAGAATATGTATTTTACGGTAATAGATGATAACAATTATGCTATAAAGCCTATGAATTGTCCTGGCTCTATACTTATATACAAGTCAAATATGTATAGTTATAGAGATTTACCATTAAGATGGGGCGAATTAGGATTAGTTCATAGACATGAACTTTCTGGTACTCTTCATGGACTAATGAGGGTTAGAAGTTTTACTCAAGATGATGCTCATTTATATATGTTACCTTCCCAGGTGAAGGATGAAATTAAAGATATAATAGATTTAGCAGATTATATATATAGTGTATTTGGATTTAAATATCATGTTGAATTATCTACAAGACCAGAAAATTCCATGGGTACAGAGGAACAATGGGAATTAGCTACCAATAGTTTGAAGGAAGCTTTGGAAGAAAAGGAAATAGAGTATACAATAAATGAAGGTGATGGAGCTTTTTATGGACCTAAGATTGATTATCATCTAGAAGACGCTATTGGAAGAACTTGGCAATGTGGTACTATTCAATTAGATTTTCAAATGCCTGAAAGATTTGATTTAACTTATGTTGATAAAGATAATGAAAAGAAACGTCCAGTAATGATTCATAGAACTATATTAGGGAGTATTGAAAGATTTATGGGAATATTAATTGAACACTATGCTGGTAAATTTCCAGTGTGGATTGCCCCAGTTCAAGCTACAATTCTTCCTATATCAGATAAATTTAATGACTATGCTTATGAAATTAAGAAAGAAATGGAAAACAAAGGAATTAGAGTAACTGTAGATGATAGAGCTGAGAAAATTGGATATAAAATAAGAGAAGCTAGACTTCAAAGAATACCTTATATGCTTATTGTAGGCAAAAAGGAAGTAGACAATAGATCAGTATCAGTAAACAAAAGAGATGAAGGGGATATTGGACAATTTAAATTAGGTGAATTCGTGGATAAGGTGTTAGAAGAAGTAAAAAATAAAAGATAATTTTTTCTATTTTTAATAAATACATTAACAAATTTATAATTTTAAATATTTATGCTGAATATAAAAAAGAAGACCATAAATTTATGGTCTTCTTTTTTAAGTAGCATAATCCATGGGCTTTTTGTACAAATTAAATATTTCTTCTAATTCATCGAAATTAATTGTTTCTTTTTCTAATAAAATATTTGCTATGTGATTTAATACATTTTTATTTTCTTTAAGTATTTCTAAAGCATTTTTATATCCAGTATCTAGAATTTTTTTTATTTCGTCTCTAATTATGTCGTAACTATATTTGATGTGATATTCGTCCAATGACATTTGACCTAGAGGGCTCATTCCATAGCTGCATACCATTTCTTTTGCAATGTGAGTGGCTTTGTCTAAGTCATCTTTAGCTCCTGTTGTAATTTCGTTAAATATCAGTTGCTCAGCAGCTCTACCTGCCAATAATGCTGATATTTTATTCATCAATTCTTGCTTAGTTAATAGATATCTATCTTCATCTGGAAACTTTAATACATATCCTAAGGCATGACCTCTGGGTACTATTGATATTTTTTGAACCATATCAGTTTCAAGTATTTTGGAGACTACCGCATGACCTGCTTCATGTATTGAAACAGTCTTTTTTTCTTTTAATAATACTGTAGGATTTTTTACTTCAAGTCCTGCTAGTACTCTTTCTATGGCAGCATCAAAATCTTCTATAGAAATTTTATTTTTATTTTTTCTTACTGCAATTATAGCTGCTTCATTAGCAATATTAGCTAGATCTGCTCCAGATAATCCATGAGTTTTTTTAGCTATATTTTTAATATTTACGGTTCTATCTAAAGGTTTATTTTTAGTATGAACTTTAAGTATTTGTTCTCGTGCTTTCATATTAGGATTTCCTATATATATATGTCTATCAAATCTTCCTGGTCTTAATAAAGCTTCATCTAATAGATCTAATCTGTTAGTAGCACCTATTATAACTACTGTATCATCAGTGTTAAAGCCATCCATTTCTACTAGTAATTGATTAAGAGTTTGGTCTTTTTCATTATTAGATTCCATATTTCTTTTAGTACCAATAGCATCAATTTCATCAATAAATATTATAGTTGGAGCATCTTTTTTTGCTTTTTCAAATAATGTTCTTACTCTTTTAGCACCTACACCTACATATTTTTCTACAAATTCTGAACCACTGGCATAGAGAAATGTAGAACAGGTTTCACCAGCTACTGCTTTAGCTAGAAGGGTTTTACCTGTTCCAGGAGGTCCATAAAAAAGTATGCCTTTAGGAATTTTTGCTCCCATTTTTTTATATTTACTTGGATTATTAATAAAATCAATTGTTTCTTGGAGTTCTTCCTTTATTTCTTCAAGCCCTGCTACATCTTTGAAGGACGTATCTGGTTTGTTGTTATTTCTACTATTATCTTTTTCACTATTTAATACTGAAGGGGCAAGTTGAGGCTTAAGGTAATTTTTTATATAATAGATAAATAAAACTATAGTCATAGACCAAACTATAATTTTATACTTTAATTTTATTTTTCCCAAGTTTAATGATGGAAAACACAAATCGAAAATTAATATAGTAGATATAATTAACCCGATTATAAGCAGCAAAGAAGATAACCTTTTTTTATTCAATTCCATTCCACCTCAGTTTTAGTATTTCTAAAATATAGTTTAACCATTTAGTTTTTTTATATAAAAAAATCAATTAGAAGTTATAGGAAAAAATATATAAAATTAATAAAATCGTGCATTATATGAATTAGCGAAATAATTTTAGTAAAAGATAAAAAAATGTTTGACAAAATGTGTATTCTAACATATAATATCTATGATAATTAAATAATAATTTCAAGTAGAAGTTTCCGCTTCTCACCTTATAGCTAAGGCTCATAAGGTTATAAATAGTTTATTAGAGTATTATTAAGATAGTGTAGGGCTATTTTATTTAATGTTGTTTTTGTAAGCGGGTACTTGTACTCGCTTTTTATTTTAAAATTTTAGGAGGTGTAGAATATTAAAGAACTTCAAATTAATGAAGAAATAAGAGAAAAGGAAGTAAGACTTATTGATGTTGATGGTGAACAAATTGGAATAGTACCAACTAGAAAAGCCCTAGAGATTGCTTATAACAAAAAGTTAGATTTGGTGAAAGTTGCGCCAAATGCTAAACCGCCAGTATGTAGAATTATGGATTATGGCAAGTATAAATATGAAATGGCCAAAAAAGAAAAAGAAGCTAAGAAAAAACAAAGAGTAATAAATATTAAAGAAGTAAGAATGACACCTAATATTGAAGATCACGATTTAAATGTAAAGGCAAGAAAAGCTATTGGTTTTTTAAAGGATGGAGACAAAGTAAAGGTTAGTGTAAGATTTAGAGGAAGAGAATTAGGGCACACAGATATGGGAAAAGAGGTATTACTAAAATTTGCTGAATTAACATCTGATTATGGGATTATAGATAAAGGTCCAAATATGGAAGGGAGAAATATGATTATGTATTTAGTTCCTAAATCTGATGAATAAGTAATGAGGAGGTATAAGAGATATGGCTAAGAAGAACAAGATGAAAACACATAAAGGAGCAGCGAAGAGATTTAAAAGAACAGGAACAGGTAAACTTAGAAGATATAAAGCTTATAAAAGTCATAAAACTGGTAAAAAGTCTCCAAAACGAGTTAGAAATCTAAGAAAACCAGCTTTAGTAAGTAAAGCAGATCAAAAAAGAATTGATTCACTACTACCATAATAAATAAACTAGAAATATTCAAATAAAGGAGGTAGTTTAAATGGCAAGAGTAAAAGGCGGAGTTACTGCTCGAAAAAGACATAAAAAAGTATTAAGACAAGCTAAAGGATATTATGGTGCTAAGAGTAAAATATATAGACCAGCAAATCAAGCTGTTATGAAATCTTTGAATTACGCTTATTCAGGGCGTAAACAAAGAAAAAGGGATTTTAGAAAGCTTTGGATTTCTAGAATAAATGCAGCAGCAAGACAAAATGGAATGAGCTATAGTGCATTTATACATGGACTTAAAAAAGCAAATATTGAAATCAA
This sequence comes from Keratinibaculum paraultunense, assembly GCF_016767175.1. GTDB lineage: Bacteria > Bacillota > Clostridia > Tissierellales > Tepidimicrobiaceae > Keratinibaculum > Keratinibaculum paraultunense. The sequence continues at coordinate 707,388 of NZ_CP068564.1, forward strand.
TAGGAAGATGTTATCAGAAATGGCAATTCATGACCCAGATGGCTTTAAAGAATTAGTAGAAATTGCTAAGGGTCAGTAAATAAAAGTTCCGGTTACGGAGCTTTTATTTTTTCAAAAAATAATACTTTAGTTTTATTTATGGTACAATACTTTTGGGAGGCTTTATATATGACATCTATTCAAAAATATTTAGATAAATTAGAATTGAATCCACCAAGATTTTTGGTTGTAGGTTTTGGTGTTTTAATAATATTAGGAGCATTACTATTGAGTTTACCTATAGCTACTAAAAGTGGAGAAGGTGTTGGATTTATAAATGCTTTATTTACTTCTGCTTCAGCAGTTTGTGTTACAGGATTGACAGTTGTAAATACTGCTCAGTATTGGAGTTTATTTGGGCAAATAGTTATATTGGTTTTAATCCAAATAGGTGGTTTAGGATTTATGACTTCTGCCACTATTATGGCTCTTTTAGTGGGAAGAAAAATAAGCTTAAGGGAAAGATTAATAATTAAAGAGCAGTTAAATCAAAATGCTTTATCTGGTATGGTAAGATTAACTCGATATGTAATATTATCTACTTTTATCATAGAAGGTATAGGAGCTATTTTTCTTTCAACTAGTTTTATTCCTAGATATGGTTTCAAAACAGGAGTTTGGTTTTCTATATTTCATGCTATATCAGCGTTTTGCAATGCGGGGTTTGATATAATTGGAAATAGCATGATGTCTTTTGTGGGAGATTTTACAGTAAATATGACAATTTGTTTGCTTATTATAATAGGAGGTTTAGGTTTTTCAGTTCTAATAGATATTTCAAATAAGAAAAACTTTAAAAGACTTAATTTACATTCTAAATTAGTATTAAGCATTACTAGTATGTTAATAATAGTTGGAATGATTGTTATCTTTATAGTTGAATGGAATAATCCAGATACTTTAAAAAGATTTTCTGTTAGAGAAAAATTATTAGCTTCTTTTTTTCAAGCTGTAATTCCACGTACTGCTGGATTTAATTCCATAGATATATCAAAGATATATGATACTACTGCTTTTATGATGATTATTTTAATGTTTATAGGAGGATCTTCAGGTTCTACCGCTGGTGGAATTAAGACTACTACTTTTGGAGCTGCTTTATTAACTACTTTAGCAGTGATTAGAGGAGATAAAGATGTAGTGGCTTTTAATAGAAGAATAAATCAGGAGATAATAAATAGATCTTTAGCTATTATTAGTATTGGACTAATTTTAATTTTAACTGTGTCTATTATACTTACAATTACTGAAGATTCATCTTTTTTAGATATATTATTTGAAACCACATCGGCTTTTGGAACAGTTGGATTAACAAGAGGTATTACTCCTAATTTATCTAATATAGGTAAGATAATGATAACTTTAACTATGTATGCAGGAAGAGTAGGTCCTCTTACTATGGCTTTTGCTTTTGCAGAAAGGCAAAAGCAGTCTTTATTTAGATATTCTGAAGAAAACATTACAGTTGGTTAAGAAGGGAGAATGAGTATGAAACAGTTTGCAGTTATTGGCTGCGGTAGATTTGGATCGAGTGTTGCAGAGACATTATATGAATTAGGGCATGAAGTGTTAGCAATAGATATAAACGAAGAAAGAGTACAAGAAATATCTGATAGAGTTACTTGTGCAGTACAAGCTGATGTTAGCGATGAAAAAGTATTAATTGAATTAGGTATTAGGAATTTTGATGTGGTTATTATAAGTATTGGTTCTAATTATCAAGCCTCTATAATGGCTACTTTAATAGCAAAAGAGTTAGGAGTTAAAAAGGTAATTGCAAAAGCTAACGATGAGCTTCATGGCAAGGTATTGTCAAAGATTGGAGCAGATAGGATTATTTTTCCAGAAAGGGATATGGGGATTAGAGTTGCACATAATTTGGTATCATCTAATATTTTAGATTTTATAGAACTTTCTCCTGATTATGGGATATTGGAAATTACTGCATTGGATGAATGGGCAAATAAGACATTAAAGGAGTTAAAGCTTCCTTCTAGATATGGTATAAGTGTTATGGCTATAAAAAGGGATAAGAATATAAATATATCTCCTTATGCTGATGATGTTATTCTTAAAGGAGATATATTAGTAGTATTAGGAAACACAAATGATATTGAAAGTTTAGAGCAAAGCGTTGGTGAATAATAATGAAAAGAATAGAAAGCCCTTCAAATCCCATTATAAAGGAAATTAAAAGCTTATATAGAAAAAAGGATAGATGGGCAAAAAAGAAATTTATAGTAGAAGGTATAAATATAGTTAAAGAGTGTATTAATAATAACTATCCTTTAATTTGTATTATTTATTCCGATGAACTTTTAAATGTAAAAGGAGGATGGGAGCTTTTTAATAGGATAAGCTCCCATCCTAAGCTAATACATATTACAAATCAATTGTATAGGGAAATATCTAATATGGAAAATCCTCAGGGGATAATGGGAGTATCAGAATTCAATATAAATTCCATACATGAAATAAGTTTAAAAGAAGATTCATCTTTGTTATTATTAGATAGACTTCAAGATCCTGGAAATATGGGAACTATAATAAGAAGTGCAGATGCTTTTGGAATAGATGGAATAATAATTACAAAAGGTTGTGTAGATGTATATAATCCAAAGGTTATTCGTTCAACTATGGGTTCCATATTTAGAGTACCGATTTTTTATGAGGACGATCCTATATTTGCTATAAATAAACTAAGGGAAGAAAAAGTAAAAATTTATGCTACTTCTTTGGAAGGAAGTATATATATTTATGAAGCTAATTTTAAACTTCCATTTCTTCTTGTTATAGGAAATGAATCTAGTGGAGTATCTTCAAATATTTATTCGGTATCAGATAGTTTAATAAAGATACCTATGATAGGAGATGCCGAATCATTAAATGCAGCTGTAGCTTCATCAATTATAATGTATGAGTCCATTAGACAGCGTAGTCAATAAATCTTGTATTTTGAATATATAGGTGGTATAATCTATTAAATAGTTTTGACTTTTTACTGTTAATTTAAAGGTTTGGGTCTTGTTTTTTATCAGAAAGGAGCTTTGAAATGAAAGATAGGTTAAAAAAGATTAGAGAAGATGCTATTGATAATATTAAATCAGCGAATAATCTAGATAAACTTGAAGAGATAAGAGTAAAATATATGGGAAAAAAAGGTGAACTAACATTACTTCTTAGGGAAATGGGGAAAATAGCAAAAGAAGAAAGACCTATTATTGGGCGGTTAGCCAATGAAATTAGAGAAGAAATAGAGAAGGAATTATTTTTGGCTAAAGAAAGGATAAAAGAAGAAATAAAAGCTGAAAGAATAGAAAAAGAAAAAATTGATATAAGTATATCTAAAAGAAGTAGACGTTTAGGGCATCGTCATCCTCTTTTGATTACTATAGATGAGTTAGAGGATTTATTTATAAGTATGGGCTTTAGTGTTGTGGAAGGACCAGAAATTGAAACTGTAGAAAACAATTTTGATGCCCTAAATTCACCAGAAAATCATCCTTCTAGAGACTTAACAGATACTTTTTATATAACTGAAGATATATTATTAAGAACCCATACTTCACCAGTACAAATACGAGCTATGAAAGAAATGGAACCGCCTCTTAAGATAGTTTCTGCAGGTAGAACTTTTAGATTTGATGATGTTGATGATACCCACTCGCCAATGTTTCACCAATTGGAAGGCTTGGTAGTGGATGAAAACATAACCATGGCTAATTTAATGCATACTATAAATATTTTTATTAAAGAATTGTTTGGTAAGGATATGAAAACTAGGTTTAGACCTCATTATTTTCCTTTTACTGAACCTAGTGCTGAAGTAGATGTATCTTGCTTTAAGTGTAAAGGTGAAGGATGTTCTGTATGTAATGGAACTGGTTGGAGCATGGAGCTTTTAGGATGTGGTATGGTACATCCAAAAGTATTAAAAAATTGTGGAATTGATCCAGAAAAATATAGTGGTTTTGCTTTTGGTATGGGAATAGATAGAATTACTATGGTTAAATATGGAATAGACAATATACGGCTGCTATTTGAAAATGATAACAGATTTTTAGAACAATTTTAGATAGTTTAAGGAGGAATAAGATGTTATTACCAGTAGAGTGGCTTAAAGAGTATGTAAATATAGATGAAGATACAAAAACTTTAGCTGATAAACTTACTTTATCTGGCTCTCATGTTGAATCCATTATCAGCTTAGATAAAGGTATCAGAAATGTAGTGGTGGGTAAGATTTTAAAAATAGAGGAACATCCTAATGCAGATAAATTACTTATAACTACTGTGGATGTGGGAGATAAAACTTTACAGATAGTTACTGGAGCTACAAATTTAAAAGAAGGAGACTATGTACCCGTAGCTTTGATAGGTGCAAAGCTTTTAGATGGGAAATACATAGATAAGATTAATTTTAGAGGAGTAGATTCCTATGGGATGCTTTGTTCATTAAGAGAATTAGGGTTTAGTGATAATATTATTCCTAAGTATCAGAGAGATGGTATATTTATATTAAAAGGAAATTATAAGTTAGGTGAAGATATTAATGAGGTTTTAAAGTTAAAAGATAAAATATTGGAATTAGAAATTACCCCTAATAGATCTGATTGTCTAAGTATTATTGGGATGGCAAGAGAAGTAGCTGCAACTTTTAATGAAAAGCTTAATATTCCTAAGATTGAAGTTTTAAATGAAAAAGGAAATATAAAGGATTATATAAATTTAGTAAAATTAGATGATAAATTATGCAATAGATACTATATTAGGGTTATAAAGGATGTAAGGATTGAAGAATCCCCCTTATGGCTTCAATTAAGACTTATGAAAGCAGGGGTTAGACCAATAAACAATATAGTAGATATTACTAATTATGTTATGCTAGAATACGGGCAACCTCTTCATGCTTATGATGTGGAAAAGTTAAAAGGGAATCATATATATGTTAGAAAAGCAAAAGAAGGTGAAAAAATAAAGACAATCGATGGAGTTGAAAGATTTCTTAAATCTTCTAATTTAGTTATAGCTGATGATGAAGGTGCTATTGGAATAGCTGGTGTTATGGGAGGTATGGATACAGAGGTTACTGAAAAAACTACTACAGTATTATTGGAATCTGCTAATTTTAATAGTAAGTCCATACGTTTTACTTCTAAAGAGTTTGGATTGAGGACAGAAGCTTCAACACGTTTCGAAAAGGGAATTGATCCAAATTTATGTGAAATTGCAGCAGAAAGAGTTTGTCAATTGATTGAAAAAATTGGTGCTGGTACCGTTGTTGAAGGTAATATAGATGTATTTAAAAATCCAGTAGATCAAAAGATTATCCAATTAAGACCAGATAAGGTTAATAAATTATTAGGGCCTAGATTATCTTTGGAAGATATGAGTAAATATTTAAAAAGATTAGGACTTAATGTAATCAAAAAAGATAATAAATTAGAGGTAACTATACCATCTTTTAGACTTGATTTAAATAGTGAAGTTGATTTAATAGAGGAAATAGGTCGTTTACATGGTTTCCATAATATCAAAACTAAACCCTTAGTAGGAGTGTTGACTAGAGGGAAAAGACCTTATGGGAAAATTATTGAAAATAAAGCTAGGTTGATTTTGCAAGGCCTAGGGTTAAATGAAGTGTTGACCTATTCATTTGGAAGTCCTAGAGTATATGATAATTTGAAAATAGCAAAAGACAGTCCACTGCGAAATTATATAAAAATAATGAACCCTTTAGGAGAAGAATATAGTGCTATGAGAACTACTTTAGTTCCTAATATATTGACTTTATTAAGTAGAAATTACAACTATGGCGTTAAAGAATGTTTTGTATATGAAATAGGTAATGTATTTATACCTAAAGAACTTCCTGTAAAGAATTTACCTATAGAGAAGAAAATGTTAGCTATAGGTATGTATGGATGTGGAGATTTTTATGATATTAAAGAGATAATAGAAATTCTTCTCGAAAGATTGGGAATTAGAGATTTAGAGTTTTTTCGAGAAGAAAATAATCCTACTTTTCATCCTTATAGAACTGCAAAAATTTACTATAAAGAACAGTTTTTAGGTGTTGTTGGGGAAATCCATATAGATGTAATGGAAAATTTTGATATAAAGGAAAGAGTTTATATAGCTTATTTAGATTTTGATATAATTATAGAGGAAGCAGTTCTTGAAAAAAGATATAAACCATTACCTAGATATCCTGCTATTATGAGGGACATTGCAGTTGTTGTAGATAGAGATGTATTGGTAGGAGAAATAGAAAAGGTTATATGGGAAAATGGAGAAGGATTAATTGAAAATGTACGATTATTTGATATATATGAAGGAGATCAAATAGCAAAGGGGAAGAAAAGTATAGCTTTTTCTATAACTTATAGATCTTATGATAGAACACTAAGAGATGATGAGGTAAATAGAATACAGAATAACATAATAAAGGATTTAGAGAATAAATTTGATGCAAAGCTTAGAAGTTAGGAGTAGATATATCTACTCCTTTTTACGAAAAATGAAGGAAAATAAATGATTATGTAGAATATATTAGTTAATATCAAGTAAAGGGAGAGGGTAAGTTATGACAAAAAAAAATAAAGTGGATGTCCTTATAGATGGTCGTAACTTTACAGTAATTGGGGAAGGTTCTGAAGAATATATACGTAATTTAGCTTCTTATGTAGATGAAAAAATTAAAGAAATGACCAGTAAAAATGATAAATTAAGTGCTTCCATGGCAGCAACTTTAGCAGCACTAAATATAGCTGATGAACTTTATAAGACTAAAAGAGAGTTAAATAATTTAAAAAGTGAAGCTAAAGCTCCTATGGAACAATATGATACTATTGTAACACAACTAGAAAAAGCTAAAATAAAAATAAAGGAGTTAGAAGAAAGTTGTAATATATATAAGGACGAGCTATTAGATACCAAAAGAGCATATGATGATTTAGTAAAAACTGTGGAAGAACAAAATCAAGCCTTAAAAATAAAGGAAAAAGAACTTGAAGAAAGTCAAAGGATGATTAAAAAATTGCAAGAAAAAATATTTGATAGTCAAATTGAATTAATTGAAACAAAAAAAGAATTGGAGGAAGCATTAAAAACCTTTGAAAGTGAGTCAAACATTTTTAACAAGGAGGAAATATAAATAAGTGATTAATGATAATATAGAATTATTAGCTCCTGTGGGTAATATGGAATCTCTTTATGCTGCTATACAAAATGGAGCAAGTGCTGTTTATTTGGGCGGTAAAATGTTTAATGCAAGACAACATGCAGACAATTTTTCCAATGAAGAATTAAAAAATGCTGTAGAATATGCCCATATAAGAGATGTAAAGATATATGTTACAGTCAATATATTGTTAGATGATAAGGAAATGAAAAAAGCATTAGATTATATTAAATATTTATATGAAATAGATGTGGATGGGCTTATTGTACAGGATTTAGGATTTTCTTATTTAATTAGAAAAATATTTCCTGATTTTGATTTACATGGAAGTACTCAAATGACTATAAATAATTTGCCAGGAGTTACTTTTTTAGAGGAATTAGGTTTTAGCAGGGTAGTATTAGCCAGAGAAATTCCTATAAATGAAGTGCAATATATACATTTCAATTCAAATATAAAATTAGAAGGATTTATTCATGGAGCATTATGTATTTGTTATTCAGGGCAATGTTTAATGAGTAGCATGCTAGGAGGGAGAAGTGGAAATAGAGGAAGATGTGCTCAACCTTGTAGAATGCCTTATAGTTTTATAAATTATGAATCAGGACAAGAGGTATTTAAAACATGGGATAAAAAATATGTTCTTAGTCTTAGGGATTTAAATACATTAGATTATATTAATGAAATTATTGATAGGGGCATAACCTCATTAAAGATAGAAGGGCGAATGAAAAGACCTGAATATGTAGCTATTGTAGTGGAAAAATATAGAAAAGTTTTAGAAAAAGGAAAAGAATCTATAAATCAGCAGGATAAAAATGAAGTAGCTCAGATATTTAATAGGGGTTTTACCAAAGGCTATATGTTGGGAGCATTTGGTAGAGAAGCTGCTTCCTATGATAGACCAGATAATAGAGGTTTATTAGTGGGTAAAGTAGTTAAAATAGATAAAAATGATATATATGTAAAATTTTTTCAAGATGTAGAAAAGGGAGATGGGATAGAATTTGAAACCTGTAGTGGAGATAGAATAGGTATAGTGCTAGATTTTAAAGGGGAAGAAGGTAAAATAACTAAAATTAAAAACATCCCTAGTGTATTATTGAATTCAGAAGTATATAGAACATCTAGTGAGAGTTTATTAAAAAGAGCAAGAGAATCCTATGAACAAGAAAATATTAAATATCCTATAAATATGAAAGTATTTATATATATAGGAAGACCTGCTGTACTTTATTTAACCTCTGAGAATATAAATATAGAGGTTAAATCTGATAGTTTAGTAGAAAAAGCAAAGAAAGTATCTTTAACTAAAGAAAGGATAGTAGACCAGCTATCCAAACTTAATGATACGGTATATTATCCAGTTGATATCCAAATTGAATTAGATGAGGATGCTTTTATGTCTATAAGTGATATAAATAAATTAAGACGTGATGCTATAGATCAATTAAATCATATACGTAAAAACAAAAACAATCGTAAACCAATTTCTAATGAAAAATATGAGTTGTTAATCAATAAGTATTTGAATTTAACAAATAGAGTTGTAAAAAGCAAAAACAAGGTATCAGTAAGTGTAAAAAGCAAAAAACAATTTGATCAATTAAATTTAAATAAATTAGATAGGATATATATTGGTTTTGAAGATTCATTGAAGGATATATTACACAGGATAAAAGAAAAAAATATAGAAACATATTTGATGACTGATAGGATTCTTTATAGAACAGGATTGGAAACTTTAAGAGAAAAGATAATGGATATAGGAGATTTATTAGATGGTATATCTGTGTCTAATATAGGAACATTTAAATTTATAAGGGATAATTTTGATATGAACATCCATGGAGAAATTGGATTAAATATTTTCAATAGCTATACTGTAAAATTATTAAATAGTTTTGGGATTAAAGGTGTTACATTATCACCAGAATTAAACATGAAGCAAATACAAAATATTAAGAAAATAGATGGGATAATATATGAATCCACTGTATATGGATATATTCCATTGATGATTACTAAGCACTGCCCTATGGCATTAGTGAAAAATTGTAAAGATGATAGAGAATGTAATACTTGTCCCTATAAAAGTGGATTTGGTCTTAGGGATAGAAAGGGTATTGATTTTTATATGGAAAGAGATAGAGGATATACTACAATATATAATTCCGTTCCATTGATGGTTTTAGAGCATATCCATCAAGTATTCGACTGTGGTATAGATATGATTAGATTGGACTTTACATTTGAAGATGAAAATATAAGGGAAATACAAGAAATATATTATGATTATGCCAATAACATAATAGATTATGATATGGTTGAGAAGTATATTAAAAATTATAGAAGCAAAAAACATATAACGAAAGGCCATTATTTTAGAGGTGTTATATGATAAGAGGTGATCTAATGGAAGCAAAAACCTATAAGGTATTGGAATATGATAAAATTGTTAAAATGCTTATAGAAAAAGCAGAATCTCAGCTAGGAAAAAATATGGCAAAAAGCTTAAAAGCATCATCAGATATTGAAGAAATAGAATATATGCAAAGAGAAACCCAAGAAGCTTTGGGATTGCTTATAAATAAAGGAAATCCTCCTCTATATGGAATTTATGATATTTCTCATGAGCTGAATATGGCAGAAATTGGTGGAATGTTAAGCCCTCATTCTTTACTTAAAATAGCTGACTCTTTGAGAGTATCCAGAAGTTTAAAAGGATATATTAAAGAATTGAAAGAACAAGGTAAAGAAGATTATCCTATAATTCATGGGTTAATAATGGATTTAAAAACCTTCAAATTCATTGAGGATGAGATAAATAACGCAATTATTGGAGAAGATGAAATATCTGATAATGCTAGTTCAGCTCTTAGAAATATACGAAGACAAATAATGAACAAAAATGAATCCATTAAGAATAAGCTAAATTCTATCACTAGTTCTAGCAAATATAAGAAATATTTACAGGATAGTATAATAACTGTAAGGGATGGGAGATATGTAGTGCCAATAAAACAAGAATACAAAAGCTATTTTCCTGGAATAGTTCATGATCAGTCTTCTAGTGGTGCTACTTTATTTGTTGAGCCCATGGCAGTAGTAGAATTAAATAATGAATTGAGAGAATTGGAGATAGAAGAAAGAGAAGAAATTGAAAATATATTGCGAAGGTTGTCCAATTTAGTTGCAGAAGAATCCCATGCTATAAAAAATAATCAAAAGAGACTTCAAAGATTGGATTTTATATTTGCTAAAGGTAAATTAGCATTAGAGATGAATGCTACTAAGCCTATTCTTAACAACAAAGGGTATATAAATATTAAGCAAGGACGGCACCCTTTATTAAAGGTAGATAAAGTAGTTCCTATAGATATATATATTGGGAAGGACTTTAATACTTTGGTTATAACAGGTCCTAATACAGGTGGGAAAACAGTAACTTTAAAGACTATAGGATTATTAACATTAATGGGACAGTCTGGTCTTCATATACCAGCAGATTTTGATTCTGAAATAGGAGTATTTGATCAAGTATTTGCTGATATTGGTGATGAACAGAGTATAGAACAGAGTTTGAGTACTTTTTCTTCCCATATGACTAATATAGTTAATATATTAGAAAATGTAGATGAAAATAGTCTTGTTTTATTTGATGAATTAGGAGCTGGTACTGATCCTACTGAAGGGGCAGCTTTAGCTATGTCTATATTGGAACATCTTTTAGCTAGAGGAATTAGGACTATAGCTACAACTCATTATAGTCAATTGAAGATATATGCATTAACGACAGAAGGGGTAAAAAATGCTTCAGTAGAATTTGATGTGGATACTCTAAGTCCTACTTATAGATTGCTTATAGGTGTTCCTGGAAAATCCAATGCTTTTGAAATATCCAAGAGGTTAGGTCTTCCAGATTATATTATTGATTATGCAAAAACATTGGTATCAAAGGAAAGTGTGGAGTTTGAAGATGTGTTGCAAGCTATAGATAAGGATAGAAAAATTATAGAGAAAAATCGTTTTGAAGCTGAGAAGTTAAAATACGAAGTAGAAAAGCTAAAAGAGGAGTTAAATAAAGAAAAAGAAAAGGCTAAGGAAAATAAAGAAAAAATTATATTACAGGCAAAGGAAGAAGCTCGAAGTATACTTCGAGCTGCAAGAGAAGAATCAGATAAAATAATTGGAGAGTTAAGACAAATATCTCATGAAATAGATAAAGAAAAAACTAGAAAAATTCAAGAATCTCAAGAAAGGTTAAGATTGCAATTAAATAAAGTTGAACAATCTATATCTGACGATGTATTAAATGTAAAATCCAATAAACCTCCAAAAAATTTAAAGGTAGGAGATACAGTGGAAGTTTTATCCTTAAATCAAAAAGGAACTGTAATTGAAGCACCTGATGAAGACGGTAATGTACTTGTGCAGGTAGGAATTATGAAAGTAAATGTTCATATTTCAACTTTAAAAAGAACTGAGTTAGAAGAACAAGATGAAGGGCGAACAAGTGCTAAGAATATAATAAGGGCTAAATCAGCAAATGTGCAAAATGAAATAGATTTAAGAGGTAAAAATTTAGATGAAGCTTTGCTTGATTTAGATAAATATATAGATGATGTATATCTAGCAGGTATAAAAAAAGCATATATAATTCACGGAAAAGGAACAGGAGTATTGCGTAGCGGAATTAATTCTTATTTAAAAGGGCATAAGCATGTAAAATCTTCTAGATTAGGTAGATTAAATGAAGGTGGAGATGGGGTAACGGTAATAGAATTAAAATAATTTCTTGAATTATTTTAATTAATATTGTATATTATAAATTGAGAAATTAATATTATAATCCATTGAAGAAGAGAGTAAAATATTTATTTTGTTTTAGCGAGCTGGAGATGGTGGGAGCCAGTACAAAAATGTATTTGAAGAGGACTTCTGAGGATATATCTGAAATATTATTAGGATATTACGTTAGTAGCGTTATAAACTTTGAGTGGGTCTAAGTATTTTAGATTAACAAGAGTGGTAACACGGGATAGCTCTCGTCTCTTACAAGGGATGGGAGCTATATTTAATATATAAATAAGAGGAGGAGAATAGAATATGATAGATTTTAAAAATCAGGTAATAGATTGTATATATAAAGCAGAAAATAGTTTGCCCAAAGATGAAATAGAATCATTAATTGAAATTCCCCCAAATTATGATATGGGTGATTATGCATTTGCATGTTTTAGACTAGCTAAGGTGTTTAGAAAAGCTCCTAATATTATTGCAGAAGAATTAGTTAATAAAATTCAGGGAAATGAATATTTTGAAAAGATTGAAAATGTTGGACCTTATGTGAATTTTTTTGTAAACAAAGAGAAATTAAAAGAAATAGTACTTAATGAAATAATAGAAAAAGGAGATAAATTTGGGTCATCTAACATAGGAAAAAGTAGAACAGTATTAGTTGAATTTTCATCACCTAATATTGCAAAGCCTTTTCATATAGGGCATATTAGGACTACGGTTATAGGGCATTCCATATATAGAATATACAAATTTCAGGGTTTTGATACAAAAGCATTAAATCATTTGGGAGATTATGGGACTCAATTTGGAATGCTTATTGTTGCATATAAAAAATGGGGAGATAAATCAATTATAGAGAAAGATCCTATAAACGAATTGTTAAAACTATATGTTAAATTTAATGAGGAAGCTGAAAAAGATGAAAGTTTGATGGAAGAAGCTAGATATTGGTTTAAAGAATTAGAAAATAAAAACGAAGAGGCCCTTAAACTTTGGCAATGGATGAGAGATATTAGTTTGAAAGAATTTAATAAAGTATATGATATGTTAAATATTAAATACGATTCTTATGATGGAGAATCTTTTTATTCAGATAAGATGCCACGAGTAATAGAAGAATTAGAAGAAAAAGGACTTCTAAAGGAATCAAAGGGAGCATGGATAGTAGACTTAGAACCTTATGGTATGCCCCCAGCTTTAATAAAGAAAAGTGATGGATCCACACTTTATATTACAAGGGACTTAGCAGCAGCTATATATAGAAAAGAGCATTATAATTTTTATAAAAATATTTATGTAGTAGCTTCAGAGCAAAATCTTCATTTTAAACAGTTAAAGAAGATTTTAGAATTGATGGGATATGAATGGGCAAAGGATTGTATCCACGTAAATTTTGGTATGGTTAGTTTAGAGGATGGAAGTTTATCAACACGTAAAGGTAGAGTTATTTTTTTAGAAGATGTATTAAATAAGGCAGTTGAACAGACATTAAAAATCATAGAGGAACGAAACCCAAATTTAGAAAATAAGGAGGAAGTAGCTAAGCAAGTTGGAATAGGAGCTGTGGTATTTCAAGAACTATTCAATAGCAGAATAAAGGACTATGTTTTCAGCTGGGATAGAACTCTTAGTTTTGAAGGAGAGACAGGACCTTATGTACAATATACTCATGCAAGGGCTAATAGTCTTTTGGAAAAAGGAAAATTTAGTTTAATTGATAAGGTAGATTATTCTTTATTAAAAGAAGAAGATGAGATAAACTTAATTAGACTATTATATAAATTTCCAGAGGTGGTTTTAGATGCTACTAATAAATATGAGCCTTCTTTTATTACAAGGCATATAGTTGAAATAGCTAAGACGTTTAATAAGTATTATAATTCTTGCCCTATTTTATCAGTAGAGGAAGGTTTGAAGAAGGCTAGACTTTTACTTGTATATGCAACAAAAACTGTAATTAAAACAGGTTTATTCTTATTGGGTATAGAAGCTCCAGACAAAATGTAGGAGTGGATAAGATGGAGTATAATGATATTATTCAACCTTTATGGGTTGCTTTTAATGAGGATATTAGATTAAGCAATGGTCCTTCTCATATTACAGATTTAATGGTTCTAACCATTAAATCTCTAATACCCTCAGAAAAGCATGTAGGGGTTTATATTGATTACAAGCGATTTAATGAGGAAATGAAGCTTTGGAAATATTATAGACATGGTGAAAATGTTTCTTTATTGAATATATTAGAAGGTGGTGAACCTTCTATATATTGGAATAGAATAGACGATACTGCTTATTTTCGACTAATACCTATAGTATTGGTTAATAAAGATTATTCATTTATGCAAAAAGAAACAATAAAAAATCTGTTATTTACTACAGGGAATATAAATACTATAATTGAAGGAGTTTTATTATCCAAATTGCTATATTTACTGTTAAATAAAGAGGGAGATTTGATTGAAAAACTTAAGAATGAAATAATTAGTTTTTCTCAAGTTAAATTTATAGAAGAATATATGGATTATATTAGAGTACCTTTAAATAGTTATCCTGATAATTTCACAGTAACTTTTGAAAAATACAAAATAGATGCTCTTAATGCATTAAATTTTTCTCATACTAATAATTTTAGTATTCTAATTGATTGTTTAGATTTAATAATCAATGGAAATCCAACAAATATTTTATTTGGGAAAGTTGTTAATGCATTAATTGATAATAATAAAATAGAGAAATATATTAATAATAATTTTTATGAAGAATTATGTATTTATGTTTATAATTTGAGAAAGGGAAGGATAAATCCTAAAGCCCTAAAGATAAAAAAATATTATTTGCCAAATATATTTGAATTAAATGTTGGGGATAAGTTTTATCATTCCCTCTTAAATTATGCTCAAGTGGTAAAAAAAGATTGTATAGAAGGCAAAACAATTGTATATTTAAATACCAAATCAGGTATGTATAAATTTACAAATTAAACCTTCCTAAATGGAAGGTTTATTTTATGTAATAAATTAATAGGAATCGTTTAGATAAGCTAAGAATTCATTTTCACTACTTTCTGCCAAAGAAGCTAGTTCTTTTAAAATATTATCTCTTAATGTTAAAAATGCTTGAATATTTGTATTGGCACCAGTATATTCAAGGGCTTTTATTATCATAAGCATATCCTCTTTTGACATTTCTTGAATAGAAATTTTATCAAATTTTCTCATCAAATAACCCCTTTCGTAAAATATTATAATATTAATTATATTTTATACTTTTTTTCTTAAACCTTCAATATAGCAGTATAGATTATGTTATAATGGAAATAGTTTAAAAAAAAGAAAGGCTGAGGAAGATATGAAGATTGTATTAGCTACATTAAATTCAAAATACATTCATGCTGCTCTTGCAATAAGATATTTAAAATCTTATTCAAAAGGCATAGCAGATATTGAATTAATGGAGTTTACTATTAATCAAAATATAGATTATATTGCAGGAGAAATATATAAGAAAAATCCAGATATTATAGGATTTTCTACATATATATGGAATAGAGATGAAACTTTAAAGATATGTGAAATTATAAAATTAGTACGACCAGAAACAAAAATAATATTAGGTGGTCCAGAAGTATCATTTGATGGATTGGATTTGATGAATAATTGTTGGTATGTTGATTTTATAATTTATGGTGAAGGAGAAATAACCTTTAAAGAGCTATTAAATAGTATAATATCTGAAAGAGAAGATTATAGTACTATAGAAGGTATAATTTATAGAAAAGGAGATTCAATTATAGAAAATCCTCCTCGGGAATTGATAAATAATCTTGATATTATTCCTTCTCCTTATAAAATAATTAGAGATGAATTTAGAGATAAAATTGTTTACCTTGAAAGTTCAAGGGGATGTCCATTTAATTGTCAATTTTGTTTATCATCAACGATTAAGGGAGTAAGATTTTTTAGTTTAGATAGAGTAAAAGAGGATCTTGAAAGGCTCATAGAAGCAGAGGTTAGACAGGTAAAATTTGTAGATAGAACTTTTAATGCTAATAAAGAATATGCAATGGAGATTATGGATTTTATAATGAAAAAAAACCCACATAATATAAATTTTCATTTTGAGGTTACAGCCCATTTATTAGATGATGATATGCTTAAATTTTTAAAAAGAGCTAAAGAAGGATTGTTTCAATTTGAGATAGGAGTACAATCAACAAATGAAAGAACATTAAATGCTATTGGTAGAATAACTAATTTATCTAGACTAAAAAAAGTAACTAAACAAATAAAAAGCTATAAAAATATACATCAACATTTGGATTTAATTGCAGGGCTACCTTATGAAGATTATGATAGTTTTAAAAAATCATTTAATGATGTATATGAATTAAAACCAGAAAAAATACAGTTAGGTTTTTTAAAATTATTAAAGGGCTCTGGTTTAAGGAAAGATAGAATGCAATATGGATTTAAATTTTTAGATTCTCCTCCTTATGAAGTATTGGAAACAAATTATATAAAGTATGAAGAAATGTTAAAATTAAAAGGGATAGAGGATTTAGTAGAAAAATATTATAATGAAAAGTATTTTGAACATTCAATTGAGTATATAATTAATAATTACTATAAAAGTCCTTTTGATTTTTATGAAGATTATTTAAAATACTGGGAGGAAAATGGTTTTCATAAAATATTACACAGTAGAAATAGATTATATGAAATATTAATTCAATTTTGTAGGCACAAAAAATTTTCAGATTTAAATATAATAATAGAAATAATAAAATATGATTATATAATTAATAATAAAAATTTCAATATACCTAAATTTTTTCCAAGAGAAGAAGTAGAAGTTATTCAAAAAAATAAGCATAAAATATTGAAAGACAAAAATATACTTCAGGAGTTTTTACCCAAATATATAAATAGTCCTACTAAAAGAATTATAAATAAAATTCATATTGAGAAATTTAGAATAGACATAATTTGTTTAATAAATAATGGGTATCACGTAACTACGAATATCTTTAAAAATTCATACATTTTATTTGAATATAAGGAAGGGGTTATAAATAGATGTTTTAGTTATGATATAAGTGATTACATTAAAAGGAGTGACTTGAAATGAATTTAATAAAAGACTTTTTATTGGTGAATAAATCTACAATGAAGAAAAGTGTGAAAAGTTTTAAGAAAAATTGGATATTAGTATTTACAGGATTAATATATACTATATTAAATATTCTATTATTAATGGTATTAAACACTTTTTTTAGGGGACCACTTTATATATTAGTAGGATTTATCATGGCAATTGTAAGTAGCAGTTTAATATCTAATTATTTATATCTATTATCAAATATAATTAATTATGACAGGATAACCATGGAAAATTTTAAGGAGGGATTTAAATACTATTTATGGAAGATATATGGTGTGTTTTTTATTGCATGGATTGTTGATTATCTGTTATCTATGATATCTGGTATAGTAGGGGCAAGTGGTTATTTGCTAAATAGTTTAATTAAAATTATAATATTGATTGCATTAAACCCTTTACCAGAAACTATATATCAAAAGTATTATTCTTCATTTGAAAGCATTCAATATGCATTTAATTTTATGAAAGAAAATTGGTTTAATTGGTTACTACCCAATATTATATTATATTTATTTTTATACTTAATTACAGGAAAAGTTATAACTGATTTATTTACTACTCATTTAAGTTTTGGTTTAAGTTTGAGCTTTAAGGAATTGCTAAAATATATTTTAGGGCAGGTACTTTTTTCGTTTATTATGATTTATAGAGGTCATTTATTTAAACTGTTAAGTACCAGTACACGAAGAAAGAGAATGTATACAAATAAGTTTTATGATTAGAAGGTGATTGCATGAA
The DNA here is from genome assembly GCF_016767175.1 of Keratinibaculum paraultunense. GTDB lineage: Bacteria > Bacillota > Clostridia > Tissierellales > Tepidimicrobiaceae > Keratinibaculum > Keratinibaculum paraultunense. The sequence goes on from NZ_CP068564.1 coordinate 725,314, forward strand.
GATAATAGAAGAATATTTTATAAAAGAAACGGACAATATTTCATTTTTAGAATTAAAAAGGGGTACCAAATTACAGATTGGTACCTTTAGTATTGATGATAAATTACCTTTACCCATAATTGTAGACACCTTAATAGAAGAGATTCAAGAGGGAAATCTAAAAGATGAAATTGAAATTTCTCATATAATAGATGGAATAATATTTTTATTAGGAGTAGATACTAAATTTAAATATAACGATAAATATAAAAAACTATTGTATGAATATAATCCTAACATTGAAGATTATATACTATATAAAGGTTTTCAATATGTAAAGAAAAACAATATAAAGTATGGGGCTATATTTTATAGGGCACTTGTGAATGTAAATAATAAGAATATAAATGGAATATTCAACTATGCTTTGTCTTTAGAAAAATTAGCTATCAAGTTTGCTAATGAAGGAAATCCTGAAAAATCTATGGATTTTTTGTTGGAATCAACTAGACAGTTAGAGTCAATTTTAAGTATTTCTGAGGATTTTCCGTTAGCCTATTATAAACTAGGTTATCATTATAAACATTACAATCAATTTATAAAAGCTAAGCTTACATGGGAAAAATATTTAAATTTTGATGATGATACAGCAAGGATTCAAGAAATAAGAGAACAGTTAGAACTTATAGAAGATGATGTGAACTTTGAGGAAGGAATAAGTTTATTGTCACGTGGGGAATATTCTAAAGCAGTGAATATATTTTTAAAGTTAAGCAATAAACATAAACAAGGAAATATTTTATATTTAATAGGGCTAGCTTATAAAGGTTTAGGAGATTATGAAAATGCCATAGATTATTTTTATAAAGCCTTAGATGCTGATTTTAAAGATGCTAATGTGTATAATGAGTTAGGAATTTGTTTATTTACTATTGGTTATCTAAAGGAAGCTTTGGATATTTTTAATCAAGGAATAATTTTATATCCAACCGATTATAAAATTGTATTTAATAGAGGATTATTATATTTACAGATGGGCAATATTTATAAAGCTGTAGAAGATATAGAAATAGCTCATAAGCTTAATCCTGACGATACTTTTGTTAAAGAACAATTTGAGAAAATAAAACATAATGTAGAATGATATACTTTTAAAAAGATAAATAAGTTTAAAATACAAAGATAATGATAGGAAATAGTAAAAAAGTCATGTAAATATACGATAACCTCGTGTAATTGCTTTTTAATAGAATTGAATGTGAGCAAAAAATATGCTAAATTAACTAATGTTGTCACTGAGGATGATAGCAGATAGGCGAAGAATAATATATTACTATATGCATTTAAATTAGTGACAAGGCGTATGCTTATAGCATATTCTTAAAATATATAAGAATGTATATTTTAAGATACTATATTAAAATAAAATTACAAGAAGATATAAAAAATATAAAAAAATACAAAAAAAGATGTTGACAAGTGAAATTAAATATGCTATATTAATAAAGCACAACGCAACAAATGAACCTAGATAACTAAACAGTGTGAAATACCTTGAGTAGATTTTTAACCAGGGCAAACTTTTTTCATGAGAGTTTGATCCTGGCTCAGGACGAACGCTGGCGGCGTGCCTAACACATGCAAGTCGAGCGAAGTACTTATCAAGAAGCCTTCGGGCGGATTGATAAGCTACTTAGCGGCGGATGGGTGAGTAACGCGTGAGGAACCTGCCTTCCACAAGGGGATAGCCTCGGGAAACCGGGATTAATACCCTATGACACTTAAAATCCGCATGGATTTTAAGTTAAAGCGATAGCGGTGGAAGATGGTCTCGCGTCCCATTAGCTAGTTGGTGAGGTAACGGCTCACCAAGGCCACGATGGGTAGCCGGCTTGAGAGAGTGACCGGCCACACTGGAACTGAGACACGGTCCAGACTCCTACGGGAGGCAGCAGTGGGGAATATTGCACAATGGAGGAAACTCTGATGCAGCGACGCCGCGTGAGCGATGAAGGCCTTCGGGTCGTAAAGCTCTGTCCTATGGGACGATAATGACGGTACCATAGGAGGAAGCCCCGGCTAACTACGTGCCAGCAGCCGCGGTAACACGTAGGGGGCGAGCGTTGTCCGGAATCACTGGGCGTAAAGGGTACGTAGGCGGTCATGTAAGTCAGATGTGAAAGGCATGGGCTTAACCCATGTAAGCATTTGAAACTACGTGACTTGAGTTAAGGAGAGGAAAGTGGAATTCCTGGTGTAGCGGTGAAATGCGTAGATATCAGGAGGAATACCAGTGGCGAAGGCGACTTTCTGGCCTTAAACTGACGCTGAGGTACGAAAGCGTGGGGAGCAAACAGGATTAGATACCCTGGTAGTCCACGCTGTAAACGATGAGTGCTAGGTGTCGGGAGGAGACTTTCGGTGCCGCAGTTAACACATTAAGCACTCCGCCTGGGGAGTACGTTCGCAAGAATGAAACTCAAAGGAATTGACGGGGACCCGCACAAGCAGCGGAGCATGTGGTTTAATTCGAAGCAACGCGAAGAACCTTACCAGGGCTTGACATCCCTCTGCCCGTTCTAGAGATAGAGCCTTCTCTTCGGAGACAGAGGTGACAGGTGGTGCATGGTTGTCGTCAGCTCGTGTCGTGAGATGTTGGGTTAAGTCCCGCAACGAGCGCAACCCTTGCCTTTAGTTGCCAACAGTACGGCTGTGCACTCTAAAGGGACTGCCGATGATAAATCGGAGGAAGGTGGGGATGACGTCAAATCATCATGCCCTTTATGTCCTGGGCTACACACGTGCTACAATGGTCGGTACAACGGGAAGCGACTTAGCGATAAGTAGCCAATCCCAAAAAGCCGATCCCAGTTCGGATTGCAGGCTGCAACTCGCCTGCATGAAGCCGGAGTTGCTAGTAATCGCGGATCAGCATGCCGCGGTGAATACGTTCCCGGGTCTTGTACACACCGCCCGTCACACCATGGGAGTTGGCAATACCCGAAGCCAGCGAGCTAACCGTAAGGAGGCAGCTGTCGAAGGTAGGGCCAATGACTGGGGTGAAGTCGTAACAAGGTAGCCGTATCGGAAGGTGCGGCTGGATCACCTCCTTTCTAAGGAGTTTACAACCTAACGCAACGAGAACCAAATCTATGCGAGCGTAGCGAGCAAATAGATTTGTGTTTCGAGACTGCGGAAAGCAATGGTATTTCGCACTGTTTTGTTTATTATGACCTAACATGTTAACAACTATTGTGAAGTGTTGGAAATTATTAATAAAAGATGCACATTGAAAACTAAACAGTAGATTATATTTCTGGTCAAGCTAATAAGGGCATAGGGTGGATGCCTAGGCACCAGTAGCCGACGAAGGACGGGATAAGCACCGATATGCCTCGGGTAGCCGCAAATAGGCGTTGAACCGGGGATTTCCGAATGGGGGAACCCACTTGAGAGAACCTCAAGTATCCTTTGCTGAACACATAGGCAAGGGAAGGAACACCAGGAGAACTGAAACATCTAAGTATCCTGAGGAAAAGAAAGAAAACTCGATTCCCTAAGTAGCGGCGAGCGAACGGGGAACAGCCCAAACCGAATACTTTGTATTCGGGGTTGCGGACACAACATAAAGGATGAAAATTAAGTAGTCGAAGGATCTGGAAAGGTCCACCACAGAAGGTGAAAGTCCTGTAGACAAAACTTAAAACATCCTAGTTGTGCTCCAGAGTACCACGGGACACGAGAAATCCTGTGGGAAGCAGGGAGGACCACCTCCCAAGGCTAAATACTAACTGGTGACCGATAGTGAACAAGTACCGTGAGGGAAAGGTGAAAAGAACCCCGTGAGGGGAGTGAAATAGAACCTGAAACCCTATGCCTACAAGCAGTGGGAGCACATTAAAGTGTGACCGCGTACTTTTTGTAGAACGGGCCAGCGAGTTATGGTATACAGCAAGGTTAAATACCAAAAGGTATGAAGCCGTAGGGAAACCGAGTCTTAACAGGGCGCCAAGTTGTATGCCATAGACCCGAAACCGGGTGACCTACCCATGGGCAGAGTGAAGTTGAAGTAAAATTCAATGGAGGCTCGAACCGGTTAGCGTTTAAAAGCTATCGGATGACCTGTGGGTAGGGGTGAAAAGCCAATCGAACTCGGATATAGCTGGTTCTCCTCGAAATAGCTTTAGGGCTAGCCTCGAGCAAGTGATTAGGAGGTAGAGCACTGAATGGTCTAGGGGCACATAGTGCTACCAAAACCTATCAAACTCCGAATGCCGGAATCACGTTGTTCGGGAGTCAGACTACGTGGGATAAGCTTCGTAGTCAAAAGGGAAAGAGCCCAGACCACCAGCTAAGGTCCCTAAATCCAAATTAAGTGGCAAAGGATGTGAGGTTGCACAGACAACCAGGATGTTGGCTTAGAAGCAGCCATACATTTAAAGAGTGCGTAATAGCTCACTGGTCGAGTGACCTTGCGCCGAAGATTTCCGGGGCTAAAATTTGGTACCGAAGCTGTGGACTCTAATAGAGTGGTAGAGGAGCGTTCTGTATGGGCAGAAGCCATACCGGAAGGAGTGGTGGACTATACAGAAGCGAGAATGCTGGCATGAGTAGCGAGAGGAGGGTGAGAATCCCTCCCGTCGAAAGCCTAAGGATTCCTGAGGAAGGCTCGTCCCCTCAGGGTTAGTCGGGACCTAAGCTGAGGTCGAAAGGCGTAGGCGATGGACAACAGGTTGAGATTCCTGTACTACCTAAGGGCGTTTGAGAGAAGGGGAGACGCAGGAGGATAGGCTGAGCGCACCGTTGGTTGAGTGCGTCTAAGCATGTAGGGAGTTAAGGTAGGCAAATCCGCCTTAACAATCCTGAAATGCGAATGGGAGCGAAAAACAAGTAGCGAAGCAGCTGACTCCACACTGCCAAGAAAAGCCTCTATCGAGCCCAAGGGTACCCGTACCGCAAACCGACACAGGTAGGCGAGGAGAGAATCCTAAGACGCGCGGAAGAACCTTTGTTAAGGAACTCGGCAAAATAGCCCCGTAACTTCGGGAGAAGGGGTGCCATCTGAGGTGAAGCATAAAGCAGAGCCTTAGATGGTCGCAGTGAATAGGCCCAAGCGACTGTTTACCAAAAACACAAGTCTCTGCTAAATCGAAAGATGAAGTATAGGGGCTGACACCTGCCCGGTGCTGGAAGGTTAAGGGGAAGAGTTAGCGAAAGCGAAGCTCAGAACTTAAGCCCCAGTAAACGGCGGCCGTAACTATAACGGTCCTAAGGTAGCGAAATTCCTTGTCGGGTAAGTTCCGACCCGCACGAAAGGTGTAACGACTTGGGCGCTGTCTCAACAAAGGATCCGGTGAAATTGTAGTACACGTGAAGATGCGTGTTACCCACGACAGGACGGAAAGACCCCGTGGAGCTTTACTGTAGGCTGACATTGGACTTTGGAATTACATGTACAGGATAGGTGGGAGGCTGAGAAGCATGGGCGCCAGTCTGTGCGGAGCCGGCGGTGGGATACCACCCTTGTAGTTCTGGAGTTCTAACCAGAGGCTGTGAACCAGTCTTGGGACACTGTCAGTTGGGCAGTTTGACTGGGGCGGTCGCCTCCTAAAGAGTAACGGAGGCGCTCAAAGGTTCCCTCAGCACGGTCGGGAATCGTGCAAAGAGTGTAAAGGCAGAAGGGAGCTTGACTGCGACACCAACAAGTGGAGCAGGGTAGAAATACGGACTTAGTGATCCGGTGGTACCGAGTGGAAGGGCCATCGCTCAACGGATAAAAGCTACCCCGGGGATAACAGGCTTATCTCCCCCAAGAGTCCACATCGACGGGGAGGTTTGGCACCTCGATGTCGGCTCGTCTCATCCTGGGGCTGGAGTAGGTCCCAAGGGTTGGGCTGTTCGCCCATTAAAGAGGCACGCGAGCTGGGTTCAGAACGTCGTGAGACAGTTCGGTCCCTATCCGTCGTGGGCGTAGGAAATTTGAGAGGATCTGTCCCTAGTACGAGAGGACCGGGATGGACAGACCGCTGGTGCATCAGTTGTTTCGCCAGAGGCACAGCTGAGTAGCTAAGTCTGGACGGGATAAGTGCTGAAGGCATCTAAGCACGAAGCCCCCCTCAAGATAAGATTTCCCACCGAAAGGTTAAGACTCCAAGTAGACTACTTGGTAGATAGGCCTCAGGTGTAAGAGTAGCAATACTCTTAGCTAAGAGGTACTAATAAGTCGAGGGCTTGACCAGAAATATAATGTATTGTTTAGTTTATGACCTAACCCCATTTGCGAAATGTATTTAGAGCAAATGGATGGTAGGTCAAACGCAACGAGAACCAAATCTATACAAGCGTAGCGAACAAATAGATTTGTGTTTCGAGACTGCGTTTGTCAATGAAAAAATTTAAAAAACAAATTAATAGTTGACAATCCTAGAATAAGTATATAAAATATAGTTTGTGCAAAAGCCTAAAGAATTGCAAACTTTGTGCAAAAGCCTAAAGAATTGCAAACAATGAATTGATAACTAAATAAAATCTGGTGGCAATGGCAAGAGGGATACACCTGTATTCCATACCGAACACAGAAGTTAAGCCTCTTAGCGCCGATGGTACTTGGGTGGAGACGCCCTGGGAGAGTAGGACGCTGCCAGATGAATGTTCCTAGGTAGCTCAATGGTGGAGCAACCGGCTGTTAACCGGTAGGTTGTGGGTTCGAATCCCACCCTGGGAGCCATAAAAACAAAAAAATTGAGTGCCCCGATAGGGCAAAGAATTGCCGGGGTGGCGGAACAGGCAGACGCACAGGACTTAAAATCCTGCGATCTTAAGAAGATCGTACCGGTTCGATTCCGGTCCTCGGCACCATTATGATTATGCCTGATATAAATGTCGCGGGATGGAGCAGTCTGGTAGCTCGTCGGGCTCATAACCCGGAGGTCGCTGGTTCAAATCCAGCTCCCGCAACCATAATTATATAGATAGTATAATTATTTATATTGTGGCGGCGTAGCTCAGATGGCTAGAGCATGCGGTTCATACCCGCAGTGTCAACGGTTCAAGTCCGTTCGCCGCTACCATTTTGAGTCATTTCAAGTTGTGTATGGCCCTATGGTCAAGTGGTTAAGACACCGCCCTTTCACGGCGGTAACCCGGGTTCGAGTCCCGGTAGGGTCACCACATTATGATATATAGATATATGAGGGCGCATAGCTCAGCTGGGAGAGCACCTGCCTTACAAGCAGGGGGTCATAGGTTCGAGCCCTATTGCGCCCACCACATAAAATTATATAATTTAAAATAAAATAATGATTGTAGCTCTATTTATTGGCCCGGTAGTTCAGATGGTTAGAATGCCAGCCTGTCACGCTGGAGGTCGAGGGTTCGAGTCCCTTCCGGGTCGCCATGTTGCTGGTGTAGCTCAATTGGCAGAGCAACTGACTTGTAATCAGTAGGTTGGGGGTTCAAGTCCTCTCACCAGCTCCATTAAATAACATGGAGGAGTTCCCGAGTTGGTCAAAGGGGACGGACTGTAAATCCGTTGGCTTAGCCTTCACTGGTTCGAATCCAGTCTCCTCCACCATGATGCGGGTGTAGCTCAGTGGTAGAGCCCCAGCCTTCCAAGCTGGTTGCGAGGGTTCGATTCCCTTCACCCGCTCCATATATTAAGCACCTATAGCTCAGTTGGATAGAGCAACGGACTTCTAATCCGTGTGCCGGGGGTTCGAATCCTCCTAGGTGCACCATAATTGGGGCGTAGCCAAGGCGGTAAGGCACTAGACTTTGACTCTAGGATTTCACAGGTTCGAGTCCTGTCGCCCCAGCCATTTTATGACCCATTAGCTCAGGCGGTAGAGCACCTGACTTTTAATCAGGGCGTCCGGCGTTCGAGTCGCCGATGGGTCACCAACTTTAGTATAAGTATTTGTATATTATTTAGATAAAAGCTAATATTTTATATGGTCTATATATAGGTTTTAATGGAGAGGTACCGAAGAGGTCATAACGGGGCGGTCTTGAAAACCGTTAGGGTCTTGTGGTCCACGTGGGTTCGAATCCCACCCTCTCCGCCAACTTTTATGGAGAAGTACTCAAGAGGCTGAAGAGGCTCCCCTGCTAAGGGAGTAGGTCCTTTATTAGGGCGCGAGGGTTCAAATCCCTCCTTCTCCGCCAATAATTACTGGGGGCCTTTAGCTCAGTTGGTTAGAGCGCCCGGCTCATAACCGGTAGGTTCGGGGTTCGAGTCCCTGAAGGCCCACCAACTAGCCCAGATAGCTCAGTCGGTAGAGCAGGGGACTGAAAATCCCCGTGTCGGTGGTTCGATTCCGCCTCTGGGCACCATTTGAATAAAAATTAGGGCCTTTAGCTCAGTTGGTTAGAGCGCCCGGCTCATAACCGGTAGGTCCGGGGTTCGAGTCCCTGAAGGCCCACCAATAGTTTAGGGGTGTAGTTCAGTTGGTAGAACGTCGGTCTCCAAAACCGAATGTCGTGGGTTCGAGTCCTGCCACCCCTGCCAGTTTGTTGTATTAAAATTAAATATGAAAAACACATGGGCTTGTAGCTCAGGTGGTTAGAGCGCACGCCTGATAAGCGTGAGGTCGGTGGTTCAAGTCCACCCAGGCCCACCACCATTAATTAGGGCCTTTAGCTCAGTTGGTTAGAGCGCCCGGCTCATAACCGGTAGGTCCGGGGTTCGAGTCCCTGAAGGCCCACCAATAAATAAAGACAGCAGACTTTGAAGCTAAGGTCTACTGTCTTTATTTATTATATTAAAAATTAAGTATATAAAGTATTAATTGTTTGATTAATTTTTTAATATTTTTCATCTGATATTTGTTTTCTATCTTTAAAACAAAAATATCTTCTGGAAGCATGTATTCAGTCATATCTTCTAAATAAATGCTTGGAGGAAGTTTTGATTTGTTTATAAATAAGCATTTCTTAGTAGGAGTAATAAATCCTTCATTCACTTCTAGTTTTATAATCATATGGTTTTTATCTTTCTGTATAATATTAAAAGTATCTCCAAAATATATGAAATTTATATCTGGTTTTTCAACTAATATATTACAATATATATTTATAATATCACCAGTTAAATTTATTTCATCAATTTCTATAGAGATAAATTTATCATTGTATTCTATATCAAAATTTTTGATATTTTGTATTACATCAAATATTTGCATAATATCTAATAAATAATACAAATCATCAAAATTATGTTTTAAAATTTTATCCTTTAATGTGTCATCTTTAGTGTTAATATATTCATAATAGAAATTTATGCAATCTTTTCCAGTATATTTGTCTTCTCTAAAAATATTTAAATTTTTTTCAATAGTTTTCAGTTTTAAATTATCAAAAGGAAGATAAGAGTCATATTTTTTTATTTTTCTATATATATCAAAACTGTCTGTGCTTGAAATATTATTATTTATTTTATGAATTTTGAATCTATGTTTAATAAAAGGTATATCAAAACTATCTCCATTATAAGTAACTAACAGATTAAACTTTGAAATAAATTTATTTACTTGTTCTAGTAATATGTGTTCTTCATTAATATTGTTAGCAAAGAATTGAGAAAGATACCAACTTTTATTTTTATTATTAAAATATACTAATCCAATTAAATATATTTGGTTAAATTTCCTACTAAGACCAGTGGTTTCTATATCTAAAAAGCACACATTTTTATCATGAAAGTATTTGTGCTTGTTAAACTTTGAGTTAATTAAATAATCATGTTTTTCCATATATGATTCTCCTTTAAGTTTACTATTATGATATAATAAAATTATATAAAATTATTTAAACATTATCAAACAAGAGGGAGATGAAATATGAAGTTTAATTATTTTGAACATAAATATCCTTCACGTAGAAATGTTATGTTTGCAAAAAATGGTATGGTTTCTACAACTCAGCCTTTAGCTGCAGAAGCAGGATTAGGGATATTAAAAAAAGGAGGTAATGCAGTAGACGCTGCTATAGCTACAGCAGCTAGTTTAACTGTTTTAGAACCTACTTCAAATGGGTTAGGAGGAGACGGTTTTGCAATTATATGGTATGAAGATGAATTATATGGTTTAAATGCTAGTGGATGGGCTCCAAGTAATATTAGTATTGATAAAGTAAAGAATTTAGGATACAATACTATTCCTAAATACGGCTTTATACCTGTAACTATTCCAGGGATGCTTTATGGATGGAGGGAAATGTCCAATAGATTTGGGAAACTACCTTTTGAGGATTTATTATTACCCGCAATTCATTATGCTCGAGAAGGATATCCTGTATCTCCTACTGTATCTTATAATTGGAATAAAGCATTTAAGCTTTATAAAAAGCAATTAAAAGGTAGAGAATTTGATGAATGGTTTAAAACTTTTTCTATAGAAGGAAGAGCACCAAAACCAGGAGAGATATGGAGTTCAAAGGAACTAAGTTATACACTCGAGGAATTAGCTAAATCTAAATGTCTTTCATTTTATGAAGGAGATATAGCTGATAAAATTGATAAATTTTCAAGAGAATATGGGGGATTTATTACAAAGAAAGATTTAAAAACTTATAGACCAGAATGGGTAAGACCTATATCAGTTAATTATAGAGGCTACGATATATGGGAGTTGCCACCAAATACTCATGGGATGGTGGTATTATTAGCTTTAAATATACTTAAAAATTTTGATATAAATATAGATTCGTTGCAATCATATCATTATATGATTGAAGCTATGAAATTAGCTTATGCAGATGGTTTATATTATATTACAGACACAAGAGAAATGGGAGATAATCTTAAGTATTTATTAGATGATAATTACGCATTAAGTAGAAGTAAATTAATAGGAAATAAAGCTATATTGCCAAAGTATAGTGCATTAAATAATGGAGGTACGGTATATTTGGCAACTGGGGATAAATATGGAAATATGGTAAGTTATATTCAAAGCAATTTTATGGGATTTGGTTCAGGTTTAGTAGTACCTAAAACTGGAATAAGCCTTCATAATAGAGGATATACTTTTAGTCTTAATGATAAGGATTATAATCGATTAGCACCTAATAAAAAAACTTATCACACTATAATTCCTGGATTTATTACTAAAGAGGGTAAGGCTTTAGGACCTTTTGGAGTTATGGGAGCATATATGCAACCTCAGGGGCATCTACAATCAATAGTAAATATGATTGATTTTAATTTAAATCCTCAGGAGGCATTGGATAAATATAGATGGCAATGGATAAAAGAAAAAGAAGTATTAGTTGAAGAGGATTTTCCAAAACATATTGCAGATTTTTTAATTAAAAAAGGTCATAATATTCGATATTCTAAAGATATAGGTAGTTTTGGAAGAGGACAAATTATTTTGAGAGATGCAAAAACATATATAGGTGGAACGGAAAAAAGAGCGGATGGACATATTGCAGTTTGGTAAATTATTGAGAGGTGAGAAGCAATGGTTGAAGAGAAAAAAGATAAAAATATGCTAGATGAAAAAAATATAAAAGAATTAAAAGATGATGAATTAAAGAATAAAATATTGGATATTAATGGGCTTCAATTATGTAAAATAGGCGAAATGTCCTATTACTATTTTATAAATACAAGTATGGATTTAATCCAATTAATTGAAGAAAATAATTTTTTTGAAAAATTAAATTCTAATAAAGAAAAAGAAATAATAAAAACAATTTTTGAACATGTTACAAATACTTTTATAAAGTTAAATACAAGGATGAATGAATGTGAAATAGAAAATGAAATAAACATTTTACTAGATATGAGAGAGCAACTTTATAATATACTTAAAAGTATCCGAGGTTATAAAATAGAATTATTTTATATTAAAGATTATATGGATTATTATATGATGAAATCTATTGGAGAAAAAGAATATAATAATATGCTAGTAAACCAAAATGAATTGGCTTTGATAATAAATAAAATCGAAAAAGTATTGGCAGATAATATAAATAATCATATTACATTTATAAACATTGTTTCCAATATATTAGAGATACTTCCTTTTAGAATGAGTAAATATAAGTATTTTGATGTAATAAAAGAAACTCTTTCTAGAAATTTAAGGGAATATCCAACAGATTTGGTAGAAAGTGAAATTGAATATTACAAGATGATTTTTGATAGTTCTATAATGGGAGATTATGGGGTGATGTTTGATGATTATTTTACCAATATACAGTTATTTAAAAATATTGATTATAAATCTTTATCTATAGATGAAATGGAAGAGCAATTTGATGAAATATTTAAATTAATATTAGAATTTGAAGAGATAGAAATGTTTATTATGACTTTAGGGATGTTAATAAATAGATTAATATCTATGTTATTAATTATTAGTAAATCTACATTAGATATTATAGATTCAAATAAATTGTATTCTATATGGGAAAAACAAGAGAGAAATTTTGATAAGCAAAGTATGTCTAGGTTGAAAAAGTTAACTGACAAGGCTTTTATTAATGCAGAAAAGGATTTAGTACAGTATGTAAAATATTTTGAAACTTTAAATAATGAAGCACTAAGAAGACCAGATTTTTTAGATGAAGAATTAAATAAAAAATTATTATTTACTAATAAAGTACTTACTTTTTATAATGATACAAGTTTAGTTGAATATGAGAAATTATTTCCTGAAGATGTAGAAATTATAAAAGAATATTATTTAAAACAATTAATAGATAGTTTAATTCAATATATAAATAGAAGCATATCTACAATGGACAATATTGAGAGAAAACTTAGAATGAGAAGACTGTTATCTGCAATGGAACTACCATTTAAAGATATAGATGAATTTATATCCTATATAGCATATTCATTAGATGAGAGAGTAGTTAGCAAAGAGGAAATATTATTTATAATAGAGATATTAAATAACTGGTTAGATAGTAGAGAAGAAGGGCAATGATTTTAGCCCTTTTTTATTTTGTATATTTATATAATATTTCTCATTCTTATTGGCAATAATAGATTAATGTAGAATGGAGGGATATTGTGCATAAAACAGTAGGCATACCTAGAGGTATGTTTTATTATGATTATTATTTTTTATGGAAGAAATTTTTTAATAATTTAGATGTAGAGGTGATTGTTTCAACAAAAACTAATAAGGAAATTTTGGATGCTGGTATATTTAACTGTGTTGATGAAGCTTGTTTACCTGTAAAGGTGTTTCATGGACATGTAGAGTATTTAAAAGACAAAGTAGATTATTTATTTATACCTAAATTTATAAGTTTATATAAGATGGAGTATTGTTGCCCAAAACATTTAGGTTTACCAGACATGATAAAACATAGCATAGAAGGATTACCAGAGATTATTACTCCTGTAATAAATTTGAGAAAATCAAATAAAAGTTTAAAAAAATCCATATTATATACAGGTAAATATTTTATAAATAGTAATTATAAAATATTAAAAGCCTATGATAGAGCTTTTAAAGAATTTGTAGAATATAATGAGCTATTAGATCAAGGGATTGTTTCTTTAAATGCTATAGAATTTGATAGTTTAAATATGAGACCAAATACTTTTAGTGAAAATCATGAAATGAATATATTATTATTGGGTCATTCTTATAATATATATGATGATTATATAAATATGAATATAGCTAATAAGCTAAAAAGAAATGGTATAGGGTTAATTACTGCTGAGATGATAAAAGAAGAAATTGCAAGGCAATACGCATCTCAGTTATCAAAACGAATGTTTTGGACGCATGGGCAGAGAATAGTAGGAAGTGCTTTTTATTTAATAGAAAAAGAAATGATAGATGGGATCATATATATATCAGCTTTTGGGTGTGGGTTAGATTCAGTTCTTATGGATTTAGTAGAAAGAAAAGCAAGGCAATATAAAGTACCATTTACTTTATTGACTATAGATGAACAAACAGGTGAAGCTGGAATAAATACAAGAATAGAGGCTTTTGTTGATATGTTAAAATGGAGGGATAATCATGAAGATAACATTTCCACATATGGGTAATGTGTATATAGCTACCAAAGCCTTTTTTGAAGAATTAGGACAAGAGGTGGTACCCCCTCCTATATGTAGTAGAAAGACTTTAGAAATAGGTACAAAGAATTCTCCAGAGACTATATGTTTGCCTCTAAAAATAATGACAGGTAATTTTGTAGAAAGTATTAAAAAAGGAGCAGATACTATATTATTGGTAGGAAGTTGCGGACCATGTCGATTTGGATTTTATTCTACATTAGAGAAACATATATTAGAAGATATGGGTTATAATGTGGATTTTATAGTATTTGATCCCATATATGAAGGTATAAAGCCTATAAAGGATAATATAGTAAAAGTTTTTAAGGTAGGAAGTATAGGGGAGTTAATAAGAGCAGGTAAATTGAGTTGGCAAATAATAAAAACTGCTGATTATATAACACAATTATCCAATAAAGTTAGAGCTTATGCTGTAGATAGCTATCAAGTGGATTTAATTATTAATAGCTATTATAGACAAATAGAAAAAGTATATGGAGGAGAAGAAACAATTGAATTGATGAATAAAACTATAGATAATTTGAACAAAATAAAGTTAGATAATAGCAAAGAACCTATAAAAATAGGACTCATTGGAGAGATATATACTATAATAGAACCTTTTGTCAATTTAGAAGTAGAAAGGAAATTAGGACATATGGGTGTTTTAGTGGAGAAATCTCTTACTCCGACTACATGGGTAGAACATCATATAGCAAAATTTCCTTTTGGTTCAAAAACAGAAAATGAAAAATATAGACTTGCTAAACCATATTTGGAGACTCTTGTAGGAGGTCATGGTCGAGAAACAGTGGGATCTGCTATATATTATGCTAATAAGGGTTTTGATGGAGTAATCCAGTTATTACCTTTAAATTGTATGCCTGAGATAGTTGCTAAAAGCATACTATGCAATGTAAGCAAGGATTTAAATTTTCCAATTATGACATTAATATTAGATGAAATGACAGGAGAAGCAGGTTATCTGACAAGATTAGAAGCTTTTGTAGATTTACTCAAGAGGAGAAGGGAGGAAAAGTCAGTTGGCTAAATATTATATGGGTATTGATGTTGGTTCTGTTAGTACCAATATTGTATTGATGGATGAAAATAATAATGTACATTATAAAAAATATATGAGGACTCAAGGGAAACCAATAGAAGTTTTAAAGGATGGTATAGGGGAAATTGAGACATTAAAAGATGATATTGATATAATAGGAGTGGGAGTTACAGGAAGTGGAAGAAATTTAGCTAGTATAATTGTAGGTGCAGATGTGGTTAAGAATGAAATCACAGCTCATGCTGTAGCGGGATTAGATTTTCTACCTGATGTAAAAACAATAATTGAAATTGGAGGACAGGATTCAAAAATAATAATTTTAAGAGATAAGATAGTTACAGATTTTGCTATGAATACTGTATGTGCAGCAGGTACTGGCTCTTTTTTAGATAGGCAAGCTATAAGATTAGGTATAGATATTAGTGAGTTTGGAGACTTAGCTTTACAATCTAATAATTCTGTGAGAATTGCTGGTAGATGTGCTGTATTTGCTGAGTCAGATATGATACACAAGCAACAATTAGGGCATAATCAAGCGGATATAGCTAAAGGGTTATGTGAAGCTTTGGTAAGGAACTATTTAAACAATGTTGGAAAGGGAAAAGAGATACTTTCGCCTATTTTATTTCAAGGTGGTGTAGCTGCAAATGTTGGTATTATAAAGGCATTTGAAGAAACTTTTGGAGAAAAGATTTATATACCGGATAATTATGATGTAATGGGCGCTATTGGAGTAGCAATTCTTGCTAAAGAAGAAGTGAAAAAAACAGGTTATACAAAATTTAAAGGGATTTCAATTCATAAATCAAATTATAATGTAAATGGATTTGAATGTGAAGGTTGTTCTAATGTATGTGAGGTAATCGAAATAAGAGAAGATGGAAGAATTTTAGCTAGATATGGCGATAAATGTGGAAAGTGGTCTAATTCTTTAGAAAGTAAGGATTCAAAATTGGCATAACCTTAAGTGTATACACTTAAGGTTTTTCTATGTTATAATATTTTTATATTAATGTAATTGAGGGGGAGACAATTGTATAAAGAAAGTATACTAAATGGTTTTAAAAAAGGCATATCCACTTTGTGGGAATTATCAAAAGTAGTAGTACCAGTTTATTTTTTTGTTACTTTTTTAGGTTACACTCCATTATTAAATATTATATCTAATTTTTTTGAACCAGGAATGAAATTGTTAGGACTTCCAGGTGAAGCAGCTGTACCTTTAGTATTGGGTAATTTCATCAATTTATATGCAGCAATAGGAGCTATGGCAAGTATAAGCTTATCTGCTAGACAAGCTACCATATTAGCTATTATGTTATCTTTTTCTCATAGTTTGTTATTGGAATCTGCAATTGTAAAAAAAACTAGTGTTAACTTAGCATTAATAATATTTATAAGGATAACATTAGCTATATTATCCGGAATTATTTTTAACTTGATATTGTAGGAGGTATTAAAGATGGATTTTAGTTCTTATTTAAAAGAGAGTACAATAGGTAGCATTGATTCAGTTTTATCTATGGCAAAGATAATAATTCCCCTTATGATAGTGATGGAAATATTAAAAGATGCAAAAATATTAGAAAAAATCTCAAAAAAGCTAAAGCCTATAGCAAAATTATTCGATATATCTAATGAGTCAGTTTTTCCACTTATGATTGGTATGGTTTTTGGTTTAATATATGGAGCAGGAATTATAATAGAAAGTATAGAAGAAGAGAATTTAAAGAAGAAGGATTTATACATAATTATAATATTTCTTGTTGCTTGTCATGCTATATTTGAAGATACTTTTATATTTGTTGCAGTAGGAGCTAATTTATGGTTACTTTTTTTTGCTAGATTAACTGTGGCATTAGTAGTTGCTTATTTTGCATCCAAAGTTATTGATAGGGTTAAAAGGTTTAATTAAGGGGGTATTAAATGGTTAAAGTTTATACTAATGAGTTAAAGCCAGGAATGGTATTGTCTAAGGATGTAGGTAGTTTAAAAAGTGGAGCTATTTTAGCTTCAAAAGGTACAGTATTAAATAAAAAAATTATTAGAAAGATCCGAAATCAAGGGGTAAAATATGTTTTTATATATGACCCAGAAGAAGATTCAGAGGATATAAGACAAAATAATTTAATTATTAGATATGAGATTTTTTCAGATAAAGTAGAAAAAGTATTTTCAGATGTTAAACTAGGGAAAAAAATAATACTGAGTGAAATAAATGATGAACTGGATGAATTAATTGTAGAAATAATTCAAAATAATAATATACTAGGAAGACTAAGACAGTTAGAAGAAAAGGATGATTATACATTTAATCATAGTTTAAATGTTTCTATGTTAGCTACAATGATTGCTAAATGGCTTAATTACACAGATAAACAGATAAAACAAATAGCATTAACTGGTTTATTTCATGATATTGGAAAGCTTAAAATATCAGATGATATATTGCATAAACCAGGGAAATTAACAAATGAGGAACAAGAAATTATGATGAAACATCCAATATATAGTTATAATATACTTTTAGATACAGTGGGTATAAGTAAAAATATATTGGTTGGTGTTCTTCAGCATCATGAAAGAGAAGACGGTAGCGGTTATCCTTATGGATTAAAAGGGGATAAAATTCATGAATATGCGAAAATTATTGCTGTTTGCGATGTTTATGATGCGTTGACATCAGATAGATATTATAAAAAAAAGATATCACCTTTTTATGCTGCAGAAGTATTAGAAGAACAAAGCTTTGGTATTTTAGATCCTAAAATTACTCAGTTATTTTTAAATAAAGTATCTGAATTTTATGTTGGATGCAAAGTGTTATTGAGTAATGGGAAAGAGGGAGAAATTATATATGTCCATCCTCAAAGACCAACTAGAACTATAGTTAAATCAGGAGATGAATATATAAATTTTTTAGAATCTCAAGATGTATTTATAGTGGATATAATAGAATGATGCTCCAATTGGAGCATCATTCTATTAATTTTTTGTACTAATCGAAAGTTTTAAAATCAATGTCTTCTGTATCTTCTATAAAATCATCTGCATCTAAGGAGAACTTTGGTTTACATGGTGGTCTTGGCTCTATGCTATCTTCATCTATTTGTTTAGGAAATAGAGATGGGAAAGTAGTACATATAGGGGAAATTTCTGGAGATAATTCTGGGTATCCAGTAGATAAAACACAAATTTGAACTGGTACTATAATTTTCTTTTCACAAGATATACATATTGCAATTATTAGATCTATGCTAATTTCACCTGTTTCTGGATTAATATTTATATCTCTTGAGATACTATTTGTTGCTAATCTAGTTTCACATAGTATATTACAGAATTCAGCAAATCTTGGGAAGAATGCTGAATTATATATTGAAGGTATACACAATTCAAAGAAATTAGTTAATTCCACTGGACTAATTGGAACATTAGCAGTTAAAGTTATAGTTCTTCTTCTAGAACCAGAAGTTTGAATTATAGCATCAATTTCTACTATAACATTACCACTAATTCTTACTTTTTGAGTACCAAAAACTGGTGTCCCTTTTCCTTCTTTATCACATTCAGAAGTATCAGCAAATATTATTTTTTCAGATCTAAATCCATTTGGTCCTACTACTTCTATAGGGCTACCTTTTCCATCTTTTACAAATCGTCCTCCAGATAACATGGTTTCAGGCTCTACTAATAGATTGCGAGGATCATTTATATTTTCTGGATTAAAAAATTTTTTACATCTGATGTTTGATATTTTTATAATTCTAGCATTTCTACCTAACTTAGGTGTAAACCTTACATTATTTACAGTGCTCAATGCTTGTAAGTTAACTAAAGTAGCATCAAATACTTTTTGAACGAATATTGGTTCTACTTTAACATTTCTCAATGTGCCATCCCATTCACATCCAGCATTTCCCACACAACATCTATCTGTTACTCCTAAACTAATACTTTCAGGTTTAATATTTGAACAGTTCATATTTTTCCTCCTTCCAATAAACAGTATTAAATTTATGTCTCATTCATAATATATTCTTTTACCTTTGCAGTTGTTACATATATGAATAGGAATAATTTGTGATACATATTAATATCATTTAAAAGAAGTATAAATAGGTGGTGAAATAAAATGTTTTATAATGATAAAATTGTGATAATAAAGGATATTGAAAGCAAAATAATTATGTTTAGATTAATAAATCAAAATATAATTAAATATACTTTTTATAATACTGGAAACTTAGATGAAGAGAGTATAGTTGGTGAAAAAGTACATATGGATTTTGATGTTTCGATTGATAAAGAAAATACTATATTTGTTTTATATCAGGATATGTCATTTAATTTAATTTTAACAGTATTAAAAGAGGATCAAATTGAAAATATAAAATTAACTAAAGAAGCTATACCAGAAACATATAACTTAAATATAATTGTAAAAGATGATAGTATGCATATATTTTATTGCATTTCTCTGACAAAAAATAGCAATATCTATAGAATATATCATCATTATTATAATGGTAATTGTTGGAACACAAATATAGTAGACGAAATAAATTCAGGGGCGGTTTTAAACCCTTTTAAAATAGTGGAATGTGACAAAGGATTGATAATAGCCTATCATGATAAACAAGAGAATAATAATGTATATTTAAATTTTTTTAATATTATCAATAAAAAATGGGGAAAGAAGTTAAAGATTGTTGATAGTAATCAAGGATTATTATATTTAGATATGCTTTTAAAGGATAATAAATTACATATAGTATATTGTCAATATGATGAAAATTTAGTAGTAAAATATGAAAGATTTATTATTAATGACAAAATAATAAAGGATATAAGTGAGATATTATCTAATGAAGAAGGTATTATGTATCCAACTTTAGTATATTATGAAGATAAGCTTTGGGCGGTGTGGCTTGAATATGAAAATATAATGAGTAGATATAGTAAAGACAATGGTACTACCTGGAGTCCAATTTATCTATGGGAAGATTCAAGACAAAAAAAGATTGTTAGATATAAATATATAGATAAATCTTCTTATAATGAAGATATATTAAATTATTCTTTTGGTAGCATAAAGCCACATGTTGAATTTATAGGATTTGGAAATATTGAGGATGCTATTGAAGTTCCATTAAAAAAAAAGATTTCATCCTCTGATATTTTGAATTCTTGTAAAGAGATAAAGAAGGAGATTCAAGAAATATATGATAGATTGGATTTATTAGAAAAAAATATAGATATTTCATTACAACAAGACGGTGTTAAGGAATTAAGACTATTAAAAGATAAAGTAAATCAAATAGAAGAATTTTTGATAAGAAGAACTAGAGGTTTTTACTTAAAGGATATAAATAGATAGGTGTATACACCTATCTATTTATATTGAAACATATTATAGCATTTATGTTTTTATAAATTGATGAATGGAATATACAAAAAATGAAAAAAGGCTCCAAAAGGAGCCCCCATCCATAGTGGATGTAAATAAACCGTTCAAAAGGGGTATTGGGAATAGAGATCTTATCTGAGGTTACCAGGGGGATAACCACGTACAAATTATAGCAAATTACGACAGAGTTTGCAAGGGTTTTTTTAAAAAAATTTAAAATAATTTTTTAT
Source organism: Keratinibaculum paraultunense (assembly GCF_016767175.1). Taxonomy (GTDB): domain Bacteria; phylum Bacillota; class Clostridia; order Tissierellales; family Tepidimicrobiaceae; genus Keratinibaculum; species Keratinibaculum paraultunense. Next base: position 746,031 of record NZ_CP068564.1, read on the forward strand.
ATATCTTTTTCCTTTAATATTATGTAAATATCTTATATAATAATACTTATAACTAATAGGTTATTGGAGGGTCCACTATGGATAGAAATCTTTTATTAGCAAAATCAAATTTGGAAAAGAACGAATTTAAAGTAAAGATATTTGAAAGTATAGATGAAATGAAAAAAGATCTTTTAAATGAAATTGAAATTAATAAAACTATAGCTTTTGGTGGTTCAATGACATTATTTGACATGGGTCTATATGAGGATTTTAAAAAACGAGGTAATAAAATATTTTGGCATTGGAAAGCAAAAGATAAGGATAAAGAGTTAGAATTAGCTAAAAACAGTCAAATTTATATATCTAGTACTAATGCTTTAACCTTGGATGGGAAATTGGTAAACATAGATGGAGTTGGCAATAGAGTTTCTTCTATGTTTTATGGACATGAAAGAGTATATATAATAGCTGGTAGGAATAAAATATGTAAAGATTATGATGAAGCTATAGAAAGGGTTAAGAACGTAGCAGCACCTAAAAATGCTTGCAGATTAGATATTAATACGCCCTGTAAATTTACGGGAAAATGTAATAATTGTAATTCGCCTGATAGAATATGTAGAGTAGAGGTAATAATTCATAAAAATCCAACAGGAGGAGATATTCGAATTTATTTAATTGATGAAGAATTAGGATATTAAAATTAGATGAGGTGATATTTTGGAAGTATATTTAGATAATTGTGCCACGACAAAACCTAGAGAAGAAGTAATTGAAGAAATGTTACACGTGTTAAGGGAAGAATATGGGAATCCCTCATCTCTTCATAGAAAAGGTTTTAATGCAGAAAAAAAGATAGAAGAAGTTAGAGAAAACATTGGAAGATTTTTAAATGTTAGTAGTGATGAAATATATTTCACTTCTGGAGGCACGGAAAGCAATAATCTTGCTATTCAAAGTATAATAGATAAATGTCATAAGAAAGGTAAGCATATAATAACTAGTAAAATAGAACATCCATCAGTATTAAATGTTTTAGAATATTATGAACAAAAAGGATATGAAATTACTTATTTGGATGTAGATAGCAATGGATTAATTTCTTTAGAGCAATTTAGAGATAGTATTAGAGATGATACTATTTTAGTTTGTATAATGTTAGTAAATAATGAAGTAGGGAGTATACAACCAATTGATAAAATAAAGGATATTTTACGAAAAGAAAAGTCTAAAGCCCTGTTACATGTAGATGGGATTCAAGCTTTTGGGAAAGTACCTGTAAATATAAAAGGATGGGGAATAGATACTTTTTCATTTAGTGGACATAAAATATATGGACCTAAAGGAATTGGAGGACTATTTGTAGATAAAAAAATAAAATTAAATCCAATAATATTTGGAGGCAATCAAGAACGAGGTCTTCGCTCTGGTACGGAAAATGTTCCTGGTATAGTTGGTCTAGGTAAAGCAGTTGAAATTATGGAGAAAAATTATGAAAAAGAAAGTGAAAAAGTAAAAAGAATAAAAAATTATTTTATTAAAAGATTGAGAGAGAATATTGAGCTTATTAAAATAAATAGTCCTATGAGTGAGAAATGTTCTCCATATATATTAAATGTATCTTTTAAATATGTTAAAGGTGAAGTGCTACTACATTATTTAGAGGATAAAGAAATATACGTATCTACTGGTTCTGCATGTTCTTCAAAGGGGACTGAGAAAAGTCATGTATTGAAAGCTATGGGGCTATCTCCTTTAGACATAGATGGAGCTATCAGATTTTGTTTTTCCTATGAAAATACAATAAATGATGTTGATTATACTGTGGATGTATTAAAAAATTCAGTAGAAGAAATACGACAAATAACTATGAGGTGATTGTAGGTGGATAAAGTAATAAGTGTTAGCTTAGGAGAGATCGCATTAAAAGGATTAAATAGAAAATATTTTGAGGATGAACTTATATCAAGAATTAAAGAAAATTTAAAGGATATAGGTTATGAAAGGATATATAAAGAACAAGGAAAATTTTATATTGAAGCACAGGAAAAAGATTTTGATATGATAATTGATAGATTAAAGAAAATATTTGGACTGGTTTATATAAGTCCTTGTATTAGAATAGATAAGAACATGGGAAAAATTGAAGAAGCTTCTATACAGATGATAGGGGAAAAATTATCCAATGAAAATATAAAAACTTTTAAAGTAGTTACTAGGAGGATAGATAAAAGTTTTCCAATTAAATCTCCAGATGTATCAAAAGAGATAGGAGCTGTAATATTAAAAGAGTATGATGATTTAAAAGTAGATGTTCATAATCCTGATATATATTTATATATAGACATAAAAGAAAATTGTTATGTGTATATAGACAAAATAAGAGGTTATGGAGGACTACCGGTTGGTACTAATGGTCATGGATTACTTTTACTATCAGGTGGGATTGACAGCCCAGTAGCTGGATTTATGATGGCAAAACGTGGGGTTAAAATAAGTGTTGTCCATTTTCATAGCTATCCTTTTACTAGTGAAAGGGCAGAGGAAAAAGTTAAAAAATTGGCTAAAATATTAAGTTTATATACTGGTCCAATAAAGTTTTATAGTGTAAATATATTGGAGATACAAAAGGAGTTAAATTCTAAATGCCCTGAAGATGAGATGACTATCCTATCTAGGAGATTTATGATGAGAATATCTGAAAGAATAGCAAATAAAAATCATATTAATGCCCTTATTACAGGAGAAAACTTAGGGCAAGTTGCATCCCAAACCATAGAAGGCATATCTGTTATTAATGCAGTGGTAAATATTCCTATATTAAGACCTTTAATTGGATTTGATAAGGTAGATATAATAGATTTAGCAAAGGAAATAGAAACATATGAAACTTCCATATTACCTTATGAAGATTGTTGTACTTTATTTTTACCTCAACATCCTGTAACTAGACCTAAATTAGAGAATATAGAAAAATCAGAGGAAAATATAGATATAGAAAGATTAATTGAAAATGCTCTAAAAACCATGAAAATATATAATATTTAATAAAGTATTAAATGGGAAAAAATGATATTTTATATTGACATACCTGTCGAATAAGTATAAAATATAATAAAGGCAATTTTCATCATATTGAAAGGAGGATAGTAATAAATTGCCTAAAATTGTAGATTATGATAAAAAAAAGCAGGAAATAATTGAAAAAGCTAAAATAGTGTTTGCAAAGCGTGGGTACCATGATACTAGCCTTTCTCATATATCAAAGAAATGTGGAATGGGTAGAACAACTATATATCAGTATTTTAAAAATAAAGACGAAATATTTTATCATACTGTAGGAAGTACTTTAGAAGAAATACAAACACAGGTTGAAGTAATAGTAACCAATGAAGAATTGTCTTTTACAGAAAAGTTAAAACAAGTAATACATCAATTAACAGAAGGGCAAGAGGATAACAATACTTTCATATTGCTTTTAGAGACATTACTTATAATAAATAGAGGAACAAATGAGGTATTAGAAAAAATAAAGGACGATATCCAAAAATTAAAAAATACTATTGAAGACTTAATTAAAGGAGCTATTGAAAAAAAAGAGATTAAACCAGTAGATAGTAAAAGTTTTGCAGAAACTATCTATACATTTATTGAAACTCTTACACTTAAGAGTATTTCTAATAAAAATGATTCAAAAGTTAAAGCTGAGTTTTTAAATCTATTAATTGATGATTTGAAAATTTAAAATAAGGGGGGAGAGTTATAATGGCAAGTGTAAAACAATTAGTTAGTACTGCGGTGATAAATGAGGGGTTAAAATATATTGAAAAGGATCCAATGAAAAATATGCCTAAACTATTGGATTGGGCTGATAAGCTTGTTACTAAGGAAAATCATAAGAAACATGTTAAAACTTTTAGAAATATAGTTGAGAATCCTGATAATAATTGGTATAAACTTATGGAAAGATATTTTGATGAGTTATCCCCTGCATCAAGGAAAAAGTTTTTAATAAACTACATGGTAAATTCTGGTATAGTTGGTATACCTATTCAAGATAAAGCAAAGAAAAAGTATAATTGTAATATACCATGGGCAATACTTATGGATCCGACTAGTGCTTGTAATTTAAAATGTACTGGATGCTGGGCTGCAGAATATGATAAAACGGACTCATTAAGTTATGATCTTTTAGATAGGATTATAAGAGAAGGAAAAGAACTGGGAATTTATATGTATATATATTCTGGTGGTGAGCCATTAGTAAGAAAAGATGATTTGATAAGGTTAGCAGAGGAACATAGTGATTGTTCTTTCTTAGCATTTACCAATGCTACCTTAGTAGATGAAGAATTTGCTAAAAAACTAGGTGAATTAGGCAATTTTGGATTAGCTATTAGTGTAGAAGGTTATGAAGAAGATACTGATATGAGAAGAGGAAAAGGTACTTATAATAAGGTTATGGAAGCAATGGATCTATTGAAAAAAGAAGGAGTAATATTTGGTTTTTCAACTTGTTATCATAGATATAATACAGAAGCAGTGGCTGATGAAGAATATGTAGATTTCTTAGTAGATAAAGGATGTATGTTTGGCTGGTACTTTACTTACATGCCAATTGGTAAAGATGCTGTTACTGACTTGCTTGTAACGCCTGAGCAGAGAAAATATATGTACCATCAAATAAGAGAGTTAAGATCTAAGAAACCAATATTTTTAATAGATTTCTGGAATGATGGAGAATATGTCAATGGTTGTATTGCTGGAGGAAGGAATTATCTTCATATTAATGCAAATGGAGATGTAGAACCTTGTGCATTCGTACATTATTCTAATGTTAATATTAAAGATGTAAGTTTAATAGAAGCATTGCAATCTCCATTATTTATGCAATATAAAAAGAATCAGCCATTTAATGAGAATCATCTAAGACCTTGTCCTATATTGGATAATCCTGAAAAGATTGTAGATATGGTAGAGGCATCAGGTGCTTATTCTACTCAACCAATAGATAGAGAAGATGCAAGGGATTTAGCAGCAAAGACAAAACCTGTTGCTGAAAAATGGGCTCCTGTAGCAGATGAATTATGGGAGAAACATTTAAAAGAAAAATCTAAAGAGAAAGCAGAAGTTGCAAGTGAATAATTGTAATTAAAAGCTGGGAAACCAGCTTTTTTTTATTTCTAACCAGTTAAATACTGGTTTTTATTGAGTAAAATAATTTATATATTAAGTTAATAAGATAATCTGTTATCTAAAATGTGTCATAATTGTAGTAGTATATATAAAGAAAATATTTTTTAATTTGTATTGACATTTTATTATATTAGTGCTTATAATGGTATAGTTAAAATAATAGTTTAGTAATTATAAACATATAGTTTAATATAATGTCAATTTATTGATAGGAGGATAAAGGTGAAAATTGGTGAAAAGATAAGACGCCTTAGAATAAAAAATTCTTTAACCCAAGAGGAACTAGCAGATAGATGTGAACTTACAAAGGGTTTTATTTCCCAAGTAGAAAGGGATTTAACTTCACCTTCCATTGCTACTTTAGTAGATATATTAGATGGATTAGGGACAAATTTAAAGGATTTTTTTAATGCGATGGATGATGAACAAATAGTATTTACTAAAGAAGACGTATTTATTACAGAAAATGAAGATTTAAAGTACAAATTGAGCTGGGTGATACCTAATGCCCAGAAAAATGTAATGGAACCAATTCTTGTAGAATTAGAACCTAAAGGGAGGACTAAGGAAGACTCCCCCCATGAAGGTGAAGAATTTGGATATGTGATTAATGGTAGCATTTTTGTCCATTTTGGAAATGAAAAGTATAAAGCTAAAAAAGGAGAAAGTTTTTATTTTAAAGCTAGTGCTAATCATTATATATCTAACGCAGGAAAAACAGTAGCCAGGATTATTTGGGTGAGTACACCACCAAGTTTTTAAATAGCATTATAGAGGGGGTTATGATGTGGAAAAAATTCATGCCATAGACTTAAAAAATATATCAAAGGAGTATAATGGAGTTCAAGTTCTTAATAATATAAATTTATATATTAGGAAAAATGAATTTTTAACATTATTAGGTCCAAGCGGATGTGGTAAAACTACTACTCTTAGAATTATAGGAGGATTTGAACAACCTACTGAAGGTCAGGTAATTTTTGAAGGGAAGGATATTACTAATTTACCACCTTATGAGAGACAAATAAATACTGTGTTTCAAAAATATGCTCTATTTCCTCATATGAATGTATTTGAAAATATAGCTTTTGGATTAAAAATAAAAAAACTTCCAAAGGATAAAATAAAAATTAAAGTTAAAGAAATGTTAAAATTAGTAAATTTACAGGGATTTGAAAATCGAACTATAGATTCCCTAAGCGGTGGGCAACAGCAGAGAGTAGCTATTGCTAGAGCTTTAGTAAATGAACCTAAGGTATTACTATTAGATGAACCTTTAGGTGCTTTAGATTTAAAGCTTAGAAAAGAGATGCAAACTGAACTTAAAAAGATGCAGCGAAAGGTTGGTATTACTTTCATATATGTTACCCATGATCAAGAAGAAGCACTTACTATGTCTGATACAATTGTGGTGATGGATAAAGGAACTATCCAACAAATTGGTACACCAGTTGATATATATAATGAACCTAAGAATGCTTTTGTAGCTAAGTTTATAGGAGAAAGTAATATTGTGGATGGAATTATGCATGAAGATTATGTGGTAGAGTTTGCTGGAAGAATATTTGAATGTGTAGATAAAGGATTTGATAAAAAAGAGAATGTAGATGTGGTAATTAGACCTGAGGATTTGGAAATAACTTCTCCAGATGAAGGGCAACTAAGGGGAATAGTTACTTCTGTTACCTTTAAAGGTGTTCATTATGAAATATTGGTGCAAGATGGAAATATTGAATGGATGATTCATAGCACTATCATGAAGCCTGTAGGTAGTGAAATAGGAATGAATATAATTCCTGAGAATATTCACATAATGAAGAAGGCGGTGGATCAATATGAGGACTAAGAGAATAGCCTATCCTTATATCTTATGGATGATCATATTTATAGTAGTACCCTTAGGTTTAATACTTTTATATTCTTTTACTACAGGAGATGGGGATATAAGAAATATTCAATTTACATTGGATAATTTTAAAAAATTCTTAGATCCTAGATATATAGATGTATTATGGCGTTCTATAAGTCTTGCATTAAAGTCTACAGTTATTACTTTAGTGTTAGGATACCCTATGGCTATGATAATTTCAAAGGAAAATATAAAAAAGAGAAATGTAATGATATTATTATTCGTAATACCTATGTGGATGAATTTTTTATTAAGAACTTATGCATGGTTAACTTTATTGGGGAAAAATGGATTTATTAATTATATATTGACTAAATTAGGATTAGAACCTTTAAATTTAATATATAATGATGGAGCAGTATTATTAGGTATGGTATATAATTTTTTACCTTTTATGGTACTTCCTATATATTCAGTATTGATAAAGATTGACAAAAGTTTAATTGAAGCAGCAGAGGATTTAGGAGCAGGTAAGATGAAAGTTTTTACAAAAATTATATTTCCCTTAAGTATTCCTGGTATAATTACAGGAATTACTATGGTTTTTATGCCTGCAGTTAGTACTTTTGTAATTTCAAGATTATTAGGTGGAGGCCAATACATGCTTATTGGTAATCTAATAGAACAACAATTTTTAGGAACTGGAGATTGGCATTTTGGTTCTGCTATATCCATAATAATGATGATTATAATATTAATTACTATGGCAATAACGTCTAAATTTGATAAAGATAATGAAGGTGGTGGAAGACTATGGTAAGTAAAGGAATAAAAAAGATATATACTTTTTTAATCTTTTTATTTTTATATGCACCAATTATTGTATTGATAGTGTTTTCTTTTAATAATTCTAAATCTAGGGGAGTATGGAATGGATTTACTCTAAAATGGTATGTTGAATTATTTAAAAATGAGGAAATACTTATGGCTTTATACTATACATTAATAATTGCAATTTTATCATCAGTTTTGTCCACCATAATTGGTACTTTTGCTGCTATAGGTATATATGGGATGCCTGGAATTAGCAAAAAAGTAGTATTAAATTTAAATTATTTACCTGTATTAAACCCAGATATTGTAACAGCTGTATCCTTGATGACTTTATTTAGATTTATAAATGTGGAATTTGGATTTTTAACTATGCTATTATCTCATATTACATTCTCCATACCTTATGTAATATTATCTATACTGCCAAAGCTTAAACAGATGAACAAACATTTGGCAGAAGCAGCTATGGATTTAGGAGCCACTCCTTTTTATGCATTAAGGAAGGTGGTAATTCCTGAGATAATGCCAGGTATAATATCGGGTGCACTTATAGCTTTTACATTATCTATCGATGATTTTGTTATATCCTTTTTTAATAAAGGACCAGGAGTTACAAATTTAAGTATTACTATATTTTCTATGGCACGAAGGGGAATTAATCCAGTTATTAATGCATTATCCACTTTGATGTTTGTAAGTTTACTCATATTATTGTTAATAATAAATAGTAAATCATCAAATAAGATTGGTGAAAGAGGCGATATAATATGACAAGAAATATAAAGATTTTAATTATAGTAAGTTTAATTTTAACTATTAGTGTACTATTAATTGGTTGTGGTAATAAAAAGCCTGTTCTTAATGTATATAATTGGGGAGATTATATTGATCCTTCTGTAATAAGAGATTTTGAAAAGGAATTTAATGTAAAGGTAAATTATAATACCTTTGCAACCAATGAAGATATGTATGTAAGTATAAAAAAAGGAGGTACTAGTTATGATGTAGCTTTTCCTTCAGATTATATGATTGAAAGAATGATAAATGAAGGCTTATTAGAAAAGATAGATAAGGAAAACATTCCCAATATAAAGTATATAGAGGATAGGTTTTTAAATTTAGAATTTGATCCAAACAATGATTATTCAGTACCTTATATGTGGGGAACTTTTGGTATTATATATAATAAAAACATGGTTTTAGAAGAAGTGGATAGTTGGAATATACTATGGGATGAGAAATACAAAGATCAAATATTGATGCTAGATAGTCAAAGGGATTCTATAGCTGTAGCTTTAAAAAAACTTGGATATTCTATGAATTCTAGGAATATAGATGAATTGGAAGAAGCTAAAGAAGAATTGATAAAACAAAAACCTTTGGTATATGCATATGTAGGAGATGAAGTAAAAGATATGATGATTGGTGAAGAAGCAGCATTAGCAGTTGTATGGTCAGGAGATGCAGTAGCCATGATTAGAGAAAATGATAATTTAGAATATGTTATTCCAAGAGAAGGAACTAATCTATGGTTTGATAGTATGGTAATTCCTAAAAATAGCAAAAATAAGGAGTTAGCGGAACAGTTTATAAATTTTATGAATAGACCTGAAATAGCTGCAAGAAATACCGATTATATTGGATATTCTACTCCTAATTACAAAGCCATGGAATTATTGCCAGAGGATATAATAAATAGCAAAGTAGCTTATCCTACTGATGAAGAAATAGGGGATGTAGAAATATTTAAAGATCCAAAGGATATTATTAAAGTATATGATGAAATATGGTTGGAGATAAAAGCACAAAGATAATTATTTAAGGGGTATGAGTTTAAATTTCAAACTATACCCCTTTTTTAAAATTTATAGAGAAATTTATGTTATTATAGATATATAAAATAAGTTATAGTATCATTAAAGATATAAGATTAATGAAGGAGGTAAGTTTTATGAAGTATATTGATTTTCATTGTGACACTCTTTTAAAGATCATAGATGAAAAGGGACAAAGTTTATATTCCAATACAGTGGCAAGTGTAGATTTTAAAAGATTAAAAAAGGCAGAAGCTATGGCACAATTTTTTGCAATATTTTTAATTGATAAGGACACATTAGAAGAAAAGTTTGATTCTGATGATGATTATATTAAAAAATTGGCAAAAATTTTGAAAGATGAAGTGGCTAAAAATAATGATATTATTTCTATGGCATATAATGCTGAAGATCTAATAAAAAATTATGCTTCGGGAAAAGTATCAGCTTTTTTAACCATTGAAGATGGAAGAAGTGTAGATGGGAAATTGGAAAAGTTAGATGAATATTACGATTTAGGAATAAGATTATTAACATTAACTTGGAATTATGAGAATTGCTTTGGCTATCCAAATTCTGAAGATTTAGATATAATGAATAAAGGTCTTAAACCTTTTGGTAAAGAGGCAGTTGAATACATGAATCATATAGGTATGATTATAGATGTTTCACATCTTTCAGATGGAGGATTTTATGATGTAGCAAAAATTAGTAAAAAACCTTTTATTGCGTCTCATTCCAACTCAAGGGAATTATCACCTCATCCAAGAAATTTAACCGATGATATGATTAAAATTTTAGCACAAAAAGGTGGCGTTATGGGACTTAACTTTGCACCCCAGTTTTTAAATGAAGATATATCTTTAAAAGATAGTAAGGTTGAACTTATGGTAAAACATTTAAATCATATAAAGAATGTAGGAGGAGAAGATGTATTAGCATTAGGTTCTGATTTTGATGGAATTGGCGGAAACTTAGAAATAAATAGCTCTGATAAGATGTATTTACTATTTGATGCTCTAAAAAAATATGGTTGGAGTGAAAGATTAATTGAAAAACTTGCATACAAAAATGCTATTAGAGTTATAGGAGATATTTTGTAATGTATAATAAATTTACAAGGGGGAATATCAGTGGATATTCAATTTTTTGGTGCAGCTAAGATGGTTACTGGTTCGAACCATTTAATTAAAACTGATAAGTATAATATTTTGATAGATTGTGGGATGTTTCAAGGTTCTTCAGAAATAGAAAGATTAAATTATGAAGATTTTCCCTATGATCCTCGTGATATTGATTATTTAATATTAACTCATGCTCATATTGATCATAGCGGAAGAATACCAAAGCTTGTAAAAGATGGATTTAAAGGTAAAATTATAACAACTAAACCTACTTATGATTTATGTAAAATAATGCTAAAAGATTCTGCTAAAATTCAAGAAGCAGATGTGGAATGGGAAAATAGGAAACGACAAAGAGCTGGTAAGGAATTTATAGAGCCTTTATATACTATTGAAGAAGCAGAAATTAGTTTAAAATTCTTTGAAACTTATTTATATAATCAAAGAATAAAAATAAATGATGATATCTTACTTAAGTTTAGAGATGCAGGACATATGTTAGGTTCTGCTATTATAGAGTTATGGATAAAAGAAAATGGGCAATATGTTAAATTAGTTTTTTCAGGGGATTTAGGTATGCCTGATAGACCAATTATAAATGATCCTGAGTATATTGATAGTGCTGATTATTTAATAATTGAATCTACATATGGAAATAGAGTTCATGAAAAATTTAAGGAAAGTGCAGAAAAATTGGTAGACATAATAAATAGAACAGTAGTAAAAGGTGGAACTGTAATTATACCTTCTTTTGCAGTAGGAAGAACTCAAGAAATTATATATGAATTAAATAAGCATTATGAGTATAATAATAATATTGAAGAATATATGAAAATTCCTATATATGTAGATAGCCCTATGGCTGTATTAGCTACAGAAGCATTTCAAGCTAATTCTAGTAGTTTTAACGAAGAAGCAAAAAAACTTATTTTAAAAGGAGATAATCCATTTATATTTCCAAACTTAAGATATATAAAAGATCAAAAGGAATCTATAGCATTAAATAAATATAAGTTTCCAAAAGTTATAATTTCTTCCAGTGGTATGGCTACAGGAGGCAGAGTAAGGCATCATCTAAAACATAATTTGTGGGATGAAAAAAACAGTTTAGTATTTGTTGGATATCAAGCAGAAGGAACTTTAGGTAGAATTATATTAAATGGAGCTAAAAAAGTAAAAATATTAGGGGAAGAGGTAGCAGTAAAGGCAGAAATATATGATCTGCAAGGTTTTTCTGGGCATGCAGATCAGTTAATGCTTATGGATTGGATAAGGAAATTTAAAACTAAACCACAAAAGATATTTATTGTTCATGGTGAAGAAGATGCATCGGAAGTTTTTGCACAGTTAATAGAAAAGGAATTTAATATAGAAACTATAATACCTAATTTAGGAGATAAATATAGTATTAAAAAAGAAACTGTAGAATTTACTGAAAGGGAATTAATTGAATCTCATGCTTTAAAAAGTGATATTTTAGAAGAGTTAGAAGATATATATCTTCAACTTCAATCTTTGAATAGAAGAAAATTCCAGTTAGTAGATCCTAAATTATTAGAAAAGAATTATGACACTATTAAAAATATATTAATAGATTTACAACAAAATTTAATGGATTTAAATATTATATTAGGGAAATAAGTTGTAGAAGGTGATGTAATGTCAAATAAAATAGAAGGTAAATTAAATAAAATAAGGGACTGAAATGTTTATAAAAACACAAAAAGCCATCTTCAATATTAAGAAGATGGTTTCATTATAAACTTAAAATTTTAATTGGTGCCGAAGGCGGGAATCGAACCCGCACGGAGTTTGAGCTCCATTGGATTTTGAGTCCAACGCGTCTGCCAGTTCCACCACTTCGGCGTATTGTTTACAAAGATAATAATAACATATATTTTAAAAATAATCAAGAATTTTTATTTTTAATTTGTTTACTAGAAAGTACATTTATTATATACTTATAAATATGTAAGTTTTTAGTGAATTAATATTAATGTTTAAACATAATATATGAGGAGTGGTATTGTGAGTGAAGAAAAATTGATGGTTATAGATGGCAATAGCTTATTACATAGGGCTTTTTATGCTTTACCCTTATTATCAACTAAAGATGGAATTTATACGAATGGTGTTTATGGATTTTTAACTATGTTACATAAAATTCAGGAAGATTATGATATAGATTATATCTGTGTAGCTTTTGATAAGAAAGGACCTACTTTTAGGCACGAAGCTTTTGAACAATATAAAGCTAATAGAGACTCGACACCTAATGAATTAGCTTTGCAATTTTCTATACTAAAGGAGATATTAAACGCTATGAATATTCGTCAAATAGAATTGGAAGGTTATGAAGCAGATGATATAGCAGGAACTCTATCTAGAATTGGTGAAGAAAATGGAATGGAGGTAATATTAGTTACAGGTGATAAAGATTATTTACAATTATTATCTTCAGATAATATAAAAGTTTTAATAACCAAGAAAGGAATTACAGAGTTAGAAGAATATAGTAGAGATAAGATTATAGAAGAGTACGGTATTACTCCAGAACAATTTATAGATCTAAAAGGGCTTATGGGGGATAAATCAGATAATATACCAGGAATACCAGGGATTGGAGAAAAAACTGGCATAAAATTATTGAAACAATTTGGTTCAATTGAAAATATTTATGATAATATAGATGAAGTGGGAGGAAAGAAAACTAAAGAAGCTTTAATAGAACATAAAAATATTGCATTTTTAAGTAAAAAATTAGGGGAAATTATAAAAAACGTCCCAATTCAAATTTCCATGGAAGAGTTAAAGATAAAAGAACCTGATTGGAATAAATTAGTTGAACTTTATAAGAAGTTTGAGTTTAATAGTCTATTATCCAAAATACCTGATAGCAAATTAAAAATACAAGAAGAGTCTTCTCATAAAGTTAAATATAAATTAATAAAGGATAATAAGTTTAGAGATATTATAGATGAGCTAGATTCCAATGAAGAATTTGGATTTAAATTTGTATTTGAACATGAAAATTATATGAAAAGTTCTATGTTAGGTATAGGAATAAAGATTGCAGATAATTCACCTTATTATATTGATTTTTCAGAAAATAATATAGATGTTTTCATAACTACATTTAAAAAATATTTTGAATCTAAAGACATAAAAAAGTATGGTCATATGATGAAGGTTGATATAATAGGATTATTAAGGATGGATATCCATATAAAAGGTATTGAATTTGATACTATGATAGGAGAATATATATTAGATCCTGCACAATCGAATTATAGTGTTAATCAATTAGCTATGAAATATTTAAATAGCTCTTGTAAAGAAGAAGAGCAATTACTAGGTAAGGGTAAACACAAAAAAACTTACGGAGATTTATCAGTTGAAACTAGAGCAAAGTATGTTTCCACTATATTAGATTTGGTTTACAGAGTTAAAAAACCAATAAGGGAAAAGATAAAAGAATTGAAAATGGATTGCCTGTACTATGAAGTAGAATTACCTTTAGTAGAAGTATTAGCGGATATGGAATATAATGGATTTAAAGTTGATTTAGAAGTACTTAAACAACTAGGTGATGAGTTTGAATCTCAAATAAATAATTTAACAAATGAAATTTATGAATTAGCAGGACAAGAGTTTAATATAAATTCTCCAAAACAACTAGGTGAAGTGTTATTTGATAAGTTAAAATTACCTGTGATAAAAAGAACTAAGACAGGATATTCTACTGATGCAGAAGTATTAGATAAATTAAGAGGGCAGCATGAAATTATAGAAAAAATACTTAAGTATAGGCAACTGGTAAAGCTAAAAACTACATATATAGATGGGCTCATAAATTTAGTAGATGAAAAAACACATAAAATCCATTCAAGTTTTAATCAAACGGTAACCAACACAGGGAGAATTTCAAGTACTGAACCTAATCTACAGAATATACCTATAAAAACTGAGGAAGGTAGAAAAATTAGAAAAGCTTTTGTACCTAAATCTAAGGATTATGTTCTTGTAGATGGCGATTATTCTCAAATAGAATTGAGGGTGTTAGCCCATCTTTCTAAAGATCCAAAACTTATGGAGGCTTTTTTTCGGGATGAAGACATTCATACTAAAACAGCTTCTGAAATATTTGGTATCCCCAAAGATGAAGTTACTCCAGCAATGAGAAATAAGGCCAAAGCAGTTAATTTTGGTATAATTTATGGGATAAGCGATTATGGACTCTCTAGAGATTTAAATATACCTAGAAAGGAAGCAAAGGAATATATAGATAATTATCTAGAAAATTATAAGATGGTAAAGAAATACATGGAAGATATTATAGAAATAGGTAGAAAAAAAGGCTATGTAGAAACCATACTAAATAGAAGGAGATATGTACCAGAATTAAAATCTAAAAATTTCAATGTAAGATCTTTTGGAGAGAGAATAGCTATGAATACTCCAATACAAGGTAGTGCTGCTGATATAATAAAAGTTGCTATGGTGAAGATATATAAAGAATTAAAGGATAGAAATTTAAGATCTAAATTGATACTTCAAGTGCATGATGAACTTATTATTGAAACGCATAAGAATGAATTAGAAGAAGTAAAACAGCTTATGAAGAATATTATGGAAAATGCTATAAAATTAGATGTGCCCTTAAAGGTGGAAATAAAGGTAGGGGATAATTGGTATGAAACACAATAATTGTAAAATCATAGGAATAACTGGTGGTATTGCTACTGGTAAATCGACGGTTACATCTATGTTAATAGAAAAAGGATACAAGGTAATAGATGCCGACAAAATAGCGAAACAAGTAGTAAGCAAAGATTCTTCTGTATATAGAGAGATAGTTACTTATTTTGGAGAGGATATATTAAAAAATGATGGAACTATAGATAGAAAAAAACTTGGAAATTTAGTATTTAGAGATGAATACAGTAGAAAAAAATTAAATGATATAGTGCATCCTCATGTACTTTTAACTATAAAAGAAACTATAAAGAGAAATATGGAAAAAGAAAAGATTTTGTTTATTGATGTACCTTTATTGATAGAGGAGATAGATAATTTTAAAAAGTATGGAATAGTATTTGATGAGATATGGCTGGTTTATACAGATGAGAAGACTCAATTAAATAGATTGATTAGACGAAATGATATAAGTGAAGAGGAGGCAATTTATAGGATTAAGTCTCAGATGCCAATAGATATGAAGAAAAGATATGTGACAAGAATTATAGATAATAGAGGAGATAAAAAAAGACTCGAAGAACAAGTAGATGAAGTTTTAAAAGAAATAATATAAGATTTTGGAGGGTTACCTTTGATATGGAAGGGTAAATTATTTAAAAATGTACTAATTTTTTTAACAATATTTTTTAGTATGTTATTGATTATAAATTTATATTTTAATATCTCCTATCCTCTGTCATACAAAAATATAATTAGAAAATATTCTAAACAATTTGATGTGGATCCTTATTTAGTAGCAGCAATAATAAATGTTGAGAGTAATTTTAATAAAGATGCTATATCTTCTAAAGATGCCCGAGGGCTTATGCAAATTTCCCCAACTACAGGCAAATGGGCATCAGAGGTTTTAACAATAGAAAATTTTACTTTGGATAGATTATTTGAACCAGATGTAAATATAATGATAGGGACTTGGTATATAAATATGTTATCCAAAGAATTTAACAATGATTTATATTTAGTATTAGCAGCCTATAATGGCGGTAGTGGTAATGTAAGTAAGTGGCTAGAGGACAAAAAATATTGTGATGATGGAGAAAATTTAAGAAAAATTCCATTTAAGGAAACAGAGCAATATGTAGAGAAAGTGATTAAAAATTATGAAATATACAAGAAATTGTATGATGGTCAATTTGAAAATCTCAATGATGATAATAGTTCTTTGCTTATAATATTATTTCATAATATAAAAAAATTAATTAAAGCTTTTATAATATATAAATAATATAGATGGCAAAAGGGGGAGTGGATTTGAATTTTAATAAGGTGATACTTATAATATTGGCTTTAATCATGTTAATTGTAACAGTAGGATGTGAAAAAGATTTTCAAGATGACCATATGGTTGATTTAGATGTAGATGTAAATGTAGAAAAAGAGTATAAGCCTGAGTTTGGTGGTGAATTAATACTTCCTTTAACTATTATAAAAACATTAAATCCTTTAATAAACGAAAATGCAAGTTATTACTATTTTAGTAAACTTATATATGAAGGATTATTTGAGTTAGATGATAATTTGAATATTAAAAATCAATTAGCTGAAGATTATACTGTTAAGGACGGAGGAAGAGTAATTAGTATTAAACTTAGAGAAGATGTATTGTGGCATGATGGTGAAAAGTTTACGGCAGAAGATGTTGCTTTTACTATAAACACAATTAAATATGCTAATAATGATATTGGTTATAAAAAGATGTTTGATAATGCATTTGGCAGTTTCATAAATTCAGATATACGTAAAATTATAGATGTACAGGTGATTGATAGCTATAATATAGATATAATATTTAATAAAAAATTTAGTCATGAATTGGAAATATTGACATTTCCAATTTTACCAAAACATAAATTTGTATTAGAAAAGGAAGATAAAAATGCCTATATAAATGCATTAGCAGAAGAGGATTTTGTTCCTATTGGTACGGGACCATATATGTTTGAAAAATACGATAAACATAAAACTATTTTTTTAAAAGCTTATGAACAATATAGAGAAGGTAGACCTTATATAGATAGTATAGTTGGGAAAATGTTAGAGGATGATGAATTATCTTTAGTAGCTTTTGAAACTGGACAAGTTCATCTTACTACAGCTTTAGATATAGATTGGGAAAAATATGATCAAAACAATAAAATTAGAATATATGAATTTATTTCGCCTAATTATGAATTTTTAGGATTTAATTTTTCAAATAGTATTTTTAGGAAAGAGGGAAGTAATAAACTAAGAAAGGCATTTGCTTATGGGATAGACAGACAGTCTATAATTCAGAGGGTGTATTTAGGGCATGGGACTCAAACAGATTTACCAATTTACCCTAATTCATGGCTTTTATCAGAAGATTCTAATATCTATGGATACAATCCGTCCAAAGCCAAAGAAGAATTAGATAAATTAGGTTGGAAAGATGTAGATGGAGATGGGTTTTATGAAGATGAGCAAGGTAAAAAAGTTCAATTAAGGCTTATTACTAATTCATATAATCCTTTAAGATTAAAAGTGGCAGACATGATAGTAGAGAATTTGAATGACATAGGCATTTTTGTAGTTAAGGATTATCCAGAAAAAATACCTGAAAATATAACAGAGGAAATGAGAGAAGAACAATGGGAGCAAGTAAAAAACCGAATATTAAAAGGAGATTATGATATAGCTTTATTAGGTTGGCATTTATCAGTAATTCCAGAATTATCTTTTGCTTTTCATTCTACTCAAATAAAAGCAGGTACTAATTTTATTAGATACAATAATAAAATGATGGATGAAGCTTTAATTGAAACTTTTATTTCAGCGAATAGAAATGATAAACTAAGAGCTTATGAAAAATTACAAACTATAATAAATGAAGATTTACCCTATGTAAGTTTGTTTTTTATAAATGAGGCTTTACTTGTGGATAAAAAGGTTATGGGAGATATAGATCCAACATTTTTTAATATTTATAGAAATATTGAAAAATGGTATATACCTAAAGAATTTCAGCAGGAGACAGTTGATAAAAAATGAAAATGTATTATAATGTATATGTATAACTAATATTAATTGCAGGAGTGGTGGAATAGGCAGACACGTACGCTTGAGGGGCGTATGGCACAGCCGTGAGGGTTCGAATCCCTTCTCCTGCACCAGATAAACACAGGTAGACGTTTCTCCTGTGTTATTTTTATAATATAGTATAAACAAATTATCATATTAAGGTGATAACTTATGACACATAGATCTATTATTCATGTGGATATGGATGCTTTTTATGCACAAATAGAGCAAAGAGATAATCCTAAATTAGTGGGTAAGCCTGTGATTATTGGCGGGACAAGTTCTAGAGGCGTAGTATCTACTGCTTCTTATGAAGCAAGAAGATATGGTGTTTATTCTGCAATGCCCATAGAAGCTGCAAAAAAACTTTGCCCAGAAGGAATATATTTACCAGTAAATATGGAAAAGTATAAGAAAGTATCAAGTGAAATTTATAATATATTTAAAAGGTATACTAAAATATATGAACCTATTTCCATAGATGAAGCTTTTTTAGATGTAACTGGTAAAGATGCTCTAGAAATTGCTAAAGCTATAAAAAGTGATATAAAGAATGAACTTAAACTTACAGCATCAGTAGGTATATCTATAAATAAATTTTTAGCAAAATTAGCATCGGAAGCAGATAAACCTGATGGGCTAACTATTATAAAAAAAGATGAAATTTTATCTTTTTTAAGACCTTTACCTGTTAATAAAATTTGGGGTGTAGGTCCTAAAATGAATAGAGAATTAAATAAACTAGGGATTTATTATGTAAGAGATATACAAAATTATGATATAGAAGTGTTAATGTCATTATTTGGTAAATGGGGCAAAGAAATATATGAACTTTCTCATGGAATAGATGAAAGGCCAGTAGAGCCTAATAATTTAAGTAAATCTATTGGAGAGGAAAAAACTTTTTTGAAGGATGTGTGTGACATAGATGTATTACTCAAGGCTCTAAAGAGTTATTCCATTAATCTTTCAAATAAACTTAAAAAAAGAGGATACTTAGCTAGAACCATTAGTATAAAAATAAAATACAAAGATTTTACTATAGAAAATAGAAGTGTAACATTAAGTATTCCTACAAGAGATGAAAATATAATTTTTGATACAGCGAAATATATATTATTAAACAAGTTTAATATAAACAAGGAAATTAGACTTATAGGGCTTATCCTTTCAAATTTAATATATCCTGAGGATCCTTTACAGTTAAGTATGAAAATATAAAAGGAAACTATAGTTTATATATATAAACTATTATGTAAATTAACATATTATGAAAAAATAACAAAACATGAGCAAAGTTTATCTTTAGTAAATTAGACTATAATATTTTCATTCAATAATTAGCTTTGGATATAATATAGTTAAAAATCTCAATACGTCTATAGAGTATACATATAGCTAAAATAATGTTATAATAAATTATAAAAAGATGTGGTATGAGCCCTTTTGGGTGTTAGAAGGTGTTTTTTAATTATAGCAGTTTAAAAGTAAAAAATGTTTTTGTTGATTATTAATTAAAGAATAGAGAAAATGAGGTGAAAAAGATGAGTTTGAAAAATCTTACTTTTAAAGGTGGAGTTATGGTGCCTGGATATAAAGAATTTACGAGAGAAAAACCAATAGAAAGGGCTATAGAACCTTCTGTTGTAGCTATTCCATTGCATCAACATACTAGTGCACCTTGTGAGCCAATAGTAAAGGTTGGGGATAGCGTGAAGGTAGGTCAAAAAATTGGGCAATCAGATGCTTTTGTTTCAGCACCAGTTCATTCATCTGTATCTGGTATTGTAAAGAGCATAACTCCTATGGCTATACCTACAGGACTTACTGTTAATTGTGTAGTCATTGAGTCTGATGGGAAAAATGAATTGCATGAACTAGTAAAGCCTTATAAAAGTTTAAAAGAATTAACTTCTGAAGAAATAATAAATATAATAAAGGAAGCTGGTATAACAGGAATGGGAGGTGCAGGATTTCCTACTCATGTAAAACTATCACCACCACCGGAAAAAAAGATTGATACCATTATAATAAATGGTGCTGAATGTGAACCATATATAACGGCAGATCATAGAAATATGGTGGAAGAACCTGAAAAAATAATATTTGGTTTGAGAGCTATTATGAAAGCAGTAGTAGGAGTTAAAAAAGGAATTGTTGCTGTAGAAGAAAACAAACCTGATGCAATAGAAGCTTTAAAAAATGTTTGTAAGGATTATGAAAGTATCAAAGTAGTATCTTTAAAAGCAAAATATCCTCAAGGGGATGAAAAGAGATTAATAGATGCTATTTTAGGGCGTCAAGTCCCATCTGGTGGACTTCCAATGGATGTAGGAGCTGTTGTATGCAATGTATCTACTACTAAAGCTGTTGCAGAAGCAATAAGTATGGGAAAACCTTTGTATGAAAGAGTAGTAACTGTTACTGGAAAAGGTATAAAGGAACCTAAAAATTTAATAGTAAAAATAGGAACTAGCTTTAAAGATATAATAGAACAATGTGGCGGATTTACAGAAAATGCTCCGGGTAAGATAATTATGGGAGGACCTATGATGGGAATAAGTCAATTTTCAATAGATGTACCAGTTATTAAAGGTACAGGTAGCATACTGATATTAACAAAAGAAGAAGCAGAACCAGTACAAGTTTCTTCTTGTATTAAATGTGGTAAATGTGTTGAAGTTTGCCCAGTATATTTACAGCCATTATATTTAAGTACTTATTCTTTGAAAGAAAAGTTTGAAAAGGCAGAAGAATTTCATGCTCTTGATTGCATAGAATGTGGGGCATGTTCATATATATGTCCAGCAAAAAGGCCATTAGTTGAATCTATTCGTATTGCTAAAAGAGAAATAATTGCGAAAAGAAGGGGGATATGAAATGAAAAATAAAGCGACAACTACTTCTAAAGTTGATGAAATGGACTTTGAAGGGATGTTATTAGTTTCTTCATCTCCTCATATAAGATCAGATGAAACTGTACAGAGAATAATGCTTGATGTAATAATAGCTCTAATACCAGCTATGATAGGAAGTGTCTATTTTTTTGGTATAAATGCGCTTAAGCTTATTTTAATTTCTGTTGCTTCATCTATTTTGTTTGAAGCTTTAATCCAAAAGGCTTTTAAAAGAGAAGTTACAATAAATGATTTATCGGCAGTTATAACAGGAATTTTAATTGCTTTTAATTTGCCAGCCAATGCACCTTTGTGGTTACCAATAATTGGTTCAGCATTTGCAATTATTATAGTAAAGCAATTTTTTGGAGGATTGGGTTCTAATTTTATGAATCCAGCTTTAGCAGCTAGAGCAATGCTGTTAACATCTTGGCCTAACCATATGTCAAGTTTTACAGGACCAAGACCTGATGTAGTAACAACTGCCACTCCTTTGACTATAATGAAAACTGGTGGGACTCAGTTAACAGGATCAGAGTTACCTTCTCTTATGGATATGTTTGTTGGAAATATTCCTGGAGCTATAGGCGAAACATCTGCACTATTGTTATTGATAGGAGCTATATATTTAATAATAAGACAAGTTATTGATTGGAGAATACCAGTATTCTATATTGGAACAACTTTTATAATGTTAATATTATTGGGAGTGGAATCAGAGTTTTTACTTTACCATATATTAGGTGGAGGTTTAATTCTTGGAGCTTTTTATATGGCTACAGATTATGCTTCATCGCCTGTAACACCTAAAGGTAGGATTATATATGGTATTGGAGCGGGGGTACTTACTGCTATAATTAGAGTAAAGGGCGGATATCCAGAAGGAGTATCTTATTCAATTTTACTTATGAATATAGCAACTCCAATAATTGAAAAAATTACAAGACCTAAAGTTTTTGGGGAGGTGAAGTAAATGAATGAAACATTAAAATTAGGATTAATATTGTTTATTATAACTGCTGTATCAGCATCGGTTCTAGCAGTTTCAAATAATATAACTTCACCTAAAATAGCAGAAGCTGATAGAATAGCAGATCAAAAAGCAAAGGCTGAAATATTACCCCAAGGAGATGAATTTAGACCATTAAGTGAAGAAAAATTCAATGAAATAAAAGAAGAATATCCTGATGTAACTGAAATATTTGAAGCTTATAAAGGTGAAAAATTAGTGGGATATACTATTAAAAACATATCAAAAGGTTATGGTGGGGACATAGAAATTATGACTGGGATATCAACAGATGGAATGATCACGGGAATTAAAATTTTAAATCATTCTGAGACACCTGGGCTTGGAGCGAATCTTACTAAACCACATTTTATAAATTCATTTAAAAATAAACCGATAGATAAAGAATTGGTAGCATCTAAAAGTCCAGAAAATGATAATGAAATACAAGCTTTAACTAGTGCTACCATAACTACTAATGCAGTATTATATGGTGTCAATGTTGCTCGTGAAATATATAATTTAAAATTAGCTGATTAGCTGATAATGGAGGTGTAAATAGTGAAATTATCCGAAGTATTTTATAATGGATTAATAAAAGAAAATCCAATATTTGTACAATTAATAGGTATGTGTTCGGTTTTAGCAGTAACATCTTCAGCTGTAAATGGTTTGGCTATGGGATTGGCAGTTACTGGAGTATTAGTTGGTTCAAATTTAGTAATATCTCTTCTTAGAAAGGTAATTCCAGATAAAATTCGTATACCTGCCTTCGTAGTGGTTATAGCTACTTTTGTTACTATAGTGGAGATGTTTATGAAAGCGTATACTCAAGATTTATACAATGCTTTAGGTATATTTATACCATTGATAGTAGTTAACTGTATTATATTAGCAAGGGCAGAAGCTTTTGCATCTAAAAATGGAGTTTTATCTTCAGTAGTTGACGGACTAGGCATGGGCTTTGGATACACTTTAGCTTTATTAATATTAGGTAGTTTAAGGGAAATATTAGGTGCTGGTAGTATATTTGGAAAGCAATTATTTGGCTCTTCTTTTGAACCAGCATTGATTTTTATAATGCCTCCAGGAGCATTTATATTATTAGGAATATTGATAGCTATTTTCAATACTATTAGGAAGAAAAAATCAATTGTAGAATAGAATTAGAGGAGGTAGAAAAATGAATATATTTACAATATTGATAAGTACTATATTTGTTAATAATTTTGTATTGGCTCGTTTTTTAGGTATATGTCCTTTTTTAGGGGTATCTAATAAAACAGAAACGGCAACAGGTATGAGTATTGCTGTAACTTTTGTTGTTACTTTATCATCTATAATTACTTATGGAATTCAGAAAGGAATCTTAGATAAATTTGGATTAGAGTATCTTCAAACTATAGTATTTATATTGGTTATTGCTGCATTGGTTCAATTTGTTGAGATGGTAATGAAAAAAACTAGCCCAACTTTATATAGCGCATTAGGAGTATATCTTCCTTTAATAACTACAAATTGTGTAGTATTAGGAGTTGCAATATTAAATATACAAGAAGGTTATAATTTAGTTGAAACTATATTTAATGCTATAGGTGCGTCTCTTGGATTTGGATTAGCTTTGATATTAATATCAGGGATAAGAGAACAATTAGAATTAAATGATGTACCAGAAGCCTTAGAAGGTTTTCCCATTGCATTAATAACTGCAGGTCTGATGTCTATCGCATTTTTAGGATTTAATGGACTAGTATAGGAGGTGAAATAATGAGCATTATATATCCAATTGCTGTATTAGGAGGATTGGGACTATTATTTGGATTAGGTCTATCTTTAGCATCTAAAGCTTTTTCAGTAGAAAGGGATCCAAGGATTGATGAGATAAGAGAAGTTTTACCTGGTGCTAATTGTGGGGCATGTGGTTATCCTGGTTGTGATGGATTGGCTTCAGCGATTGTTGCAGGAGAAGCACCAGTAGATGCTTGTAATGTTGGTGGTACACCAGTAGCTGAAAAAATAGCAGATATTATGGGAGTAAATGTTACGGAAAGTGTTAGATATGTTGCTACGGTATTTTGTCAAGGGGATTTTAATAAAGCTAAGGAAAAATATATTTATGATGGAATTATGGATTGTAGAGCACAGAATATGTTAGCTGGTGGGAGCAAATCTTGTGCTTATGGATGTTTAGGTTGTGGTACATGTAAAGATGTTTGTGAATTTGATGCAATTCAAATTATAGATGGAATTGCAGTTATAGATAAAGATAAGTGTACTGCTTGTAAAAGATGTATAAGCGTATGCCCTAAAGGAATCATTGAACTAATACCCTATGAACAAGAGGTAATTATAAAATGTAAAAGTAGAGATCCAGGTAAAATAGTTAGAAATAATTGTAATATTGGTTGTATTGGTTGCGGAATTTGTGCTAAAAATTGTCCTCAAGAAGCTATTGAACTTGAAAATAATCTAGCAAAAATTGATTATGAAAAATGTGTTAATTGTGGAATTTGTGCAGAGAAATGTCCTACTAAAGCTATTTATGCGAATTTAAAAATAAAAAAATAGAAATTTCCAGTTAGAGCCTATAATATAGGCTCTTTCATTTTTTAAGAAATTCATTTATAATAATAAGGTAAGGATAATTTGAGAACAGTAGAAATTTGAGTTTCAATAATTTTTTGGGATAATTTTAACTTGTAAACAAAAAGTATAAATGATAAACTAATTATGATATATTAGAAATCAACGCCTTAAGTTAAAGGGTGAACATGTTGACAAAAGGAGATAAATATCTGATAGTTTTTATTATAATAATTAGCTTATTATCACTAGTATATGTAAATAAATCAGCTTTAAATTATAATAAAAAATATATAAGTATTCAAGTAGATGGGAAAGAAATAAAAAAAATAATATTTGATAAGAATATTATTGGGAAAACTATTCCCATTAAAACAGAATTTGGTTATAATTTGATAGAAATAGGAGATGAAAAAGTTAGAGTAATTGAGGCAGATTGTCCTGATAAATTAGATGTGAAACAAGGTTATATATCTAAAGTGGGTGAAGTTATAGTATGTTTACCAAATAAATTGGTAATAGAGATAAAAGGCATAGATGATGAAAGAGATGTAGATTATATAAGCTATTAAAGGTGGATTACAATTATGAAAAGATTAAAAAAATTAATTTTTTTATCTTTATTGGTTTCTATTGGATTAGCTCTAGGGATTGTTGAGTCAATGATGCCAGTGCCTTTTATAGTACCAGGAGCAAAATTGGGATTATCAAATATGGTTATATTAATTACTTTAGTATTATTTGGTTTTAAAGAAGCCATGATAGTTGGGATTCTTAAATCCATAATATTTACATTGATTGCAGGAAGTGTTTCAAGCCTTTTTTATAGCCTATCTGGTTTTTTATTAAGTTGCTTAACTATGTATATAGTATATAGAAATTTTTCAGAAGTATTTAGTTTAATAGGGGTTAGTATATTTGGATCAGTAGCACATAATTTTGCTCAGATAATAGTGGCAAGTATCATGATGAATAATATAAAAGTGTTTTCTTATTTACCCATACTTCTATTGACGAGTCTTTTTACAGGATATTTTATAGGATTGACTTCAATTTTTGCAATCAAAAATTTAAAAAATTTTTAGCTATAAGGTGATAAAATGAATACTATAGTACTTGCTTCTTCTTCACCTAGAAGAAGAAAATTATTAGAAAAGTATAATGTCAAACCCGTTGTAGTAAAATCGAATATACATGAAAAAATAAATTCCAATGAAACTATAGAACAAATAGCAATGGCATTAGCTTTTGAAAAAGCTAATCAATTAGAAGATAGGTTTTCTAATGGAGAAATAATTATAGGGGCTGATACAATTGTAGCTTGTAATGATAAAATTCTCGGTAAGCCTAAAGATGAATATGATGCTTTTAATATGCTTAAATTTTTAAGTGATAAGGAACATTTAGTATTAACAGGAATTTGTATCATAAAAGCTAATTCTAATATAAAAGTTATTGATTACGAGAAGACTATAGTTAAATTTAGAAAACTTAGTGATAAAAAGATACAAAAGTATATTGAAACTAAAGAATATATAGATAAAGCAGGAGCATATGGTATACAAGGATTAGGAGGAGTGCTGGTAGAATGGATTAAAGGTTGTTATTTTAATGTTGTAGGGTTACCTATATATAAATTAGACATTTTATTAGAAAGGCATTTTGACATAAGCTTATTATAATAAAGTGTGGTGGAATAATATGGAAAAGAGCACAGATATAAAAAAAACCTATACTATAAAGGATCTTCCATTGAATGAAAGACCTAGAGAAAAATTATATAAATATGGAGTTAAATCCTTATCAAATGCAGAATTAATTGCAGTAATTATTAGGACTGGTAATAGAGAAGATACAGCAATAGATTTGGCTAACAGGATACTAAGCATGGATAAAAGTGGAATAGGTTATCTATCTCATGTTACAGTAGAAGAATTGACAAGCATAAAAGGAATAGGAAATTGTAAAGCTGGACAAATAATAGCAGCTATAGAGTTAGGAAAAAGGATATCTAGGTATGGAGGAGAAGATAAGATAAAAGTAGATTCGCCAATAGTACTTGTACAATTACTTATGGAAGAAATGAGATATTTAAAAAAAGAATATTTTAAGATAGCAATTTTAGATACTAAAAATCAGATAATAAGTATTGAGAATATATCTATAGGTAATTTAAATGCATCTATAGTACATCCCCGGGAGGTATTTAATATAGCTATAAAACGAAATGCAAATTCAATTATATTAATACATAATCACCCTAGTGGTGATCCAACTCCAAGTGAGGAAGACATAAATATTACACATAGACTTATAGATGCAGGAAATATAATTGGAATTAAAGTTTTAGATCATATTATATTTGGTGATAATAAGTATGTAAGTTTTAAACAAAGAAATATTATTTAGTTTAGAGAAAGGAAGGAGCAAATCATATGGGAATATTTAGTGCATTTACAAAAGATATGGGAATTGATCTGGGAACAGCTAATACATTAGTTTATGTGAAAGGAAAGGATATAGTAATTAGGGAGCCTTCTGTAGTTGCAATTCAAACTAATACTAAGCAAGTATTAGCTGTAGGTGAAGAAGCGAAAAAAATGATAGGTAGAACCCCAGGTAATATAGTTGCAATTAGACCTTTAAGGGATGGGGTTATTGCCGATTTTGATATAACTCAAAGTATGCTTAAATATTTTATACAAAGAGCAGTTCAAAGACGTTCTTTATTCCAACCAAGAGTGGTTGTATGTGTTCCAAGTGGAGTTACTGAGGTTGAAAAAAGAGCTGTAGAAGAAGCTGCTATACATGCTGGAGCTAGAGATGCTTATTTAATAGAAGAGCCTATGGCTGCAGCTATTGGCGCAGGGCTACCTGTGCATGAAGCAACAGGTAGTCTTATAGTAGATATAGGAGGAGGCACAACGGAGGTAGCTGTTATATCCTTAGGAGGAATAGTTACAAGCAAATCTATCAGAGTAGGTGGCGATGAGTTAGATGAGGCTATAGTAAATTATATTAAAAAAGAATATAGCTTAATGATTGGGGAACGTACAGCTGAGGATATTAAGATTACTATTGGCTCTGCAAATGTAAAAAACAAGGAATCTAAGATGAATATTAGAGGAAGAGACTTAATATCTGGATTGCCAAAAACAGTAACTGTTACGTCTAAAGAAATATACGAAGCAATGAGAGAGCCTATTTACAATATAGTAGATGCTATTAAATCCACGTTGGAAAAAACTCCTCCCGAGTTAGCTGCTGATATAATGGAACAAGGCATAATGCTCACTGGTGGTGGAGCACTACTTGATGGAATTGATTTATTGATAAAAAGTGAAACAGGCATGCCAGTTAATATAGCAGAGAACCCTTTAGATTGTGTTGCTATAGGTACAGGTAAAGCATTAGAAAGTATTGAAGTACTTAAAAAAACATCATATAATAACAAAAAAATGGGTTAATAGGTGATACTATGTTTTTTTTAAAAAAATATAAAAACAGAATGATAGTAACTGCAGTTGCTATCATTCTGATTATTATTATCGGTGTAACTAGTACCGAAAGAATGTCTTTAACAAAAGTAGAGAAGGTAATAGGAAATATATTTGCACCAATAGGAAAGTTTTTTTACAATATCAGTATGAAAGTATCAGATTTTTTTGCTTCCATTAAAGATATGGGTAGATTAAAAACGGAAAATGAAGAATTGAAAAATATAGTTATAGAACTAGAAGAACAAAATAGAAAATATGAAGATTTAATTGGAAAGTCTGATTATTTAAAAAATGAAGCAGAACTTATGAAAAAAGCTAAGTATAATTTAATTCCAGCTCAAGTTATTGGGAAAGAGCCAGGGAATTGGTTTAATAGATTTGTAATTGATAAAGGCTTTAAAGATGGTATAAAAAAAGATGACACAGTAATACAAGCTGTAGAAACTGAAAAAGGCATAGTGGAAGAGGGAATTGTAGGAAGAGTTGTTGAAGTAGAAGATAACTTTGCTAAAGTTGTTTCTATAATTGATGAGAATAACAAAATTTCGTTTAAGGTAATTAGAACTCAGGATGGTGGAATAATTTCTGGTATTGTTGATGAAAAATTAAGTGGATATTTGTTTGATATGAAAGCAGATGTGATAAAAGGAGACAAGCTTTTTACATCTGGACTTGGTGGTATATATGTTAAAGATATTTATATAGGAGAAATAAAAGATGTAGTAAAAAATGATGAGGATTTGATGAAAAATGTATATGTAGAACCAGCAGTAGATTTTAAAAAAATATATAGAGTTTTCGTTATATCAAAATAAAAGTTTAGGTGATTTTGTTGGAAATATTGATAATGTTATTAATAATAATAGGCAATTTTATATTACAAAGTACTGTGTTACCTCATATCAATATATTTGGTGTAACACCCAATACAGCCCTTATTATAATAGTAGTGATAGGGCTTCTAAGGGGTAGAATATTTGGAAGTACAGTAGGTTTAATTATAGGTTTGCTGCATGATGTAATATTTTGTCCTGTAATAGGTGTAAATGGATTTATATATTTTTTTGTAGGTTATTTTGTAGGGATGACTGAAAATAAATTAGCAAAAGATAATTTATTGATACCTTTCCTGGCAACAGCAATTTCTACTATAGTTTATCATGGGCTTTATTATATTTTTATGTTTTTTTTAGGATACAATATAGATTTTTCTGTTTTTTTTAAAAATGTAGTGATATTGGAAACTTTGTATAATAGTTTGATATCCATGTTGATTTATAAGTGGTTTTCCAATATATTTATTGTACCTTCCATAAGGTTTACAAGGAGATAGGGGTGAGTTTGTTTGAAATTCTTAGAAAAACTAAAAGATAGATATAACATATTAATATTAATATTAGTTGTAATGTTTTTAACCCTTTCCTTTAGATTAGCAACATTAACTATTGTTCAAGGAGATTATTATAGAGATATTTCAGATAATAATAGGATTAAAGAGGTATATATTACTGCACCTAGAGGTGAAATACGTGATAGGAATGGGCGATTACTAGCAGGTAATAAGCCTAGTTTTACAGTACAAATATTAAAAGATGAGATAGAAATTAAAAATAAAAAAGATACCAATAATACTTTATTGACATTAATTAGATTATTAGAGGAAGATGGAGTAGATTATGTTGATGATTTTCCGATAAAGTTTAACATATTTAAATTCAGCAATGAGAATATGTATTTAACTGAAAATATGTCACCTGATGATAAAGTTATTGATATTATAATTGAAAATGATTTACTTTACTCAATTTTGGATACTTATTATATCTATCCTGATTACGAAGAGCATTTTCAATTTATAACGATAAACAAAGCAATAAATGCTTTAGAAAGTAAAGGTATAGAAGTACCAGTGATTGCTACGTTGACGTCTAATGGACTAAATATAAATTTTGATGAAACTAAAGATATAGATGTATGGAAAAAACAATATGAGATAGAAAGTGATGCGACACCTAAACAAGCCATAATAAGTCTTATAGATAAAAACAAGAATATTATAAGAAAAATAATTGATCATTCTATTTCTAGAGAATTGGTATTTAATATATTACAAGAGAGAAATTTAAGTCAAGGATTGATACTAGAAGAGTATTCTATAACCTATGACGAAGAATATTTACAACAGAAAAGAAGTTTAATGAAGGATTTTAACGACATTTCTTTTGATACAAGTGCAAAAGATGATTTTGTAAATATCGTAACATCAACTTCATTGAAAAATTTATTGGAAAAAGTTGTAGAGCAAGAAGATGAAAAAGGAGATTCTATAAAGATAGTGCCTGGTAAATTGCTAATTGAAAAAATTGAACAGAAAGGATTAAATTCGCCAGTGGATATAGAAATAAATGAGGAAAATAATACAGTGTTATATGTCCATAAGGATAAGAAATTATCATCTAAAGAAAATCCTTTAGATACTTTAATTGCTTTTAGCAAAGAAAATGATTTACTTAAAGATTTTATTACAGATAATAAAATCAAGGGGATAGCTCAAGAAACAATATTAGAAAATGGAATTAATCCAAAGATATCCATATCAAAATGGGAATATGTTTCATTAATTAACAAAGAAGATTGGCTAGATAAATATAAAATATCTAAAAACAAAAATGCAGAAGAAATATTTTTATATTTAAAGAAATATTTTGAAATAGATGATGATTTGAGTAAATATGAAGCTAGAGCTATTATGTCTTTATATGATCAATTAGATAAACAAAAACATAGGGCATATCAACCTATTAATATTGCTTATGGCATAAGGGATTCAACAGTAGCAAAAATAGAAGAAGGCATGATGGAGATGCCTGGCATACAGGTATCTATAGAGCCAATAAGATATTATCCAGAAGGCGAATTAGCTGCTCATTTATTGGGTTATTTAGGGAAAATATCCCAACCATCAGAAATTGAAAAGTATGTAAATGAAAATAAGTATTCTCCTAATGATATTATAGGGAAAACTGGTATAGAAGAAAAATTTGAACATGAGCTTAGAGGAAAACCTGGAATAAAGAGAGTAGAAGTAGATGTGTATGGTAACACCACTAAAGTAATTAATAAGAAGCAAGCTATACCAGGAAACAATGTATATTTAACTATAGATGGGGAATTGCAAAAAGTAGCAGAAGATTCTTTAAAACATGCATTAGAAGAAATTCAAAAAGGTGGTACATTTAAAAGTAAGTGGGGAGATTATAAATTTGGAATTAATAGAAGTAAAGGAAGACCATATATTAATGCAACCTCTGGATCGGTTGTAGCCATAGATGTTAAAACTGGAGAATTATTAGCATTAGCTAATTATCCTGCATATGATCCTAATCTATTTTCTACAGGGATTTCTGATTCTGATTGGGTTTCTTTGTTTCCAGAAAATGAAAATGATCCATTAGCCCCAAGGCCACTTTATAATATTGCAATACAGACTGCAATTCAGCCAGGTTCAACATTTAAAATGGTACCTGCCCTAGCTGCATTGGAAAAGGGACTTAGTCCCAATAAAACTATTAGAGATATGGGTTATGTAGATGTAGGAACGGAAAGATTTGGATGTTGGATTTGGCATTCTTATAAGGGTACTCATGGTTCCGTAAATCTATATGAAGCTCTTAGGGATTCTTGTAACTATTATTTTTATTCTTTAGCTTTTGGTAGAAATCCAAGAACTGGAGAGTCTTTAGGTGTAAGAGTAGATATAGAGGATATTGCTAACATGTCTAAAAAGTTAGGATTAAATGATAAAACAGGCATAGAAATAGATATTCCTAATGAAGTTGCTGGAGGAGTACCAGATCCTCAAAGGAAAATAATGACTACAAAGGCTATGTTAAAACGTTACTTAAATAACAATATTAAGTATTATATCAAAGAGGATGTTAAGTTAAAAGACGAAGAGATAGCAGAGAGAATTGATGAAATAGTAAGTTGGATTGAAGAGCCAGAGCCGATAACTAGAAATGAAGTAATTAGAAGACTTGAAGAGATGGGTATATATGCGGAAAAAGTGCTTCCTGGAGACAGAAATGGATTAGCTGATAAAATAAAATTTGATTATATGAATCAAGCTAGCTGGAATATTACTGATACATTAAATGTAGTTATTGGACAGGGTCAAAATGCATATACACCAATTCAAATGGCTAATTTTATTGCTACTATTGCCAATGGTGGATATAGACATAAAGTTACTGCTATAGATAATATTAAGAATTTCGATAATTCTAAAGTAATTATGGAAAATAATGAAAAACCAGAAAGAATTAAATTAAATAACTATGAAAACTTGGAACATGTGAAATTGGGTATGAAAAAGGTTTCAACAGAGGGAACAGCTAGAAGTTTGTTTAGCAATTTTCCTGTTACTGTAGGTTCTAAAACTGGAACTGCTCAAAAAAGTGGAATAAATCCTGCCACAGGTGATACTTATGATGATTATGCATGGTTTGTTGCTTTTGCACCTTATGAAGATCCAGAAATAGCAGTAGCTGTAGTACTATTCCAAGGAGGTAGTGGTGGATATGCTGGACCTATTGCTAGAGAAATTATAGCGGAATATCTTGGATTTAATGATACAGATGAGAAAGGTACACTTCCTTTTGAAATTGAATTGGCTAGGTAAATACCTTCCAATTCAATTTTTAAAATAAGAAGGATTTTCAAAATATATGAAGAAATATATATATAAGGGAAGATGGAGGTTGCATAAGAGTGAAAGAAGGACTGATTAGTTTTAAAGGTATCAAGGAAGGAATATATGTATATATAAAAGATGGAGAATTTCAGGATATATTAAATGAACTTGATAAAAAATTAAAAAATGGTTTAGATTTTTATCAAGAAGCAAATTTTTTAGGGATTAAAGCAGAAAAATTAAATTCAAGTCAAATTCTTGAACTATTATTTTTGATGAAGTATAGATATAATTTAAATATAATAGAAGAGGGATTAACTGATTATTTAAAAGCCCCTAAGTATTATACAGATATAGATGAAGGTATGACCAAATTTATACATTCAACTATAAGATCGGGTCAGGTTGTAGAATACAATGGAAATATAGTGATAATTGGAGATGTAAATCCAGGAGCTCTAGTTAAAGCAAAAGGTAATATTATAATACTAGGAACCTTAAGAGGGGTAGCCCATGCTGGAATAGATGGAAATAAAAATGCCATAATTGCTGCATATGATTTGAGACCAACTCAATTAAGAATTGCTAATATAATTAGCAGAAAGCCAGATGAGGAAGTAGCAACTTCAGGTATACCTGAAGTTGCTAAAGTAAAGGATGGGGAAGTCTATATAGAACCATATTTACCGAATAAATAATAGAGGGAGGAATGATGATAATATGGGAAAAGCTATTGTAATAACATCAGGTAAAGGTGGAGTAGGAAAAACTACTGCAACAGCTAATATAGGTACTGGATTAGCTATATTAGGTAATAAAGTTGTAGTAGTGGATACAGATATCGGTCTTAGAAATCTAGATGTTGTTATGGGATTAGAAAATAGGATAGTATATGATATAGTAGATGTAGTAGAGAAAACTTGTAGATTAAAGCAAGGATTGATAAGAGATAAAAGATATGATGGATTATTTTTATTACCAGCAGCTCAAACGAAGGATAAAACTGCTATAAAACCAGAGCAAATGTTGGAATTAATAAATGAATTAAAAGAAGAATTTGATTACATAATAATTGATTCTCCAGCTGGGATTGAACAAGGTTTTCAAAATTCTATTGCTGGAGCAGATGAGGCCTATATAGTAACTACGCCTGAAATTGCAGCTGTAAGAGATGCGGATCGAGTTATAGGGTTGCTGGAAGCTAAAGGTATAACTCATCCTAAATTAATAATTAATAGAATAAGACAAGATATGGTTAAAAGAGGAGATATGATGAATGTAGAAGATATTGTAGATATTTTAGCTATAGATTTATTAGGAATAGTACCTGATGATGAGGCTATTGTTGTTTCCACTAATAAAGGAGAGCCTGTAGTTGTTGAAGATAGTCCACTATCTGCAAAAGCTTTTAAAAATATCTGTAGACGAATTACAGGAGAAGAAGTAGAGTTACTTAATTTGGAAGATTGTGAAGGTAAATTTAGTAAATTAATAAAATTACTTTTTAATAAGTAAAGGGGGTATAAAGCTTGGATTTTTTTAAAAAGTTAGGGATAAGAAATGAGCAGAGTAAAGATATAGCTAAAGAAAGGTTAAAATTAGTATTGGTTCATGATAGATCTGATTTATCTCCAAAATTTTTAGAAATGATAGAAGGAGATATCATAAGAGTCATAAAAGAATATGCTGAGATTGATGAAGAAGCATTAGACATTAAACTTACTAGAATGAGAAGAGAAACAGATAATATGCCAATGTCAGCTTTAGTAGCTAATATTCCAATAATCAAGATAAAGGATAATATAGGATAGAAAAGTATATAAAAATTATGGAGAGATATTAAGTATGAATTTTAAAAAAAACAGTATTTATGCAATATTTATATTATTAATAATTTTATTTGTTGTTGGTTGTACAAATAATCAATCTCAGCCACTTGAGAAAACAGATTTTTTAATGGATACAGTTATTAATATAAAAATATATGATAATCAGGATAAAAAAATAATGGATATGGCTATGGATAGGCTGAAAGAGATTGAAAGTAGAATGAGTGTCACTATTGCTAATAGTGATATAAGTAAAATTAATGAAAGTGCAGGTATAAAACCTGTACAAGTTCATGAAGATGTATACTATGTAATAAAAAAAGCAAAATATTTTGCAGAATTATCTCAAGGCGCATATGAACCTACTATTGGACCTTTAGTAGAATTATGGAATATAACTGATGTACATGGAGAAGAACGGAAGTCTATACCTACAGAAGAAGAAATAGAAGAAAAAATGAGCCTAATTGATTATAATGATTTGGTTTTAATGGAAGATAATCAAGTATATTTAAAAAGAAAGGGTATGAAATTAGATTTGGGAGGTATTGTGAAAGGCTACGCGGCAGATGAAGTTAAAAGGATATTTAAAAATAATGGAATTCAATCAGCTATTATAGATTTGGGAGGCAATATTTATGCTTTAGGAGAAAAAGTTAACGGAGAGTCTTGGCGAATAGGAATACAAGATCCTTTTAATATTATTGGCAACTATATAGGCATATTAAGTGTAAAGAATCAATCTATAGTTACTTCTGGAGATTATGAAAGATATTTTTTATATAAAGGAGAAAGATATCATCATATTATAGATCCTAAAACTGGTTATCCTGTAAAAAATGGATTAGCTGGAGTAAGTGTAGTATCGGATAAATCCATAGATGGTGATGCTTTATCTACAGCATTATTTGTACTAGGAATAGAAGAGGGAACTGAATTAATAAATCAATTAGAAGACATAGATGAAATATTTATAACTAAACAAAAAGAAGTTTATATTCAAGAAAAACTAAAAGATAAATTTATATTAAAAGATAAGGATTTTAAATTAATATACAATCCTTATTGATAGGAATAAAACCCACCTTATATAAATATCATAGTAGTAGATTAAGGTGGGTGAAAATATGAATAAAAAAATATATGGTAATAAATATAGAGGAACTAAAAATTTTTTGAGAAAAAGATTTCATTATAAAAGGCAGTTAAAAAGATTTATATGTATATTAATAATATTATCTCTTATATTGGTATTAAAAGTAATAAATAACAAGTTAACTTCCAATATAATACAGATCATAAATAAAGGGATAAATTATGAGTTTAGTATAAAAGAAGATGGGAAAAAAATATTAAATTATAGTAAAAAGTTATTAGAATTATCAGGGAAAACCTTAGAAGCATTAAATATAAAGAACAAGCCAATGTATTCTTCTCCTATAGAGGGAGCTGTATATAAACCTTTTGGAGAAGTTAAACATTTAGATGGTAGTGTAAATTTTAATAATGGAGTAGACATTATACCAAAAGATGAAAAAGAACCAATAGTTATCGAAAAGGGTATAGTGTCTAAAATAGAAGACAAAAACACTAAAGGTTATTTTGTAACAATACAACACGAAAATATGACAACAGTTTATGGATACTTGATAGAAGTATATTTGAGAGAAGGAGAAAGGGTAAATATAGGAGATAAAATAGGAACTCTTGGAACTAATAAAGATGGAAATAAGTATTTACATTTTGAAATATGGATTGATAACGTACCTGTAAATCCCATGGAATACATAAAATTTAGTAAGAGTATTTAAAACTGTCTTGGACAGTTTTATTTTTTCTATTAAAATTCTTTAAAAAGTGGTAACATAGTAATAGTATATATAATAAAAGACGAAAGGTGATACTTATGATAGATATAGAAAAATTTAATAAAATACTAAAAAGAGTAGAAAAACCTGCCAGATATATAGGTTTAGAAAAAAATTCAATAAAGAAAAATTTAAAAGATATGGAAGTAAAATTTGCTTTTGCATTCCCAGATATATATGAAGTAGGTATGTCTCATTTAGGGCTTCATATATTATATAATTTGATAAATGAAGAAGAAGAAATTGCTTGTGAAAGAGTGTTTGCTCCTTGGGTAGATATGGAAAAAGAAATGATTCGAGAGGGAATTCCTCTTTTTACTTTAGAAAGTAGGGAACCTGTAAAAAATTTTGATTTTTTAGGTTTCACTTTACAATATGAAATGAGTTATACAAATGTAATTAATATGTTACATTTAAGTGGTATTCCTATATTGTCAAAGGAAAGAAGTTTAGAGGATCCTTTTGTAATAGCCGGTGGTCCTTGTGTATATAATCCTGAACCATTGGCTGATATAATTGATTTTTTTGTGATAGGAGAAGGAGAAGAAGTTACATTAGAAATATTAAATAGATATAAAGATTTTAAAAAATCAGGAAAAGATAAACGAGATTTTCTTAAAGAAGTAAGTAAATTAGAAGGAATATATGTACCATCTTTCTATCAAGTAAGCTATAATGAAGATGGGACAATAAAAGATATGATACCTATAATAGAGGAAGCACCAAAGACTATAAAAAAAAGAATAATAAAGGATTTGAATAAAGTATATTTTCCAGAAAAATTAATAGTCCCTTATATAGAAATAGTTCATGATAGAATTCCATTAGAAATATTTAGAGGATGTACTAGAGGATGTAGATTTTGTCAAGCAGGGATAATATATAGACCAGTAAGAGAAAAAAGTATTCTTAAACTATTAGAATTAGCTGATAATCTTGTAAAAAATACAGGATATGAAGATATATCTTTAACCTCTTTAAGTTCTTGCGATTATTCACAACTTAAATTACTAGTATCAGAATTGATAAATCGATATGAAGAAAAAAAAGTTGGTATATCATTACCTTCACTAAGGCTTGATTCTTTTAGTTTAGATATATTAAAAGAAATAGAAAAAGTAAGAAAAACTGGACTTACTTTTGCACCAGAGGCAGGTAGTCAACGGTTAAGGGATGTAATTAATAAAGGAGTAACAGAAGAAGATTTAACAACAGCTGTATCTTATGCTTTTAAAGAAGGTTGGTCTAATATAAAATTATATTTTATGATAGGATTACCTACTGAGACTGATGAAGATGTATTAGGGATTAAGAATTTAGGATATAAAGTTAAAGATATATTTTTTAATCAGCCAAAAGAGAAAAGAAAGGGTAATTTAAAAATAACTTTAAGTGCCTCATGTTTTGTACCTAAACCTTTTACACCTTTTCAATGGGTAGGACAAAATTCTATTGATGAATTTAATAGGAAAATTAATTTGTTAAAAGACAATATAAAGGATAGAAAGATAACATTTAATTACCATGATCCAAGATTGAGTTATTTAGAGGCCATATTAGCTAGAGGGGACAGAAGGTTAGGGAAAACTTTAATAAAAGCTTGGGAAAAAGGTTGTAAATTTGATGGATGGTCAGAATTGTTTGATTATGACAAATGGATAGAGGCTTTTTATGAAACGAAAGTTCAAGGCGATTTTTATGCATTAAGGGAAAGAGACTTGGAGGAAATATTACCTTGGGATTTTATAGATTCAGGAGTAAGTAAAGAATATTTGATAAAGGAATATAAAAAAGCTAAAGCTCAAGAATTAACTAGGGATTGTAGACTAGGTTGTACAGGATGTGGAATTAATAAAAGTTTTTCAGGTGGTGTTTGTAATTGAATTTAAGAATAAAGTTTACTAAAAAAAATTATTTAAGATATATATCCCATCATGATTTAATGCGATTATTTAAAAGGGCATTTAGAAGAGCTGATATTCCAATAAAATACTCAGAAGGATTTAATCCTCAACCTAGACTTTCTATTGCTAATCCATTAGCATTAGGTATTGCTAGTTGTAGTGAATATATGGATATAGAGTTACAGGAAAGAATGTCAGAGCATGTATTTATGGATAGAGTAAATGAGGAACTTCCAGATGATATTAAAATTTTAGAAGTAAAATATATAGAGAACACTAAATCCTTGCCTTCGCTTATTAGATGGGGTTTTTACGAAATAGAGTTTAAGGCTAAAAATTTAAAAGAGGTTGAAGAATTAAAAAAATTGATAAAAAACTGGTTAAAAGAAGACGAGATATTGATGAAAAAGGTAAAACGTAAGGGTAATAAAGTTATTGAAAAAGAACTTAATATTAGAAAGTTAATAGGGAATGTAGTAGTTAAAGATAAAGATATAATAGATAGCGATATAAAAAAGGATGTCAATTGTATAGTTTTAAATTGTCTATTAAAGGCAGGAGATAAAGGAAATTTAAATCCTATGGATTTTATGTTATCAATGGACAAATATCTTAATTTAGATATTGATTGGGATACAGTAGATATTGTTAGATTAGCATTATTTATTGAAGAAGATGGGAAAATCAAATTACCCATTTATTGAGTAGGAGAGATATTATTATGAATTATATATTTATAGATTCCAAAGGTCTTGAAGAGAAAGTTGGAATTATTGAAGAAGGAAGACTAGTAGAATATTATATTGACAAAAAGAAGAATGAAAAATGCGTTGGTAATATATATAGGGGAAGAGTAATAAATGTGCTTCCAGGAATGGAAGCTGCATTTGTAGATATAGGTGAGAAAAAAAATGCATATTTGTATGTAAAAGATGCACTACCAAAAGATATGATTTATAAAAATTCTTATGTAAAAATTGAAAAAGTGATTAAAAAAGGGCAGGAAGTTATAGTACAAGTTTTAAAAGAATCTAGTAAAAACAAAGGTCCTAAAGTAACAACTCATATTACTTTGCCAGGTAGATATTTAGTATTGACTCCTTATTCTTCTAAAATAAATATATCTAGAAAAATACATGATGAAGAAGAAATTAAAAGATTATTGAAAATAGGTATGGAAATTAAAAAAGATGATATTGGATTTATTTTTAGAACTCAAGCAGAGGGTATAGAAAAGGATAAATTATTTGATGAATATACTAAACTTATTAATCTATATAGTAAATTAGAAAGAGAGAGAAATTTTTTACCTTGTCCTAAGTTACTATATAGAGATGTGGACTTAGGTTATAAAATAGTAAGAGATGCTTTTAATGATAAAATACACAAAATTATAGTCAATGATAAAGAAAAATATGATAGGCTATTGGATTTACAGGATATGATTTCTTCAGAGTTAAAGGATAAGCTTTTTTTTCAAGAAGATTTTACCGTAGAAAAGCAAGAATATATTATGAAGAATATAAATTTAGCATTGGAAAGAAAGGTACCTTTAAAAAGTGGAGGTTATATTGTAATTGATGAAACTGAAGCATTAACAGCTATTGATGTAAATACAGGTAAATATATTGGAAGTAAAAGTTTAGAGGACACGATAGTTAAAACTAATTTGGAAGCTGCAGAGGAAATAGCTAGGCAAATAAGATTGAGGGATATTGGAGGAATTATTATAATAGATTTTATAGATATGAAAAATAACCAGGATGTAAATGCGGTAGTAGCTGAACTGGAAAAATATTTAAGTTTTGATAGGAATAAAACTAATATAGTTGGGATGACTAAATTGGGATTAGTTGAAATGACAAGACATAAAGTAAGAAATAGTCTTGGTTATAACTTTATCAAAATATGTCCTTATTGCTATGGTAAAGGTAAAATTTTAGAAAGTGCTATTGACAAAAGGAGTTCAATCTGCTAAAATTTTTGTTTGTAGGTGGCCGCTCAGTATGGGTTTTTAAAGCATAGTCACCTAATACTGGCGAGACTGGTTAGAGGAGGTGCAATTAATAATGTATGCTGTAATTGAAACTGGTGGTAAACAATACAAAGTTCGAGAAGGAGATACAATTTTTGTTGAGAAGATTGATTCTAAAGAAGGAGATAAAATTGATTTTTCAAAAGTTCTTCTTATATCAAAGGAAGATGGACTTGTAGTTGGTAAACCTTATATAGAAAATGCAAAAGTAGAAGGAACTATATTAAAACAAGGTAAAGGCAAGAAGATTATAGTATTTAAATACAAACCTAAGAAAAACTACAAGAAAAAACAAGGACATCGTCAACCTTATACAAAAGTAAAAATTGAAAAAATAGTGGGTTAATTCTATGATAGAGGTAAAAATATACGTAGACAGTGAAGATAATATTATCAGATATACTATATCTGGGCATGCAGGTTATGATGTAAAAGGTCAAGATATAGTGTGTTCTGCTGTTTCAGTATTAGCTCAGAATACCTTAAATTCTTTAGTAGAAGTGTGCGGAATATCAGAGGAAAGAATAGATTATTCTATAAATGAAAAAAAGGGTTTTTTAGATGTTATTATTCCAAGTGAATTAGACAAAGATACTAAAATTAAAGTTGAAACAGTTTTGAAGACTTTAGAATTAGGAATAAAGTCCATTGTGGAAAATTATCCTAAATATGTTACTCTTAAATATGGGAGGTGTAGAGAATGTTAAAGCTTAATTTACAGTTGTTTGCTACTAAAAAAGGAGTAGGAAGTTCCAGAAATGGTAGAGATAGTAGAGCTAAAAGATTAGGTGTTAAAAGAGGAGACGGTCAATATGTGTTAGCTGGGAATATCCTTGTAAGACAAAGAGGAACTAAAATTCATCCCGGTAACAATGTAGGTAGAGGTGGCGATGATACTCTATTTGCTAAAGTAGATGGTATAGTTAAATTTGAAAGAAAAGGAAAGGATAAGAAACAAGTTAGTGTTTATCCTGCTTAAGAGTTAATATATTTTTATAGCTTACCTACACGGTAGGCTTTTTTATTTTAATAAAAAGTATTTATTGAATTGAGAATAAAATAATTAAAATTATTGACACTAATTGATAACTTGATATAATAAAATTATTGACAGTATAAAGAAAAATAGAGGATGATAATATGTTTATAGATGTTGCAAAAATTAAATTAAAAGCAGGTAAAGGTGGAGATGGTGCAGTAGCATTTAGAAGAGAAAAATATGAGCCAGCAGGTGGTCCTTTTGGAGGAGACGGAGGAGATGGCGGTAGCATAATATTGCAAGCTGATGAAGGAATAAGGACATTAATGGATTTTAGATATAAGCGTTTCTATAAAGCTGAAGATGGTGAAAGAGGTAAAACTAAAAAGCAATATGGGAAGAAAGGTCAGGATTTAATCTTAAAGGTACCAGTAGGAACATTAGTTAAAGATGCAGATTCTGGGAAGGTAATAATAGATATGAAAGAACATGGTCAAGTATATACTATTGCTAAAGGTGGCAAAGGAGGCAGAGGAAATGCTAAATTTGCAACATCTACTAGGCAAGCTCCTAAATTTGCTGAAACAGGTACAGAAGGAGAAGAGATAACTGTTATATTAGAATTAAAGTTATTAGCGGATGTAGGTCTGGTAGGTTTTCCTAATGTAGGAAAATCCACATTACTTTCTATTTTATCGGCAGCTAAACCTAAAATTGCAAATTATCATTTCACAACATTAAAGCCTAATTTAGGAGTAGTACAAATAGATGAAGGCAAATCTTTTGTAATAGCAGATATTCCAGGGCTAATAGAAGGTGCTCATGAAGGAGCAGGTTTGGGGCATGATTTTTTAAGACATGTTGAAAGGACTAGGGTACTTGTTCATGTATTAGATGCCTCAGGTATGGAAGGAAGAAATCCGATAGATGATTTTTATAAAATAAATGAAGAGTTAGTTAAGTATAATCCTAAATTGTCTAATAAACCTCAAATAATTGCAGCTAATAAAATGGATCTTCCAGAGGCTGAAGAATGGCTAGAAAAAATAGAAGAAGAATTAAAGCCAATGGGATATGAAATATATCCTATTTCTGCAGCTACTATGAAAGGAGTCGATGAACTTAAATTTGCTATATGGAATACTCTTTTAAATACAAAACCTGAATATGAAACTTTTGATGAAGAAATGGAAATTACTTTGAAAGAGCCAGAAAAAACTATAGTAGTAAAAAAAGAAAATGGAAGGTATATTATTGAAGGATCTTATATAGAAAAACTTATTAATTCTACAAATTTTGACAATTTAGATTCATTAAGATATTTTCAAAATGCGTTAAAACAAAAAGGAGTAGTGGAGGAATTAAAAAAATTAGGTATTGAAGATAACGATACAGTATTTATTTGTGGATATGAATTTGAATTTTTTGATTAATGGAGGTTTTGAATATACAATGAATTGTTATAATTGTGGTAATTGTAAAGAAAATCATCCTACTTATTACTGCTTAGCGAGGAATGAAGTAGTAATAAATCAACATTATAGGCCTGAGGAGAAGTCTAGAACTGGCTGGAAAAAGGGAAATAAGGAATATGAAGTTCATAGAAGAAAATCTAGAAAAGAAATAGAAGTTCAAAACGAAAAAGGAGTGTATTGATTGTTAACGGGGAAACAGAGAAGTTATTTGAAAGGGCTAGCAAATGGCATAGAACCCATTTTTCAAGTGGGGAAAAATGGTATTACAGAAAACTTTATAAAACAAGTTGATGAA
Organism: Keratinibaculum paraultunense; assembly: GCF_016767175.1. GTDB lineage: Bacteria > Bacillota > Clostridia > Tissierellales > Tepidimicrobiaceae > Keratinibaculum > Keratinibaculum paraultunense. The sequence continues at coordinate 789,694 of NZ_CP068564.1, forward strand.
TCATTAGAGGCTAGAGAATTAATAAAAATAAAGGTATTGAATAATAGTCTTTTAGATGCTAAAGAAGTTGCACTAGAATTAGCAGAAAGTACTAAAGCTGAGTTTGTTCAAAGCATAGGGAATAAATTTATACTTTATAGAGAATCTAAAGATAATAAAAAAATTCAATTGCCTTAATAAATAGTCTAAACTTCAGAAGTTTTTCTGAAGTTTATTTATTAAAGCAAATATAAGTGGAGGAGATAGATTGAAAAGAAAAGTAGGAATTATTGGAGGAACTTTTGATCCTATTCATAATGGACATTTGATGTTAGCAGAATATTCTAGAGTTAATTTTAAATTAGAAGAAATCATATTTATACCTTCTGGGAACCCTCCTCATAAGGAAAAAGGAATAGTTTCACCTATAATTCATAGATATAATATGACATTATTAGCAATAAACTCCAACCCTCATTTTGTACTATCAACATTAGAAATTAAAAAAGAAGAAGAAATAAATTATACAGTAGATACTATAAAAAAATTAAAAGAGATAAATAAAAACATAGATTATTACTTTATATTAGGAGAAGATTCTATAAAAGAGATTCATACTTGGAAAGATTATAATAAATTATTGAGAATGTGTAAATTTATAGTAGCGCCTAGACCTTATTCAGATAGAAAAACTTTAATGGACAAAGTAAATAGTTTAAATGTAAAGTACGGACATTCTATATATATACTTGATATGCCGTTAATAGAGATATCTTCAACAGATATTAGAAATCGAGTAAGCAAGGGATTGTCAATTAAATATTTAGTACCGGAAATAGTAGAGATGTATATACAAAAACATAAATTGTATATTTAATAGGAGGCTTTTATGATAGAACAATGGATGCATGAAAAATTAAAAAAAGATATAGGTGAAGTAAGATATAATCACTCCATTGGTGTCATGAATACTAGCATGGAATTAGCTAAACTTTATGGTTATCCTGAGGGAGAAGCTGAATTAGCGGGTTTTTTACACGATTGTGGAAAACTAAAAGATAAAATAAATTTGTTGAAAATTGCAAAAGAGTTTGATATAATTTTAGACAATGTTATGAAACATAATCCAGAATTAATTCATGGACCATTAGGTGAAAAAAATAGCTATTAAAGAGTATAAGGTAACTAATAAAAATGTTTTAAATGCTATTCGATATCATACAACTGGACGTGAAAATATGTCTTTACTAGAAAAGATAGTTTATGTAGCAGATATTATAGAACCAGGAAGAAAATTTGAGGGAGTAGATACGATTAGGCAATTGGCTTATGAAGACATAGATAAATGTTTATTGTATGCACTAGATAGAACTATAGTGTTTGTTATTTCAAAAGGGAAATTAATTCATTTAGATACAATAAAAGCGAGAAATCAGTTGATAATACTAAAAGATTTGGAGTGATTATAGATGAAAAAAACTTTTTTTAAAACTTTTTTTGTTTCTTTTATTGTTTTTTTCTTTAATATGGGGTGGATTTATATATAAAACAGTTATAAAAGCTCAAAGTGAAGAAGATGAAGATGTATATAACGAAAGTTTTATTGATAGACTAATGCATGATAAAGATGATATAACTTTTTTAATGTTAGGAATAGATTCAAAAGATGTGAAAAAGGCTACTAATGTTAGAACTGATACAATGATGTTATGTAAAGCTAATAAATCTACGGGAGAAGTACATTTATTATCAATACCTAGAGATACCAAAACTCATATTCGTGGTAGAAAGAATGAGGAAAAGATAAATCATGCTCATGTTTACGGAGGACCTGAATTATCTGTAAAAGCTGTTAAAGATTTATTAGGTATAGATTTAGAATACTATGTTAGAGTAGATTATAATATTGTAAAGAAGTTTGTAGATTTGATAGGCGGAGTTGAAGTTTATGTTCCTATGGATATGAAATATACAGATCCAGTTGCAGATCCACCACTATACATAGATTTGAAACAAGGGTATCAGACATTAGATGGGGATAAAGCCCTTCAATTTTTAAGATTTAGAAAAGGATATAAAGATCAAGATTTAGGAAGGATAAAAGCTCAGCAACAATTTATTGAAGCAGTTTTAGAAAAAACTTTAAGACCTGGGAATATTGCAAATATTCCTCAAATGATAAAAACTTATTATGATTATGTAGATACTAATATACCATTTGATGTGATGATGAAATTTGCTATGAATGCTAAAAACTTTAGTCCTGATAATGTTAGTATGGCTACATTACCAGGAGAAGGAGAATATATAGGTAATACATCCTATTTTATTGTGGATAAAGAGGAATGTATTAAATTAGTAAAAACAATGTTTATTGAGGATAAATCTGTTGAAAATATAGAGAAATAAATAGTAATTTTCAATTATCAGGAGGTAATTAAGTGAAAGATATTGATAAAAGAGTATCTATCATAACAAAAGCTTGTTATGATAAAAAAGGATTTAATGTTAAAGTACTGAATTTAAAAAAAATAACACCTATGGCTGATTATTTTATTATTGCCAGTGGAAATTCTACAATTCAAACAGTTGCTATAGCAGATGAAGTTGAAGAAAAAATGGAAACTTCAGGATATCCTCTATTAGGTAAAGAAGGATATCAAACTGGGAGATGGATTTTATTAGATTTTGGAGATATAGTAGTACATGTATTTCACAAAGAAGATAGGGAATATTATAATTTAGAAAAATTGTGGGCAGATGGTGAAGAAATAGAATTGGATTAGATAATTTATTTTAAATTTATATAAATTTAAAGGGAGGATGAATAACATCATGAATATAGTACCAATAAATACCAATAAGGCACCAGGAGCTGTGGGTCCTTATTCTCAAGGAATAAAGGCTGGTAATCTCATATTTACATCTGGGCAACTTCCAATAGTTCCAGAAACAGGTGAATTATTAAAAGATGATATTAAAGAAGAAACAAGACAATGTTTAAAAAATGTAGAAGCTATATTAAAAGAAGTAGGAGCAACTTTAAAAAATGTAGTTAAAGTAAATATTTATATAGTGGACATGGATATGTTTTCATCTATCAATGAAGCCTATGAAGAATATTTTAACGAACATAAACCAGCTCGTTCTTGTATAGAAGTTTCAAGATTACCAAAGGATGGAAATATTGAAATAGAAGTAATTGCAGTATTATAAGTAAAGATATAAAATACAGAGTGCATTAAACCTTGCCTACGTAGGCAAGGTTTAATGCACTCTGTATACAGAATTTCTCTTTTTTTTTCTCAACCGTTTTCTTCTAAAGGATGAAATTTGGATTATACTTAATATCCCAATTACGATAATATACCATTTGTTTATAATTTTTTGTATTAAAGTTAATGGAGGAATTTTTTCAATATTTAATGTGGATATTATATCTACTTCTCCTAAAAATTGATCATTTAAATAATATTCTACTTTACCTAAAGTTTGTCCATCTATTAATGGTGCTTCAATTACATCATTAAGATATATTTTTTTCTCTATTGTATTCATATTTCCTTTAGGTATTGAGGCAGTTAAATCTTCTTTTAAGATGCCTGCTACAACTGGATTAGTTCCATTAGATACTTCGATATTTTTTATAAATTGACCTTTATGTGCAATATGAACTTTTTCATAGTTATTAAATCCATAATTGAATAATTTATGGATATCTGAGTAAACTTCTCGCCCATTTGCTTTTAATACAACTGCAATTAATCTTTGATTTCCTCTTTCTGCTGAAGCTACTAGACAATTTTGTGCTGCTATTGTATATCCAGTTTTTATACCAGTAATTCCTTCATATTTTATTGGAACAATTTTCCCATCAACATCAATTTTCTGTGTACTATATAATAGTTTATTAGCTGATTTTAAATATCGTTCTTCATTTTTTTTATTAGTTACAGGTATAACATAAGTATAATTTTTAACTATTTCCCTAAATATTTCATTTTCCATGGCATACTTAGCAATTAAACTTAAATCATAAGGAGTAGTAATATGGTTTTCGGCGGTTAAACCATTAGGATTAACGAAATTAGTATTAAGAGTTCCTATTTCTTTAGCTTTTTTATTCATAAGTTTTACAAATTCATCAATGCTACCAGAAACATGTTTTGCTAAGGCTAAAGCTGCATCATTAGCTGATTCAATTAAAAGGGCATTTACTAAATCTTCAAATTTTACTCGTTCTCCAGGCTCTAAAGCAATGTGACTACCATCAGTAAGTTTTACAATTTCATCATCTATAGTAACATAATCATCCATGTTCCCATTTTCTATGGCAAGTATGCCTGTCATTATTTTAGTAGTACTAGCAGGATGTAGTTTCATATGAGGATTTTTAGAATATAAAATTTGTCCTGTATCCATATCTATGAGTATAGCGCCTTCTCCTGAAAGATTTAATTCTTCAGCATAGGATATATTATATGTAAATATTAAAAAAAGCAATATAAAATAAAAAAACTTTTTCAAATGTTCCTCCCTCCTTTTATATATAATCAAGTATATCAAAAATAAGTATTTTTTTGAATATAAATTAAAAAAAACCATGAATAAAAAAGGGAAATTAAATATAAAGTCGAATATTTAAATTAGTGATTGGATAATTTTATAAGTTTAAATTATAAGTAGAGGGATTTAGGAGAGGTGAAAATATGGATTATTTTACAAAAAAAGAACAAATAGTTATAATATTATTGATATTAATTATTGTTTTAATATCTCTTTTTAATTTTTTAAAGAAAAATGATTCTTTGATAGGGAAGAAAATTGATGAAGAGAATAAAGAGAAAGTAGATCCTGAGGAATTAATTACGGAATTGGAAGAACAATTGGAAGATGACGTTGAAAATGGAGAAATTATCATGGTGCATATAAGTGGTGAGGTATATAATCCAGGTTTGGTAGAATTACCTCGTGATTCTAGAGTAATTGATGCAGTAAATTTAGCAGGAGGATTAAAAAAAGAAGCAGATTTGGATAGAATAAATTTGGCGAAGAAATTAGAAGATGAAGAAAAAATATATATACCAAAAGTAGGTGAAGATATAAACCCTGTTGAGAATTTTGTAGATATGCAATATGATAATAGTAGTGGTAAAATCAATATAAATATGTGTACTAAGGAAGAGCTAATGTCTTTACCAGGTATAGGGGAAGTATTAGCAGGAAGAATATTGGAATATAGAGAGCAAAATAAATTTAAAAATATTGAAGATATAAAAAATGTATCTGGTATAGGAGAAAAGAAGTTTGAAAGTATAAAGGAATTAATTACTACAAGATAAAGGAGTGAATGAAATGACAATTAGATTAACAGAATTAACAAAAACATCTGGCTGAGCTGCTAAAATCGGTCCCGATATTTTGGCACAAGTTTTGTGTCATTTACCAAAAAATTATGATGAAAATTTAATAGTAGGTTTGGATACTTCTGATGATGCAGCAGTTTATAAGATAAATGGAAATTTAGCATTAATTCAAACTTTAGATTTTTTTACTCCTGTAGTAGATGACCCGTATGTATTTGGGCAAATAGCTGCTGCTAATTCTTTAAGTGATGTATATGCTATGGGAGGAGAGCCCAAATTAGCTATGAATATAGTATGCTTTCCTAATTGTTTAGATCCTAGTGTTTTAGTTGAGATATTAAAAGGAGGTTATGATAAAGTAAAGGAAGCAGGTGCTATATTGGTAGGAGGGCATACAGTTGAAGATGATGAGCCTAAGTACGGATTGTCAGTAGCTGGATTTGTTCATCCTGACAATGTATTGACAAATAGTAATGCTAAACCTGGAGATGTGTTGGTTATAACTAAGCCTTTAGGTCTAGGTATTATTAATACTGCTATAAAAGGTGGTATAGCAGATAAAACTTCTTATGATGAAGCTGTAAAAGTAATGTCAACATTAAATAAGTTTGGGAAAGAAGCATTAGAAAAGGTAAAGGTTAATAGTGTAACAGATATTACTGGATTTGGATTACTCGGTCATGCTTTAGAAATGGCTGAAAATAGTGAAGTGTCTATTAAAATTTACCATAAAAGAATTCCTTTAATTTCCAATACATTAGAATATGCACAAATGGGATTGGTACCTCAAGGAGCATATAACAATAGAAAATATATTGGAGATAATGTGAAATTTAATAATCAAATTTCTGAAGAAATGGAAGATGTATTGTTCGATCCTCAAACATCTGGAGGATTATTAATATCTATTCCTAAAGAAGAGGTAGACCAATTGATTAAAGCTTTAACAAACAATCCTACATCTTATAGTATAATTGGAGAAGTAATAGAAAAAGAAGAACAATATTTGATTGTAGAATAAAATATAAGGAGAAAGATTATATGAAGGAAAATAAAAATTTGTATAGATTAATTCCAAAAGTTGATGATTTATTAGAAAATGATGATATCAATAAATTATTAAATTTTATACCAAGGAAGTTAGTAGTAGATTCAATAAGAGAGGAAATAGATTTAATAAGGGAGGATATAAAAAATAAAGTATTAGATGAAGATAATATAAAAGAGAGGATAAAACTATTACCTAAACTAATTAAAACAAGGGCTAATAGGAAAAATTCCTATAGATTGAAAAGAGTGATAAATGGGACTGGAGTGGTAATTCATACCAATATTGGCCGTTCTTTAATTCATAAAGATGTTATGGATAATGTAGTTGAAATTGCAACTAATTATTCAAATTTAGAATATGATTTAGAAAAAGGAACTAGAGGTTCTAGATATAGCCATTTAGAGGATATATTAATAGAGATTACAGGTGGAGAAGCAGCTATGGTTGTTAATAATAATGCTGCTGCAGTATTGTTAGTGTTAAGTACTTTAGCTAAGAATAAAGAGGTTATAGTATCTAGAGGTGAGTTAATAGAAATAGGAGGTTCTTTTAGAATTCCTGATGTAATGGAACAAAGTGGAGCTATTTTGGTATCAGTAGGAACGACCAATAAGACTCATCTTTGGGACTATGAAAATGCTATTAATGAAGAAACTGCAGCATTATTAAAAGTACACACAAGTAACTATAGAATATTAGGTTTTACCTCTTCTGTATCGGCAGAAGAATTATATAAATTAAAACAAAAATATAATATACCTTTAATAGAAGATTTAGGCAGTGGTGTGTTAATTGATTTATCAAAGTATGGATTGGAGCATGAACCTACTGTACAAGATTCTATAAAAAGTGGAGTGGATGTAGTTACATTTAGTGGAGATAAATTATTAGGAGGACCTCAAGCAGGAATTATTATAGGTAAAAAGGAATATATTGAAGCTATGAAAAGGAACCCATTAACAAGAGCATTTAGAGTAGATAAATTTACAATATCTGCCTTAGAAGCTACCTTGAGACTTTATTTAGATGAAGAAAATGTTATCGAGAAGATACCTACTTTGAATATGTTAACCATGGGAATGGATGAATTAGAAAATAAAGCAAATATGCTGTATAATTTACTTAAAGCAAAAATTAAACATGATGATTTAATAATAGATATAGTGAACAATTATTCTGAAGTAGGTGGAGGGTCTTTACCATTAGAAAGAATTCCTACAAAATGTATTAGTTTAAAATTTAAAAATTCAAATATAACTAAATTTGAAAAGTATTTAAGGGAATTACAAGTTCCTATAATAACTAGAGTATATAAAGATACAATATTTATTGATTTAAGAACAGTAAAAGAAGAAGAGTTTTTCATAGTGGTTGATGGCATATATGATGCTTTAAAGGAACTAGGAGGAGTTGGGTAGATGAAACATGTTATAATTGGAACAGCTGGGCATATTGATCATGGGAAGACTACTTTAATAAGAGCTCTAACTGGTAGAAATACCGACAGATTAAAAGAAGAGCAAAAGAGAGGAATTTCTATAGATTTAGGATTTACTTATTTTGATTTGCCCAGTGGTAAAAGAGCAGGCATAATAGACGTACCTGGGCATGAAAAGTTTATAAAAAACATGCTCGCTGGAGTTGTAGGAATTGATATAGTTTTATTGGTGGTGGCAGCTGATGAAGGAGTTATGCCACAAACTAGTGAACATTTAGCAATACTAGATCTTATTGGAGTAGAAAAGGGATTTGTAGTAATTACAAAATCAGATTTAGTAGAAGAAGAATGGTTAGAATTAGTTAAAGATGATATAAAAGATGAATTAAAAGATACTTTTTTAGAAGGAGCACCTATTATACCAGTATCTTCTACTAAAGGTATTGGTTTAGAGGATGTTAAGACGTTAATAGATAAATTGGCATTAGAATTAGAAGACAGAGAAGTGAATGATATGCCTAGACTTCCTGTAGATAGGGTATTTTCTATACCAGGTTTTGGGACTATAGTAACAGGTACTTTACTTTCAGGTAAATTTCATATTGGAGAAGAAATTCAAGTTTTCCCAGGAAATAGAATTGGTAGGATACGTTCTATGCAGGTTCATGATGAGGATACCGATGTAGCTTATGCAGGGCAGAGAGTAGCTATTAACATTGCAGGACTTAAAAAGGAGCAGATAAGTAGAGGAGATGTAGTAGCTCCTATAAATTCGATGAAAGAAACTTCTTTATTAGATGTTAAAGTAAAATTGATTGAAGGAATAGATCGTTCAATAGAAAATAGAACTCGTCTTCGTCTTTATATAGGAGCTAGAGAAGTTTTGTGTAGAATTGTTTTATTGGATAGAGATATATTAAATCCAGGTGAAGAGACTTATGCTCAATTAATACTGGAAGAGGAAATAGTAGCCAAAAGAGGAGATAGATTTATATTAAGATTTTACTCTCCAATGTTTACAGTTGGAGGAGGGCAAGTATTAGAACCTAATCCGACTAAAAAGAAAAGATTTGATGAAAAGGCATTGGAAGAATTAAGAATAAAGGAAAAAGGGGAACCTATAGATGTTATAGAAAAAATAATACTAGATAAAAGTTCTTCTTTTCCTACTTTAAAAGAAATATCAATTTATACTGCTATGTTAGAAAATAAAATAAAAGAGGAAATAGAAAAGTTAATTCAAGAAAATAAAATTATACAATTTAGTTTGACTAAAGATTTGCATTTTATTCATATACAATATTTTAATCAATTAAAAGATAATATAATAGAAGAGCTTAGAAAGTTTCATAAAAAGCACCCTCTTAGGATAGGTATGCCTAAAGAGGAAATAAGAAGTAAATTTTTAAAAAATGCAAAACCAAAAATAGGAGATAGATTTATTGATTTGTTGATAGAGAAGGGTTATATAGAGCAACATAAAGAAAATATATGCATAAAAGGATTTAAAATAGAATACAGTCCTTCTCAGTTAAAGATAAAAGAAGAAATAATAGAAAATTATGTAATGAATAAATTTTTACCTCCTAAGCGAGAAGAATTGTATGAGAAAATTCAGGGAGAAAAAGAGGAAATAGAGCAGGTTTTAAATTCTCTTATAAATGAAGGGGAAATTGTTAAATTAAATGAAGAAATATTGGTGCATAAATTTGCTTATGCTGAAGCTTTAAAAATATTAAAAAAACATATAGAAAAAAATGGTTCTATTACTGTTGCAGAATATAGGGATGAATTAAATACGAATAGAAAAGTTGCTTTAAGTCTTCTAGAATATTTTGATCAGATAAAGATAACAAAAAGGGAAGGGAACAGAAGATTTTTTTTCTAGAATTATAAATTCCTAATTTTGGAGTGATATTCATGGGCATGAAAATAATGGTTGTTGACAGGGATAAGTCTCTTATAAAAGCTTTAAAATATAGTTTAGAAAAAGATAATTATCAAGTAGATTCTGCTTTTACAATAAAAAAAGCAATAGAAAAAGTAAAAAGGAGAGATTATGAATTAATAATTTTGGAAATATTATTACCTGATGGGAATGGATTAAATTTATGCCAAACTATCAGGAAACAATCTCAAGTACCAATAATAGTGTTAACAGAAAAAAAGGAAGATATATCTAAGATATTAGCTTTAGAATATGGTGCAGACGATTATGTTACCAAGCCATTTAATATATTGGAATTAAAAGCAAGAATTAAGGCAATATTAAGAAGGGTAAATGTGGTAATTCCTCAAGTTGATAATCAAAGTATTAAGATAGATGATTTTGTCATAAATGCTTTAGGTAGGAAATTAACTGTAAATGGAGAAGATATAATTTTAACAGGCAAAGAGTTTGATTTGTTTTATATACTTGTGTCTAATCCTGGTAAAGTATTTACAAGAGAAGAACTATTGGAAAATATTTGGGGGTGTGAATATTTTGGAGATCTAAGGACTGTAGACGTACACATTAGAAGACTTAGAGAAAAAATAGAAAAGGATCCAGCCGATACTAAGTATATTCATACCAAGTGGGGAGCTGGGTATTATTTTGAAAATAAAAAAGATAATCTTAATAGGGAATTAAAAGATGAAGATTAAATTGATTTATTAATGGTAGCAAAAAGTAAGAAAATTCTATCAAAACTAACATTATTGACAAGACTTGACATGGAAATAAAAAATGCTATAATGTAGTAGTGTTTAAATATTATAGCATTTTTTATATGGGAGTAGATGGGTGCTGGTGTGCCCTCTGGTCTTCAAAACCAGTACGGGGCGTTAGGAGCGTCCTGGGTGGGTTCGATTCCCACATACTCCCGCCATAGTATATAAGCAGCTTATGCTGCTTTTTTTGTTTTTTTATATTTTTGTTTTCTCCTAAAATTGCCGTGTATTTTAATTATAGATATTAGATAAAATAATATAGAAACAATTTTAATTATATTATTTGAGGTGATTATATGAGTAGAATAGACCCTAATGCTATAAAAGCATTAAAAGAAATGAAATTAGAAATTGCACAGGAATTGGGTATATCTGAAGATTTTACGAATAAAGATAATATTAGTTCAGCTACTAATATATTTGCTGCTGGTCCTGTTGGAGGTTTAATGACTAGAAGATTGATAGAAATTGGAGAAAAACAATTGATAGATGAAGAATAGGATAGGGTTCCTATCCTATTTTCTTTTAAATAATTATAAAAAAACATATAAAAAAATAAAGCTTAATGATTTTTTATATTTCATGATATAATAAAATAGGTGTTACTCTTTAAAAGGGGGTTTTCATATGAATAAGACTAATATAATGGTATGTGTGACTCAGCAAAAGACTTGCGAAAGGCTTATTTTAAATGGTTATAAATTAGCTGAAGCAACAAAAGGTAAATTATATGTGATACATGTAGTAAATGAAAAGGATAAGTTTTTAAATAATGTAGATGATGGAGAAGCTTTAGAATATTTATTTAGAGTATCAAAAAAAGCAGGAGCTGATTTAACTGTGCTTAGATCAAAGGATGTGATACAAGCAATAATTAATTTTGCTAAAGATAACAACATTACTCATATGATTCTAGGAACTACTCCCAAAGAAAATAATTCTAAAGAATCAAATTTTGCATTAAAATTGCAGGAAAGTTTACCAAATGTGGAATTTATTATAATATAATTGTATATGAGCGTTAGTATCATTTATTTCAATTTGCTAATATTATTATAATTATTATAGTGCAAAGAATTCTATTTTATGCACATAATAAAACTAAAGGAATAAATTAATAATATATGTTTATTTAGGAGGTTTCATATGACAAAAGTTCGTAGAATGTTTCCAGGAGGTAATACTGCAGAGGGCTTTTACTCTTTTCATAATAATATAATTGGTAATAACAGAAATATGTTATATATATTAAAAGGTATGCCTGGTGGAGGTAAATCATCTCTTATGAAAGAAATAGGTAAGCAAGCTTTAAAAGAAGGTTATACGGTAGAGTATCATCATTGTCCATCAGATCCTAATTCTGTAGATGGTATAGTTATTGATGAATTTAAAGTAGCCATAGTAGATGGGACATTTCCCCATGTAATAGACCCTGTGTATCCAGGCTTAAAAGATAAATTAATAAATTTAGGTATTTTTATAGATTCAGATAAATTGAAAGAAAATGAAGAACAAATTATAGATGCAAAGTTAAATAATAAAATTGCTTATAGAAAAGCATTTAGTTATTTTAAAACAGCAAAATGTATTTATAAAGAAATAGAGGAGACCAACAAAATAGGAGTAGATTTTAAAAAGGTAAACAAATTAACTAAAACATTAATAGATGAAATTTTTTCTAGAGAAGCAAATATGGATTTTACATTTTTAAAAAAAAGGCATATGTTTTCTAATGCTAATACGCCAGACGGTTTCATAGATTATACTTTGACAATATTAAAAGGAGTTTCAAATATTTATTATATAGAAGGAGAAATAGGTACAGGAAAATCCACAATGCTAAGTAGAATTATGGAGGAAGCTGTAGTTAGAGGGTATTCTATGGAGATATACCATGATGCTACTATTCCTGATAAAATTGAATCGGTATTTATTAAGGATATAGATGTGTTTATAACCTCAAATAGTCAATGCAAGGAAATTCCCCATAATAAAATAAATTTAAATCAATATTTTGATGAAAGCGTAAAAAATGAAGAAGATTATAAAATGTATAATTTATTAATTGAAAAAGCTATTTCAAAACTTTTAACTGCTAAAGAAAACCATGAGATATTAGAAAAATGCTATAATGTATCCGTAGATTTTGAAGGAATAAATAAAGTTAAAGATAAGATATTAAAAGAAATATTCACAGTTTATATTTAAAAAATGTTATTTTAATAGTATGGGAAAGATTCAAAAATTTATAAGTAAAAATCTTTCCCATACTTTAGGATAATAAATTTTATAATAAATTTATTATTTTTTCATAAAATTTTTCAAGTACAGAATCAAGTTCTTCTTGATTACAAGTTCCTTGAACTGTTTGAGGACTCCCGCCTCCTTTTATATTTATATTTTGTGCTATTTCATTATGAATATCTTTTATATTAATATTTATATTGGAACTACGACTAACTATATAATTTGCAGTATTTTTGTTATTTATTCCAAGTAATAATATATTATCTTTTAATGTATTTATATGGGACACTATGTTATATATTTCCTTTGGTTTTATATTCTCAAATTTATGACATATGAAATTTATGTCTTTTATTAAACAAGCTTTTTCAAGTAATTCTTGTGCTTTATATTTATATAATTCTTCTTTAAGTGCTCTATTTTCTTTTTCTAAAATTTCTTTTTGGGAATATAATTTTTTTACTCTATCGTATACATTTTTATCTTTAGTAGACAAAAGATTGCTTATATTTTTAATATAATTACTTTTCCATGAATAATCTATCAATGCTCTGTTACCGCATACAAATTCTACTCGAATGTTTCCCTTATAATTTTCAACCTTTCGAATTTTTATTATTCCTATTTCTCCAGTATTTCTAACATGGGTTCCACAGCAAGGTGAAAAATCAATACCATCTATTTCAACTATACGAATATTAGAATTAACAATAGGTTCTTTTCTTACAGGAATTTTTTCCATATCTTTTTTTTCAACAATATATGATTTTATTTGAAAGTTAGAAAATATTATTTTGTTAGCAAATTCCTCTATTTTTTCTATATGGATTTTATTGATATTGGGTATATTTATATCTATATATACGTATTCTTTACCTATATAAAATCCAACTGTTTCTCCATTATATAATTTATAAAATACTGCTGATAATAGATGTTGTCCAGAATGTTGTTGCATATAATCAAATCTGTTTTCCCAATCTATAGATAATTGCACTTTATCACTATGTATATTATCCTTAACTACATGGATTATATCATTTCCTTCTTCATAAGTGTCCAATACCTCAACCCCATTGATAGTGCCTTTATCACCAGGTTGTCCTCCTGCTAAATTAGGATAAAATATGGTCCTATTAGTTTTGATATAATACTTGTTATTTAAGTATTTTTTTTCTACAATTCGTGCATCAATTTGACGTAAATATGGATTTTCTAAATATATTTTTTCTGTCATAATATACCACCTATCCTTTTTAACCGTTAATACTATTTTAACATTTTTAAAATAAAATCAATAGTTTTTTATTATTATTAGAATTTATTAAATTTATTTCTATATTATGTTATAATTACTTTGTAGGTATATTAATGATATAAAGGAGGCTAAAATGATTATACGTTTATTAGGTATTATATTTATATTATTAGGTATTGCACTTCTAATAAGATCTTTAAGTAGAATAAATAAGGGATAAATAAAGGTGTATTAATATGAAAAGTCCTTTTTTATATTTAAGTTTTTTTTTATTATTGGGGATAATATTTTCTTATTATATAGATATAAATACTATATTTTTATTGATTTTATTATTTATATCTTTATTCATTAATTTTATAGGGAAAAAAGAAAATAAATTTAAATCATTAAATTTATTTTTTTCTATTTTTCTATTGGGAATAATATTAACTAATTTAAAAACTATAGATAGTCAATTGCTTGAGTATAAGGATGCATTAGTAGAAATAACTGGAATAGTTGATGAGATTAAAATTATAGAAGAAAATGAAAGCAGATATATAGTTAGAGTTACTAATATATGTCATGATGGAAATAATAAAAAAGTTTCAGAGAAAATTCAATTAAAAATACTAGGAGAGAAAACATTATCTATTGGAGAGGAATTATTGTTTAAAGGGGTTTTGAGAGAACCTTTACCTAATACAAATCCTAAATTATATAATCATAGGTTAAAATTGTTGACAGAAGGAATATATACAAGTACTACAATTAAAGATTATTCAATTATTCATGTGGTTAAAGGAAATTTAGATTTTATCGATAGAATGAAATATAAATTTATAGAAAGTGTAGAAGAAATATTTGATTCATATTTAACGGAAAAAAATAGTTCTTTGATGAAAGCAGTTATATTAGGAAAGAGTTCTTATCTTACTGAGGATAATATAGAGAAATTTAGGCATTTAGGTTTGGCTCATATATTAGCAGTTTCAGGATTACATATAGGATTGATTACTAATATATTGACAGGATTACTTGGATATTTAGGAATAAATAAAAAATTAAATATAGGTATAACTTTGAGTGGAATATGGATGTATGCTTACATTATAGGAGGACCACCTTCCGTAATAAGGGCTAATATAATGTTTACTATTCTATTTTTATCCAAAGTTTTTTGGCAAGCTTATGAATCAATAAATGCACTTTTTTTTGCACTTTTTATAATGCTAATAATAAACCCCTATTGGGCATTTAGTATTGGATTTCAACTATCATTTATTGCTACATTCTTTATATTGTATTTAACACCAAAAATAAAAATAATTTTTTATCCAAGTGATAGTCAATTGATTAAATCTTTAAAATCTATTTTATCTGTTCAAATAGGTTTATTACCAATACAAGCATATTATTTTAATAGGGTTCCTATAATTAGTATGGTAGCTAATTTGTTAATAGTTCCTTTGTTTTCTATAGGTTTAATTTTAGGATTACTTTTATTATTTTTTTCTTATTTAATAGAACCTATAGCTTATTTTATTGGAATAGTAATTAATTTTTTGTTAGATATTCAATTTTATATTATAAATATTCTTGAGTGTTTCCCTTATATTGATTTAAAAGTTCCATCTCCATCAATAATGGGAATATTATGCTATTATATTTTGTTATTTATAGGCATGGGTATTATAAAAATATCCAATATAGATAAGAAAATAAGTAAGGTTATTATATTTTATTTATTATTTTTAATATTAGTAAATTTTTTGACTATGTATTTTGATCAAAGTATAGAGATAAGATTTATAGATGTAGGTCAAGGGGATAGCATATTAATAAAAACTCAAGGAGGAAACTATTTAATAGATACAGGAGGAGATTTATTTGGAAATTTTGATGTAGGTGAGAATATTCTTTTTCCATATTTAGAAAAAGAGGGTATATTTAAGTTAAAGGGTGTTTTCATTACTCATTATGATATAGATCATTGCAAAAGTTTACCTTATTTAATGGATAATATGAAAATAGAAAAAATATATATTGGTCATGAAAAATTGGATAATGATTTATATGAAGAAATTAATAATAAAGCTAAAGAAAAAAATATTCCTATTATATTGTTAAAAAGAGGCCATAAATTAAAATTGGATGATAATACTGATATGATAGTGCTTGGTCCTCACGAACAATTATTAAAGACTTCTGAAACTAGTAATGAAAATGATTTGTCCTTAATTTTAATGCTAAATTACTATGATAAAAATATTTTATTTACAGGTGATATAGAGGATAAAGGAGAACGTACGTTAATAAACAATGCGACCCCTAAAGCATATTTTTTAAAAGTGCCGCATCATGGAAGTAAGACATCATCATCTATGGAGTTTTTAGATAAAGTTTCTCCAGAAGCAGCGTTTATATCTGTTGGTAGAAACAATATGTTTGGGCATCCTCATGAAGAGGTAATTAAGCGATATAACAATAGAAATATTCAATTATATAGAACTGATGAATTAGGACTTATAACATTAACATTTAATAAAGAAAAATATCAAGTGTATTCTTTTTTAAAAGAAAAATTAAATATTATGTATGCAGTAAAATACTTTTATCCATATATATTTTACATTATTATTTCATATATGCTTATTAAATATTATATAATACTGGAGAAGGAGATGAAAATCATTGAATTATAAAGAATTAATAAGAAAAGCTAAGTCATTAGATTTAAAATCAGTTTATTTATTTTATGGAGAAGAACATTATTTAATTGATCATACATTAAATACTATTAAAGAGATATATATAGATGAGGCTTTTGAACCTTTAAATTATTTAGTTATGGAAGGTAAAAATTTAAATTTTGAAGCTATTTTAAATGCTTGTGAAACTTTACCTTTTATGTCAGATAAAAAAATTGTTGTTATAAAGGATCATCCATTGTTTAAATCAAATAAGGATGTAATAATTGGAGATAAAAATATTGAGGATTATAAAAATGAATTAGTTGATTATTTAGATAAATTAGAAGATTATCTATGCTTGATATTTTTAGAGAAAACGACCAATATAAGAAAGTCCAATGCGTTGTACAAAAAAATTGCAAAAGTAGGTGATGTTATTGAATTTAAGAAATTAAGAGGGCAAGATTTAAATAATTGGGTGGAAAATAGTTTCAAAAAATATAATAAGAGTATATTAAAATCAGATATAAATTATTTTATTACATATTCTGCATATTTTGATCCCAATCAAGAAAAAAATTTATATGATTTAGAAAATGAAATAATTAAAATATGTAATTATTTAAGGGATGAAGAGAGGGTTAATAGAAAAATATTAGATTTGATAATGACAAAACCATTAGATATGAATGTGTTTAATCTATTAAATAGTATAAGTCAAAAAGATGGCAGAAATGCCATAATATTGTTTAATGAAATGTATATGTCTAATCAACCAGTTTTATTTATATTACATATGATAATTAGACAAATAAGAAATATGTTTAATTATAAAGTGTTAAGAGCTAAGGGTTATACTGATATGGATGCATATGAGAAGATGAAATTATCCAAATTTGAATATCAGAAAGTTTCTCAACAGAGTAATAATTTTACCATATCTCAATTGGAAAGTGCATTAAAATTTTGTTTACAAGCAGATAGAAATATAAAATTTAGTCTTGTTGAAGATAGATTAGCTTTAGAAATACTAATAGCTAATTTATGCTATAAAATTTAAAGTTAAAAAACTTCGGTGTTTCCGAAGTTTTTATTATACAGCTTTATTTAATTCAGCTTCGTTTAATTTCTTTGTTAATTTACTTAATTTTCTAGAAGCAGCATTTTTATGAATTACATTTTTATGAGCTGCTCTTTTAAGTTTTTTATCTATAATTTTAAGCAGTTCTTTAGCTTCATTAATATTTTCTTCCTCTAAAGCTGTATCAAATTTTTTAATATATGTTTTAATTTCAGATTTTCTACTCTTATTTATAGCTGTTTTTTTCTTAGTAATGCGGATTCTCTTTTCTGCAGATTTAATATTTGCCAATCCTTTCACCTCCCTAATCTTAACAACAGATATTTTACCATGAAGAAGAATAAATTGCAAGGATAAACAAAATTATTATACATAAAATATCAAAAATGAAGAAAAATAATATTAATAAGATATGAGGAGGAGATAAATATGGAGATTAGGACAGATTTAGCTATTGAGAACAGAGAACTGTATAAAGAAGAGAAAAATGAAGAAGTGCCAGGAGTAGAAGTAAAAAAAGAGGAAGGACAGGATTATACAGTAACTAAGGTAAATATATTGAATCATGTGGGTGCTAAAATTATGTGTAAGCCCGAAGGATTATATATAACTATAGAAGTACCTAAACTTAAAAATACAGATCAAGAATTAAGAGAAGAAATCTCCAAATTATTAGCTAAAGAAATAAAAGGGATGGGATATAATGATAAACATACTAAAACTTTAATAGTTGGATTGGGTAATTGGAAAGTAACTCCTGACTCATTAGGTCCTAAGGTAATAGATCGAGTTATGGTAACAAGGCAATTTTTTATTGCTTATAATAAAGATGAAGATGAAACTGTAGCTAATGTTTCTGCTCTATCTCCAGGAGTTATGGGACTAACTGGTATAGAAACTGGAGAGATTATAAAGGGTATAGTAGAAAAGACTAAACCAGATTTAGTTGTAGCAGTGGATGCTTTGGCTTCTAGAAAAATGGAAAGAGTAAATACTACTATTCAAATAACTGATACGGGAATAAATCCAGGTAGTGGTCTTGGAAATAGAAGAATAGGTTTAAACAAGGATTATTTAGGAGTACCAGTATTAGCTGTTGGTGTACCTACTGTAGTAGATGCAGCAACGATGATAAGTGATACTATGGATATGATTATAGGTTCTATGAAAGACAAGGCTATTGTAGGAGGAGAGTTTTATTCTTTACTGGATGATATTTCAAGAGAAGAAAAGTATCATCTTATAAAAGAAGTGTTAGAACCTTATATGCCCAATGTAGTAGTTACACCTAAAGAAATAGATTTAATTATAGATGATTTGTCTATAATAATAGCAAATGGACTTAACATTGCACTTCATCATGGAATTGATTTAAAAGATGTAAATAGATATATAAGGTAATAAGATCTTCCCTAAGAAGTATCATATTTTTTATATATTAAGAATATAATCTATGTATTGAACACATAATTTTAGGGAGGATTTTTATGAAACAAGATAACATGAGAAATACTTATATAATATTAGTTTTGCTGTGTTTATTAGTATTTAACATAGGTACAATATTTATAAATATAATTGGCAATGAAGAAGATAAGGCAGAGTATAAGTCAGAACTTGTATTTAATCAATATTCACCTCAAGAAGTAGATAGTTTTTATATAACATTATTTGGGAGAACAAGCTCTATTATTAATTTATATAAGAATAAACAAAATATAAATGAGAGTTGGAAAAAGAATTTAATAAGTAGATTAGATATAAAGGATAGTATAAATAGATTGTTAAAAGCTCAATTTCCTTATGCAATTTCTTTTAAAGAAAACAACTTAGATATAGAAAAAGATAAGGTTAGTGATGACGATGCAGGCGAAAGTCCAACTATAATAGAAGATTTTATAATAATTGATCGCTTAGAGGAATATGAAGATTTCATAATTATAAATGATTCAGAAGGGAATGTAGACATAGAAAATGTACCTAAGCCCATAAATGTAAAACCATTAAAAATTGATAAAGATAAACCTTATATACTTTTATATCATACTCATGGTACAGAATCTTATTACGTAGAAGGAACGAATCAACATCATACAACTGACAGACGGTACAATGTAACTACTATAGGAGAGAAGATGGCACAGACACTAATAGAAAAAGGGCATAAAGTTGAACATGTAACGACATATCATGATATACCTTCTTATAATAAATCTTACTCTAGATCATTAAGTACTATAACAAAAAAGTTAGAAGAAAACAATAATTTAAAGATTTTGTTAGATATTCATAGAGATGGATATGATTCTAATGATCCTAAAGTTACTAAGAATATGAAAAAATTATCGTCTAAAACTAAAGTTACAATTAATGGAAGAGATGTAGCTACTTTTTATTTTGTAATAGGACCTGATTCACCAAATAAAGAAGAAGTATTAAATTTTGTAAAATATTTTAAAGCAGTATCTGATGCTATGTATCCTGATTTATGTACAGGAATTTTAATAAAACCTAAGGGTAAATATAATCAATTTCTTTCTAATTATTCAGCTTTAATTGAATTGGGAAGCAATTTGAATACTATGGAAGAAGCTGTGGAAACAGCAAAGTTAGTGGCAGAGATATTAAGTGTTGTTATAGATAATATTGAGCAGAAATAACACTTTTTTTTAGTTACAAAAGATGATATAATATCAATAAACTTCTTGGTTAAGGAGAGGATAAATATGGAACAGAACAATAAAAAAGATGTAAAAAATGAAGTTTTAGAATGGGTAAAAAGTATCTTATTAGCTATTATTATAGCTGTGTTGATTAAAACCTTTGTATTTAATACTACTTATGTATTGGGAAATTCTATGTATCCTACATTACATGAAAGAGATAGATTATTTGCAAATAAAATACCTTTATATTTTTCGGGACCTAAAAGAGGAGAGATAGTTGTATTAAAAGCTCCAGATGCTTCAAATAAAGATTATATAAAAAGAGTAATTGGGGTTGGAGGAGATACTGTTGCTATAATTGATGGGCAAGTTTATTTAAATGGGGAGTTATTAGAAGAAGATTATATAGAAGAAGGTTCCTATACTCAAGTATATGATGATAATTACTGGGAAGTTCCTGAAGGATATGTATTTGTGCTAGGAGATAATAGAGAAGAAGGAGCTAGCAAGGATAGTAGATATTTTGGCTGTGTGCCTGTAGAATCTATAAAAGGGGTAACTTCTTTTAGATATTTTCCCTTTAATGAACGATTTGGAAAAATAGATTAAATTATGTATTAACTAGGGTGGTGTTTGTGGAGACTAGAATAGAAAAACGAAAACGCCAAAAAAAAGAAAAGAGAATAAAGAGATGTAGAGTTATAATTTTATTTTCAACCTTATTATTTCTTTATATGGGGATAAAAATAGTAAATGATAATATAATACATTTAGGATATTTAGATAATCCAACTATATTTAATATGAATATTAAACAAAATCGTTTAGAATTATTTGGGGAAAATTATATTATTGATTTAAAGGTTTTAAAAAAAGAAGATTAAAGACCAGGTTTTACTGGTCTTTTGTTTTACATCTAAGAGTATTTTTGATATAATTATTCTCTAAGGTTATTGAAACTTCTTAAGGAGGAAGAGTATGCAAAATAAAAAACAAAACAATATAAGGAATTTTTCAATAATTGCTCACATAGATCATGGAAAATCTACTCTTGCTGATAGATTAATTGAAAAAACAGGATTATTGACTTCAAGGGAAATGCAAGAGCAAGTACTTGATAGTATGGATTTAGAAAGAGAAAGAGGTATAACTATAAAGCTTAAAAATGTAAGACTTACTTATAAAGCTAAAGATGGAGAAGAATATATATTAAATTTAATAGATACACCAGGACATGTAGACTTTAATTATGAAGTTTCTCGATCATTAGCAGCTTGTGAAGGAGCTTTGTTAGTAGTAGATGCAACACAAGGCATTGAAGCACAGACATTAGCTAATGTATATTTGGCTTTAGAACAGGATTTGGAGATAGTTCCTATAATAAACAAAATAGATTTACCTAGTGCTAGACCAGATGAAGTAAAGAAAGAATTAAAAGAGGTCATTGGTATTGATGCAGAAGATGCACCTTTGGTGTCTGCTAAAGAAGGTTTAAATATAGAACAGGTATTGGAAGAAATAATTAAAAAAATCCCTGCTCCAAAAGGGGATGTGAATGCACCTCTAAAGGCTTTAATATTTGATTCTTACTATGATTCTTATAAAGGAGTAGTTTGCTATATTAGAGTATTTGAAGGATGTATAAAACCAGGTATGGAAATAAAGATGATGTCATCTAATAAAACCTACGAGGTAACAGAAGTGGGAATTACTACTTCAAAACAAATTGCTGTAGATAAGTTAGAAGCAGGGGAAGTAGGTTATGTATTAGCTAGTATAAAAAATGTGAAAGATGCAAGGGTAGGAGATACTATAACAGACAAAAACAATCCAACAGAAATCCCATTGCCAGGATATAAAAAAGTGGTTCCAATGGTTTACTGTGGTATATATCCTGCAGAAGGAGAAGATTTTAACTCTTTACGAGATGCATTGGAGAAATTACAAGTAAACGATGCTAGTTTAGTATTTGAGCCAGAGAATTCTGCCGCTTTAGGTTTTGGATTTAGATGTGGATTTTTAGGGCTTCTTCATATGGAAATAGTACAGGAAAGATTAGAGAGGGAGTTTGATTTAAACATAGTTACTACAGCTCCCAGTGTTATATATAGGATAAAAAAGAAAGATGGCGAAATATTATCTATACAAAATCCAACAAATATTCCTGAAGAGTCAGAGATAGAATACATGGAGGAACCAATAGTTTCTGCTTCCATAATGACACCAGCAGATTATGTAGGAACTGTAATGGAGCTTTGTCAAAATCGTCGAGGTGTATTTAAAAATATGGAATATTTAGAAGAAAACAGGGTCATATTGTATTATGATATGCCTTTAAATGAAGTAATATATGATTTTTTTGATGCATTAAAATCAAGAACTAAAGGTTTTGCATCTCTCGATTATGAATTAAAGGGTTATCAACAATCAGACCTAGTTAAGCTTGATATATTGATAAATGGAGAGTTGGTAGACGCTCTTTCTATTATTGTTCATAAAGATAAAGCTTATGAGAGGGGCAGAACTATTGCTGAAAGATTAAAAGAAGAAATACCTCGTCATCAATTTGCAATACCTATACAAGCTGCTGTAGGTTCTAAAATAATAGCAAGAGAAACTGTAAAAGCTCTTAGAAAAGATGTATTAGCAAAATGTTATGGTGGAGATGTTACAAGGAAGAAAAAATTATTAGAAAAGCAAAAAGAAGGCAAGAAGCGAATGAGACAAATAGGTGCAGTGGAAATTCCACAAGAAGCTTTTTTAGCTGTATTAAAATATGATGAAAAGTAATGCACACTTAAGTGTGCATTAAGTTTATAAATTGATAGGAGGCTTTTAGTTGAAACAAATAGGCATCTATATTCATATTCCCTTTTGTATTAGCAAATGTTATTATTGTGATTTTATTTCATATACTAAATCTAATGAAGAGGTAACTAAGTATATAGATTTTCTTCTAATGGAGATGGAATTGTATAAGGATATTTTAAAAAATTATAATATAAAGACTCTATTTATAGGTGGCGGTACCCCTTCTTGCATTGATGAAAGGTATATATTTAAAATATTAGACTATATATACAAAAATTATAATGCTTCAAATATAGAAGAGATTACAATAGAAGCCAATCCTGGTACGTTAAATAAGCCAAAATTAAAAAGTTATAAATCAATGGGTATAAATAGAATAAGTTTAGGAGTACAGTCGTTAGATGATAGGTTGTTGAAAAAAATTGGAAGGATTCATACTGAAATGGATTTTTATAAAAATTATGAACTTATTAGAGACTTGGGTTTTAATAATATAAATGTGGACTTAATATTTGGTTTACCTGACCAAACCATTTATCAATGTGAAAAAACTTTAAAGGATATGATAAAATTAGGAGTAGAGCATATATCTTATTATAGCCTTATACTTGAAGATGATACTTTATTAAAAAAGTGGTATGAAGATGGTAAAATAGATATGCCTTCTGAGGATAAAGAACGATATATGTATCATAGAGGTATAGAATTATTAAGGGACAATGGTTATGAGCATTATGAAATATCTAATTTTTCTAAAAAAGGATATAGGTGCAAACATAATTTAATCTATTGGCGGTTAATGCCTTATATTGGATTAGGATTAGCAGCCCATTCTAATTTATATGGAAAGAGATTTTGGAATTATGATAATTTTAAAAATTACTATAAACAACTTAAAAATCACAAATTTCCTATAGAAGGAGAAGAAACAATTAGTAGAGATATGGAAATTTTTGAATATTTAATGATGGGTCTTAGATTAACGGATGGTATAGATAAAAATGAATTTTATCAGCGATTTAATATATCAGTAGATGAAATATATGGAAATGTATTTAAAAAGCATGAAAAAGGGGGATTAATATACATGGATGATAGATTTATAAGGTTTACTTCGTTAGGATTAGACCTGTCAAATATAGTGTACGTGGATTTATTGCCTTAAATTTTCTAAAAGGGTATTGACAAAATGCAGGAATAATGATAATTTAAAATTAGCACTCAGGCTTAAAGAGTGCTAATAAGTATTTGAAACATAAAACTGAGGTGATAATGAGGTGGTATTATGTTGGATGATAGAAAGATAAAAGTACTTCATGCCATAATAAATAGTTATATAGCCAGTGCAGAGCCTATTGGTTCAAGAACTATATCTAAGAAGTATAATTTTGGGGTTAGTTCGGCAACTATAAGAAACGAAATGTCAGATTTAGAGGATTTAGGATATTTAAGTAAACCTCATACATCAGCTGGCAGGGTACCTTCAGATAAGGCATATAGATTATATGTAAATCAACTTTTAAAAACGGAAAAACTTACAATAGATACAAAAAAGAAAGAACAAATAAAAAAAGCTTTAATTAGTGAGGCCGATGAGATAGATGAATTAATTCAAAACTCTGCTAAAATATTATCTGCAATTACTAATTATACTGCATTAATTACTAATTATACTGCATTAGCTTTATCACCTCAATTAAAGAAAAGTAAATTGAAACATATACAGTTAATACCTATAGATGATTCAGAAGCATTGTTGGTATTAGTAAATGATTCAGGGATTGTAAAAAATACTATATTTAAGTTAGATAGAAAAATCAATGATGATCAATTAACTATAATATCTAATTTTTTAAATAATAAATTAAAGGGGCTCACTATAGAGGATATTGGAAAAGAAATAGACAATAATGTATTTAAGGAGATGTATGAGTATAAGGAAATTATAGATAACATAATTCATATAATCAATAAAACTCTTAATGACACAGACAATGTAGAAGTATATGCTGATGGAGTCAATAAAATATTTGATTTTCCTGAATATAAGGATTTAGACAAAGCAAAATCTTTCATATCTTTTATTGAAGATAAAGAGTTATTAGCAGATATACTGTTAAATAGCACGAATGAAGATGAAATAGAAATCACTATAGGAAATGAAAATATATATGATCCAATAAAAGAATGTAGCTTAATAACTACTACCTATAAATTAGGAGGGGTAACTATTGGAAAGATAGGTGTTATAGGACCTACTAGAATGAATTATCCTATGGTAATAAACACTCTAAAATTATTTTCAGTTAATTTAACAGAAGTATTAGAATTATTATTAAAAAAATAATAGAAAATTTAGAGTGTTACTCTAGATATAAAATAAAAGGTGCAAAAGGGGTGATGAAATGGAAAAGAAAGAAGATACTATAAAGGAGGATGTTTTAGATAAGGATAAACAGGATCAAGAAAAAGAAGAAAAAGAGGAATTAAAAGTTGATGAAAAAGATAAAGATTTAGAATCTCAATTAATTGAAAAAGATGAAAAAATTGAAGAGTTAACAGATCAATTGTTAAGATTGCAAGCAGATTTCATAAATTATAAAAATAGAGTTAAAAAAGATAAAGAAAAAACATATACTTATGCTATAGAGGATTTAATTAATCAATTATTACCTATATTGGATAATTTTGAAAGAGCTCTTGATAGCGTGGAGGAAGATAAAAAAGAGGATAGTTTTTATCAAGGTGTGAAGATGATATATGAACAATTTCTCAGAGTTCTTGAGGAAAATGGAGTAAGCGAAATTGAATGTGAAGGCAAAGTATTTGACCCTAACCTTCATCATGCTGTATTTGTGGAAGAAGTAGAAGATGAAGAAGAGGGAATTGTATTAGATGTATTGCAAAAGGGATATACGTTAGATGGAAAAGTAATTAGACCAAGTATGGTTAAAGTGTCTAAATAACATTTTAAGGAGGGATTTGTATGGGAAAAATAATTGGTATTGATTTAGGAACTACTAACTCATGTATGGCTGTAATAGAAGGTGGAGAGCCTGTTATAATTCCAAATGCAGAAGGAAATAGAACTACACCATCAGTAGTTGCTTTTACAAAAGATGGTGAAAGATTAGTAGGTGAAACAGCTAAAAGGCAAGCAATAACTAATCCTGATAGAACTATTATGTCAATTAAAAGAGAAATGGGTAAGGATTGGAAGAAAGTTATAGATGGGAAAGAGTATACCCCACAGGATATCTCAGCAATGATTTTGCAAAAGCTTAAAACTGATGCAGAAGCTTATTTAGGTGAAACTATAACTGATGCAGTAATAACTGTTCCAGCTTATTTTACAGATAGTCAGAGACAAGCAACAAAAGATGCAGGAAAAATAGCAGGATTAAATGTACGAAGGATAATCAACGAGCCAACAGCAGCAGCACTTGCATATGGATTAGATAAAGAAATAGATCAGCGTAAAATTATGGTATATGATTTAGGTGGAGGTACATTTGATGTTTCCATTTTGGAATTAGGAGATGGAGTAATAGAAGTATTGGCAACTAGAGGTAATAATCGTCTAGGTGGAGATGATTTTGATCAAGCTTTAATTGATTATATAGCTGAAGAATTTAAGAAGGAACATGGAGTAGATTTAAGAAAGGATAGTATGTCTTTACAGAGATTAAAAGAAGCAGCAGAAAAAGCTAAAAAAGAGCTGTCTTCTACAATGTCTACTAATATAAATTTACCATTTATAACTGCTACAGATTCAGGACCATTGCATTTAAATATGGATATTACCAGAGCTAAGTTTGAAGAATTAACAGCTCATTTAGTGGAAAAAACTATGGACCCAGTAAAAGAAGCCCTAAAAGACGCAGACCTTAAGCCTAGTGATATTGATAATGTAATATTGGTAGGAGGTTCAACTAGAATACCTGCAGTACAAGAAGCAGTAAAAAGATTAACAGGTAAAGAACCACAAAAAGATATTAATCCTGATGAGTGTGTTGCTATTGGTGCAGCTATTCAAGGTGGAGTATTAAGTGGAGAGGTAAAAGATGTATTGTTGCTAGATGTAACTCCTTTATCTCTTGGTATAGAGACTTTAGGTGGTGTAACTACAAAAATAATTGAAAGGAACACTACTATACCTACTAGGAAATCACAAATATTTACTACAGCAGCTGATAATCAAACTTCTGTAGATATTCATGTGGTTCAAGGGGAAAGAGAAATGGCACGTGACAACACTACTTTAGGTAGATTCCAGTTAACAGGTATACCACCAGCTCCAAGAGGAGTGCCTCAAATAGAAGTTACTTTTGATATAGATGCTAATGGTATAGTAAATGTATCTGCTAAGGATTTAGGTACAGGAAAAGAGCAGAAGATTACAATTACTGCTTCAACTAATCTAACTGAAGAAGAGATTGAACAAAAAATAAAAGAAGCGGAAAAATTTGCAGAAGAAGATAGGAAGAGGAGAGAAGAAATTGAAATAAGAAATAATGCAGATTCTATGATATATCAAACTGAGAAAATATTAAAAGATATAGGAGATAAGGTTTCTCAAGAAGAAAAATCCAAAGTGGAATCAAAATTAGAAGAGTTAAAGAAAGCATTAGAGGGCGATGATGTAGAAAAGATAAAGAGAAAGACAGAAGAGCTTACTCAAGAATTTTATAGTATATCTCAGAAGATATACGATCAATCAGGAGCTCAAGGAGGAGCTCAAGGTCCTGGAACAGATAGCTCCTCAGGTGATGATGACGATGTAGTGGATGCTGATTTTGAAGTAGTAGATGATGATGAATAGATTTTAAAAATTCAAAGCTAAATCCCTATTGGATTTAGCTTTGAATTTTGATAAAATTATCTATAGTTATAATTGAAGGCAGGTGTGTAGATTGAAAGATTACTATGAAATACTTGGGGTATCAAGAGACGCTACAGAAAGTGAAATAAAAACTGCATATAGATTTTTAGCGAAAAAATATCATCCAGATTTAAATCCCGGTGACAAAGAAGCTGAACAAAGATTTAAAGAAATAAACGAAGCTTATGAAGTATTAAGCGATTCAGATAAAAGAAGAAGATACGATACATTTGGTCATGCAGGAGTAAATGGTCAAGGAGGATATAGCCAAGATTTTGGTGGGTTTGGAGATATATTTGATGATATATTTGATATATTTAGTGGTGGTTTTACTCAAACTTCATCTAAAAGGAGAGGTCCAGTTAGAGGTGCTGATTTAAGATATAATCTGGATTTAGAATTTATGGAGGCAGTATTTGGAGCAGAAAAAGAAATACAGATAAGAAAAACTGAACAATGCGAAACATGTAGTGGTACAGGTGTAAAGCCAGGAAGCAGTAAAGAAACTTGCAGTAAATGTCACGGAACAGGGGAAGTAAGATATGTCCAACAAAGTCCTTTTGGACGTTTTGTTAGAGTAGCTACATGTGATCAATGTAATGGAACAGGAGAAGTTATTAAAGAAAAATGCACTGTGTGTTCAGGAACTGGAAAAGAAATAAAAAACAAGAAAATAAAAGTAAAGATTCCTGCAGGAGTAGATACAGGGTCAATTATATCTATTCATGGAGAAGGAGAAATGGGAGATAGAGGTGGTCCACCAGGAGATTTATATATATATATAAATGTAAAAGAACATGAATTTTTCAAAAGACAAGGAAATGATATATATTTAACAGTACCTATTTCATTTGTAGACGCAGCTCTTGGTGTAGAAATAGATGTTCCTACACTAGATGGAATGTCTAAATATAATATACCGGAAGGTACTCAAACTGGGACTAGATTTAGATTGAAAAACAAAGGAGTACCTAATGTAAGAGGAGTTGGAAGAGGTGATTTGTATTTTAATGTAGAAGTACAGGTACCTAAAAAATTAAATGAGAAGCAAAAGCAACTCCTAAGGGAATTTGCTAAAGAGAGTGGAGAGCATCATAAAGAAGGAAAAAAAGGATTTTTTGATAAGATGAGGGATGCTTTTGGGAATTGATCAATCACTCGAATTGGAGTGATTGTTTTTTAAGTTATGGTAATTTCATGTTATTTAGGGTATAATATTTTGAGATTCATAAAAAGGATGTGAAGCCATGAAATGGATTGAAGTTCAAATAAAAACCACTACTGAAGCAGAAGAGATGGTTGCAAATATAATGTATGACTTAGGTGTAACAGGATTAGCTATAGAAGATCCTAAGGATATATTAGCATTTCAACAATCGGAGAAAGATTGGGATTTTATAGATCCAAGTCTTATTAAACAGGATTATGAAGAGGTAATAATTAAAGCTTATTTTCCAGAAAGCGAGGATTTAATAGATAAAATAGAGCTTATCAGGGATAGTATTGAAAGAAATATTTATGATAATTTTGATAAACCCTTAGGACAGGTTACTATAACGGAAGTATATGAAAAAGATTGGGCAGAAGGTTGGAAAAAATATTACAAACCAATTAAAATTGGAAATAAAATAGTAATTAAACCTACTTGGGAACAATATCAAAATAAAGAAGGAGAGCTGGTAATTGAACTAGATCCAGGCATGGCCTTTGGAACGGGAGCTCATGAAACTACAATTATGTGCATAGAAATGTTAGAAAAGTATGTAAAAGAAGGACACATAGTGTATGATATAGGAACGGGTAGTGGAATATTAAGTATTGTTTCAGCAAAATTAGGAGCTAAACAAGTAGTAGGAGTAGATTTAGATGAATTAAGCATTAAGGCGTCTAAAGAAAATGTGAAATTAAATGATGTAGATGATATAGTAGATATACGAGCAGGAAATTTGTTAGATGCAGTAGAAGGAAAAGCTGATATTATAGTATCTAATATTATAGCAGAAGTAATTATAGAACTTATAGAATCTTTAAATGATTATTTAAAGAAAACAGGAATATTTATTGCATCAGGAATAATAACTGAAAAAGCAGATATGGTCATTCAAGCACTTGAGAGAAATAGTTATCATATAGTAGAAGAAAAAGTTATGGGAGATTGGGTTTCCATAGTATCTACTAAGGCAGAAGGTGAGTAAATGTGCATAGATTTTTTGTTGATAAAGAGCAGATTCAAGGAGATACAATTGAAATTGTTGGGAAGGATACAAACCATATTAAAGATGTTTTGAGATTAAAAAAGGATGATATTATAGAGATATCTTCTGGAGGAAGAGTTTATATATGTAAAATAATAAAATTTGATAACAAAAAAGTAATTACAAAAATAATTAAAAGTTTTCAAGGCAAGCATGAATCCCCTATTCATATTGCATTATATCAAGGTATAGCTAAAGGAGATAAAATGGATTATTTAATCCAGAAGGTAACTGAAATTGGAGTAAAAGAAATTTACCCCATAATTACAAATAGGACTATAGTTAAAATAAAAAATAAAAAAAAAGAACAATCAAAATTAGATAGATGGAGAGCCATAGCAGAGGAGGCTGCAAAACAAAGTAAAAGAGATTTTATACCTAAAGTTCAAAATATAATGAGTTTTAAGGAAATGTTAGATAAATTAGAAGGTGAAAAAAATATAATAGTGCCATATGAGATGGAAAAAAGTATATCTTTTAAGGATATTTTAAATAATATAGAAGGAGAAAAGATAAATTTAATAATTGGACCAGAAGGCGGATTTGAGAGAGAAGAAATACAGCTTTTAAAATCTGTTGGTGGACAAAGTATAACTCTAGGATCTAGAATTCTTAGAACTGAAACAGCAGGTTTAGTAGCATCAACTATTATATTATATGAGCTTGGTGATTTAGGAGTGATGAAATGAATAGAGTTGCTTTTTATACCTTAGGTTGTAAAGTTAATCAATATGAAACAGAAGCAATGCAAGAATTATTTGAAAAAAGAGGATATCAAATAGTAGAGTGTGATGAATTTGCAGATATATATGTTATAAATACATGTACAGTAACTAATTTAGGAGATAGAAAATCTAGACAGTTTATACGTAGGGCAAAAAAACTTAATAGAGATTCAATAGTTGCAGTAGTGGGTTGTTATTCTCAAGTAGCTCCCGATGAAGTGAAAAAAATGAAAGAAGTAGATGTAATTTTGGGGACAACTCATAGGGATAAGATAGTGGATTTATGTGAAAAAGCGATTTTGGAAGATAAAAAGATAAATATGGTAAAAGATGTAAATGAGCATAAAGAATTTGAAAATTTAAATATAGCAGATGTAAAATCTAAAACTCGAGCCTATATAAAAATTCAAGATGGATGTAATCAATTTTGTAGTTATTGTATTATTCCTTATGCTCGAGGTCCTATAAGGAGTAGAAATTTACAATCCATAATAGATGAGGCTCAAAGATTATCAGAAGCTGGTTTTAAAGAAGTTATATTGACAGGAATTCATGTAGCTTCCTATGGCAAAGATTTAAATTCAATTTCTTTGGTGGATGTAATTGAGGAAGTGGCGAAAGTAGATGGTATAGAAAGGATACGTTTAAGTTCTATAGAACCTACCTTAATAGATGATCAGTTCATGCGAAGAGTTATAAAAACTAATAAATTGTGTGATCATTTTCATTTATCACTACAAAGTGGTTCTGATGAAGTATTAAATAGGATGAATAGGAAGTATACAACTCAGCAGTATAAAGAAATAGTAAAATTGATAAGAGAATATATGCCCAATGTAGGAATAACAACGGATATAATTGTAGGTTTTCCAGGTGAGACTGACAGAGAATTTCAACAGACCTATGATTTTGTGAAGGAAATAGGTTTTTCAAGAATTCATGTTTTTAAATATTCCCCTCGAAAAGGTACTCCAGCAAGTAAATTTAAAAAACAAATTCATGGAGAAATAAAACAACAACGTTCAGACATGCTTATAGCTTTAGGAGATAAGTTAATGAAAGATTTTAATAAAAAATTTTTAGGTCATACCTTAGAGGTGCTATTTGAAGAAAATAGTAAAGATAATGCTGATTATATGGAAGGATATACTACTAATTATATAAGGGTTAAAGCCAAAGCAGATGATTCAATTAAAGGAAAAATACTTCCCGTAAAAATTATTTGTGAAAAAGATGATATTTTGATAGGAAAAATAGAGGAATTATAAAACTTGTATCGAATATATTAGATATAGGAATTGTGACCTAGTATACAGGAATGGATGAAAATAGAGGGGGTGAAAAGGTGACAGATTGTGTATTTTGCAGTATTATTGATAAAGAAATACCAAGTGAAATTATATATGAAGATGATAAGGTTATTGCCTTCAAGGATGCAAACCCTCAAGCTCCAATTCATTTTTTGGTAATACCTAGGGAGCATATTGAATCTTTAAATAGTATAGATGAAGAAAATTTAGAATTGATAGGTCACATATTCTATGTTATAAAAAAACTTGTAAAACAAATGGGTTTTCATGAAGAAGGCTATAGGATAGTAAATAATTGTGGAGAATTTGGAGGGCAGACTGTCTCTCACATTCACTTCCATGTATTGGGTGGGCGTAAATTTTCTTGGCCTCCAGGCTAATTACAAGTTGCAGAAACTATATAATCAATGTATAATAGTTTAGTATTGCATTTTGCTTATTATAGGTAATATGAGGTACTTTTTGCATTAGAGAGGGGAGGGAGAAGTAATTGACTGAAATAAAAGTTAGAGAAAACGAATCTCTTGATGATGCACTAAGAAGATTCAAAAAGCAATGTGCTCGTTCAGGTGTTCTTTATGAATATAGAAAAAGAGAACATTATGAAAAGCCAAGTGTAAAACGTAAAAAGAAAGCAGAAGCAGCTAGAAGAAAGAAAAATAAATATTAATTATTTTTAATAAGAAGGTGGATTTATGTCCCTTAAAAAGAAACTTATGGAAGATTTTAAGATTTCCATGAAAAATAAAGAAACAATTAGGAAAAATACTATAACTATGGTCAGGGCAGCTATTAAACAAAAGGAAGTAGATGAAAGGAAACAATTAGGAGATGAAGAAATAATAGATATAATCTCTAAACAACTAAAAGAGAAAAAGAATGCTATTGAAGATTTTAAAAGAGGAGAACGGCAAGATTTAGTAGAATTAACTCAAAAGGAAATGGATATTTTACTAGAATACTTACCTGAACAGCTAACAGAGGAAAAAATTGAAGAAATTGTAGTAAAAACTATAGATGAAATAGGTGCTGAGACCATGAAAGATATGGGATTAGTTATGAAATCTGTAATGCCAAAAGTGAAAGGCAGAGCTGATGGTAATACAGTTAGTGAGATTGTTAAGAAGCATTTAAAATAAAACCTGGGTTTTACCCCAGGTTTTATTTATATAAAACGAATAAATTAAATTTATAATATTTTTATTGTTTAAAAGTTGGGGTAGGAATATAATATAATAGGAGGTGGATATGTTGAAATGGAAGAAAACGCTGATTTTATTTATTTTTATCTTTTTATTATTAAATAATGTTGTTTCATCGGAGAATATAGGGGATGTATATGTAATTCCTATCAAAGGAGAGATTAATCGTGCCACATATAATTATTTAAAAACAACTTTAAATGATGTGTTGAAAAAAGATCCCAAAGCAATAATTTTTGAAATTGATACTTATGGTGGATTAATAGATGAAGCTGAAAAAATAAAAAATTTAATAATTGAGTTAGATATACCTACCATATCTTTTGTAAATAATAAAGCTGTATCAGCAGGAGTACTTATCACTATCTCCTCAGAGAAAGTTGTTATGTCCCACAGTTCAACTATTGGTTCAGCAGAGACTATTCCTAATAATGAAAAGGTATTATCCATGTGGAAAGGTTTTTTAAGAGATGTAGCCCAATTAAGGGGTAGAGATCCTAAAGTGATAGAAGCGATGGCAGATACTGATGTATATATTGAAGGAGTTTCGGAAAAAGGAAAATTATTAAATTTAACTAGTAAAGAAGCATTAAAACTAGGTGTTTGTGATTTAATTTCTAATAATTATGATGAGATGCTTCAATTTTTTAATATATCCTATGGGGATATAATTAAATTGGAGGAAAGTAAAGAATTAAAGGTATCTAAGATATTATCTAATCCTTATATGAATACTTTATTGTTGACTATAGGGTTTGTAGGCATGGTTATAGAGATTTTTACTCCTGGTTTTGGAATTGGAGGAACTATAAGCATATTAGGATTTGGATTATTTTTTGCTGGTAATATAATTGCTGGGTACTCTCATTGGACTTCTTTGGCAATATTTGTTGTTGGATTAATACTATTAGTAGTAGAAGCTATAGTACCAGGATTTGGATTACCTGGGATATCTGGTATAATACTAGTCATAGTAGGAATTATATTATCTATGGATACTTTGGTTTCAGCTTTAATACCTTTAAGTATAGCAATTATACTGACTACAATAATAACTATATTATTGGTTAAATTGGGACATAAAAGTCCTCATTTGGAAAAGATAGTGCTTACAACTCGTCAAGAGAATGAAGAAGGTTATTTAAGTGCTTATTCTAAAGATGAATACCTAGGCAAAGAAGGTATCACTGTATCAGAACTTCGCCCTTCTGGGATAATAGAAATAGATGGTAAAAGAATAGATGCTTTATCTGATGAAGGTTTTATACCTAAGAATACACCAGTAAAAATAGTAAGGGTGGAAGGACCAAAAATATTTGTAAGGAGGATTTAGTATGGGTGGTTCAGCAGCTTTAATCATTGGAATTGCAGTGTTAATAGTTATTTTAGTAATATTGTTTTTTACATTTATACCAGTAGGTTTATGGATAACAGCTTATTTTTCAGGTGTTAAAATTAGTATTGGTACTTTAATAGGAATGAGGTTGAGAAGGGTAGTTCCTTCAAAAATAGTCAATCCTTTAATAAAAGCAACAAAGGCAGGATTAACTATAGAAGTGGATAAATTAGAAGCTCATTACCTTGCAGGAGGTAATGTAAACACCCTTGTAGATGCTTTAATAGCAGCTCAGAGAGCAAATATACCTTTAGAGTTTGAAAGAGCAGCAGCTATAGATCTAGCTGGAAGAGATGTACTAGAAGCAGTTCAAGTAAGTGTAAATCCTAAAGTAATTGAAACACCACAAATAGCAGCAGTAGCAAAAGATGGAATTGAAGTAATTGCAAAAGCAAGAGTTACTGTTAGAGCAAATATTGAAAGACTAGTAGGAGGAGCAGGAGAAGAAACAATTATAGCAAGGGTAGGAGAGGGAATTGTAACTACTGTGGGTAGTTCTAATTCTCATAAAGCAGTATTAGAAAATCCAGACTCTATATCTCAGACAGTATTAGATAAAGGGCTAGATTCAGGAACTGCATTTGAAATATTATCTATAGACATAGCTGATGTAGATATTGGAAGAAATATAGGAGCTAAACTTCAAGCAGAACAAGCAGAGGCAGATAAACGAATAGCACAAGCTAAAGCGGAAGAAAGGAGAGCTATGGCAGTTGCAAGAGAACAAGAGATGAAGGCTGAAGTTCAAGCAATGAAGGCTAAGGTAGTTGAAGCAGAAGCAGAAGTTCCCCTTGCAATAGCTCATGCGTTAAGGGAAGGAAATATAGGTGTCATTGATTATTACAATATGAAAAACATATTAGCTGATACAGAAATGAGAAGCTCTATATCTAAACTTACTGAAGATGAGGTCAATGATGAAGATTAGGAGGCGGCAAGTATGTTTTCGCCAATTTTATTACTTTTTGTGATTTTAGTTATAATGGATGTGATTTTAAATAGTATAAAGGAAAAACAAAAAATTGAAATGGAAAATGCAAAAAGAAAAAAAGAAACAAGGGTAAATGCTCCTAAAGATATAAGAGATTTTAATACTCAGGAGAATATAGAAGTGGATTATGGTGAAGAGAAAGAATTAATAGATAATGATTTTTGGGGGAAAAAACCTTGGGAAGAATCTATTTCCGTTGATTTTGAAAATTATGATGAAAAAAGAGAAGTAACATTAAAAACTAGAACAGAAAATAAAATGAAAAAAACCCCTAAAGAACAAATTAAAAAAGACATATTGAAAGGGATAATATTTTCACAAATATTACAGGAACCTAAAAGTATAAGAAATAGAAGAAAGAGCATGTAGTTTTCTACATGCTCTTTTCCATGTAATACTAAAATACTCCCAAGCATAAAATTATTAAAGAGGAGGATTTTATAGTATGAAAAATAAAGTAGATGATTTTAAATATAATATATCAGAAGTATTTGAATTACCCAAAGATATAGTGTTAGATTTACCCAAGATAATAATGGTAGGAAACCTTGAATTACATGTATCAAATCACAAAGGTATCATAGAATATACTGATGAAATTCTTAGGATAAATTCCAGTATAGGGATAATTAAAATTGAAGGGCTAAATTTAGAGTTAAAGACTATACTCTCAGAAGAAATAATAGTTACAGGAAATATAGAAAAAATTGAGATAATTAGTTAAGGGGTGAAATTGTGGGGCTTATAAAAATATGGAATTATTTAAGAGGATATGTTATTATAAAGGTTGAGGGATTAACATTAGAAAGGTTTTTAAATTTAGCTGCAGATAAAGATATATATCTTTGGGACATAAAAAGAATAGATTACACATTATTAAAAATGAAGGTAAGTGCAAAAGGTTTTAAAGAGTTAAAAGAAGTAGTAAAAAAAGTAGGATGTAGGGTTGAAGTAGTAAATAAAAAAGGCATGCCTTTTTTATTATATAGATTAAAGAATCGGAAAGTGTTAGGATTAGGAGTTTTTATATTTTTTAGTGTTATTATTATTTTATCTTCTTTTATATGGAGTATTGAGATAATAGGTAATGAAATTTATAGTGATGATTCAATAATTGAGTTCTTATCAAATAAAAATATAAAATCTGGTATAATAAAATATACTATAGATAAGGATTATATAAAAAATCTATTATTAAATAAATTTGAATATATTTCTTTTGCATCTATTGACATAAAAGGAACAAGATTAATTATTTCAATACAGGAGCAAGATATTCCACCAAAAAAATTGGATACAAGTATTCCATGTAATGTAGTGGCAAGTAAAAAAGGAATAATAGTTAAGGTAATAGCAAAAAATGGGAAAACTATGGTTAGGAAAGGAGATGTAGTAAAAAAAGGGCAGATATTGATTGCAGGCATAATTGCAGATGATAATGCGGAGGAGAGCATTTTAGTACATGCAGATGGTGATGTTATAGCTAGGACTAGGTATTCGTATAGATTAGAAGAACCTATAGTAAAGGTTATAGAAGAAGAAACAGAAAACAAAATAGAAATTTATGAGATAAAATTTGGAGAAAAAGGAATTCAATTTTTTAGTGAGAATATACCATATGAATACTATGTTCAAAAGACAAAAGAAGTGAAACCTTTTGGAGGGAAAATTTATCTACCTTTTAGAATTTTTGTTCATGAATATGTTGAAGTAGAAAAAAGAGAGGTAAAACAAAATATAGAATTTTTAAAGCAATCCTCTTATATCAAAGCAGTAGAGGAATTAAATAAGCAAATTCCGGAAGAAGCAGAAATACAATCAAAAGATGTAATGTATAATATCGAAAAGAATATACTATCTACCTATGTTGTGGTAGAAGTAGTTGAAGATATTGGGCAAAAACAAATTATAAAAATGAAATAAAGGAGGATTATGTTTTGGCAAAAGAGAAACAAGAAAGAATAGTAAGTATAGAAGATAATCGAATTATATCGGAGCTTTTTGGGAATTTAGATGAAAATATAAATATAATTGAAGAGGAATTAGATGTAAAAGTGGTTTTAAGAGAAGGAAAGCTAATTATTATAGGATATGAGCTCTCTGCAGAACTAGGAGAAAGATTAATAAAAAAATTAATAGAAATAATAAAAAGTGAAAAAAAGCTTACAAAACAAAATTTACGATATACTATTCAATTAATTTTAGAAGGAAAAGAAGAGAGGGTAAAGGATTTATTAAATGATATAATATGTATTACAGAATCAGGAAAAACTATTAAACCTAAAACTTTAGGTCAAAAAAGATATATTGATGGAATTAGACATAATGATATTGTATTTGGAATAGGACCAGCAGGGACAGGTAAGACTTATTTAGCTATGGCTATGGCAATAAATGCTTTTAAAAATAAAGAAGTGAATAGAATTATACTTACAAGACCTGCAGTAGAAGCTGGTGAAAATTTAGGCTTTTTACCTGGAGATCTCCAAGAAAAAGTAGATCCTTATCTTAGACCTATTTATGATGCACTTTTCGATATACTGGGATTTGAAACTTATCTAAAACTTATGGAAAAAGGGCTGATAGAAGTAGCGCCTTTGGCATATATGAGAGGTAGAACTTTAGATTCTGCTTATGTGATACTAGACGAAGCACAGAATACCACTAATGAGCAGATGAAAATGTTTTTAACTAGATTAGGATTTGGATCGAAAGCTATAATAACAGGAGATATAACTCAAATTGATTTGCCCAAAGGTAAATCTTCAGGGCTTGTATCAGCTTCAAAGATATTACGTAATGTGGAAGGTATAGATTTTGTATATTTAACCAAATATGATATAGTTAGACATCCTTTGGTACAAAAGATAATTGAAGCATATGAGAAATACGAGGAAAAATACGGTTAGATTAAGGAAGATGCCCATATGAAAAACAATGTGAAGGGTAAAATTAGAAACAAAAATAAAAAATATGTAAATATTATAATATTATTGTTATTTACAATAATTCTTTTTTTAGTTATTGTTCAAAAGGTAGAGACCAAAAAAATAGATGTGAAAGTTGGGGATATTGCACCTTTTGAAATAAGAGCTACTAAAGAAATTGAAGATAAGATAGCTACAGAACAATTAAAGACACGTGTAGCTAATAATGTTGAACCTAAGTATAGATTAAGTCCTTCAGTACAGATGACTATGAAGCAAAATATTAAAGAGTTTTTCAACAAAGTAAGAAAACTTAAAGCTGATGAAAGTTTAACTTTTAATGAAAAAATAGAAGTTTTAGGCGAAGAGTCTAGAATTTTACTTTCTAAAAACGAATACTATATTGCTTTAAAATTAAGTGATAGTAAATTAGACGCTTTTGAGAACACATTATATGATTTGATAAATCAAATCATGGGAGCAGGAATAAAGGAAGAAGATTTAGAATATGAAAAAAATAATATTGAAAAGATTTTTGAAACTATGGATCTTAGTGAAAATGAAAAACAATTAGGAATAGCTATTTTAACTAACACTATACAACCAAATAAATTTATAGATGAGGAAGCTACAAAGAGAAAAAAAGAGGAAGAAATAGCAAAAATAGAGCCAGTTATTGTAAAAGAACATGAAGTGATTGTTCGAAAAGGAGATGTTATAGATAGTCATGCTTTATATTTAATTAAAGAGTCAGGATTGTTAAAAGAAAAAGAAGGTTGCGATAAAAGAACAGTTGTAGGTGTTATAATATTAATAGCATTGTTACAGATAATTATATTCGGTTATATCCATTTATTTAACAAGGAAGTATTAGAAGGAAACAAGCTGTTAATATTAATTATTATAATAACTACTATAATATTAATATGTGAAGGAACTTATAATATTTCGCCTTTTATAATGCCTGTATCGGCAGCTGCCCTTTTAATTGCAATATTAATTGATATAAGGTTATCTTTGATAGTTAATATATTTATAATATTTATTTTAAGTTTAATGTTTAAATTAGAGGATGCATTAATTGCTATGTACTTAGTAAGTGGAAGTATTGGGGCTTATATGGCTACAAAACGTCAACAAAGATATAATATATTGATGAATGGTTTAATAATGGGTATATTTAATATATTAACTATTATATCTTTTGGATTAATAAAGAAACTAGAATTAATGGAGTTAATAGGGAAAAGCGGTTATGGAATGCTTAATGGTTTATTTTGTGCTATTTTGACTATAGGAACTTTGCCAATTTGGGAGAATGTGTTTAAAGTTGTAACACCTTTAAAATTATTAGAATTGTCTAATCCTAATCAAATTCTTTTAAAGAGATTACTTTTAGAGGCACCAGGGACTTACCATCATAGCATAATTGTAGGAAATTTAAGTGAAAGAGCTGCTGAAGCTATTGGGGCAGATCCATTGCTAGCTAGAGTTGGAGCATATTATCATGATATTGGGAAGCTTAAAAGACCTTACTTTTTTAAAGAGAATCAATTAGGGATGGACAATCCTCATGATAAACTTGATCCTAGAACAAGTGCATTAATAATTATCAATCATACAAAAGATGGTATAGAATTGGCAAAAGAACATAATATACCAAAAGAGATAATAGATATAATAGCTCAACATCATGGTGATACTATGGTAGCATATTTTTACCATAAAGCTCTAAAAGAGAAAGAATCGAATGAAGTTAATGTTAAAGACTTTAGGTACCCAGGCCCTAAACCTCAAACCAGAGAAGCAGCAATAGTTATGTTAGCTGATTCTACTGAGGCAGCTGTTAGATCTATAAAAGAACCCAATAAAAACAAAATAGAAGATATGATTAGAAATGTAATTAGAGGAAAATTTGAAGATGGACAACTTGAAGAATGTAATTTAACTTTTAAGGATTTAAATATTATTGCAGATTCATTTGTATCTGTGATGGCAGGGATATTTCATGAGAGGATAGAATATCCAAAGTTGGAATTAGAAAAAGAAAAAGGAGAATCATAAATATATGAGGGTATGTATAGACGATAGACAAAATAAAGTTAAACTGGATGAAAATTTGTATAAAATATTAGAACAAGTAGTAAAAGAATGTCTAGTATTAGAAGGAAAATCTTTGAGTTATGAAATAAGTATATCTTTTGTAGATAATGAGGAAATAAGGTTGTTAAATAAAAAATATAGGAATATTGATAGCACAACAGATGTTCTATCTTTCCCATTAGATGGAGAGATGTTAGTGCCTATACCTTTATTAGGAGATATTGTAATTTCTGCTGAGAAAGCTTTAGAGCAGGCTAAGGATTATGGTCATTCCTTTGTAAGAGAGGTAGCATATTTAACTGCTCATAGTATGTTACATCTATTTGGATATGATCATATTGATAAAGAAGAAAGGACTATCATGAGAAATAAAGAAAAAGAAATAATGAAAAGGTTAAAAATATTTAAAGATGAAAAGTAGGAGAATGTTATGAAATCGAGATCCTTAATGGAAAGTTTTAATTATGCTGTATCTGGTATAATATATACTTTAAAAACAGAAAAGAATATGAGAATCCATTTTATAATATCTATAGCGGTTATAGTATTGAGTTTATTTTTTGATTTTTCAAGAGGAGAGATGTTATTACTTTTTTTTGCCATATCATTAGTATTTATTACGGAAATGATAAATACAGCTATAGAAAGAACTATAGACTTAATAACGGAAGATTTTCATCCTTTAGCTAGAGTGACAAAGGATATAGCTGCTGGAGGAGTTTTAATAGCAGCTATAAATTCATTGATAGTAGGATATCTTTTATTTTTTGATAGATTAAATCCCTATACAAATCAGATACTGCATAAAATAAAAAATTCCCCAATTCATTTAACTTTTGTAGCTTTAGCATTGGTAATTTTAGTAACTATTGGTATAAAAACGAAATTTTATAGAGGAAAGGGCACTCCTTTTCAGGGAGGGATTGTAAGCGGACATGCAGCAGTATCTTTTTGTATTGCTACTATTATATCCTTTGAAGCTAATAATATGTTGGTATCTACCCTTGCATTCTTTATGGCTATTCTTGTAGGGGAAAGTAGAGTAGAAGGTAGGATACACAGTTTATTTGAAGTAATATCTGGTGCATTATTAGGTATAATAATAGGTGTATTAGTATTTCAAATAATTGGTTAGTGGAGGAAAATATGAAAAAAACAACTTTATTATTTATAATAATATTATTGTTTTTATTGTTAAGTTGTAAAAAAGATATAACTCAAGTTGAGGATGAAATATTAAAAGAAACAGAAAAGATTTCAGCAGAATATACTTCTAATGATAAAAAGAAAATACAGAAAGGTATTCCATCTCCTTTATCAGGGATTTATGCACCAGAAAAGAAAGTAAAAAGACGTCCTGTTGCTGTAATGTTTGACAATCACCCAAATGCTAGGTGGCAATCAGGATTATCTCAAGCAGAAATAGTTTATGAATTTTTAGTAGAAGCTCCTTATACTAGATATATGGGAATTTTTCTAATAAATGATCCTGAAGCTATAGGACCTATAAGATCTTCCAGACCTTATTTTATAACTGCTCTATTGGAATATGATCCAATATATGTGCGAGTAGGGGGAAGCCCTCAAGCTAAGCAGGATATAATTAAATTAAACATAGCTGATATAGATGGATTATCCAGTAGCAATGAAGTTTTTTGGGAAAATAAAAAAGTAAAAAAAAGATCACCTCATAATACATATACTAGTATGAAAGTTATTAGGGAAGTTCAAGGGCTTAAGGGTTATGATTTAATAGGGCATTATGAAGGATTTAAATTTAACGATGAAGATGTAGAACTTGAAGGATTTGTAGCAA
This sequence comes from Keratinibaculum paraultunense, assembly GCF_016767175.1. GTDB lineage: Bacteria > Bacillota > Clostridia > Tissierellales > Tepidimicrobiaceae > Keratinibaculum > Keratinibaculum paraultunense. The sequence goes on from NZ_CP068564.1 coordinate 832,585, forward strand.
ATAGTATTGATATACATTATTACAATAATAATGTCACTTCTTATATATACAATTCAAATGAAAAATTATATTATCGTAAAAAAGATGGAGTTGAACACCATGATGAATTAGATAATACTCCTATAAAGACAAAAAACATAATAATACAAGAAGCGAAAACTAGTGTTATAGATAAGGAAGGTAGATTGTCTATAGATTTGATAGGAGAGGGAAAAGGTAAATATATAACTAATGGTAAGGGAATAGATATAAAATGGTCAAAAGAATCAAGAAATAGTAAAACTTATTATTATGATAAAAATGGAGAAGAGATAGTTTTAAATCCAGGGATAACTTGGATACAAGTTGTAAATACCAATACTATTATTGATATTTATTAAAATTATATGAGGGTGAATAATATGGATAATATAGACAAAAAATATTTAATAAAAAAAGCGTTAGAAGCTAAGAAAAAAGCTTATGTACCTTATTCTAAATTTAGAGTAGGAGCAGCTATATTAACAGAGAATGGAGATATTTATACTGGTTGTAATATAGAAATAGCTTCTTATTCTCCAACGATTTGTGCAGAAAGAACTGCTATATTTAAAGCAATATCTGAGGGGCATAGGAATATAAAGGCTATTGCAATAGTGGGTGATTCTAATTTTACTTATCCTTGTGGAGTTTGTAGACAAGTTATTAGAGAATTTGGTAAAGATGCTTTAATAATAGTAGCAAATTCAGAAGATGAATATAGAGAATATACTTTAGATGAATTGTTACCCTATAGTTTTGGACCAGAGGATTTAAATTAATGTAGAGGTGATAAAATGTATAGATCAGGATTTGTAACAGTAATAGGAAGACCAAATGTAGGTAAATCTACATTGCTTAATTATATTATTGGAGAGAAAATATCCATTACATCCAACAAGCCTCAAACCACAAGAAATAAGATACAACTTGTATATACAGAAGAGGATTGTCAAATAATATTTTTAGATACTCCTGGAATTCAAAAACCTAAAAATAAATTAGGAGAATATATGTTAAAGGTTTCAAAAAGTACATTGAATGAAGTAGATGTAGTGACTTTTATGGTAGATGATAGTATTAAAATAGGTAGATTGGATAATTATATTATTGAGCAACTAAAAGAGTTAAAAACTCCTATAATATTACTTATAAATAAAATAGATAAATTAAAAGGGGAGCAGATAGATGAACTAGTGCTAAAATACGAAAGCATGAATATTTTTACTGATATAATTCCAATATCAGCTATAAATGGGACTAATATAGATAGATATATTCAATCTATTAAAAAACTATTACCTGAAGGACCTCAATACTTTCCAGAGGATATGATAACAGATCAACCTGAACGATTTATAATATCTGAAATAATTAGGGAAAAAGCTTTAGAGAATTTGCATGATGAAGTTCCCCATGGGATATTTATAGGTATAGATAGTATAGCACAAAGGGAAAATAAAGATTTAATAGATATACATGCTACTATATATTGTGAAAAAGAATCTCATAAAGGCATTATAATAGGTAAAAGAGGTCAAATGTTAAAAGAAATCGGGAGAAAAGCACGATTAGACATAGAAAAATTATTAGGAAGTCAAGTGAATCTTCAATTATGGGTTAAAGTAGAAAAAAATTGGAGAGAAAAAGAAAATAAATTGCATCATTTTGGTTATGAATTATAGATAGAGGGATAAATAAATGATTACTAAAACTAAAGGAGTAGTATTAAAAGAATTTAGATTTAGAGAAACTAGTAAAATATTGACACTATATACATTAAAATATGGAAAGATTCAAGCTATGGCTAGAGGAGCTTATAGACCTAAATCTCAATTGATTGCTAATACTCAAACTTTTTCATATAATGAGTATCAATTATATAAAGGGAAAAATTTTTATTATATAAATCAAGGAGATATAATAGATTCTTTTTATTCTATAAGGGAAAATATAGATAGATTAATGTATGGATCTTATTTACTGGAGTTAATGGATTTATCCACTATGGAAGAAGAACAAAATGAAAAATTATTTTTTTTGTTATTAAAAGGATTATCAGTACTATCTAAATTAGATAGAGGATTTGTTAGATTTATATTAGCTTATGAGTTGAAATTTATTTCTTTTTTAGGGTATAAACCTTTATTAGATAGATGTGCAAATTGTGGTAATAAAGATTTAAATGTGATAAAATTTAGTATAGAAAAAGGCGGTATAATATGTAAAGATTGTTTTAGACAAGATAATTTTTGTGAAAACATGGATTCAAACATGTATAAAGCTATGAAATCTCTATTATATACTCCATTGGATGAAATAATGTGCCTAAAAATACCTGAATGTATTATGTTTAAATTACATGCTATTATGGAAAAATATATATTGAATAAGATAGATAGGGAAAAATTTAATTCTTTAATGATGTTAAAATCAATGAAATAATAAATAATGGAGGTGTAAAAATGGATATATCATTAGAAAAAGTCGATGCAGTAATTGCACGAACTGCAGCTACTTTTAAAGAGGCAAAAGAAGCTTTAGAAAAAACGGAAGGAGATGTGGTAGAAGCTATAATTCTTATAGAGGAAAATAGGAAATCTTGGACAGATAACATTTCATATAAAGGAGAACAGATGATTGAAAAGGTAAAAGAATTATTAAGAAAGGGTAATGTTACTAAGATTACTATAAAGAAAGATGAAGAAGTAATCATGAATATACCAGTAACAGCTGCAGCTTTAGGGACTATTATATCTGCTCCATTAGCTTTAATAGGATTGGGTTCTGCTATTATTGCTAAATGTACCATAGAGATAGAAAAGGAAGATGGAGAAATTATAAATGTAAATCAATTGGTGGACAAAAGATAGGAGATATATAACTAATTATATTGACAAGCTATGTATTTTTTGTTAAATTATAAAATATATATAAATTTAATATGTAATGAGGAAGAAAAAGTCAATATATATATATTTATTAAAGCGAGTTAGGGATGGTGAGAGCCTAATATAAAAATATTGATTAAGGCACTTCTGAGCATATTTTATTAAGAGAATACCATTAAATATTTAGGTATTAAATAGGGTGGAACCGCGGAAGTAACCTTTCGTCCCTATGGGATGTAAAGGTTTTTTATATTGTATATTAATTGAATAAGGAGGTTTGAACATATGTACTTTCAGGAATTGTATCTGAAATTGTTAAATTATTGGGGAAATAAAGGATGTATAGTATTAGAACCTTATGATGTAGAAAAAGGTGCTGGTACTATGAGTCCTCATACTTTTTTAAGATCCCTAGGTCCAGAGCCATGGAAAGTAGTATATGTAGAACCATCAAGAAGACCAGCAGATGCTAGATATGGAGAAAACCCTCATAGGGTATATCAACATCATCAATTACAGGTAATATTGAAACCTTCTCCTGATAATGTACAGGATATTTATCTTGATAGTTTAAAGGAAATAGGAGTGGACCCTTTAAAGCATGATATTAGGTTTGTAGAGGATAATTGGGAAGCTCCTACATTAGGTGCTTGGGGCTTAGGATGGGAAGTATGGCTGGATGGTATGGAAATTACTCAATTTACTTATTTTCAACAAGTAGGGAGCATAAATTGTGATTTAGAATCGGCAGAGTTAACTTATGGTTTAGAAAGAATTGCCATGTATCTTCAAGATGTAGATAGTATTTTTGATATAAAATGGAATAAAAACATAACATATGGTGATATTTTTAAACAAGCAGAATATGAACATTCTGTATATAGCTTTGAAAAAGCTAATATAGAAACTCTTAAAAAATTGTTTGATATATATGAAGGAGAAGCTAAGAAAGGTATAGAAAATGGATTGGTTCTTCCTAGTTATGATTATGTATTAAAATGTTCTCATGTTTTTAATATTTTGGATGCGAGAGGTGCTTTATCAGTAACTGAAAGGACACACTATATATCAAAAGTTAGATCTTTAGCAAAACTGGTTGCATCTAAGTATATTTCTCAAAGGGAAAAGTTAGGATATCCTCTGTTAAAAGAAGGGGGGAGTATAGATGACTGATAATAAGTATTTATTAGAAATTGGAGTAGAGGAGTTACCTGCAAGATTTATTGATGATGCTCTTGAACAATTAAGAAACAATACTGAAAAAACTTTAGAAGAAAAAAGGATAATATTTGAAAATATTGAAACTTATGCTACTCCTAGAAGATTAGTTCTTGTCATAAAAGGATTAGCAGAAAAACAGAAAACGATATATCAAAAAGTGAAAGGTCCTGCAAAGCGAATTGCTTATGATAATGAAGGCAATCCGACAAAAGCTCTTAAAGGTTTTATGAGAGGGCAAGGGGTAGATATAGATCAAATTACTCTACAAGAGTATAAGGGTGAAATTTATGTATATGCTAATGTAAAGAAGGAAGGAAAAGTAACTGAAGATGTGCTATCAGAAAACATGCCAAATATAATAAGATCTATAGTATTCCCAAAATCTATGAAATGGGGAGGAAAAAATATAAGATTTGCTCGACCAATAAGATGGATTGTTTCTATTTATAATAATAAAGTAGTACCATTTGATTTAGAGGGTATAAAGGTAGGTAATGTAACTAGAGGTCATAGATTCTTGGGAAGTTCTTATATTGAATTAAATTCTGTAGATGAATATTTTGATGTTTTAGAGAAGAATTATGTAATAGTAGATCAAAACAAGAGAAGAGACATTATTAAATATGGTTCTAAAAGATTAGCAAAAGAAAAAGGTGGAAACTTATTATTGGATCCTGAATTGTTAGAAGAAGTTACTTATTTAGTAGAATATCCAACTCCATTAATAGGAAGAATAGCTGAAGAATACTTAGAATTGCCAGTAGATGTAATTATAACTCCAATGAAAGAACATTTACGTTATTTCCCAGTAGTTGATGATAGTGGAAGATTATTACCTTATTTTATAACTGTAAGGAATGGAAATGAAGAATATTTGGATATAGTTAGAAAAGGAAATGAAAAGGTTTTGGAAGCAAGACTCGAAGATGCTAAATTTTTTTATTATGAAGATATTAAAAATCCTTTAGAAAATTATGTAGATGAATTAAAGAATATAATATTTCAAGAAAAGCTTGGAACTTTATACGATAAAACTATTCGAGTGCAGAAATTAGCTGATAAGATAGGTGATTACTTAGAAGTAGGGCAAGAAACTAAGAATAATATCAATAGAGCTGCTTATCTTTCTAAAGCGGACTTGGTAACTAAGATGGTAGATGAGTTTACAGAACTTCAAGGAAGAATAGGAATGGAATATGCTAAACAATCTGGTGAAAATGAAATAGTTAGTTTAGCCATATATGAACAGTATCTTCCAAGATTTTCAGGAGATCAATTACCAACTACTACAGCTGGAGCAATTCTCAGTATTGCCGATAAACTGGATACTATTGCAGGATGTTTTGCTATAGAAATACAGCCTACAGGATCACAAGATCCATATGGTTTAAGAAGGCAAGCACTTGGTATAATAAACATAATATTGGATAGAAAATTAGATTTAAATTTAGATGATATAATAGATTTTGCATTATATATATATGTAGAAGAGAATGGTTTAGTATTTGATTATAAAACTGTGAAACAAGAGATACTTGAATTTTTTAATGGACGAATAAAAAATATGTTTAATGACATGGGTATAAGATATGATATAATTGATGGAGTAATAGCTACAGGAATAAATAATATATATGATTTAAAACTTAGAGCAGATAAATTGAATACTTATATAGAGAGTGAAGGTCTAGAAGATGTATTAACTACTTTTAATCGTGTTGCAAACTTAGCTAAAAATGCTAGTTCTACAGAAGTAAAAAGGGATCTCTTGGTTAAAGAAGAAGAAATAGAATTATATGAAGCATTTAATAATATTGAAGATAAGGTTATAAATTGGTTAAATAAAAAGGAATATGATAAAGCGTTAGAACAATTTATATTATTAAAGGAACCAGTTGATAATTTCTTTGATAATGTGATGGTAATGGTAGATGATGAAAAAGTTAGAGAAAATAGATTGAATCTACTAGCTAAAATATCTGAAACTATGTTAATGATATGTGATTTGTCCAAAATAGTTAAATGATTATAACTATTCATCTAATAACTTTTAAAAATGTGCTTAAATAAAGGGTGGTGATTTCTATCCAGTTAAGTGAAAGACAGGAAAGGATTATTGACATAGTTAAATGTAATCAGCCAATAACCAGTGAAAATATTGCTAAAAAACTAAAATTAACTCGCTCAACCATCCGACCTGATTTAGCTATACTTACCATGTCAGGCATATTAGATGCAAGACCTAAAGTGGGTTATTTCTATACAGGAAAGACTACTTTAAGTTTTATATCGGAAAAGATAAGAGAGATAAAAGTAGCTGATAGAAAATCTGTACCTATTGTAGTGGATGAAGAAAGCAGTATTTATGATGCAATTGTTACTATGTTTTTAGAAGATGTAGGTACTATATATGTAACTTCAGGTGGATATCTTTCAGGAGTAGTATCTAGAAAAGACTTTTTAAAAAATGCTATAGGAGGATTAGATTTATACAAAACACCGGTTGGAGTAATTATGACTCGAATGCCCAATATAGTAGTTACCACATTGGGGGAAACAGTTTTGGAAGCAGCAAATAAATTAATAGACCACGAGATAGATAGTCTTCCCGTGGTAGAAGAAGTTTCGATAAAAGAAGGAGAAAAAGCTTATAAAGTAATAGGTAGAATTACTAAAACTACTATCACTAGACTTTTTGTAGACCTAGGTAATAATGAATAGGGGTGATATTATGGACAAGAGTGTTGCGGTATATGTATTATCTGATTCTATAGGAGAAACAGGAGAACAAGTTGCTAGAGCAGCTGTAAGTCAATTTAATCCTGATAAATACGAAGTTCGAAGATTCCCTTATATAACAGATGAAGATCAAATAATAGAAATATTTGAGGAAGCTAAAAATGAGAAAAGTATAATCGTATATACTATAGTTATTGAAAGATTGAAAAAATTTATTGTAGAAATGGGAGAAGTATATGGAATCCCCGTAGTAGATTTAATGACACCTGTTTTAAATGCATTGGAACAAGTACTTGATTATGAACCTAAAAGAGAACCAGGACTTATAAGGAGATTAGATGAAAAATATTTTAAAAAAGTAGAAGCAGTAGAATTTGCTGTAAAATATGATGATGGAAAAGACACAAGAGGTATAAAAAGGGCAGATATAGTATTAATTGGCGTATCTAGAACTTCAAAGACCCCGTTAAGTATGTATCTAGCACATAAAAATTTTAAAGTAGCCAATGTACCTCTAGTACCAGAAGTTCCCGTTCCAGAGGAGTTGTTCCATAAAGATAGTCGAAGGATCTTTGGTTTAATAGCCAATCCATTTAAACTAAATGAAATTAGGCAAGAAAGATTAAAATCTTTAGGATTAAGTAATAATGCTAATTATGCAAGCATAGAAAGAATTAAATTAGAGCTTGAATATTCTAAGAAGATAATGGAAAAACTAGGTTGTACAGTAATAGATGTATCCAATAAAGCAGTAGAAGAAACTGCTGGAATAGTAATAGATTATATGAAAAAAAATTTTGGTGAGGAGATAATGGGTTAGAAGTGTTGAATATTCAACACTTCTTTTATAATTAATTTAATTTTCAAAGTTATAAAAAATATTATTTTAGGAATAAAGGATTATATGGATTTATGTAGTATATATAATTACAATGTTTAACATTATTGCAAAGGGGTATATTATCATGAATATTCGAAATCAAATAGAAATGTGTGAAAAAAATACTTTATCTCCCTTAGCTACATTAAGCCAATGTACTAAAGGAAGAAGTTTATTCGAAGAGAAATGTAGTATAAGAACAGAATTTCAAAGAGATAGGGATAGAATTATACATTCTAAATCTTTTAGAAGATTAAAACATAAAACTCAGGTATTTATTGCACCAGAAGGGGATCATTATAGGACTAGGTTGACTCATACTTTAGAAGTAGCTCAAATATCTAGAACATTGGCTAGAGCCTTAAGGTTAAATGAAGACTTAGTTGAAGCTATAGCGTTGGGACATGATTTAGGACATACGCCTTTTGGACATACAGGTGAGGTAATATTAAATAAGTTAAATCCAAAAGGTTTTAAGCATAATGAACAAAGTATAAAAGTAGTGGAATATTTAGAGCATAGTCAATCTAGAATTGGACTCAATTTGACTTATGAAGTTAAAGATGGAATAATGAAGCATACAGGTGAGAAAAGACCAGAAACTTTAGAGGGAGAAATAGTTAGAATAGCAGATCGAATTGCATATATTAACCATGATATAGATGATGCAATTAGAGCAAATATTATAAGAATGGAAGATTTACCCAAAGATTGTGTTGAAAAGCTAGGTAAATATCATGGTGATAGGATTAATACCATGATATTAGATGTAATTAAAAGTAGTTTAGAAAATAAAGAAATATCCATGGGGGAGGAAATTGGATATTATACAGAAAAATTAAGACAATTCATGTTTGAAAGGGTATATTTAAATTCGGCGGCTAAGAAGGAAGAAGGAAAAGCTAAATATATGATAGAGCAATTGTACAATTATTATTTATATAATTATGATAGATTGCCTAAAGAACATAAAAAATTATATAATGATAATATGTCTTCAAAAGAAGATATAATATGTGATTATATAGCAGGTATGACGGATAGATATGCAGTAAATTTATTTAAAGATTTATTTATACCTAAAGCGTGGGAAAAATATTAAAAAAAGAAGGATTATTTAAATATTTGTCGAATATGAACAAGGTGCTCTTTTGAGTAAAGGAGAAACAAGGTGGTAAATTATGTCATATATAATTACGGATGAAATAATTGAAAAAGTTCGAGATTCTAGTGATATTGTAGATATAATATCTAGATATGTATCCCTCAAAAAGAGTGGAAGCAATTATGTGGGCTTATGTCCTTTTCATAATGAAAAAACACCGTCTTTTACCGTATCTCATGCTAAGCAGCTTTTTCATTGTTTCGGATGTGGAGAAGGAGGAGACGTTATATCCTTTATTATGAAAATGGAGAATTTAACGTTTCCTGAAGCGATAAAGTATCTAGCGGATATAGCTGGAATACTCATAGAGGAAAAGAAAGTTGATGAAAAATTGGAAAAAGAAAAAGAAAAGATATATGAGATAAATAAAGAAGCAGCTAGATTTTATTATTATAATTTAATGAAGAATAAAAAAGCTTTAATGTATTTAAAAAATAGAAATATAAACAAACGAGTATTAAATCAATTTGGTTTAGGATATGCTCAAGATAGTTGGAATAGTATATATGAATATTTAAAAAGCAAAGGATATAAGGATTTAGATATAGAGAAAACAGAGCTTGTTGGAAAGAAAAAGGATAATACTGGATACTATGATAAATTTAGAAACAGGATAATGTTTCCAATTATAGATATAAGGGATAGAGTAATTGGATTTGGTGGCAGGGTATTAGATAATTCTATGCCTAAATATTTAAATTCAAAAGATACCTTAGTATTTACAAAAGGTAATAATTTATATGGATTAAATTTGGTTAAAAAACTATCAAATAGGGAAAAGATTATATTAGTAGAAGGTTATATGGATGTAATATCCCTATTTAATCATGGTATAAATTATGCTGTAGCTAGTTTGGGAACTGCTTTTACCCGAAATCAAGGAAGACTAATTAAAAGATATGGAAAAGAAGTATATATTTGTTATGATTCAGATAATGCAGGAATAAATGCTACCATTAAAGCTTTGAACATATTAATGGAAGAAGGAATAGATCCAAAGGTAATAGTTTTGCCATCAGGGCAAGATCCAGATGATTTTATAAATAAAAATGGAATAGAAGAATTTGAAAAACTAATGGATAAAGCATTAAATTTTATAGAATATCAAATATATGTAAACAAACTTAAATTTAATTTAGTAAATCCAGAAGAAAAGATAATATTTACAAAAGAAATATCGAAAGCATTAAAAAAATTAAAAAGTCCCATAGAAAAGGATGTTTATATAGATAAAATATCTTTAGCAACTGGTATATCTAAAGAAGCAATAAAAAGTGAAGTATTTGGTAAGAATTATAAAAGCAATATAAAAACATATAGAAATGAGTATAAGGATAATAAAAATAAAATAACTCCTATAAAAATAGTATTAAAACCTGCTCATTTAACTGCAGAAAAAACTTTAATTAAATTAATGATGGAAAGTTATGAATATTTTAATATAATAAGAAAGCATCTAAATGAAGAAGATTTTTTTAGTTATGAATGTAATATATTAGCTTGCCTAATATTTGAGCAATATGAGAATAATAAACAATTGACAGAAATAGATACAAATTCTATACTAGAAAAGATAAAAAATATAAAAGATGTAGATACGGCTGCTATAGAGGAAATTTTATTTAATGAAATAAATTTTGTACATGAGGATAAATATGTATTAATAGAAGATTTAATAAATACAGTTGAATTTTCTAAATTTAAACTTGAGAGAGAACAAGTAGCTAAAGAGATTCAAAAAATAGAGTCTAATAAAGATAAGGATGAAGGAGATGTAAATAAGTTAAAATTACTATGTTTGAGATTAACAGAAATAGACAAACAATTAGAATCATACAAATAAACGCTTGGAAGGGAGGTAGTAGCATTGGAATATAAAAATATTAGTGATGAAAAAACCAAGTTAGACGCTGCAAAAAAATTAATTGAAAAGGGTAAGAAAAATGGTATATTAACATATAAAGAAATAGCTGATGCATTAGAAGAAATAGATATAGATGTAGAACAAATAGATGATATTTATTTAAAATTAGAAGATATGGGTATTGATATAGTAGGAGAAAAGGAAGAAGATTTACTTCTTGAATCTGATGATGAGGACGAAACTGATGATGAAATAGATACAAAGGATTTATCTGTACCTAAAGGAGTAAGTGTTGATGATCCTGTAAGAATGTATCTTAAAGAAATAGGGAAGATTCCCTTATTGACAGCTGAAGAAGAAATAGAATTGGCTAAACGAATGGAAGCAGGAGATGAGGAAGCAAAAAAACGCTTAGCTGAAGCAAATCTTAGGCTTGTGGTAAGTATAGCTAAGAGATATGTTGGCAGAGGGATGATGTTTTTGGACTTAATCCAAGAGGGAAATTTAGGCTTAATGAAAGCGGTAGAAAAATTTGATTATAAAAAAGGATATAAATTTAGCACCTATGCAACTTGGTGGATACGTCAGGCTATAACTAGAGCTATTGCTGACCAAGCTAGAACTATAAGAATTCCAGTGCATATGGTGGAAACTATAAATAAACTAGTAAGGGTTCAAAGGCAATTGGTTCAAGAACTAGGTAGAGATCCAACTCCTGAAGAGATTGCTGAAGAAATGAATATGGAGGTAGAAAAGGTAATGGATATAATGAAAATTGCCCAAGAGCCAGTATCATTAGAAACTCCGATAGGCGAAGAAGAGGATAGTCATTTAGGGGATTTTATTGAAGATGATAATGCTGTGTCTCCTACAGATGCAGTATCATATATAATGTTAAGAGAACAGTTAATGGAAGTGCTAGATACCCTCACTCCAAGAGAACAGAAAGTATTAAGATTGAGATTTGGTTTAGATGATGGGAGAGCTAGAACATTAGAAGAAGTAGGTAAAGAATTCGATGTAACAAGAGAAAGGATTAGACAAATAGAAGCAAAAGCCTTGAGAAAGTTAAGACATCCTAGTAGAAGTAAAAAGTTAAAGGATTTTTTAGAATAAATTAAAGATTCGCACAAGCGAATCTTTAATTAACGTAGAAGAAAATTATTGAAAGGAAGAATTGTATGAATTTATCAGATAGGTTAAAAAAGATAGCAAATTTTGTACCCAAAAATACAATAGTAGGGGATATAGGAACAGATCATGGATATATACCTGTATATTTAATTAAAAATGGTATATCTAAAAAGGTTATATCTACTGATATTAGTCAAAATTCTTTAAATAAAATTGTAGATTATGTAAATTCAATTGAAGGTATAAAAGAGATTGATATTAGATTAGGGGATGGTTTAGAACCAATAAAGCCTTTTGAAATAGATACTGTAATAATAGCAGGAATGGGAGGACTTCTTATAAGAGATATATTAGACAAGGACAAGAAAAAAAGTGATTCAATTACTTACTTTATACTTCAACCTAATGTTGCATCTAGAGAATTAAGAAAATATTTATATGAAAATAATTTTGAAATAATAGATGAATCTTTAGCTAAAGAAAAGGATAGGTTTTATGAAATAATATATGCTAAAAAAGGAAAAGATTTTGTTATTAAAGATATATACTATGAAGTAGGTAAAAAACTAGTTTTAAACAAAGACCCTCTAGTGGAAGAATTTATTAATTATAAAATAGAAAAGATACAAAATATATTAAAAGAATTAGAAAATCAAGATTCCAATAAAGCGAAAGAAAGATATGAGGAACTAAGTAAAAAGATTTTAGAATTAAAGGAGGTGTTAGTAAAAATTGAGAGCAATAGACATAATTAATTTATTAGATAGTTGGGCACCAAAATACTTAGTAGAGAATTGGGACAATACTGGTTTTCAAATAGGAGATCCAGAGAAAGAAGTTAAAAGAATATTATTATCTTTAGATTTAACTGAAGAGGTATTTCAACAAGCATTAAAAATTAATGCTCATATGATTATTAGCCATCATCCATTAATTTTTAAGTCATTAAAATCTATAACTAAATTAACCCCTAAAGAAAAATTGATATATAATATTATTAGAGAAGATATAGTTGTATATAATGCTCATACTAATTTGGATTTAGCGTCAAACGGTGTAAATGATGTTTTAGCTCATGTTCTTGAATTGAAGGATATTAGACCATTGAATGTAGTTTATGAAGAGCCTTTATATAAATTAGTAGTATTTGTTCCAAATAGTCATAGAGATGAAGTTCGTAATGCGTTAGGAGAAGGAGGCGCGGGTTGGATTGGAAATTACAGTCATTGTACTTATAATGTAGAAGGTATAGGTACTTTTATGCCAAGAGAAGGTACAAATCCATATATAGGAGAAATGCATGAGTTAGAAGAAGTAATAGAAACGAGGATTGAAACTATAGTTGAAAAGAAAAATTTAAATAGTGTAATTAATAAAATGTTGGAGGTACATCCTTATGAAGAAGTAGCTTATGATATATACCCATTAATGAATCAGGGTAAAACATTTGGTTATGGTAGAATTGGAGAAATAGAAAAAACAGCTTTAACTGATTATTTAGATAAAATAAAGGAGAATTTGGATATAGAGCATTTAATAGTATATGGGGGACCAATAGATAAAGAAATAGAAAAAGTTGCAGTATGTGGTGGTAGTGGTTCTTCATTTATATATGATGCTTATTTAAATAAAGCAGATGTATATATTACTGGAGATATAAAGTATCACGATGCTCAATATGCTAAAGAATTAGGATTAATTATAGTAGATGCAGGACATTTTCATACAGAAAAAGTAATATTACCTACAATCAAAAAATATTTAGACGATAAAATAAAAGGGGATGTGCAAATAGATATATTTAAGCAAAGTAGTCCACATTGTGTTGTTTATTAAACTCTTTGGAGGTGGATACATGGGCACTTTAGACTTATTATGGGAACTTCAAAAACATGATAATAATTTAAAAGATATGAATTTAAAGTTGGAAGAAATATCTAATGGAGAAAAGGCAAAAATGTTAGCTCTAAAGTTAGATCAAATGGAAAGCAAACTTAAAGATATAGAAAAAAGATTGGAAAATAGTCAATCAAAATTAAATAGAAATAATTTATTACTAAAAGATTTGGATTATAGATTAAATAAAACGGAAAAAGATTTATATGAAGGAAAAATTTCAGATTTAAAGCAATTAAGTTATTTGGATAAGGAAAGAGAAATTATAAAGAAAAATATTGATGAAAAAGAAATGGAGATTATAGAACAGTTAGAAGAGGTGGAGAATTTAAAAGAAGAATTTTTAAAAGTTAAGAAAGATTTTAATGTGTTGAAATTAGAATACGATAAATTGATGGAAAAATATAGTATAACTACTGAAAATCTTAAAACAAAAACTAAACAAGAATTAGAAGAAAAAGAAAAGATTGTAAGCAATGTTGAAGAGAGCATACTTCATCTATATGTTAAGTTAAGGAAAGAAAAAGGAAATGCTTTAGCTGAAGTAGTGGAAGATAGATGTAGTGGTTGCAATATGTTATTGCCAACTATTATAATTGATAAGTTAAAAAATATGAATACACTAGTGTATTGTGAAAATTGCGGGAGAATATTATATTTAAAGAAATGATATTATGAAAAATTTATTTGAAAAATTGACAAATTTATGTTATAATATCCGTGCTAAGATCAATCGTAATATAGAATATAATAAGATGAGTAAATCGGATGATCGCGTGCAGTTGGCATGAGGAAAGTCCGTGCTCCATAGGGCAGGATGCTGGATAACGTCCAGTGGGGGTGACCCTAAGGCTAGTGCAACAGAAATATACCGCCAGATCCTTGCTTGATTATTTACCAAGCTTGTGGTGGAATAACCTTTTAATAAGGTATCTGGTAAGGGTGGAAAGGTGAGGTAAGAGCTCACCAGCGATTAGGCGACTAATCGGCTCTGTAAACCCCATCCGGAGCAAGACCAAAAGGGAACACAAATAAACAGTGACCCGCTGTTGTTCCAAAGGTAGGTCGCAGGAATCCATTGGCAACAATGGATCATAGATAGATGATCATCCAAGACAGAACACGGCTTATAGATTTACTCATTTAACCTTTTAAAACATCAGTCTTTAAGGCTGGTGTTTTTTACTTATTGTCCTGCTTTTTGCAATTTAGGTTTTGAAGTTACTTCAGATGCCATTTGTTCGTGCTATTACTTTTACATGAGCAGATACAGACAGATAGAATGTTTATAATAGTCAAAATGTTCATAGTTAATAAAAAAGATAATAAAAAAATATTGACAATTTGGTTTACATCATGTAGACTAAGAATATAGTCTACATGATGTAAACAAGGAGATGATATCGTGAAGTATAATTTAAGTGAAATGGAAACAGAATTAGCTGAGATAATTTGGGAAAGGGAACCTATAAAATCTTCTGAATTAGTAGATATTTGTGCCAAAAAATTTGATTGGAAGAAGTCTACTACTTATACTATGATAAAAAGAGTTGAGAATAAAGGTGTAATTATCAATGAAGATGGAATTGTGAAGTCAACTATATCTAGAAAAGATTTTTATGCTAGTCTTAGTAGTAATTATGTTAAAAAATCTTTTGATGGTTCATTGCCTAAATTTATTGCAGCTTTTACAAGAGCAGAAAAACTCAGTGATGCTGACATTAAAGAAATTGAAACTATGATTAGAGAACATAGGGAGGAAAAATAATGGAAAAATTATTTTTGAATACAATAAATACTAGCATTATAGTTTCTATTATTATTTTATTTATTTTAGTTTTAAGATTTTTATTTAAAAAAGCTCCAAAAAAATTTTCTTATATATTGTGGCTTATACTTTTAATTAAATTAATTATACCTTTTTCTTTCAAAACCAAGTTTAATCCAATGCCAAGTAAATTTATAGAGTTTTCAAACAAAAGTTATATAGAAGAAACAGTTCAAAATAAAGAAACTATACCAAATTTAGAAACGAATACAAAAGAGAGGATAAAAACAAATGATAATAAAATTGTAGAATCCCCTATTCAATTTAAAGAAAATGTCACTAATAAAAACAAGTTTACCATAAGAAATAGTATTCCTTATATTTGGATAATAGGAATTATATTATTTTTACTACATGGTTTTATTTCAAATCAAAAACTTAAGAAAAGTTTAAAAGATTCCACTTATATTTATGAAAATATATATGAAAACAAAAATCTAAATACTGCTTTTATCCATGGTATTATTAATCCTAAAATATATATACCAAATTACTTAAATGAAAAGGAAAGAGAATATATAATAATTCATGAGAAAACACATTTAAAAAGATATGATCATATTGTAAAATTTTTATACTATATTGCACTTTCTATGCATTGGTTTAATCCTTTAATTTGGATAGCTTTTGTGCTAATGGAGAGGGATATGGAACTTTCTTGTGATGAAGCTGTAATGAAAAAAATTGGAAATGTTGCAAAGAAAGATTATTGTACAACATTACTTTCTCTGGCAACTGGACATAAAATGAAAATAGCAGTACCTCTTAGTTTTAGTGAAAATAATACAAAAGAAAGGGTAAAAAATGTGTTAAACTATAAAAAACCAAAAAAATGGGTAATTATTGTATTGATTGTGATTATAGTGGTTTCAGTATTTTTCATATTTACTAGACCTAAAGATAAAGGTGAAGATATAATTAATAATGTAGAAGATGATGAATATGGTCTTTATAATAGGACTTTTAAAGATCCTAGAGATGCAGCAGAAATAATATTTAGTAAAGAATTAGAAAAAGTTAAAGAATATACTCATGAAAATGTTAAAATTGAAGAAGCTAAAATTACAAAATTTAAAAGATTATATTCTTATGAAGGATATTTAGATAATCCTATAGAAGTATTTACTTTTGAATATATAATAAAGGGAAAAGAATTATTAGATTATCCATTTGTGGATATAAGTAATGATGGTGTCTTAACAGAAGAGAATTTAGTAGGAGTAGGCAAGCCACTATTAGCCTTTTCTATTGTAGATGGTAGATATGAATTCTTAGGCTTTATATTCTATGGTGAATTTTACTCAGATACTAAAGCAGAAATTGAAATAGGATTAAATGAGTTATTAGAAAATAGAGGATTAAAAGGACCTGAGATTTTTCCTGGCAATCATATTATAGCAGAATACAAACTTAGGGAAGGGGGAACATATAAAATTTTATTGTCTCAACCTGCAAAAACAGGAGTAAAGGGAATATGGTGTGTAGATAGATGGATGGATGAGAACGGTAATATGTATTATAATATCATTCAAAGTGATTTAAGTTTGAAAGAATATTATGCTCAAATTCAGGAACAAGTAGATAATGGTAAAAATCAAGACTTATTAGATGGGGAAAAAGTAGCATTAAATTTTATCAAAGAATATTTAGATTATAATTTTGCTAAACCTTATATGTTTGAATTTTACGAAAATGCTAGTATAGAGGATTTTTTAATTAAACCAACAAATCAATACTTTGGCTATATAATGGAACTGGTAAAATATGATTGGTCAGAAGACTATACTATTCATTTTGATAAAGCGGAATTTCTCCATAATGTAGATCCTGAGGATTTGGAAAGATTAAAAGAACTTGGTGTTGACCCAAATAAATTAGATAATGGCTACTATATCTATAATCCTACATCCTATCCAGTTTCCTTTACAATTGATGAAGATACAGAATTTTATATAATAAAATTGGGCGACACCCATGCAGTAAAGGTAAGCGAGGATGAATTTATAGAACATTATAATAAAAACAAAGATGCATTATATATGCTAGAAGATGAGAATTTCAAATTAAGAAAAGTGATGCAAGTATATTTGCCATAATATATAGGCACTAGATGTTAGTTTAAATTAATATTTTTATTATTGATATAGATTTAGGAAAATTTTATCAAGAATGATAAAAGATAATAAGGTTATATTCTTGATTCAAAAATTTTTGAAAGCACGAATTTCATAAGCAAAGGAATGTTTATAGAATGGGAAATAAAAAGTGAGTTAATATTAGCTCACTTTTTTAAAATATATGGATATAAAAGATTAGTAAAAAAAGTAATTTAATTTTTTGTACTAAGATTTATTGTCAACTAATAGTGTATTATGTTATAATAATATGCAAGAAGGAAGGGGTATATTATGGCTTTTCTAAACTTAATTCCTGGATTTCGTAGTGGAATCATGTGGAAATCTATAATTGCACTTTTCTATTATGTGATATCTATATACTATTTTATCCATAGTATAGGTATGTTATTGTTTTTATTGTCTACACCATTTTCTTTTTTTTCTTTTATAGATTTAATGGGTTGGTATCAAGTAGGTTATAGTTATAGCATTACTAGAAATATATTTATAATATCTACCACATTTGTAACTATAAGTGCAATAGCTGTTTTTCATTCGTTTTTCAATATAAAATCACTTAGAAAGAAAGTTAATAGTCGAATTTGCAAAAATCCCTCTAATGATCTAAAAGTTCATTTTTTAAGTATAGGACAAGCTGATTCCATATTAATTCAACAAGGAAATAAAAATTTATTAATAGATGGTGGATATTGGGTGAGCGGAAGACCTATTTTAAGATATATTAAAAATATTGGTGTAAATAAGTTAGATTATCTTATAGTAACTCATCCCCATAATGATCATATTGGAGGATTGCCCAGGATTATAAATAATATACCTATAGAAAATGTGATTATAAATAATAAAAATCCTTATAAAACAAGAAGATATTATAAAAAGCATAATCAATTACTGAAAATGATAAATAAAAGAGGTATAAATTTAATTCATCCAGTAGCAGGAGAAACTTTTAAAATAGGAGATTTTAAGTTAAAAATTGTTGCTCCTAATGGAGGAAATTATGAAAGGATAAATAATTATTCTATAGTTATAAAACTTATATATAAAAACAACTCTTTCCTGTTTGCAGCTGACGCAGAAGAGTATTCAGAAATGGAAATGCTTAAACATAACAGAGATATAAAAGCAGATGTATTAAAAGTAGGGCATCATGGGAGTTGTACTTCGTCTAGTGAAGAGTTTTTAAGAGCTGTGTCCCCTAAATATGCAGTAATAAGTGTAGGCTACAATAGTTTTTATGGGCAACCAGATAAAGCTGTATTAGATAGACTTGATAATATAGGTGCTACTTTATATCGCACAGATAAAAGAGGTACTATTATAGCTACATCTAATGGATATAATATTAAATTTAATAAAAAAAGTTGTCCTTATCCAAAAGCCAAAATTTTTTATACATCGATAAGATTAAAATATAGATTATTACACGGCAATAGAAGTTTTAATTAAAATTAAATATTTATAATCATATTTTTTAATATGCAAAAGTACAATAATTATTAATGTTTTATAGATTTAAAGGAGATGAATTTAGTGAAGGTAGTTTTTGTTACACCAGCAGCAGATATAAGAAGGAATAGTATATATAGGTTTGGAAGTTCTTTTTATGGTCGCAGTAATTCAATAACAGGACCGTTAATTTTAGGAGGTATATTAAAAAAAGAAGGTCATGAAGTAGAGGTATATGAAGAACTTTATAAAGACTTAGAATATGAAAATATTAAAGATGCAGATGTAATATGTATATATACTATGACTTCTAATGCACCTAGGGCATATGAATTGGCTAATATTTTTAAAGAGGAGTATAAAAAAAGAGTAATAATAGGAGGGATGCATGCATCGGCTTTACCAGAGGAAGCTTTAAAGTATGCTGATCAAGTGGTAGTAGGTGAAGCTGAAAAAGTTATAATAGATTTAATAGAAGGTAATATAAAAGAAAGTATAGTATATGCTCCTCCAGTAGAGGATTTAGATAAGATACCTTTTCCTGATTATAGTATTTTAAAGACTCCATGCCAAGTAGCTAACTTAATGACATCAAGAGGTTGTCCATTTAGTTGTATATTTTGTACTACATCCAGGATGTTTTATCCTTATAGGTATCGCACACCTGATAATGTAATAAAAGAATTGGAAATGTACAAAAGGATGGGATTTAAATATGTAAATTTTGAAGATGATAATTTTACTGCAAATAGAAATAGGGCAAAAGAAATATTAAAAAAGATGATTCAAAATGATTTGGTATTTAGAGAAACTTTTTTCTTTGGAAGAACTGATCTAGCAGAAGATGAAGAATTATTAGCATTACTTAGAGATGCACATTTAAATCGAGTATTAATAGGAATTGAATCTTTGAATCAAGAATCATTAGATTACATTGATAAGAAACAAAAAATAGAAGATATAGAGTACTGTGGACAGATGTTAGAAAAATATAAAATAAAATTAATTGCAAGTATAGTGTTAGGTCTTGATTATGATACCAAAGAGGATATTAGAAAAGCTGTACAGTTTTCAAAAAAAATAAATGCTTATCAATTGCAGCCAGCAATATTAACACCTTATCCAGGTACTCCTCTATATGAACAATTTAAAAAAGAAGATAGAATTTTAATAAAAGATTGGCAACATTATGATATGATGAATGTTGTATTTGAACCTAAAACCATGACACCTTGGGAATTACAATTTGAATTTTTTAAAGCTGTAAATGAATTTTATAATTTTAAAGGAGCTATGAAAATATTTAAAATATTTGGGTTCGAAGCAGGAATGCGAAGATTAGGTCTTTGGATAGCTAGTAAATTTGGGAAGACCTTCTTTAAGAAAAAAACTGAAAAAGAAGATGGTAATATATATAATCAATTATATAAATTAAGTACAGAAATATCTTCTTAAATTTGTCTGTGAAAGTTAATACCCTAGGGTATTAACTTTCACAGATGTATTGATATTTATAATATTAATTAGAAGATAGGAAATTCTTGTTAAACAGGGTTAGAAAATATAATAATCTTGAAATATGTATGTGAGTATTATATACTGAATGTAGTAAATATTAATACCAAACAAAGTATATAATGACAGAGTAGATAGTTTGCGTAAAGTGTCAGAGGATGGAACGTTGCCTCTGAACGAAAAGCTACTTGTAGCTTGCGTTAAGCTATCGCGTTCGCTGCCACATCGTGAAGGTAAGTCTCTTTCTAGATGTGACGGTTCTGTCATATCAAATGAGAAAGGAGGCTTTTTTGTATGCAAAAAATTAGTACAAAAAATATAGCTTATTATGGGCTTTTAATTGCATTAAATATTATATTAACTAGAATAGGTAGCATCAGAATAGGTGGAGGAGGAGTTGAGTTAGTTAGAATAGGTTTTGGTGGATATCCTATAATATTTGCTGGTATAGTATTTGGTCCTTTAGCAGGAGGAATTGTAGGTGCTGTAGGAGATATAATTGGTTATTTTATAAATCCTTTGGGTCCTTATATGCCCCATTTTACTATGACTGCAGCATTAACAGGGATTATTCCTGGTGTTGTTATGTTGTTATTTAATGATAGGAAAGCTAAAAGTTCTTTTGGAAAATTGACTTTAGCAATAGCATTAGGACAAACTACTACAGCTATATTTTTGGTTCCATATTTTATGAAGATGTTATTTAATGTACCTATGATAACTACTGTACCAGGGAGAGTAATTACCCAGATAATTCAGATACCTTTATATGCCTATATAACAAAAGTTTTATTAAATCATTTATTTGCAGTGAAAAATATAAATTAATTAGAAAAAAGCTACTGCCTTGTAATGGTAGTAGCTTTTGTTGTTGATATTATACTTTCATAGGAATAATCCAGATCTATATACTTTCCTTCTCTTCGCATAACAGGATGGAAATTTTTTGTTTTGATGGCTTCTATAAAGTCTTTATGGTCTCTTATAGTTGAATAAAATTTAGTTGCATAAGTACCAATTTTATCAATAACATGAGCATCACTAGCTCCTAAAGATGGCAAATTTAATTCTGTAGCTGTAGCATAAGCATATAAATTATGATAGGCATAGGTACTTCCATTAAAGGATTCCACACCAGATAATAAATGACTTACTTCATGTAAATGATTTTCTAGTCCTCTATTATTATTTCTAAAAGGATGAGCGGCTATAGCTACACCATTATTTTTTTTAACTAAACTTAATAATTCTTCTGCATGAAGCTTTTCCTGTGGAATATCCTTTAATCCAAACACAAGTATATCTCCTTGATAAGTAAGTATTTCTGCACCTACAATTACCAAGATTCCATTTATTTTTGCAGAATCACCAATATCTTTTCTTAAATAATTATTATCATGATTGGTTATACATATAGCGTCAAGTCCTATAAGTTTAGCTATATCTGTAGCTTTTTTTAAATCTATAAAACTATCAAATGAATATTTATTTTCATGTATATGAGTATCAATTATCATTTTATTTAGCCTCCATTTATTAATACTATATTAATAATAGCATAAAAATTAACAAAAAAGATTAATATAGATAAATACAATAAGAGACAAGTATAGTATAAATAAAATTAATATAGAAATATTCTTTTTTCATCAATTGTGGTATAATTTTTATATTAAGTAAAAAAGGCATGAAAATTAATTATTGTTTGGAGGGATATTTTTGAAAATAGTAGTTGCATTGGGAGGAAATGCGTTACAAAATAAAGATAGTGATTTTACATCCGAGTCTCAACTTAATATTATAAGAAAGAGTGTAAAACATTTAGTAGATATTATAGAAAAAGGGCATGATTTGATCATTACTCATGGCAATGGTCCTCAAATAGGAAGGATAATCATACAAAATGAGATAGCAAAGGGAATTACTCCTGCAATGCCTTTTGATGTATGTGGAGCTATGAGTCAAGGAATGATTGGATACCATATCCAACAGGCTTTAGGAGATGAGATCAAAGAGAGGGGCAAAAAAAAGTCAGTAGCCACAATAATAACTCAAATAGTTGTAGATAAAGATGACGATGGTTTTAAAAATCCTACTAAACCTATAGGTCCCTTTTATTCTAAGGAAGAAGCATTAAGATTAAAAGAAGAGAAAGGATATGAAATTATAGAGGATTCAGGTAGAGGATATAGACGAGTGGTGGCATCTCCAAAACCTAAAAAAATAGTGGAAATAGAAACCATAAGAACATTAGTAGATAATGGTAATATAGTAATAGCAGCTGGTGGAGGTGGTATACCCGTAATAGAAGAAGGGTCCAAACTTAGAGGTGTAGAAGCAGTAATTGATAAGGATTTAGCTTCGGAAAGATTAGCAAAGGATATTGATGCGGATATTTTACTTATTTTGACTGCAGTAGACAAAGTTTATTTAAATTATAGGAAGACAAATGAAAGAGGATTAAATAAAGTTGGAGTTGTAGAAATGAAAAAGTATATAGAACAAGGTCATTTTGCACCTGGAAGCATGTTACCAAAAGTATTAGCATCTATTGGATTTGTAGAATCAAAGCGAGGAAGAAAAGCTATCATAACTTCATTAGATAAAGCTAATACAGCACTTTGTGGGCTAAGTGGTACTATTATTGAGTAATATAAATTGATTTTTACCAAGGGAAACCTTGGTTTTTTTTCATATAACTATTCTCAATTGATAATAGTTTCTATTTAAATATAATAGTGGATATTTTGATTAAATAGGTATATAATAAAAGTCATACTTATTATCAATTAATATAATTATATAATTTTAGACATATAATATTGTTATGGAGGGAATATAATGGAAAAATATAGATTAGGAATGAAGATATCTTGGATTACTACAACAATTAATATATTACTTGCAGCAATAAAAATAGTTGCCGGGATTATAGGAAATAGTAATGCTATGTTGGCAGATGGCGTTCATACATTGTCAGATGTGTTAACAACTTTGGTGGTAATAATAGGATTAAAGGTATCTTCAAAAGAAGCAGATGAAAAGCATCCATATGGACATGAAAAATATGAATCTATATTTGCAAAATTATTAAGTTTGCTTTTAGTTTGTACAGGTATTTTTATAGGTTATGAAGGTGTAAAATTATTAATTAAGGGAAACATAAGAACTCCTAGTAGAGTTGCTTTAATAGCTGCAATAATATCTATATTGGTTAAAGAGTTGATGTATAGATATACAATTAAAGTAGCTAAAAAGATAAAGAGTATATCCATGGAGGCGGATGCTTGGCATCATAGATCAGATGTTTTTTCTTCTATAGGTACTTTTATCGGTATTTTAGGTTCTCGTTTAGGGCTAAAGGTGTTAGATCCGATAGCTGCAATAATAGTAAGTATTTTAATTATAAAAGTTGGTATAGATTTATATATTGAATCTATTAAGGGATTAGTTGATGAATCAGCAGATTATGAAATTATATCCAAAATAGAGGATATAACTTATTCTGTAGAAGGAGTAAAAGGAATAAAAAATTTAAAGACTAGAATTTTTGGAAACAAAATATATGTAGATATGGATTTACAGGTTAAAGGAGATATTACAGTAACAGAAGGTCACAATATTGCAGAAAAAGTGCATGATTTAATTGAAAAAAATATTGAAGATGTAAAACATTGTATGGTACATGTAGAACCAGAAGATAAAAACTTATAATTGTTGAATAATAGTATTTAATGGATTGACTTAGATAGTAACATATATTATATTGAAATCAGATAATTATAACTTAAATGATTTTGCGTATAAAATAATTATAAAATTTTGTATATGAATTTTAATTGTTATAATTGTTATAGGAGATGTGATTATATGAAAAATAAAATTGCTAAGTTTATTAGCTATATAACATTAGTACCTATAATGGCGTTTTTTACCATATTATTAATTTATATTCATCATACTAAATATTTTTTGGGTATAGAATGGTTTATATATTCAATTATATTTCTAACAATAATACCAATACTAGCATATCCTATACACAGGATAATACCAGCATTTAAAAGAGAAGGAAGAAAAAGTGAAAGGAAATTAGCTTTTATATTTGCGGTAATAAGTTATGTAACAGGTACGCTTTTTACATTTATATTTAATGCTCCTGTAATAGTAAAGAAGATATTTATGGCATATTTACTATCAGGAATATTTTTATCTTTTGTTAATAAAGGATTGAAAATAAAAGCTAGCGGACATGCTTGTGGTGTATCTGGACCTATAACTCTTTTGATTAATACAATAGGAATAAATATGATATGGCTTTTTTTATTAATGCCAATTATATATTGGTCTAGAATCAATCTAGGAAGACATAATATAGTTGAGTTAATTTTAGGTACTTTTGTGGGAATAATATCTACATTAGTAGCTGTTAGCATATTTTAAAAAATGATATAAATGGCTAATAAATAAAAATAAAGGAGAGGATCTTAATGGCAGATGTATTGAAAGGAAATATTGTAGCAAATAAGATTAAAGAACAGATAAAAAAAGATATTCAGAATTTAAAGCAATTTAATAAAATTCCCAGATTAGCTATAGTAAGATTAGGTTATAATCCAGGAGATATTTCTTATGAAAAAAGTATTATAAAAAATTGTGATAATGTAGGTATTGAATCTAAGGTATATGAAATAGATGAAAATATTAAAACAGAAGAATTAGTAGAGTTAATTGAAAAGTTAAATAAGGATAATGAGATTTCCGGTATTTTAGTATTTAGACCACTTCCTAAGCATATTGATGAAGATGTAATTAGAAATGTAATAAGTCCTAAAAAAGATGTAGATTGTATGCATCCTTTAAATCTCGAAAATATTTTTGAGGGGAAAATAGATGGATTTGCTCCATGTACTCCTAAAGCAGCTATGGAGATACTTAATTATTATAGTATACCATTAGAAGGAAAAAATGTAGTAATTGTAAATAGATCTATGGTTGTGGGAAAACCTTTAGCAATGATGTTATTAGAGGAAAATGCTACTGTTACCATCTGCCATTCTAGGACTAAAAATTTAAGTGAATTTACAAAGAATGCAGATATAGTAGTAGTGGCTTTAGGAAATGCTAAATTCTTTGATGAAAGTTATTTTACTGAAAAATCCATTGTAATTGACATAGGAGTAAGCTTGGATGAAAATGGGAAATTAAGTGGAGATGTAAACTATGATAGAGTTTTATCATTAGTAGATAAAATTACCCCTGTACCAGGTGGAGTAGGAAGTGTTACAACTTCTGTACTATTAAGGCAAGTAGTATTAGCATGTAAAAACATGTAAAACAAAAAAAGAGTCTTTTTTAGACTCTTTTTTTTGTTTTATAACAAAAGTAGTGATATTTCTTTGAAGGATTATTTAAACTTAAAATAGAAATATACTATGGAAAATAATTGGAGGAGGGATAGTTTGAGATTTTCTATGGATATTGAGAAGAATTATTTAATTGTTAAATTAGAGGGAGAATTGGATCATCACACCTCTGAAGAAGTGAGAAAGCAGATTGATACTTTATATTATGACAATAATTTATTGAATATGGTATTGGATTTAAGGAAATTAAATTTTATGGATAGTTCAGGGATTGGTCTTATAATGGGAAGGTACAAAAATTGCAAGGAAAGAGGTGGAAATATTGCCCTTGTAAGTACTAATTCTACTATAGATAGGATATTGAAAATGTCAGGATTATTAAAAATAATCAATGTATATCCTAGTATTGAAGAAGCAATAAATGTTTAAGGAGGGATAAATTTGGTAGAAAAAAATTATATGAAGGTAGAATTTTTAAGCAAGTCTACAAATGAATCTTTTGCAAGAGTAGTAGTAGCAGCTTTTGCTTCACAGCTAGATCCAACTATAGAGGAGCTATCAGATATTAAAACAGCTGTTTCAGAAGCTGTTACCAATGCAATTATTCATGGTTATGAATACAATAATGACGGAATTGTTATAGTGGAGGCTACAATTGAAGGAAATAGAATAGAAATAATTGTTGAGGATAAAGGAAAGGGTATACCTGATATAAAAAAAGCTATGGAACCTTTTTATACCTCTAAACCTGACTTAGAAAGATCAGGAATGGGTTTTACAGTTATGGAAACTTTTATGGATGAATTGATAGTAGAAAGTCAATTAGGTAAAGGCACTAGGGTTAAGATGACTAAAGTATTTAACTCCGTTGTATATAAGGAGTAGATACTATGACTGAAGGGAATAGTGATAATAATTTGCTATCTCATGAGGAGACAATGCAATTAATTTTAAAAGCACAACATGGAGATAAACTTGCAAAAGAAAAATTAGTTAGACATAATATTGGGCTTATTAAATCAGTATTAAGGGGTTTTTCAAATAGAGGATATGATATGGAGGATTTGTTTCAAATAGGTAGTATAGGATTGCTTAAAGCTATAGATAAATTTGATCCCTCTTTTGAAGTAAAATTTTCAACATATGCAGTGCCGATGATTGCAGGGGAAATTAAACGTTTTTTAAGAGATGATGGAATTATAAAAGTTAGTAGATCATTAAAACAGACTGCTAATAAAATAAAATATGCTCAAGAGGATTTAGCAAAGGAATTAGGTAGAGAGCCAACTATTCAAGAGATTGCAGAGGAATTAAATATAGATAAAGAAGAGATAGCCATGGCTTTAGAATCTACTTATCAGCCTGATTATCTATATGATGTAATACATCATGATGAAGGAAGTCCATTACATGTCATAGATAAGATTAGTTTAGAAGAAGATGAAGAAGATATTATTATAGATAATATATTGTTAAAAGAAATGTTGTCACAATTAAAAGAAAGAGATAGACAAGTAATAGTATTACGGTATTTTAAAGATAAAACTCAAGTGGAAGTAGCTGAATTGTTGGGTATATCTCAGGTTCAAGTATCTCGTATAGAGAAAAAAATAATAGAAGATATGAAAGATAAATTAGCAAAGGCATGAATTCATGCCTTTTTTTTGAATGAAAAAAAGGTTATAAGTTAATAATAATTATAAGCTGAGGTGATGATATGAAAATTAAAAAAAATAATATAATAATAATCTTAATTATAATTTTAGTATTAATAGGTTCTATACTTTGGTATGGGGAATTAAGAACTAATAGGGAAGTTCCTAAAAGAGCTAAATATGTTTATAATTTTAAAATAAGAAGGGATATAAATGGATAAAAAACAAGTGTATTTAAATATTGAAACTAAATATTCAGTAGATTTGAATACTCATGTTTATGTAAGAGATATAGGAAAAGTTTATTGTGATGATGAGGTTATAAAGAAAAAAGTTGAGGATATTTGTATATATAAAGGAAGTGACAAGGAAGAATATGATTACATTTCAGGAACAGAAATTACTAATAAAATATTAAATAAAGTTAATAATATAGATATTAATATAATAGGTGGTCCAGATGTTTTATTAGAAATTAAAAGTCAAGAAAATTCTAATAAAATTTTTAAAATTTTCAAAGTGACTATTATAGCAATAATATTATTTTTAGGTGCATCAATGGCAATTATAAATTTTTATGAAGATGTTAATATGGGTGCTACTATGGAAAAAATATATTATATATTCACTGGAGAAAAAACACAAAATCCTAAAATATTAACAATTCCTTTTTCATTAGGAATAGGATTAGGTATGTTTACTTTTTTTAGTAGAATATTTAGTTTTAGTAAAAGAAGAAGACAAGAACCAGGTCCAATGGAAGTTGAACTTTATTTATATGATAAGGATTTAGAAGAGTATATACTTAATGAATTAAAACAAAAAAAGAAATGAAGGTATTTGGGTGGTGGAATAGTTGATAAAATCCATATTTTTGGTTTTAATTGGTATTTCAGCAGGTACTACTGTTGGAACTGCTATAGCTGCATTTATTACGTTGCTGCAATTTGTACCTAGATTGGCACAAATTACTGAAACGAATGATTATATAAAAGTATATGAATATACATTGATAGTTAGTGGGATTATATTTAGTTTTATATGTTTTTCTACTTTTAATTTTTCTTTAAATAAATTTTTTTCCGTATTTGTAGGCATAGGCATGGGTATTTTTTTAGGCTTATTTTCTTCAGCTTTAGCAGAAGTCTTAAATGTGATACCTGTACTTGTAAAGAAGATTAAGTTAAAACATGAGTTAAAGTATATAATAGAAGCATTAATTTTTGGAAAGGTGGCAGGTTCTTTGCTTTATTGGTTAGTGTTTACTAAATATTAGGAGGGTGAATAGATTGGAGAATATGAATAAGAAAGAGTATCAAAAATATGCTGAAAGGAAAGTACCTAAACCGACTTATTTTAAAAATATAATATATGCTTTTATAATTGGTGGTACAATATGTATATTTGGACAGATTATAATGAATATGCTGTATAAATTTGGTTTAGATGAAAAATTAGTAGCTGCAGGTACCTCAATTATACTTGTATTTGTAGGTTCTTTTTTAACTGGAATAGGAGTTTATGATGAGATTGCAAAAGTAGGAGGGGCTGGAGCTGCTATACCTATAACAGGTTTTGCTAATTCTATAGTATCACCAGCCATGGAATTTAAACGAGAAGGATTCATATTTGGTGTAGCAGCTAGAATGTTCAATATCGCTGGACCTGTATTGGTATACGGAATAGGAAGTTCTATTATTGTTGGGATTTTATACTTAATTTTTACTAAAGGTAGGTGATAAAATGGCTGAGAAAAGGATTGGTTTACAAACGGTAAAATTATTGAATCCTCCTTCTATAATAGGTGCTTATACAATAGTGGGTCCTAAAGAAGGAGAAGGTCCTTTAAAAGATTATTTCGATGTTGTTTTAGAAGATGATATGTGGGGACAAGAATCTTTTGAAAAATCTGAAGTAAAGATACAAGAAGAAGCAATAAAAGGTGCAATTTTAAAAGCTAATCTTTCTCCTAATGATATACAATATATTTTTTCAGGTGACTTACTAAATCAAATAAGCACATCTTCATATACAGCAAGACAATTAAATATAGCATATTTTGGTTTATATGGAGCCTGTTCTACGATGATAGAGTCTTTAAGTTTAGGATCAATGGTGATAGACGGAGGTTTTGCTGATAAAGTAGTTTGTGCTACATCTAGCCATTTTAGTTCTGCAGAACGTCAATTTAGATTTCCGTTGGAATATGGTAGCCAAAGACCTTTTTCGTCCCAATGGACTGTGACTGGAGCAGGAGCCACTGTTATATCATCGTCTGGGAATGGGCCATATATAACTTATATAACAACTGGCAAAATAATGGATTTTGGGATTAAGGATACTAATAATATGGGAGGTGCAATGGCTCCAGCAGCAATAGATACTATTTCTCAGCATTTTAAAGACACGGGATATACTCCTGATGATTATGATTTAATAATTACTGGAGATTTAGGATTAGTTGGTAAAAAGATAGTATTGGAGTTAATGAAAAAGAGTGGATATGATCTTTCTAAAAACTATTCAGATTGTGGGATAAAAATATTTGATGGGGTAGAGCAAGATACTCATGCTGGAGGCAGCGGATGTGGATGTGTAGCTGTTGTATTGAATGGATATATCTATAAAGAAATGTTGAAGAAAAATTTAAATAGAGTATTGGTAGTAGCAACTGGAGCTTTACATTCTCCTATTACTGTATTACAAGGAGAATCTATACCGGGAATTGCTCATGCCATAACTGTAGATAATTTAATAGATTAAGGAGGGATGATATTGGAGTATTTAAAAGCATTTGTTATAGGAGGGTTAATTTGTGCAATAGGTCAGATACTTTTGGATACTACTAAATTTACTCCAGCTCATATTTTAGTTATCTTTTTAATATCAGGGGTATTATTAGGGGCTGTAGGTTTATATGAACCATTAGTAAAATTTGCAGAAGCAGGGGCAACAGTACCCATATCTGGTTTTGGTTATACACTTAGTAAAGGAGCAATAGAAGGTGTAAAATCAAAAGGAATAATAGGGGCTTTTATAGGAGGGTTAGAGGCTACAG
Source organism: Keratinibaculum paraultunense (assembly GCF_016767175.1). Taxonomy (GTDB): domain Bacteria; phylum Bacillota; class Clostridia; order Tissierellales; family Tepidimicrobiaceae; genus Keratinibaculum; species Keratinibaculum paraultunense. Next base: position 863,402 of record NZ_CP068564.1, read on the forward strand.
CAGGAGGGATTGCTGCTGCTATAATGTTTGGATATATTATGGCTATAGTATCAGAGCCTAAAACAAAGGGCTAAGGGAATATTCCCTTAGCCCTTAAGTATTATTATCTTCATTGATATTTTCATCATCTTTTTTATTATCTTTTTTTGGAAATTTTTCTATATCTTTGTTATTATCTTTTTCATCATCTTTTCGTGGGAAATCCTCAATATCTTCAATACCTTCTTTATCTTCTTCTTCATTATCCTTTTCATTATCTTCTTCATCTTCTTCATTTTCTAAAAATTCTTCAATAGCATTTTTTTCATCATGTACGTCGCATATTTCAGTTGGTGCAGTATATTGATAATCAGCAGGTATTATGCCATTATGGTCTTTTGGGTTATAAGGCGGTTCTCTTTTTATAAATATTCTTGTGCTAATATATTCTTTAGGGCAGTATTTATTTGCAATTTTACCAGTAGTTGTGTCAATCTCAAGTTCTACATGAGTTTCGCAAAATTCTATAGGCTGAGTTCCTTGGACAAATATTTCTGTGATTACAGTACTACCTCTAGGATCATGTTTACATAGTTCCGTTGGTAATTTTCCTGATTGAGAACATACATTCAAGGAAACTATATTAGCAGGTTGTTCAAATTTTTTATTTTCTAAACCATCATGAACTCTAGTCATAATAATTTTCCACAGTTGTGCTGCTATAGAACTACCTTGGTTTAATTTTATTTGTGGTGAATCATTACCTATCCAAACACCAGTTACATAATAAGGTGTAAATCCTACAAACCATGCATCTGCTTTATCTTGAGTAGTACCTGTTTTACCAGCTGTAGTCATGTTTGGAATTTGTGCTCTACCAGCAATACCATTAGTAACAGTTGTTCTTAATATATCTGACATTATATAAGCTACTTCAGGTGATACTACTGTATTTTCCTCTGGAGTATTATCTATTAATAAATTATCATTTTTATCTAGTATTTTAGTGAAAGTTATAGGCTTTATATATGTTCCAGAATTAGCAATGGAACCATAAGCTGCAGTCATTTCTAAAGGCGTAATCCCCTTGCTCATTCCCCCTAAACCTAATGCTGAGAGATTTTCGTCATTGTTTACACTATTTTCTGCAGATGTTATAAAGTTATCTTTTGTTGGGTCATTATTATTGATGATTCCCATTCTGCCTAAATATTCCATAGAAGTTTGTATTCCAATTTCTTCTAATACCTTTACTGAATTTACATTTACTGATTGTTCAACTGATTTTCTCAAAGTATGAATACCTCTATATCCAGAATACCAGTTGTTAGGCCATAATTCACCTGCATCATTATAATGAGGTATATCATCAATAGAACTTGCTGCAGTAAAGCCATTATCTAATGCTGGCAAATAGACAGATAATGGTTTTATAGTGGAACCTGGTTGCCTAGGTGCAGAAGTAGCTCTATTGAGAACTTGTAATCCTTCTACATTTCTACCTCCAACTAAAGCTTTAATTTCACCTGTTCTATAGTCCATTATTACAGTTGCTGATTGAGGTTGTGCTATTCCTTCTTTATGCCTATAAAAATATTTCTCATTTATCAATAAATCTCCATTTTCAGAAATAGAGTAAAAATCTGGATTATTTTCAAGAAATTTATTGGATATTATAATTGTTTTATCTTCTTCATTAATAGAAAATTCTTTTTCAGGTAAAACCAAAGTTCCTACTCTGTGAGTTACTAAATTTTTACGATTGTCAATATGGTAATAATCAGCTATTTCAATATTATTTTTATAAGGTGTAAGTTTTTTGTTTTTTAATATTAATTGACCATTAGTCAGTTCAAAAGTATTTTTTTCAATTATTAAATTGAAATTTTCATCTAATAGATGTTCTTGTTTATAAAAAATAACATTATTCCTTTCATCAATTATATCTTGTGTGCTATTCAATCTCCATGAGATAAAAGCTGGTCCTTTTATATTATCTGGATTTCCTAATAATACTTCAGTAAAATTATTATATACATCTTCCAATTGTCGTTGTAGTTCTACATCCATGGTGGAATATATTTTAAGACCACCAGTATATAATTCTTCTTCCGCTTCTTCCTTAGAATACCCCAATTCTTCCATTAATACTTCAATTACTTGTACTTTAATATAATCGTTAAAGTATGAGGATATGCCTTGAATTTTCTTTTGTCCAGGTTTTATCTTAGAACGAATATCCTCGTTTAAAGCTTCATTATATTCTTCTTCTGTGATTTTGCCTAATTCTAACATTTTTTTCAATACAATTCTTTGTCGTTTTATTGCTTCTTCATTAAATACAGCAATATATTTTTCTCCTAACGAATCTATTTGTCCTACTTCTATATGCTTTTCAGCATCGAATTCTTCTGGGGGTATAGTTTTATATAAGGCATATTTTGAAGGACTTTTAATAATACCAGCTAATACAGCAGATTCTGCAATGGTCAAATCTTCCACATTTTTAGAAAAATAAGTTTGAGCTGCTTCTTGAACCCCATATGCTCCTTGACCTAAGAATATTCTATTTAGATAGGCTTCTAAAATTTGATCCTTGGTCAATACTTTTTCTATTTGTAAAGCTAAATATGCTTCTTTTATTTTTCGATCAAGTTTTTTTTCGTTGGTAAGGTATAGATTCTTAGCTAACTGTTGGGTGATAGTGCTAGCACCTCTTACAATGTGTCCTGCCTTAATATTATCAATGGTTGCTTTTATAATTCCTTTAGGGTCTACGCCTATATGCTTATAGAAACGTTCATCTTCAATTGCTATAAAAGCATCTTTTAAATGTTCAGGCATTTGTTCTATACTTACTATAGTTCTATACTCTTTAGTTTGAATTTTTTCTATAATGTTTCCATTTTGATCAAGAATAAAAGAAGTTTGATTTAACAAATCACTGATGTTAGTTGGATCTATTTCAGGAGCTTCTTTAGCTATAGCTATTACAACACCAACAGTAGCTCCTAATGTAATTACTATTATTAAAAGTAATACAATTAAAAATATTTTTAATCCCTTTTTCTCTTTCTTATCTTTCTTATTTTTATTCTTTTTATTTTGTGTATTCTTGTTATCCTCTGACATATAAATACCTCCTTGATTAAGAAAAGGTAGTAAACAAATTAATTATATCATACAAATAAGACAATGTGAACAATTTCATATTTTAAAGCAAGATAAATCAAGTTTCTATTAAAAATTTTTGTTTTGTAATTTATTCTTATAATAGCATAATATATATTAGGAGGAGTAAAAATTGAAATATTATATTAGTTTATTGAAAAAAAAACGTTGTTTAATATGGATTATTGCCTTATTGATAATAGGTATATACCTATTTAGATATATAGATAAAAATATAAAACCCACCGTTGTAGCAATATCTGAAGTTAGAGCAAGATCAGTTACAACTCAAGCGATTAATGATACTATAAAAAATAAAATAAAAAAGGATATAAATTATAATGATTTAATATTTGTTAAATATGATAATGAAGGAAGAGTGACTTTAATGCAAGCCAATACTATACTTATGAATAGTATTGCTTCAGAGGTAGCTATAGAGGTTCAAGAACAGTTGATGGAGATGTCACAATCTGATATAAAAGTACCATTAAGTAATGCTTTTGATACTCAAATAATAAATTTACCTAGTATAAATGTAAGAATTATACCCCAAGGTTCTGTATCAGTAGATTTTGCTACGGAATTTGAATCTTCAGGAATAAACCAAACTAGACATAGAATTTATATAATAGTGGTTACAGATATAAAGATGATTGTCCCTTTAGTATCAGAAAACTTAAGGATCACTACTAATATTCCTATTGCTGAAACTATTATAGTTGGAGATGTACCAGAACAATATATAAATGTTCCTAGAGATGATTTACTAAAGATAATTAGATAAAATTTTAATATGATGGTATAATATACTAAAGACATAGACTATTTAAATATATGAAAGGGTGATATGTTGACGGAGAAAAATAGCAAAAGGGAAAGGGCTTTAATAGTAGGAGTTAAATTGATTACAGACACTGTAGATATAGATAATTCTATGGATGAATTAGAGAAATTGGTCAATGCTGCTGGTGGTGTAGTTGTATCAAGAATTGTTCAAAAGAGAGATGCAATAGATACAGCATATTTTATTGGAAAGGGAAAAGCACAAGAGATAAAAAATTATTGCGAGGAACTTGATATTGAGCTGGTGGTATTTAATGATGAATTATCTGGTGCTCAGATTAGGAATTTAGAAAAAATTATTGATAGAAAAATAGTTGACAGAACCAATTTAATATTGGATATATTTGCTAATAGAGCTAAATCTAAAGAAGGTAAACTTCAAGTAAAATTAGCCCAACTAAAATATAGGCTTCCTAGGCTAGTGGGATTTAGGGATTATTTATCAAGAGAAGGGGGAGGTATTGGAACAAGGGGTCCAGGAGAACAGAAATTGGAAACAGATAGACGTCATATATTGAGAGAAATTAATAATATTGAAAAAGCCTTAAAAGATGCAGAAAAGGCAAGAAGTATTAAACGAAAGAGAAGAGAGAAATCCAACCTTCCAATAGTTGCTTTAGTAGGATATACTAATGCAGGAAAATCAACTTTAATGAATAGATTAATAGAGACAGATGATAAAACAAATAGAAATAAAAAAGTATTTGTATATGATATGTTATTTGCTACTTTGGATACTTCCTTAAGAAGGGGAAGATTGCCCAACGGACAGCCATTTTTGATTACTGATACTGTAGGTTTTGTGAGTAAACTTCCTACTCACCTGATAGAAGCTTTTAAAGGAACTTTAGAAGAAGTAAAGTATGCGGATTTACTTCTGCATGTTGTAGATGCCTCCAATTCAGATTTAGATATACAAATTAAGACCACTTATAATATATTAAAAGAATTAGAAGTGTTAGATAAACCTATAATTACTGTATTCAATAAGATGGATAAGACAAATATTGAGGATTTAATATACGATACTAGATATGTAGATAAGGAAATATTTATATCTAGTAGAGAACATACTAATTTGGATGAATTATTAAATATGATTGAAAAAAGTTTACCTCAAAAATACAAAAAAGTTGATTTAATGATCCCTTATAATAGGCAAAGCTTAGTAAATTACTTTTTAGATAATTATGAAGTAGATCATATAGAATATTTAATAGAAGGTACTAGAATTAATTTAAGTATTAATCAAATAGATTTTGAAAGATATTCAAAGTATATTTCATGCTAATATTTTTTAATTGAATGTATTTATTAAAAACTAATTGAATAATTAGTTAAAGTTGGGTATTATAATAATAAGAAAATAAAGGAGGCTGGTTCCAATGATTGTAAGAAACTGTGCAGGTGGAGTGGTTTTTGCTGGGAATAAAGTATTTATTCTAAAAAATGATAAAGATCAATGGGTACTACCTAAAGGGAAAATTCGTAATGGTTCTCTTCCAACAGATACGGCAATAAGTCGTATTAAGTATGAAACAGGCATAAATGCCAACATTGTTTCAACTGCTGGAGAAACCAATTACGAATTTTTTTCTTTATCAAGAAAACAAGAAGTATACAACAAAATCATATGGTATATAATGGAGACTGATACTTCGGATTATAATATTAATAAGGATGAAGGATTTAAAGATGGTGGTTTTTATCCCATAGATGAAGCTATTGATATGATAACCCATAGTCAAGATAAATCTTTAGTAAGTTTATCTTATAAAAGATATTTGGAAATAAAGAATGATGAAATAGATGAAATATATGCTTAAATAATATAAAATGAAATTAGTTAAAGAGAAGGGTATGTCTTAAAGGATATTATCCCTTCTTTTTTATGTTATAATTTTTTATGTAGTAAAGTTTTGAAAGGAGTTGTATAAATATGAATAATACATATAGAACTATATATAAATATGGAGAAGATGAGATTATAATAAATAAATCTAGATTTATAGGATATGCAAAACCTATTGAATTAGAACAAGAGGCTCTTGATTTTATAGAGGAGATAAAATCTAAGCATAAAGATGCAACTCATAATGTTTATGCTTATGTTTATGGAAAAGATAATAATATTCAAAGATTTAGCGATGATGGGGAACCTTCGGGAACAGCTGGAATTCCAGTATTAGAAGTGATTAAGAAGGAAGATCTTCGGAATGTAGTAGTAGTAGTTACTAGATATTTTGGTGGAACAAAGTTAGGTACTGGAGGGCTTATTAGAGCTTATACTAAAGGGGCAAAGATAGGATTGGAGTCAGGGATAATAATAGAAAAGGTGCTTCATCATAAATTGAAAATACGAATAGACTATACTCTTTATGGTATGATTGAGAACTATTTGATGACTAAAGGTTATTTAATAGATGAAATAGTATATGATGATCAGGTAAATATATATGTGTATGTTAAATATTCAGAATTTAATTTTTTTAAGAAGCAAATAGTGGATTTAACTAGCGACAATGTAATTATTGAATATATTGATAAAGAATATATACCTATGAAAGATGGGAAAAGATTAAAATAAAAAAATTGTTATTTTTTAAACAATTCATATATCCCAATAAATAGAAGAAAAATTCCAAAGTATTTTTTTAAATTGTTGGAATTTATGTTAATAGCTATAAATGAGCCAATTACCGCTCCAAATATTCCCCCTAGTATTATCCATTTAGCATGTTTGAATTCTATGTTTTTTTCCTTATAATGAATTATTAAAGCAATAAAAGATATTGGTATAAATACAATAAGATTTATTCCTTGAGCTTGTTGTTGTGTTAGGTTGGTGAAAAAGACTAAAGAAGGAATGAGTATAGTACCACCACCTATTCCCATGCCACTAATTATACCTGATAAAAAACCAATTATAAATAATTTCATTTAAATATCATCCTTAAAGCAGTAATAATTATTGTAGAACCAAATACTTTTCTAAGCATAGATGTAGGTACTTTATTTAAAATCTTAGCACCTATGAAGCTTCCAAAAATTCCGCCTAAAATTACAATCAAGGCTATTTTATATTGAATAATATCCTTCTTTAAATATATAAAAGAACTTATAATGGATAAAGGTAATATGATTGAGATAGCAGTGGCATGGGCTTTATAATCTTCAATACCTAGTATAAACACCAACGCAGGTACTACTAAGGTTCCTCCGCCAGAGCCAAATAAACCATTTATTATTCCTGCTATAACGCCAATACTTATTAGTTTTAAAACCTTTGTATTCATAATATTCTCCTTTATGATATAATAAGTTAAAGAAAAGTTATAATCTTTGATTATTAATTTTTCCAAAATAGTATAAAGTTATACTTGATTATATCATCATGGAGGTAGTAAAATGAATAATGTAGGAGAGGTTATAAATGAATTAGTCCAATGGCTAAGGTTAAAAGTAAAAGAAGCCAATAGTAATGGAGTGGTATTTGGATTAAGTGGTGGTGTAGATTCAGCTGTAGTAGCAGGATTAGCTAAAAGAGCTTTTCCTAATAATTCTTTAGGGATAATTATGCCTTGCCATAGTAATCCTATAGATGAAGAACATGCTTTACTCGTAGCAGATAGTATAGGCTTAAAAACTGAAAAAGTTGACTTAACATCTGTTTATGATGAATTTATCGCCATGGTTCCTATTGAAAAAACTAATACTTTAGCTAAAGCTAATATAAAGCCCAGGTTAAGAATGACTACTTTATATTATTATGCAGCTTCATATAATTATTTGGTTTTAGGCTGCAGTAATAAGTCAGAGTTTACTATAGGATATTTCACTAAACATGGAGATAGTGGAGTTGATTTGTTTCCTATTGCAAATTTTGTTAAAAAAGACATTTGGGAAATGGCTGAATATTTGGATATTCCTCAGATAATAATTGAAAAACCTCCTACGGCCGGATTATGGGACGATCAAACAGATGAAGATGAAATAGGATTTGGATATGATATTTTGGATAATTATATATTATATAAAACAGGTCCAGAAAATATTGTGAAAAAAATTGAAAAAATGAATAAAACAAGTAAACATAAGAGAGAATTCCCGCCTATTTTTATATCACAGAAAGAGTAACATGATTGTTAAACGTTTATATTTTAGTACAATATAGAAGAAGGAGGTCGGTATTTATGGCAGGTCATTCTAAATGGAATAATATAAAGAACAAAAAAGGCAAAGAGGATGCTAGGAAAGCCAAGGAATTTACTAAACTAGCTCGATATATCATGGTAGCAGCAAAAGAAGGAGGAAAGGATCCAGAATATAATCCTCAATTGAAGGCTGCAATTGAAAAGGCAAAAGCAGCCAATATGCCTAATGATAATATAGAAAGAGCAATCAAAAAGGGAGCCGGAGAATTAGGAACTGAAACTTATGAGGAAATAACTTACGAAGGATATGGACCAGGTGGAGTTGCAGTATATGTATCTTGTTTAACAGATAATAGAAACAGAACAGCTTCTGATGTAAGACATGCTTTTGACAAATTTGGAGGTAACTTAGGGCAAACTGGTTGTGTTTCATTTATGTTTGATAGAAGAGGTGTATTAGCTATTGAAAAGAAGGATGATATTGATGAAGATGAATTAATGCTTCGAGCTATTGATTTAGGAGCATTAGATTTTGAAAGTGATGAATTTGGTTATGAAATAATTACCAGTCCTGAAGATTTTAATGATATTAGAGATGCATTGAGTAAAGAAGGGTATGAGTTTTCTATGGCAGAGATAGCTTTTTTACCTCAAAATACAATAAAATTGACAAATGAAGAAGATATTAAAAATATGGTAAAATTAATAGAAACCTTAGAAGATAATGATGATATCCAAGAAATTTATCATTCTTGGGAAATTCCTGATGATTTAGAGATATAATTGTATTTAGTGAGATTTTTATATTCGCCCTTAATTTATAAATTTTGGGCGATTTATTTTATTAAGAATAAATCTATATATTATAAACATAATAAAAGTATGGTTAAATAAAAAGATGATTTAAGGGGTGAACTAATGGAAAACAATCAAAGTTTTGAACAAATAAAGGAAAAATTTAAAGCTGCTGATGTAGATGAGAAAATTGAAATATATACCACTGTAAGGGGATTAACTGTAGAACAGTATAAGGAACTTTTAAGAATGTTTCCCATTAAGTATTTAGATAAATTAGAAAAAGCTATGGGATAAGCTGAAGGATGTTTCTTTCAGCTTTATGTTTAAATGGGACAAGTTATGGTAATTTATAATTAAAAGGAAGAAGGTATTAGTATGAAAAGGATATTTTTTTTGTTATTAATTATATTTTTACCAATGTATATTTTTTTAAAAGGGGTTGAAATCAATGCTTTTAATAAGAAATTATATATAGATTCTTATAAGAAGAACAATGTGATGGATATCACTGGAAAGGAACTAAAAGAATTAGAGATTATAACGGAGGATATATTTTCATATTTAAGGGATGATTCAGATGAGGAAATTTTAAGTTCATATTTTAATTCTAGGGAAATTAAGCATATGGAAGATGTAAAGGTTTTATTTGAAAAGGGATTCAAAATTAAAAAATTATCGTTGGCATTATTTTTATTTGGGATTATAGGATTAGTAGTATTAGGCGAAAGCAGTAAAATAGCTAAGGGAATTTTTTATGGCAATTTAGTATGGTGGTTTATTATCATAATTTTATTTATGTTTACAACTATGAATTTCAATAAATACTTTACTTATTTTCATGAAATATTTTTTGATAATGATTTATGGTTACTAAATCCTTATGAGGATTTAGTAATTCAAATGCTTCCTGAAGAATTTTTCATAAATATATTTAATAGGATATTGTTATTTTTTATATCTATATTGGCAATAATACAGCTAATAAGTTATATATTTATGAAAAAGGGGAAGGATATTGATGGATTTTTTAATCAAATTAAGGGATTATTCCGGCAAGATTAAAAAAAGATTTATATTAAATGAATATTATATTAGACGAATAAAAGATGGTAAAAGTTTAGGAGCATCTTTTATGGATTGGTTTTTTATAAGTTTAATTATTGGTCTGTTTTTTTATATTACCATTTTTAATTCTATTCAAAACTTTGTAATAACTATACTTTTAACAGGTTTGCTATTATTTATATATGTTTTTTTATTAGTATATGTTAAAAGAAAAGTAAAAAAGAAAAATATATTAAAAATTAATGAAGAAATAGGAGAAGAACAAATTCGTAGAAGAATTGAGAAGTATAAAGATAATGAATTTTGCTTATTTATTAAAGATATATTAGAGAAGTATTATGATGTGTGTTTTTTTCAAGGATGTAATGGAATAGATTTTATTGGTGAAATAAATGGAGAAATGTATGGTATAAAATGTATTAAAAGCTCCTGGGATGATAAAATATATTTAAAGGATATAAATTATTTTATTGAAGCAATGAGGGAAAAAAATATTGGTGAAGGAATAATAGTTACAAATGCTTATTTTAGTGAGGATGTAAAACAAAATGTAGATTATTTATTGATAGATTTTAATCATATTAAAAACATGCTCAAAGAAATTGATATGTTTCCAAATAATGAAGAGATAGAGAATTTGATAGTTTCAGAACATAAAGCTAGAAAAAAAGATTTAAAAGAGAATTTTAAGATAAATAGAAAAGGAAAAATATATAAATTCCTATTATTGGGTTTAGCTTTATATATTGTATCATCTTATGTCGCATATCCTTTATATTATAAAATTATGGCATTTATATCTTTTGCTTTAGGAATTTTTATTGGAGTTTATAATTTAGCTCAATATATGAGATCAATTAGAGAAAACAGGTTGTAATTTTTGTGAGGTGATAATGTGCTTAGATTTTTAACTGGTGGTGAATCCCATGGAGATGCATTAGTGGGTATATTGGAGGGGATTCCTGCAAATTTGTATCTAGAGAAGAGTTATGTAAATAAAGAGCTAAATAGGAGACAAAAAGGTTATGGTAGAAGTGATAGAATGGCTATAGAAAAGGATGAAGTTATAATTTTATCTGGAATAAATAAGGATTACACTACTGGGAATCCTATTTCTATAATGATTAAAAATAAAGGGAAAAATATACAATTAGTAGAGATTACAAGACCAAGACCTGGACATGCAGATTTAGCTGGTGCTTTAAAATATAATCAAGTTGGAGCAAGAAATATATTGGAGAGAGCTAGTGCACGAGAAACAGCTATGCGAGTGGCTATTGGAAGTATATGTAAAATATTTCTAAATGAATTTAATATATCAATATTTAGTCATGTAGTTCAAATTGGGCAAGTTAAGTCCAATAAAAATTATTATACTAATTTAAATTTAGAGGAATTAAAAAATGTAGATAAATCTTCAATTAGGGTAGTAGATAGAGATGCAGAAAAATCAATGATAGATGCAATTTATGAGGCAAAAGAACAAGGTGATACCATAGGTGGGATAATAGAGATAATAGGAGTAAATATTCCAGTAGGGTTAGGTAGTCATGTTCATTGGGATAGGAAACTAGATGCTAAGATAGCTTATAGCATGATGAGTATTCCTGGGATCAAAGGAGTAGAATTTGGCTTAGGGTTTGATGGCGTTATTAAACTAGGTTCACAATTTCATGATTCTATTTCTCATGATGAGGAATATTATAGGACAAGCAATAATGCTGGGGGTATTGAAGGAGGCATTTCTAATGGAGAGGATATAGTGTTAAGATTGGTAATGAAACCAATTCCCACATTGAAAAAACCTTTACAAACTGTAGACATGGAGTCTAAAGAAAAGGTTACAGCTCAATTCGAAAGATCAGATATATGTGCAGTGCCTTCAGCTAGTATTGTAGCTGAAGCTATGCTTGCTTATGTGCTTGCTAATGAGATGTTGATAAAATTTGGTGGGGATAGTATGGAAGAGATCAAGAATAACTATATATCCTATATGAATATTTTGAAAAATAGGTGATATAATGAATATCTTTATAGATAAATATAATCTTTCTAGGTTTTATGAATATGTGCTTGATGAGTCCATTAATAGAATATATATAATTACTGATAAAATTGTAAACAAATTATATATTGAGTACTTAAAATCATATATTGATAATAATATTGAGACTTATGTGTATGTTCTTCCGCCAGGAGAAGAAAATAAAACTATTGAAAATGTATTGCTTATTTATGATGATTTAATACAAAACAATATAGATAGACAAACTCTCATAGTTAGTTTTGGGGGAGGAGTTGTGGGAGATATTGCAGGTTTTGTAGCTTCTACATATAAGAGGGGAATAAAATATATACAAATTCCAACTACTTTTTTGTCCCAAGTTGATAGTAGTATTGGAGGTAAAACTGGTTTTGATTACAAGGGTTTTAAAAATATAATAGGAACTTTTTATTTTCCTGAAAGAATATTTATTGATGTTTCTTTTTTAAAATCCTTATCAAAGAGAGAAATTATTTGTGGCTTAGGAGAGGTATTTAAATATGGATTAATAGCGGATTATAGTTTGTTTCAATTTATCAAGAATAATTTTAAAAATATATATGACAAAAATCTAGATATCTTAATGCATATAGTTAATAGTTCTGTAAATATTAAGCACAATATAGTTTCAAAAGATAAATATGATAAAGGATTAAGGAATATATTAAATTTTGGTCATACTATTGGGCACAGCATCGAATCTTATTATAATTTTAGTAAATATAATCATGGAGAGGCTGTTATATTAGGTATGATGTATGAATTTTATATAGCATTGGAATTAAGTTTAATAGATAAAGAATATTTCGCGGAAGTGTATAATACACTAAGTTTTATATTACCACCTATTTCATTTACTAGAAAAGAAATAGAAGATTTAATCCATATTATGAAAAACGATAAGAAAAATATAGATAATAATATAGCATTTGTTCTTCCAATAGACAAAGGGAAGGTAGATGTATTTTATCATATAAATGAAAATTTAATTATAAAAGCTTTAGAGGGTGATTGGTTTTGATAATAGATGGAAGTAAATGCAAATTAGTTGGTAAAATTAAAGTACCTGGTGATAAGTCTATATCTCATAGAGCTGTTATATTAGGATCTATAGCTAAAGGATTGACTGTTATAGAAAATATTTTAATATCTGAAGATGTAATAAAAACAATAGACGCATTTAAGAATATGGGAGTAAATATTGAAATAATGGATGAAAAAGTTTTAATAAAAGGTGTAGGAATCCATGGACTTAAAAAGCCTAATACCCCAATATATTGTGGCAATTCTGGTACTACTATGAGATTGTTATCTGGTCTATTGGTTGGGCAAAAATTTTCTTCAATTCTAACTGGTGATGATTCACTTGTAAAAAGACCTATGGATAGAATTATAATACCTTTAAGTAAAATGGGAGCTAATATTAAGGGTGTAAAAAACAAATACCCCCCATTAAGTATAAAACCAACTAACATATTAACGAGTATATGTTATAAGATGCCTGTGGCTAGTGCTCAAGTAAAATCTTCTATTCTTTTAGCTACACTATATGCAAAGGGAACTACTAAAATTATAGAGAATAAGATTACTAGGGATCATACTGAAAGAATGCTTAAATTATTTGGAGCTAATATTAGATGTAAAGGTAATGAAATATTAATGGATAGCGAAAATGAATTATATGGGAAAAAATTATATATTCCTGGTGATATATCTTCAGCAGCTTATTTTATAGTGGCAGCTTTATTAATAAAGGGATCTCATATAATTATAGAGGATGTTGGAATTAATCCTACAAGGGCTGGAATACTATCTATATTGAAAAAGATGGGGGGAAATATAATAGTATTTAACGAAAGAGAGATAAATTGTGAACCAATTGGTGACATAGAGGTAAAGTATTCTAAATTAAGGGGTATAACTATAGAGGAAGATGAGATAGGAAAGTTAATAGATGAGGTTCCAATAATTGCTGTAGCAGCAACTTTAGCTGAAGGAAGAACCATAATAAAGGGAGTGAATGAATTAAAATACAAGGAAAGTAATAGGATTAAAACTATAACTGAAGGATTAAGTAATATGGGAGCATATATTAAAATTTTACCTGATAGAATGATAATAGAAGGGGTTCAAGAATTGAAACCTGCTTTTCTTAATTCGTATGATGATCATAGAATTGCTATGGCATTATCTATTGCTGCTTTAACTGCAAAAGGTAGTTCTCACATAAACAAAAGTGAATGTATAAATATTTCTTATCCTGAATTCTATACCACGTTATTCAAACTATTACAGTGATATTTGATTTTTTAAATTATTAATACTATAATTGATTAGAAAGATAAATTTAATTTATAGAAGGAGGAAGAATTGATGACTATTAAATTACCTATTGGTTTATCTAATAGACATATACATTTAAGTCAAGAAGATTTAAATATTCTTTTCGGTGAAAATTATCAATTAACAAAAGCTAAAGCTTTATCACAACCAGGACAATACGCTTGTGATGAAAGAGTTGATATTGTAGGTCCTAAAGGAACTTTGAAGGGTGTTAGGGTATTAGGACCTGTAAGAAAAAAAACTCAAGTTGAAATATCTATATCCGATTCATTTAAATTGGGAGTAGAACCTGTAGTCAGAAACTCAGGGGATATAGAAGGAAGTCCAGGAGCTAAAATAATAGGTCCCAAAGGAGAACTAGAATTAAAAGAAGGAGTTATTGTTGCTGCTAGACATGTACATTTACATACTTCTGATGGAGAAAAATTTGGAATAAAAGATGGAGATATAGTAAATATAAAGACTGAGGGTGTAAGAGCTGTAATTTTTAAGAATGTTTTAGCAAGAGTAGGTGATACTCATGCATTAGAGGTGCATGTTGATATAGAAGAAGGAAATGCTGCTGGAGTTAAAAATGGGGATTTAGTAGAATTAATTAAAGAAGAGGTAATATAATATGAATATAGCCTCTATGATTGATCATACACTATTGAAACCAGATGCTACAAAAAAAATGATAGATAAATTATGTAAAGAAGCTAAAGAATATGGGTTTGCTGCTGTATGTGTAAATCCCTATTATGTTAGTAGAGCTAAAGAACTTTTGAAAGATACGAATATAAAAGTAGCTACAGTTATAGGTTTTCCACTAGGAGCAAATACTAAGGAAGTGAAAGCTTTTGAAACGGAAGATGCTATCAAAAATGGCGCTGATGAAGTGGATATGGTTATAAATATTGGTGCATTAAAGAGTGAAGAATATGATGTAGTAATAGATGATATTAAATCGGTAGTTAAAGCGGCTAATGGTAAGGCTATTGTAAAGGTAATAATAGAGACTTGTTTACTTACTAAAGAAGAGAAGATTATAGCATGTAAATTAGCTAAAGAAGCAGGAGCGGATTATGTGAAAACTTCAACAGGTTTTAGTATTGGTGGAGCTACAGTAGAAGATGTTAAATTGATGAAGGAGATTGTAGGAGATAGCCTTAAAATAAAAGCATCTGGTGGCATTAGAGATTATGAAACAGCTAAGGCAATGATAGATGCAGGGGCATCTAGGATTGGAGCTAGTGCATCTATTAAGATTGTAGAAGGGAAATAAGGGGAAATATTGAGCCTATATGTGTTAGACTAAAATACATATAGGCTCATGTTTTTATTTATACAATATTTTTAAATTTATAATTTTATGGTATAGCCAAAATAAATAGGGTATATACAAATAAGGGAAAGTATTTATTTTTAATTTACTCGCCTTTTTGTTATTTTAATATAGAAAGGAGGTTAGAAATAATCATTATATAAAAACTCGAAGGAGGTATTTTAGATGAAAGGCTTCTTTGGTAAACTTCAAAAGCTAGGTAGAGCTCTCATGTTACCAGTAGCGGTATTACCAATTGCTGGAATATTATTGAGGCTTGGAGCTGATGATGTATTAAACATTCCATTTATTTCATCAGCTGGTGATGCAATACTAGGAAATCTTCCTATGATATTTGCCATAGGGGTAGCAGTTGGCTTTGCTTTTGATAATTCTGGTGCTGCAGGTTTAGCAGGAGCAGTAGGCTATTATGTTTTAACAGCAGGTGCACAGGTTATCAATGATACCATTAACATGGGAGTACTAGGAGGTATTATTGCAGGAATAGTTGCAGGGAATTTATATAATAAATATCATGATATTAAATTACCAGAGTGGTTAGGTTTCTTTGGTGGAAGAAGGTTTGTTCCCATTGTTACAGGTTTTGCATGTATTATATTAGCGCTTATATTTGGATTTATTTGGCCTCCTATCCAAAATGGTATAGATGCAGCAGCTAATTGGATGATAGGAGCAGGTGCCTTAGGAGTATTTATGTTTGGATTTTTAAATAGACTTCTTATTCCAGTGGGATTGCATCATGTTATTAACAATATAGTATGGTTTATATTTGGTGAATTTGGAGGTAGAACAGGAGATTATGGAAGATTTCTAGCAGGTGATCCTAATGCAGGAATATTTATGGCAGGATTCTATCCAATTATGATGTTTGGTTTAGTAGGGGCAGCTTTGGCAATGTATAAAACTGCAAAACCTGAAAACAAAAAGGAAGTAAGTGGAGCTTTATTTTCCGTTGGTTTTACTTCATTTTTGACAGGTATTACTGAACCTATAGAATTTATGTTTATGTTTTTAGCTCCATCTCTTTATGTAATTCATGCTTTACTTACAGGTCTATCAATGGCCGTATGTTATATGTTAAACATAAAACATGGTTTTAGCTTCTCAGCAGGTGCTATAGACTATTTCCTTTATATGAAATTAGCTACTAATGGATGGTTACTCATTCCTGTTGGAATAGTATTTGGGATAATTTATTATTTTATATTTGTATTTGCAATTAACAAGTTAGACTTACCAACTCCTGGTCGAGTGGATATAGAGAAAGGAGAGGATGTAGAGGAATTAATTGAAGAAAAAGGAATAGGCGGCATTGCTTTAGCTTATATTAATGCATTAGGTGGAGCAGATAATTTAGTAGAGGTGGACTCATGTATTACTAGACTTAGATTATCTGTGAATGACAGTTCCATAATAGATGAAGAGGCGTTAAAACAATTGGGAGCTTCTGGCCTTTTAAGACCTTCTGATAAAAATGTACAGGTAGTCGTAGGTACAAAGGCTGAGTTAGTAGCTGACGAGATAAAGAAATCATTAGAAACATTGAAAAAGAAATAATTATAAAGCAATATGGTGATTAATTAATCACCATATTCTTTTATAAAATCCATTAGGAGGAATTGACATGGTTAAGAGAATATTGGATTTAGATGCTTCTGATATATATTATATGAATAAAAGTCAAAAATTAACAAGTATTAAATTGGGAGAGGGTAGAACTGTAGTTAGTGAAATTATATGTGTTGCACCACCTCTTCTTTGGGATGTAAGTAATGTTGAACTAGCAGCCGCTTTTGGTGCTGATATAATACTACTAAATTTATTTGATGCAGAAAATCCTAAAATAGAAGGTATACCATCAATAAATTCAAAAAAAGTTATAGAATACGTAAAAGAGCTAACTGGAAGAATGATAGGAGTAAATTTGGAACCAGTAGATTTAGATGAGAAAATACCTGATAGAATTGCTTTATCAAGTGGAAGGTTAGCAACTGTAGAAAATGTGAAGAAATTAGTAGATCAAGGGGTAGATATGATACTTTTAACAGGAAATCCTAAAACGGGAGTTACCAATAATCAAATTATTAAGAGCATAAAAGAAATAAAACAGACTATAGGAGATGATGTAATTATAGCAGCAGGTAAGATGCATAGCTCAGGTAGCATTAAAGAATCAGGGATAAGTATTGTTAACGAAGAATTGATAGGTGAATTTATAGAAGCTGGTAGCGATGTAATTTTAATTCCTGCACCAGGTACTGTACCTGGAATGACTATTGATTATGTTAAAGGTTTGGTAGATTATATTCATTTCCAGGACAAATTAGCAATGACATCAATAGGTACATCTCAAGAAGGTGCTGATGAATATACTATTAGAAATATAGCAATATATAGCAAGATGGTAGGTGCAGATATACATCATATAGGAGATTGTGGCATGTCTCCTGGTATGGCAACTCCTGAAAATATTATGACCTATTCTATCGCAATTAAAGGTAAACGCCATACCTATAGGAGGATGGCGCGGTCTATAAATCGATAAATTTTCTGTTACACATTAAATCTAAATAATACTACATCTCCATCTTGCATTATATAGTCTTTGCCTTCTAGTCTTACCAATCCTTTTTCTTTAGCTGTAGCAATACTGCCACATTCTATTAAATCTTTATAATTGATTACCTCAGCTCTTATAAAACCTTTTTCCATATCAGAATGGATTTTCCCTGCTGCCTGAGGGGCTTTAGTTCCTTTTTTTATAGTCCAAGCTCTTACTTCTTTTGGTCCTGCAGTTAAAAAACTCATAAGTCCTAATAGATCATAGCTTGCTTTTATGAGTTTATCTAGTCCAGATTCTTTAAGTCCCAATTCATTTAAAAATATTTCTTTTTCTTCTTCGTTCAAAAGTGCTATTTCTGATTCGATTTTACCAGAAATGGCTATTGCTTGAGATCCTTCTTTTTCTGCATATTGTTTTACTAGTTTTACATAATTATTTTTTTCTACATCTATTAATTCCTCTTCTGAAATATTGCATACATATAATACTGGTTTCAATGAAAGTAAATTAAAGTTTTTTATCAAATCCATTTCTTCAGGCGTAAACTTTAGATTTCTTAGGGGAATATTTTTGTTTATGGAATACTTTAATTTATTTAATAAATCTAGTTCTTTTTTATAGGATGTATCTCCTTTAACTAATTTTTCAACTTTAGATAGTCTATTTTCAATAATTTCTAAATCAGATAACATTAATTCTAAATTAATTATTTCAATATCATTTAAAGGGCTAATTTTTCCTTCTACATGAGTTACATTTGGATCTTCAAAACATCTAACCACATGGATTATAGCTTGAACTTCTCTAATATGAGATAGAAACTTGTTTCCTAAACCTTCTCCTTTACTAGCTCCTTTTACTAGTCCAGCGATATCAAAAAACTCTATAGTTGCAGGGGTAACTTTCTCAGGTTTTACTAATTGAGCTAACATTTTTAGCCTTTCGTCAGGTACTGGAACTATTCCTACATTAGGTTCTATAGTACAAAAAGGATAATTTTCTGCTTCAGCCGTAGCTGCTGTTAATGCATTAAAAAGAGTACTTTTTCCTACATTTGGTAATCCCACTATTCCTAATTTCATATAAATCTTCCTTTCAGATTGCATAAATTTTGCACAAAGATAATTATACATCATAGTAAGATCATATTCAATAACATGAATAAGAATTTATTTAGAATAAATAAGGATAAAATAATAAAAGTTATTTTTTAAATTTGTTTTATATTTTAAATTTTACGTGATATAAAATATATTAATTATTTTTTATTGTTATAAAATTTGCTATTTATGAAAAACTATATTATATACTGCAAAAAATTGAATAAAAATTTTGGACTATGTATAGATGGGGAGGGATAATATTGAAAGGAAGATATAGGTATATTATTGGGTTTATTTTAATTACAATATTATGTAGTATATTTTTGGCAAGTTGCAAGGTTGAGAAACATACTGGTGAAGAAGATATGAAAGAAGATGTAATAATAAATGTAGGTGGTAAGGATTATGATATATTAGTTCGTTCTGAAAATATATCTAATATAGTAGTTGATTTATACGGCATAGATAATGCAACTTCCATTATTTTTAATGATGTAGTTGTGGTGGCAGTAGAAATGGCTGAAGATGCTACTTTTAACGATGATGTAAAGGAGATGATAATGAATACTGTATTAGAAAACGATGTTATGATTAGGCAGGTGTTCATAACGGATAATAAAAAAGTATTTGACCAAATAGAAAGTATCATAGAATCTTTAGCCAATGGGAGACCTTATGATGAACATGTCAAAGAAATAAATAGGATAATAGACAAACTAAAAAAAGAATAAATAAAAACCCGTCATATGACTGGGTTTTTATTTATATGAATAATATTAGTATTATAAATATAATAAATTGCGGGAGGTTGGGAATATTTGGATATAAGATTAAGAAGAAAAAATATTGAACAAGGTATTAATCTTAATTTAATTTTTACAGACAAATTTAAAGCTAATTTACTAAATATCTATTTTGTTATGCCTTTAACAAGAAAAGATGTTACTAAGAATGCATTATTGTATTTGGTATTAAAAAGGAGAATAGAGGATTTACTGGTGCAAAAAAAATTAGAAGAACTAAATTGTTCCAGTTTAAGTGTAAGATTATTAAAGGAGGGAGAAAAACAAGTTATAAGTTTTTCTGTTGAAGGACCAAGATTGAAAAGTTATAAGGATAAAGCAAATTTTATGGAGTTAATAAATATACTCAAATCTTTAATATACAATCCATATCCTGTAGAAGATGTTTTTAGTCAAAAGAATATACTAAAGGAAAAAGATTACTTAAAGGGAATTATTGAAAATAGGATTAAAGATGAAAAGACTTATTCTTTAGAACGTTGTATTGAAGAGATGTATAAAAACGAAAATTTTAGTCTCCATTATTTTGGATATATAGAGGATTTAGATGTAATTGATAATCAAACACTTTATGAACATTATCATAAAGTATTGTCTAAGGCAGTTATTGAAATATTTTATATTGGAGATTTTGATGAGGATTTAATAAAGTATACAATAGACTTTTTTAAGCAGGAAAGAGAAGATGTATTTAAACTTAAAAGAGAATTTGTTAATGGGAATGTGTATATTAAAAACATGGTCTATGAAAATAGATACTTGGAACCAGGACGATTGGTACTTGGATATAGAAGTGGAATACCCTATGAATCTTTTTTATATAATGGACTAATGATAGCTAGTAAAATTTTAGATATTAAATTAAAAAACATGGATTATAATATCAATTGTATAATTTGTAAACATAAATCTTGTATGATAATAGAAGGGTATGTATTTTCAAAGGATTTTGAAGTAACATTAGATAATATAAGAACAGAGATTGAAAATATGAAGAAAGGTTTTTTTACAAAAGAAGATGTAGCTTTTTCTAAAGGACTTATAAGGAATGGTATTAGTTATATATATGAAAACAAATTATTATTATCAGATTTTTATTTTAGCAATATTATTATGGAGGATAATAGAACAATTGAGGAAATATTATTGGGTATAGATATGATTAGTAATAAAGATATAATGGAGGCTTTTCAACAAATCAAAGCTGATACTATATATTTTTTAGGAAATCCCATATAAAACTTAATGTAATGTATTAGTGTAAAATATTCAATTTGTGCTATACTTATAAATATGATGAGATTAAAGGAAGGTGACATATGATGAATCCTGTAGCGTTTAAAATTTTTGGTATAGAGATTATGTGGTACGGTATATTAATAGCAATAGGAGTAGTTTTAGGGGCTATTTTAGCATTAAGAGAAGCTGAGAGAATAGGAATTGGTGAAGATAATTTAATTGATTTATTATTGTATGCTATTCCCTTGGCTTTGATTGGTGCTAGAATTTATTATGTAGCTTTCACTTGGGATTATTTTAAACAAAATCCAAAGGAGATATTGAATTTTAGAGGTGGAGGATTAGCTATTCATGGAGCTATAATAGCTAGTATTATAGTAGCTATAGTATTTTCACGAAAGAGAAATTTAGATTTTTGGAAAATAGCAGATGTGTGTGCTCCTAGTTTGGCATTAGGTCAAGCTATAGGACGCTGGGGAAATTATATAAATCAAGAGGCTTATGGAATTCCTACAGATTTACCCTGGGGCATAATAATTGATGGAGTAAAAGTTCATCCTACATTTTTATATGAGTCTATAGGGGACTTTTTAATTTTTTTATTCTTAATATGGTATAGGAGAAATAAGTCAAAAGTATCTGGGGAAGTTTTTTTGTTATATTTAATATTATATTCAAGTATCAGGTTTTTTATAGAAGGACTTAGAACGGATAGTTTAATGGTAGGACCTTTGAGAGTAGCACAATTGGTAAGTATTATAGGGATTATAATACCCCTTATATATTTTAATATCCGTAGGAAAAGTAAAAAATAATATGACTAATAGATAAATTTTAAGGCTTTCTTAATTTTGTTTAAAGAAGGCCTTTTTTTATTTTTTGTGAAGAATATGTTTGAAAAAAGTAGAACTTTGTAAAATGAGACTAATGGACTATAAAAATTTTTTAAAATTGTAGCAGGATTTAATAAAATGGTATAGAATTAATAGTATGTGGGGTAAAGTGGTACGAAGTGGAGTGGGAAATATGTTTATTGGAGAATATCAACATACAATAGATGATAAGGGTAGATTAATAATTCCATCTAAATTCCGTGAGGATTTGGGTGATGAATTTATCATGACTAAGGGATTAGACAATTGTCTTTTTGTATATCCGAAAGAGGAATGGATGATATTAGAAGCAAAGTTAAGAGCTTTACCCCTTACCAATAGAGATGCAAGGGCTTTTGTAAGGTTTTTCTTTTCAGGGGCTTCAGAATGTACATTAGATAAGCAAGGTCGAGTTCTTATACCTAGCAACTTAAGAGAACATGCAAGGCTTTCAAAGGATGGAGTTATTATTGGAGTTTCTACTAGAATTGAAATTTGGAGTAAAGAGGAATGGGATAAATATAATGAAGATGATAGTTTAAGTTATGATAATATTGCTGAAAAGATGGCAGAATTGGGAATTTAATAAAGTAGAGGTGTAAAATTTGAAATTTGAACATAAACCTGTATTACTTAAAGAGGCAGTAGAAGGGTTAAATATAAGGGAAGATGGGATATATGTAGATGGTACTGTAGGTGGAGCTGGTCATTCTATTGAAATAGTAAACAAATTAACAACAGGAAAACTTATAGGGATAGATCAGGATATAAATGCGTTAAATAAGGCAAAAGATGTGTTAGAAGACCATTTAGATAAAGTAATATTAATACATGATAATTATGTAAACATAGAAAATATATTATTAAATTTAGGAATAGAGAAAGTTGATGGAGTACTACTAGACTTAGGAGTTTCTTCTCATCAATTAGATGAGAGGGAAAGAGGATTTTCTTATCAAAAAGATGCACCATTGGATATGAGGATGGATAATACTCAAAAATTGTCAGCTTGGGATGTAGTAAATACTTATTCAGAGAGGGATTTAGAAAGGATAATTTGGGAATATGGAGAAGAGAGATGGGCAAAAAGAATTGCGCAATTTATAATTGATGAAAGAAGAAAAAAGTCTATAGATACAACATTACAGTTGGTTGAGATTATAAAAAATGCTATACCTAAAAAGGTAAGAATGGAAGGGCATCATCCTGCAAAGAAAACTTTTCAAGCTATAAGAATTGAAGTAAATAAAGAGTTGGAGGTACTAAAATTAGCTATACCTAGTATAAATAAGATGCTTAATAAGGGTGGACGTTTATGTATTATTACTTTTCATTCTTTAGAAGATAGAATAGTGAAAGAAACTTTTAAGGAGTTAAATAAGGATTGTATTTGTCCACCTGAATTTCCTATTTGTATTTGTGACAAGAAGAGAGAATTGAAAATAATAACTAAGAAGCCAATTATACCCACAGAAAAAGAAATTGCAGAAAATCCACGAGCTAGGAGTGCAAAATTGAGAATTGGTGAGAGAATTTAAGTTCTAAAACAAAGGAGTGACGAATAAATTGGTAGTGGCTAATAAGCAATTAGAACATTATTATCCAGAAGAAGAATATATTCAAAAGGAAAAAGAACGTATCCAGAAAGAAAAAGAGTATAGAAAAAAAAGGATAAAAAAGAAAAAATCTAAGTCTAAATTTATAGCTATTATTATATCTATTATGAGTTTAGCAATGTGCTTACTTATATTATATGGATACGCAAGTATGACAAAGATTAGATTAGATATAACCGAATTGGAAAATCAGAAAGTAGAGCTAATAAAGGAAAAAGAAGCTTTAGTAGCGACGCTAGAAGCTGTTAAAAGTTCTACGAAGATTGAAGAAGAAGCTATAACAAAATTAGGTATGGACTATCCTACTGAAGAACAGATAGTGTATTTAGATATAAATGATAAATTTCTTACCGAAGAAGAAGGAGATATAAAAATAGTAGCACAATTAAAAAATGTTTTAAATAAGATTATAAGTTTGTTTTAGGAGGTTTTAAGTTTGATTGCACCTAGTAATGTTTCAAAAAAAAGATTGGTAATTGTTTTTGTGATTGTATTAATAGCTATACTAGCTTTAATTATTAGATTAGGATATATACAAATAGTAACTGGGGAAGAATTGAAGAAAGATGCGTTGAAACAATGGACTAGAGGCATTGAAATTAAGCCTAAGAGAGGAATAATCTATGATAGAAATGGGAAAAAACTTGCTATAAATATTAGCTCTTATACTGTGTGGGCAAGTCCTGCAGACATAAAAAATCCTAAAGAAACAGCTAAAAAAGTAGCAGAAGTTTTAGATATGGATGAAAATATAGTTTATGAGAAGATAACTAAAAAGACAAATATAGAAAAGATAAAACAATGGATATCTAAGGAAGAAGCTAAAGAGTTAAGAAATTTAAATTTATCAGGTATAAACATAGTAGATGATAATAAAAGATTTTATCCATATGAAGATTTTGCAGCATATATATTAGGTTTTACCAGTATAGATAATGATGGTTTATATGGTGTAGAAAAGACCTATGATAAATATTTATCTGGTAGTCCAGGAAGATGGGTTAAAGTTACTGATGCTAAAGGAAGACAATTGCCTTATGATGGTGAAAGAATATTTGAACCGCAAGACGGATTAAATGTAGTTTTGACAGTAGATGAAGTTATACAACATTTTGCTGAAAAAGCAGCAAAGGAATCTTTGATTACAACTAAAGCAAAAAATGTATCCATAATTATAATGGAACCAAAAACAGGGGATATATTAGCTTTAGCAAATTTACCTCAATATAATCCTAATAATCCTAGAGAACCTTTAGATGATGCTAAAAAAGAAGAATGGAAGAACCTACCGCAAGACGAGTTAGAAAAAAGATGGTATGATATGTGGAGGAATTTTGCCATAAATGATGCATATGAACCGGGTTCTACTTTTAAAACAATTGTAGCATCAGCAGCTATTGAAGAAAATATTGCTAATGCAGATACAAAATTTTATTGTAATGGTTTTATTAGAGATATACCTGGAGCAGTATTGAAATGTTCCCGATGGTACAATCCTCATGGACCACAGACTTTAAAAGAAGGCATGGAAAATTCTTGTAATATTGTATTTGTGGAATTAGGGAGGAAATTAGGGAAAGAAAAACTATATAAATATATTAAAGCTTTTGGATTTGGGGAACCTACAGGTATAGAATTAACTGGTGAACAGGGAGGAATTATACCATATAATACTGATATTATAAAAGAAATAAATTTGGCTACTATGTCCTATGGGCATGGAATAGCTGTGACTCCTATGCAGCTCATAAACGCAGTTTCTGCCATAGCTAATGGTGGGAATTTAATGCAACCTAGATTGGTATCTCATTTAATTGATAATGAAGGGAATATAGTAAAAACAAATGAACCTAAAGTAAAAAGACAAGTGATCTCAAAGAGTACATCAGAAACAATGTTAGATATGATGGAATCAGTAGTTTCAAAAGGTACAGGAACAAATGCCTATGTTCCAGGATATAGGGTTGCAGGTAAAACTGGGACTGCCCAGAAGATAATAGATGGGAAATATGCACCTGGGAAATATATAAGTTCTTTTGTAGCTGTGGCTCCAGCAAATGATCCTAAAATTGCTGTATTGGTAATATTAGATGAGCCACAAGGAATATATTATGGAGGAAGTGTAGCTGCTCCAGTAGCAGGTAAAATTATAGAAGAGACTTTAAGCTATTTAGATATAAAACCAGAGTTTACAGAAGAGGAGAAAAAACAATTTGAATATATGGAAAAAGTTCCTGATGTGCGAAACAAGACTATAGAAGAAGCTGGTAAAATACTTATGGAACATGGATTTAGATATACTACTGATACTTATAATATATCAGAAAAGTCTAAAGTGATAGATCAATTTCCATTGCCAGAAACAGAAGTATCCAAAGGCTCCGTAATAGATCTTTATTTAGATGAAGATACTAAAATGCAACAGAAAGTTATAATGCCAAATTTAATAGGAAAGTCTAGAGAAGATGTAATAAATATATTGGAAAATTTAAAATTAAAATATCATTTTAAAGGGAAAGGAAAAGCTATAATACAAAGACCAGAACCAGGAACAGAAGTTGACATTAACTCCATTGTTGAAGTTGAGTTTTCTAATTAATTATGTTAACTAATATGAAAGCGGGTGTAAGATTTGAAACTTAAAAATTTAATAGAAGAATATGAAATTGAAATATTAAAAGGTAGTACAAATATATGCATTAATGGAATAGAACATGATTCTAGGAAAATAAGTAAAGGAAATATGTTTGTGGCAATAGAAGGTTTTACAGTAGATGGGCATAAGTACATTAATGAGGCTATAGAGAATGGGGCTATATGTGTTGTAGTTCAAAAGGAAATAGCAATTGGTCAAGATGTTACTGTTGTGAAAGTAGATGATACAAAATTAGCGTTGGCTAAATTTTCTTCAATATTTTATGGTGAACCTTCTAAGAAATTAAATTTAATAGGAGTTACAGGAACGAATGGGAAAACTTCAATTACATATTTGATTAAAAGTATATTTGAAGCATCTGACAAAAGAACAGGTATAATTGGTACCATGGGAATAGTTATAGACAATGATGTTATAGACAATACAAATACAACTCCAGAATCAAATTTAACTCATAAATATTTAAAGGAAATGGTAGATAAAGGTATCCAATTTTGTGCTATGGAAGTATCTTCTCATTCATTGGATTTAAAGAGAGTTGAATATATGGATTTTAAAGTAGGTATATTTACTAATTTAACAGAAGATCATTTGGATTATCATAAAGATATGGAAAACTATTATAAAAGCAAGTTAAGATTATTTAATATGACCAGTGGTTGTAATATTATTAATGTAGATGATGAATACGGAAGGAGAATTCTAAAGGATTTGGAAAATTCTATTCCAGTAATTACTTATGGAATAGAAAAAAAATCTGATATTTATGCTACTAATGTGGTTTGCCATCCAAAGGGAGTGGATTTTATATTAAATTGCCCAAAGGGCTCTATACCTATTAACATGAAATTACTTGGTAAATTTAATGTATATAATGTTTTAGCAGCAGCAGCATGTGCAATATATTATGATATAGATTTATTTAGCATAAAAAAAGGTATTGAATCTATTAACGGTATAAAGGGTAGATTCGAATTAGTGCCTATAGAAGAAGATTATAGTGTGATTATAGATTTTGCACATACTCCTGATGG
Source organism: Keratinibaculum paraultunense (assembly GCF_016767175.1). Classification (GTDB taxonomy): domain Bacteria; phylum Bacillota; class Clostridia; order Tissierellales; family Tepidimicrobiaceae; genus Keratinibaculum; species Keratinibaculum paraultunense. The sequence continues at coordinate 891,012 of NZ_CP068564.1, forward strand.
ATTAGAAAAAGTTTTATCTACTATTAAACAGTTTGCAGAAGGAAGAATAGTTGTAGTATTTGGAGCAGGAGGTAATAGAGATAGAGCTAAAAGACCCATAATGGGAGAAACAGTTGCAAAATATGCAGATTTAGCTATAGTAACATCGGACAATCCAAGGTATGAGGATCCTGATAAGATTATTGAGGATATAATAGTAGGGATAGAAAGAGTAAATGGAAAATATATTCCAATTACCGATAGGAAAGAGGCTATAAAATATGCTTTATCGAATGCTAGACCTAAAGACACTATATTATTAGCTGGAAAAGGTCATGAAACTTATACTATAATTAAAGATAAGATTATTCCATTTGATGAAAAACAGATAGTATTAGATATACTAAAAGATATAAAAGAATAATAGTAAGATATACAAGAGAGGAGAAGACGTATGGTTGAATATTTAGATATAATTAGAACTATTCTTATTTCATTTATAATAACTATTATTTTAGGACCAATAATTATTCCTCTATTAAAAAGGCATAAAATTGGTCAAAACGTGAGAGATGATGGGCCAAAAACTCATCTTGCAAAATCTGGTACTCCTACTATGGGAGGAATAATAATGCTTATAGCATTACTTATAACTACTGTAACTTCTGGAATGTTGAATAGGGATATGTATATATTGCTGATATCCACTTTTGGATTTGGATTGATAGGATTTATTGATGATTATTTAAAAGTTGTCAATCAAAGTTCTTTAGGGCTTAAACCTTATCAAAAATTAATTGGTCAAATAATATTAGCTATAATTTTAGCAATTTATCAGTCTCAAATATCTATGTTGGGAACAAAGGTAATAGTTCCTTTCTTAAATAATAGATATTTGGATTTAGGTGTATTATATGTACCTTTTATTGCATTTGTAGTTGTGGGTACGGTAAATAGTGTAAATTTAACTGATGGATTAGACGGTTTGGCATCAGGGGTTACATTGATTGTATTATCGTTTTTTGGGCTAATTGCTCTTAATTGGGGAATGGGTAGTATATCGATATTTTCTGCAGCACTGACTGGTGCATGTTTAGGATTTTTAATATATAATGCTTACCCAGCTAAAGTATTTATGGGTGATACAGGCTCTATGGCTCTGGGTGGAGCAGTAGCAGCTATAGCAATACTATTAAATTTACCGCTGATGATCCCAATAGTTGGTGGGATATATTTTGTAGAAGCTTTATCAGTAATAATACAAGTAATTTCTTATAAACTTACTGGTAAAAGGATATTTTTAATGAGTCCTCTTCATCATCATTTTGAACAAAAAGGTTGGGATGAAACAAGGATTGTAGTAGTATTTTGGAGCATTACCGTTATATTATGTTTAATAGGAGTAATTAGTTTAAATTAAATATGAAAGTTAGGTGTAAAAATGGATTTAAATGATAAAAATATACTTATATTAGGATTAGGAATCAGTGGGGTATCCACTGTTAAAGCATTAGATAAACTAGGAGCTAATATAATTGTTAGCGATATAAAAACTCAATATGAATTAAAAAATTATATAGATAAGATTAAAGATATAGATATAGTATATAGGTTAGGAACGAATGAAGTTTCTTTGGAGAATATAGATTTAATAGTAAAAAGTCCAGGAGTGCCTTTAGATTTACAGGTCTTAAAAGATGCCAAATCAAAGGGTATAGAAGTAATTACAGATTTAGAATTAGCTTATAGATTAAATCCTAATAAAAATATAATTGCTATTACTGGAACTAATGGCAAAACCACTACAACTACTTTAACAGGAGAATATTTTAAAAAAGCTGGATATAATGTTTTTGTAGTAGGCAATATTGGCGTAGGGATTTTATGGAATATGATAAATTCTAAAGATGATGATATATTTGTAATTGAAGCTAGTAGTTTCCAATTGGAAAATACTATTGAATTTAAACCAAAAGTAAGTTTAATATTAAATTTAACTCCAGATCATTTAAATTGGCATAAGACTTTTGAAAACTATATAGAAGCAAAGAAAAAAATATTTAAAAATCAAGGCAAAGATGAATACACGGTATTAAATTATGATGATCCTTTATTAAGGAATATGAAAGATGAAGTAAAATCTAATTTAATATGGTTTAGTGTGAAAAATAAGCTTTCTAAAGGAATATACATTGAAGATGGATATATTGTGATAGATGACGGAATAAAAGTTGAAAAAGTACTTAAAACTGAAGATGTAAAAATTATTGGAGAGCATAATTTAGAAAATGCCCTTGCTAGTGTAGCGATTGCATGGATCATGGGATTAGATATAGATATTATTAGAGATGTACTTAGAACTTTTCCTGGAGTAGAACACAGGATAGAATACGTAACTACTATAGATGAAGTCAAATTTTATAATGATTCTAAAGGTACAAATTCGGATGCTAGTATTAAAGCTATTGAAGCTGTAGATAGCCCTATTATATTAATAGCTGGAGGTATGGATAAGGGAACTGAATTTGATGACTTAATATTATCTTTTAAAGGTAAAGTTAAGGCACTAGTACTTTTAGGAGAAACTAAATATAAATTAAAGGAAACTGCAATTAAACATGGTTTTGATAAGGTTTATTTAGTAGAAAATATGGAAGAGGCAGTTAAAAAAAGCTTTGAGTTGGCTGAACAGGGAGATAATGTGTTGCTTTCTCCAGCATGTGCTAGTTGGGATATGTATGATAGTTTTGAAACTAGAGGGGAGCATTTTAAACAGATAGTATATGGTTTGAAGGAGGAATAGCATGGCTAAAAAAGTTAAAAAAAGAGCTCCTGATTTTACCTTACTTCTATCTACTTTACTATTGGTAATTATTGGTATAATAATGGTGTTTAGTTCATCTTGGCCAGAAGGAATTAAGACTTTTAATAATGGTTACTATTTTTTAAAAAAACAATTATTTGCAGCAGGTTTAGGTTTTGTTGCTTTACTTTTTTTTATGAATTTTGACTATAGAAGATTAAAGAAAATGTCTTGGTTTATTTATATAATCTCTATACTTAGTGGATTGTTGATTTTTACACCTCTAGGGGATACTAAAAAAGGAGCGAGAAGATGGGTAAATCTTGGCTTTACCACTTTTATGCCTTCAGATATAATAAAACTTGGATCAATTATCTTTTTAGCAGCTTATTTATCTAATAAAAAAGAAAAGATTAAAAATTTTACAAAGGGTTTGTTACCAGCTTTAGTTATTGTAGGAATCTCCTGCGGGATAATATATTCTCAAAAGGATCTATCGACTACTATCACATTGGCAGGAACTCTTATAAGTATGTTGTTTGTAGCAGGTATGAAGATATCTCATATGTTTTTTTTAATGATTATAGCAGGTTTAGGATTATTTAAAGCTATAACTGATGAGGAACATAAATATAGAATGAAAAGGGTCACTAGTTTTTTGGATCCGTTTGCTGACAAAATTGATACAGGATGGCAGGCAGTACAATCCCTATATGCTTTAGGTTCTGGAGGATTGTTTGGATTAGGTTTAGGGAAAAGTAGGCAAAAATTTTTTTATATTCCTGAACCATATAATGATTTTATATTTGCCATTATTGGAGAGGAACTAGGGTTTTTAGGGGCTTTAACTGTTATTATACTATTCTTTTTATTAATATGGAGAGGTGTTAGAATAGCCTTAAATATAGAAGATTTGTTTGGATGTTTACTTGCAACAGGAATAGTGGCTTTAATAACTATACAATCATTAATTCATATTGGTGTTGTAACGTCTTGCATACCTCCTACAGGAATACCTTTACCATTTGTTAGCTATGGAGGTACTTCATTAATATTATATATGTCAGCTATTGGTATTTTATTAAATATATCTAGACATGTACCTATAGATAGGAGTTGAAATTATGCGCTACTTAATTACAGGTGGAGGAACTGGAGGACATATTTATCCAGCTTTAGCTATAGCAAATGAAATAAGAAAAAGGCATAAAAATGCAAAAATTTTATATGTTGGTACAGAAAAGGGATTGGAATCTGAATTAGTACCTAGAGAAGGTTATGAATTTAGGACTATAAGAGTAAAGGGTATGCCTAGACGTATTAATAAGGAAGCTTTCATAGCATTAAAGGAATTATTTTTAGGTCTTAAAGACGCTAATAGAATTATTAAGGAGTTTAATCCTGATATAGTAATTGGTACAGGAGGTTATGTATGTGGTCCAGTAGTTTACAAAGCTAGTAAGAAAAAAATACCTACCATAATTCATGAACAAAATGCATTCCCTGGAATTACAAACAAAATTCTTTCTAGATATGTAGATAAGGTTTTAGTTACTTTTGAAGAATCTATTAAATATTTTAAATATCCCGAAAAGGTTATTGTTACAGGCAATCCAATACGAAAGAGTATATTGGAGGTAGATTTAAATAAAGCTTATAGAGATTTAAATGTTAATCCCAATGTTCCATTTATATTATCTTTTGGAGGAAGTGGCGGACAAAAAAAATTAAATGATGCTATGTTATATGTGATTAAAAATAATATATCTAAAGATCATTTTCAAATATTCCATGTTACTGGTAAGCGGTTTTATGAAGATTTTATGAATAGATTGAAAGAAGAAAGAGTGAAATTAAATAATAATATAAGAGTTTTTCCTTATTTTTATGATATGCCAAAAGCTATTAATATAGCAGATTTGGTTATAACTTCAGCTGGTGCGATAACTTTGGCAGAAATTTCTGCAGTTGGTATTCCCAGTATTCTTATACCGAAAGGTTATACTGCAGAAAATCATCAAGAGTATAATGCAAGAGTTTTTGAACAGAATGGTGCTTCTTTAGTAATATTGGAAAAGGATTTAACAGGAGATAAACTAGAGAAAGCAATTTATACTCTTATAAAAGATAAAAAGATATTAGAAAATATGCGTAAAAATAGTAAAAAAATAGGTAGGATCAATGCAGTGGATAAAATTGTAGATATTATTGATTCCTTAATAATGTAAACAACTTTGTAACACTTCCAATATGTGTGCATAATATGGTGATATACTTAAGCATTAGCATATTGGAGGTGCAATAATGGATAGAATAATTTTATATGGTGGGAATAGATTGACTGGAGAGGTAAATGTTTCAGGTGCTAAAAATGCAATTTTACCTATATTAGCAGCTACTGTAGTTGAAGGTAATGAAAGTACAATTTTTAATGTTCCAAATCTGAGAGATGTAGAAGTTATGGAGAAAATACTTCTAGCTCTCGGTTGCACGATAAAACGCGTAGATAATATTATGTGGGTTAATTCTAAACCTTTAGATCAAGTGAAAATTCCAGATGAGTTAGCAAGAGAAATGAGATCGTCTATAATACTTATGGGTGCAATGTTGTCTCGATGTGGCGAAGTAATCATAAGTTATCCTGGAGGATGTGAAATAGGACCTAGACCTATAGATATGCATTTAAAAGCATTAAAAGACTTAGGTGCAGAGATAGAGGAGTCTTATGGTTTTATACATTGTAGGGCAAGTAAACTTAAAGGAACTGAAATACAGCTTGACTATCCTAGTGTAGGTGCAACAGAAAATATAATATTAGCTGCTGTTAAAGCTGAAGGTACTACCATTATTCGAAATGCAGCCAGAGAACCAGAAATAGTAGATTTACAAAATTATTTAAATAAAGCTGGAGCTAGGATAAGCGGAGCCGGAACAAGTGTTATAATAATAGAAGGGGTAAATGAATTTAAGAAAGATGTTACTCATTACACCATGCCAGATAGGATAGTTGCTGGAACTTATATGATAGCTTCTGCAATTACACGAGGAGAAATTATATTAAAAAATATTATTACAGACCATCTTCAAGCAGTAATTGCAAAACTAAAAGAGGCTGGCTGCTTAATATACAGTGATGAAAATTCTTTAAAGATAATAGGACCTGAGAGGATAAATTCAATAGAAATGGTACAAACTTTACCTTACCCTGGTTTTCCAACAGATATGCAAGCACAGATTATGGCATTATTGAGCATTGCTAATGGCATTAGTATTATATCAGAAACAGTGTTTGAAAATAGATTTAAACATGTTGAAGAGTTAATTAGAATGGGTGCAAATATTAAAACTTTTGGTAAAGTAGCAATTATAAAGGGAGTAAAAGAATTAACTGGTACAAAGACTACTGCTAAGGATTTAAGAGGAGGTGCAAGTTTAGTGCTAGCTGGGTTAGTAGCAAAGGGAAGGACTGAAATAGAAAATGTTTATCATATAAAAAGAGGATATGAAGATTTTCATAAAATCTTAAAAGGTCTTGGTGCTAATATTGAATTAGTAGAATAGCAGCATTTGCTGCTTAAACAATGATGGACAAGCGAGTAGGTGATGCAAAATTATGAAAAAGAACAAAAAACACAGAGGGAAAAAAAGAAGGAAAATTTTTTTAAAATTTATTTTATTTATATTGACATTAGGTCTTATATATTTATTTGTATTTGATACTAATTTTTTTAATATAGAAAAAATTCAAATAGTTGGCAATGGAAAGATGAGTTATAGTGAGATACTCAATGCATCTACCTATACGAAAGGGGAAAATATTTTTAAAATTAGTAAAAAATTGGGGGAAGAAAATTTAAAGAAATTACCATATATAAAAGAAGCAAAAGTTAAGAGGAAATTACCTAAAACCCTACTAATCCAGGTGGAAGAACGAGAAGAAGTTGCAATAGTACCTTACATTGGTGCTTTTGTTTACATAGATGAAGAAGGTAATGTTTTATCTATAAAGGAAAAGAAAGCTCAAAGTAAATTACCTCAAATTTTTGGTATTGAATTAATAGATGTAATACCAGGAGAGAATTTATTTAGTGATGATAGACAAGCACATAAGGAGTTTTTAAAATTAAGCAAACAGATGGATTTATTAAAACTAATGAAATATATTAATTTTTCTGATAATGATAATATAAATATTGAATTAATAAGTGGTATTAAGGTTGCTTTTGGTCCCTTAGATAATGTAAAATATAAATTAAGCTTCTTATATGAAATTTTAAAAGATTTGGATAAAAAAGATATAACTGCAAAACAAATTCTATTAAATAAAGGTGAAAATCCAGTTGTGATTATAGATGATTAATAGGGGGATTTATATGAAAAAATCAAATGGTCGATTGGCAATTACTATGGTTTCGCTATTTCTAGGTATTATATTGGCCGTACAATTTAAAACTGTAAATAAGACTTTAGGGGAAGGCGTATTACCTACTCAAAGAGCACAACAATTAGCTATAGAGTTGAAAAAAGCTCAAGAAGAAAGAGATGCAGCATTAAAAGCTTTATCTGAATTAGAAGAGAAGATAAAATTGTATGAAAAGGGTGAAGCAGAAAGCAATGTATATGCTGAAAATCTTTATAAGGATTTGGAAAGATATAGAACGTTAGCAGGATATGTAGATTTAGAAGGACCTGGGATAGTATTGGAAATTCAAGACCCACCCGTTGATTTACAATTTGGAATTGAATATACAATTGCAGATGATGTGGATTTAATTCTTCAAATTATCAGTGTTTTAAATGCAGCTGAAGCAGAAGCAATTTCTATTAATGATCAACGTTATACTTCTTTTACAGAGATAGAAAAAGCTGGAAACCATATTGAGATAAATGGTGTGTCTATTGGTTCACCAATTATAATAAAAGCTATTGGAGATCCAGAAACTTTAGAATCAGCTTTAGCTATTAAAGGAGGAATTATATGGACATTGGAATATTATGATTATAATGTTCATTTAACAAAAGAGAAAAATGTTCAAGTACCAAAATATAGAAAGTTAAAAGAATTTATATATGCAAAACCAGTAGAGCAAGATTCAAATTAAATATAGGTGATAAATATGAATAATGTTAAAAAACCTAGTATTATAATATTAATTTTTTCTATTTTTCTAGGCATGTTTATGGCAGGGCAATTTAAGCAAAATACACCAACTATTGCGCCTGTTACCTTAAGGTCAATTCAAACAACTAAAGATAATATAGATACATTGAATAAAGAGATAGAGGATTTAAATGCATTACTTAAAGAAAAGGAAGAACAATTAAACGTGTTGGAAAGTATAGCCAGTGGTGATGAAAATATTATAGATGTATTAAATGATGAATTGGAAAAATATAAAAATCTTGCTGGATTTGAAGAAGTGGAAGGTCCAGGAGTTATTATTACAATGCAAGATAATATGGCTGAAGGACCTTTTGGTGAAAACTTTAATTCAGATGTAATTCATGATATAGATGTATTAAGAATTATAAATGATTTAAGATGTGCTGAAGCAGAAGCTATAAGTGTAAATGGGCAAAGGATTTTATCTATGTCTGAAATTAAATGCGGAGGTCCAATTATTAGGGTTAATGGTAAAAGTTTAGGAACTCCTTTTGTAATCAAAGCCATAGGTAATCCAAAATTATTATCAGCAGCAATAAATGCACCTAATACTTATGCTTATGCATTGAAACACATTGATCAAATATATATAGAATTAACTACTGAGGACAATATAAGAATTCCAGCATACAATGGGAAATTTAATTTTAAATATGCTAAACCATTAAAAGAAGGTGATTAATATGTTTTTTGCACTGATAGGTATAGTTATTGGATTGGTGATTGGACTTGTTTTACCTTTTACTTATAATGCAGCTTATTCATTGTACATTTCTGTAGCTATATTGGCATGCTTAGATTCAGTTTTTGGTGGGATAAAAGCTAATCTAGAAAAGAAATTTGATAGTAGTATTTTTATATCAGGATTTTTCGGAAATGCTATATTAGCAGCTTTTTTAGCTTATATTGGTGATAGACTTGGAGTACCATTATATTATGCTGCTATATTTACATTTGGTGGAAGATTATTTGAAAATTTTGCTAGTATTAGAAGAATTCTTTTAAATAAGCGGAAATCAGAAACAAAAGTAGAAGAGTAATAAATAATAATTTAAATATTTGTGTTTTAAAATATAAAAGTATTTATTATATTTATTTGTATAAAGTATTAATTCTATATTAGCTTTTTAACCAATAGAGAAGGGGGTAAAAACTTGTGTTTGATTTTGATGTGGAAGTTGAAGAATTTGCAAAGATAAAAGTTTTAGGAGTTGGTGGAGGCGGCAATAATGCAATAAATAGGATGATTGAATGTGGAGTAAGAGGTGTAGAATTTATTGCAATAAATACAGATAGGCAAGCTTTATATTCATCAAGAGCAGAACATAAATTACAAATTGGAGAGAAGTTGACTAAAGGATTAGGAGCTGGTGCTAATCCAGAAATTGGTATGAAAGCAGCTGAAGAAAATAGAAATGAAATTGTGGAAGCATTGAAAGGTGCTGATATGGTATTTATTACTGCAGGCATGGGAGGTGGTACAGGCACTGGAGCAGCTCCTATAGTTGCTGAAGCTGCAAAAGAATTAGGAATATTAACAGTAGGAGTAGTGACTAAACCGTTTACTTTCGAAGGAAGAAAAAGAGCAGTTCAAGCTGAAAAGGGAATTGAAGAGTTAAAGGATAAGGTTGATACACTAGTAACTATACCAAATGATAGATTATTGCAGGTAGCAGAGAAGAAAACTACCATGGTAGAAGCTTTTATCATGGCTGATGAGGTTCTTAAACAAGGTATACAAGGAATTTCTGACTTAATAGCTGTTCCTAATTTAATCAATTTAGATTTTGCTGATGTTAAAACTATTATGCAGAATCAAGGTATAGCTCATATGGGTATTGGCAAAGCTTCAGGAGAAAATAGAGCAGTAGAGGCTGCAAAGCAGGCAATAAAAAGTCCATTATTAGAAACTTCGATTGATGGAGCTAAAGCAGTATTATTAAATATTACAGGTGGTGAAGATTTAGGACTATTTGAGGTGAATGAAGCAGCAGATTTAATAAGGCAATCAGTTGATCAGGACGCAAATATCATATTTGGGGCAGGTATAGATGAATCTTTAAAAGAAGAAATAAAAATAACAGTAATTGCGACAGGATTTGATAAAGATAGAGTACTTAGAAAAACTTTTATAAAAGGATCTGAATTACAGGATGAAAGTGCTGCTACTAGCCAATTTGATTTAGATGATTTAGATATTCCTACATTTTTAAGAAAAAAGGACTAACCATAAAAATTAAATTTTATGTCAAAAAACGTTTCTCAAAGTTGAGATACGTTTTTTTTATTTTTTTTATTGTATAAATAGCGACAAATTTTTATCTATAAATTTTGTATAATGGACATAAATATTTTAGTTTTGAATATGTTTTTAGTATAGATATTTTTAAAGGAGGTATTGAGTTGTATGTATATGCAGAATACTTGTTGATAGAGAATATAATAATTAATTATATTATATTATATGTAACTAAAAAAATTACAAAATCTAAAACCGCTAATATAAGATTATTTATTTCCGCATTGATAGGTTCTATTTATACATTAGTAGCTTTTTTTCCTTCGTTACAATTTATGGGTAAAATGATAATTAAGTTATCTATTTCCATATTAATGATAATAATAGCTTTTAATCCAGAAAAGTTAAATCAATTTTTAAAGCAAATTTCAGCTTTTTATATGGTATCTTTTGTATTTGCAGGTGCAATAATTGGAATTTTTTACATTTTAAACAATAGTTTTATTTTTACAGGAATTTCCTTTAAAAATTCTGATGAATTAATTAAATTTTTAATTATTGGTATAACAATTGCGTTAGTTCTTATAAGATATATACTTAAATTTTATCAGGTAAAAATTAGGAAAGAAAATTTTATAGCTAATGTCTCTATAGGTCTAAATGATAAAGAAGTTGAACTTATAGCCCTTATAGATACAGGCAATTCTCTTAAGGAGCCAATATCTAAAAAACCTGTACTTATTGCAGAATATAGAGCTTTAAAAAGTATACTTCCTGATTCTATAAAAAACATGTATAAGTCCAATCAGAAATTAGATTTAATTAAGATAAGCGAAGTAATGGAAGAGGTTTCAGATGATATTAAACTTCGTTTAATACCTTTTAAATCTTTAGGAAATGATAATGGTATTTTAATTGGTTTTAAACCAGACAAGATAAAAGTATACTTAGAATCGGAAACAAAGAATTTAAGCGATGATATAATAGTTGCTATATACAATGATAGATTAGCGTCTGATGAAATTTATAATGGGTTATTACATCCAGAATTATTAGGATAGGAGGAAATGCGTTGAAAAAAAGTTTATTTAAATTTAATTTATATCTTAATAAAATAATGCATAAACTTAAGCTAATAGATAGTATTTACTATATTGGAAGTGGAGAAGTTTTACCTCCACCTTTAAATGCAGAAGAAGAAAGCTATTATTTAAAGAAATTAAAACATGATGACAGCATTAGAAGTATTTTAATAGAAAGAAACTTACGCTTGGTAGTATATATAGCAAGAAAATTTGAAAATACAGGCATATGTATAGAAGATTTAATTTCAATTGGAACTATTGGTCTTATAAAAGCTGTTAATACTTTTGATCCAGATAAAAATATTAAATTAGCTACTTATGCTTCTAAATGTATAGAAAATGAGATACTTATGTATTTAAGGCGAAATAGTAAATTAAAAATGGAGGTATCTTTAGATGAACCATTAAATGTTGATTGGGATGGCAATGAGCTTTTATTATCAGATATATTAGGAACTGATGGAGATATTATTTTTAAGTGTTTAGAAGAAGAGGTAGATAAAGAATTATTAAATCAAGCTATAGATAAATTGTCTGGAAAAGAAAAAACTATAGTAGAATTGAGATTTGGATTAAAAAGTGGGAAAGAAAAGACTCAAAAGGAAGTAGCAGATATATTAGGTATATCTCAATCATATATTTCTAGGTTAGAAAAAAGAATTATAAAGAGATTAAGGAAGGAAATGGTTAGATTAATGTAAATTTTAAGGAATTATTAATACAGTAAATTAAAGAAAATGTATGCTTTCTAAGAATAATTAGATTTTTTCTTTATTCTTAGAAAGCGTATTTTTATCTTAGAATAAATTTATATTATAGATGGATAATTGTTACAAAAAAATTTTGAATAAAAAAAATAATAGAGGCAATAATTTTAATTGAAAAGGGGCAAAACTTGGAGAAAGGAATGAAACAATTGCATACAAACAAAGTTGAAATTTGTGGGGTTAATACTTCTAAATTACCAGTATTAACAAATGAAGAAATGCAAGAATTATTTATAAAAATAAAAGCAGGAGATATGAAAGCAAGAGAGGAGTTTATACAAGGTAATTTAAGATTAGTACTTAGTATTATTCAACGATTTAATAGAAGAGGTGAAGATGTAGATGATTTGTTTCAGGTAGGATGTATAGGGCTTATAAAAGCTATAGATAATTTTGATTTAAGTCAAAATGTAAGATTTTCAACTTATGCAGTACCTATGATAATAGGAGAAATTAGAAGATATTTAAGAGATAATAATTCTATTAGGGTAAGTAGATCTTTAAGAGATACAGCTTATAAAGCTCTTCAGGCTAGAGAACAATTAATTAATAAAAATTTAAAAGAACCAACTATCAATGAAATAGCTGAAGAACTAAATTTGCCAAAAGAAGAAATAGTATTTGCCCTAGATGCAATTCAAGAGCCTATCTCCTTATTTGAACCTATTTATCATGACAGTGGAGATGCCATATATATTATGGATCAAGTAAAAGATAAAAAATCTGAAGACGAAGTATGGCTTCAAGAGATTGCTTTAAAAGAGGCCATAGACAAATTGGATCAAAGAGAAAAATTAATATTAAATTTACGGTTTTATGAAGGTAAGACGCAAATGGAAGTAGCAGAGGAAATAGGGATATCTCAAGCTCAGGTATCTAGATTGGAAAAGAATGCTTTAAGGCAGATGAGAAAACTAATTTAATATTAACCATTACTCCACAAAAAAATTATCCATATTCATAAACATATTAATATAAACATATTAATATAAATATATAAAAGAAGTGCGTAAAAAGAGGTGGAGTAATGGTTAAATTATCGGAAATGAGTGAAAAAGAAGTTATTAATATAAGAGATGGTGTTAAAATTGGGTTTATTTATGATTTTGAAATAGATTTAGAAAATGGTAATGTGGTAGCAGTTATAATACCTCGTCCTGGAAAGATATTAGGTTTATTTGGGAAAAATAATGATTTGATAATTAATTGGAAGAACATAGTTCGTATTGGCACAGATACAATATTAGTAGATATGGATATTGAATAATAAATAGTTATTAGACAATTGAAAGACTATATATTATAATCAAGATAAATAGAAAATTGTGGGGTGTATATATGAAATGTCCATTTTGCGATTATTATGATACAAAAGTAATAGATTCAAGGCCTACAGATGAAGGACAAGCCATTAGAAGGAGAAGGGAATGTACTAGATGTTTTAGAAGATTTACAACCTATGAAAAAGTAGAATCTATGCCTTTAATCATTGTGAAGAAAGACGGTACTAGGGAAGCTTATGATAGAAATAAGATATTGAATGGTATATTAAAAGCTTGTGAGAAACGTCCAGTTCCTTTAAGTACTATAGAAGGAATGGTGGACGAGATTGAAAGAGAATTATATAATTCAATGGAGAAAGAAATAACTAGTCAATATATTGGAGAAATGGTGATGAATAAATTGAGAGATATAGATGAAGTGGCTTATGTAAGATTTGCATCTGTATATAGGCAATTTAAGGATATAAATACCTTTATGGATGAATTGAAGAAACTACTCAATGAAGAAAATGGAGAATAGATGGATGAGGTGATAAAGTGGAAATTATTGAGCGAATTGAGGATGGCCTTACATTTTTTCAAATGGAGCTGTTCTACAATAGAAATGTTAGTCATTTATTTACTTCTAGATTAGGGTGGGAAAATAATAAAGTTGAAAAATTATTAAAACTGTTTAATGTGCCAGAAGAAAATATAATTGGATTAACTCAGGTCCACGGTACTAATATATTAGTAGTAGATGAGGATATAAAAAATAATGAAAAAACTGCTAATATAAAAGCAGATGGAATGATAACTAATGTACCTAATATAGTACTTATTACTTATCATGCAGACTGTGTTCCCATATATTTTTATGATTATAATAAAAAAGTGATAGGATTAGCTCATGGTGGCTGGAAAGGAACATATGGAAATATTAGTGGAAAAATGCTTGATTTGATGATTGATAGATATAATTCTAATATAGATAATGTATTGGTGGGTATAGGACCTTCTATAGGACCATGTTGCTATGAAGTTGGAAAGGATTTAGCTTTTCAGTTTATGAATAAGTATAATAAATTTGATAACATCATTGAAAAAAGGCATAATAAATTATATTTAGATTTATGGAAGGTAAACTATCTTCAAATTAGGGACAAAGGTGTAAGAAAAGAAAATATAGCTGTGACTAAAGCATGTACTTCTTGTCATAATGATAAATTTTATTCTTATAGAAAAGAGAAAGGTACTAAGAATAGAATGATTGCGGCTATTAAAATTAATTCTTAAAAGGTTTAATCGAGAGTTAATTAACAGGGTGAGGATGATTATGGGAAAAGTTGATTTAAATAAAATCATATTGCAAAATATTTTGAATCATGTAGATATTGGAATTCATGTAATAGATGAAAACAGGAAAACCATATTATATAATGAGGCTATGTCAAAATTAGAAGGACTAGATATAAAACAGGTAATGAATAAAGATTTATTGCAGGTTTTCCCAAGTTTAAATGAAGATAGTTCCACTTTAATTAAGGTATTAAATACTGGAGAATCTATATTAGATGAAACTCAAAGTTATTTAAATTATGAAGGGAAAAAAATAACTACTATTAATTCTACAATACCATTATTATGGAAAGGCGAAATTTTAGGTGCTTTGGAAATATCAAAAGACATAACTTATTTGGAAAAGTTATCTAATTATTTAATAGAGTTACAGCAAGAGTTGAAAGAAAATAATTATGACAATAAAGAAAATAAAAAAGGCAAAAAAAAGAAAAAGAAATATACTTTTAAAGATATAATTGGTAAAGATGAACAGATGCTTAAAGCCATAAAAATAGCTAAAAAAGCCAGAAATTCTCCTTCTTCTGTGTTACTATATGGAGAAACGGGAACTGGAAAAGAGTTATTTGCTCAAAGTATTCATTATGGAGGAATTAGAAGAAATAGACCTTTTATAGCTCAAAATTGTGCTGCTATACCAGAAGCATTATTAGAAGGAATATTGTTTGGAACTGAAAAAGGTGGCTTTACTGGAGCAATTGAAAGGGAAGGTATATTTGAACAAGCGGATGGAGGTACTTTGCTTTTGGATGAAATAAATTCCATGTCTCTTGGTTTACAGGCTAAATTGTTACGAGTTCTTCAAGAAGAATATATACGTAGAATAGGAGGAGTTAAAGATATTCCAATTGATGTTAAGATAATTGCAACTACTAATGAGGATCCTTTGGAAAGTGTTAAAAAAGGTACTTTAAGAAGGGATTTATATTATAGATTAAATGTAGTCTATATAAAAATTCCTCCTTTAAGAGAAAGACAAGAAGATATTCCTATATTGTGTGATTATTTTATAAGAAAGTATAATCCTATATTAAATAAAAATATAATTGGAATTGAAGATGAGGTACTGGAATATTTTTTTAAATATTCTTGGCCTGGCAATGTTAGAGAGTTAGAAAATGCCATAGAGGGAGCAATGAATTATGTAGATTATAATGGTACATTATTAAAAAAAGAACATTTTGTAACATGCCCCAATGTATTTGATTCTAATAGGATATATGTCCAAACTACTGATTTTAATATTGAACAATCTTTACCAGAGTATTTGGATAATATAGAAAAAGATGTTATATCTAATGCTCTAGAGAAAAATGACTATAATATTTCTCAAACAGCAAAACAGTTAGGAATAAAAAGACAAGCATTACAATATAAGATGAAAAAGTATTCCCTATAAATGGAAATATTAAAAATAAACTAAATTTAATGTTCGTACACTTTTATTTTATTTTTTATGGAAATTCAAAAAATGTGACATTATTGACTATATTAGTTATCTATTGTATTATAAAATATAACAATAAAATGATGAATAGGTGAAATATTGTGGATTTATTTACTTTAAATATGGAAAATCAATTAAAGAAAAATGCTCCTTTGGCTGATAGGATGAGACCAAGTACTATAGAGGAGTTTGTTGGGCAAAAACATATATTGGGAGAAGGGAAATTTTTAGATAGAGCTATAAAAGCAGATAGGATAACATCTATGATATTTTATGGACCACCAGGTACTGGAAAGACCACATTAGCCATGATTATAGCTAATTCGACTAATATGAAATTTGAAAAATTATCTGCAGTTACATCAGGGGTAAAAGATATTAGAGAAGTAATCCATAGAGCTGAGGAAGGATTAAAACTTTATAACAAGAGAACAATTTTATTTATTGATGAAATTCATAGATTTAATAAAGCACAACAGGATGCTTTACTTCCTTTTGTTGAAAGAGGAATAATTATTTTAATTGGTGCAACTACTGAAAATCCTTATTTTGAAGTAAACAAAGCTCTTCTTTCAAGGATGATGGTTATTCCATTAAAACCTTTAGGGAAAAAAGATATTTATGATATAATATTAAATGCCTTAAAGGATGAGGATAGAGGATTAGGCAAATATAAAGTGAATATTAGTGATGAAGCTATTGATTATCTAATAACCATATCTGATGGGGATGGAAGAATCGCGTTAAATTCTCTGGAAATAGCTGTTCTTTCTACTCCAAGAGATAATGAAGGAATAATAAATATTGATTTGGATACTATAAAAGAATGTATATTGGTTAAATCAGCTAAATATGATAAAAGTGGCGATGAACATTATGATACTATTTCTGCATTTATAAAAAGTATGAGAGGATCAGATCCTGATGCTACATTGTATTGGCTTGCTAAGATGATAAATGCTGGAGAAGATCCTAAATTTATAGCAAGAAGAATAATAATATGTGCTTCTGAAGATGTAGGCAATGCAGATCCTCAAGCTTTAATGGTTGCGGTAGCTGCCTTCAATGCAGTAGATGTAATTGGAATGCCTGAAGGTAGGATTGTACTAGCTCAAGCAGCAGTCTACGTAGCTTGTGCACCAAAGAGTAATGCTTCTTACATGGGCATTAATAAGGCATTGGAGGATATAAGGAACAAACCTATTGGAAAAGTACCGGGACATTTAAAAGATGCTTCTTATAAAGGGGCAGCTAGTTTCGGTCATGGTAAGGGATATAAATATCCCCATGATTATAAAAATGCTTATGTAAAACAGCAGTATTTGCCTGATGAATATTTAGATGCTAAATATTATTGCCCAACCAATAATGGTTATGAAAAAATAATAAAAGAGCGTTTATCTAAATTATTTGACAAAGAAGATTAATCAAATTATAATAATATAAAGTTCATATAAACTATGATAGGAAGAGTAGGTATGGGAGGTAGTTCCAGGGAGTCGGGAATAGTGGGACCTCGATACGAAGCCTATATTGAAAAACATCCTTGAGTCTCTAACCGAAATCTTATAGGAGAGTAGGCTTAGACGGATTTAACCGTTATATTTAGTTTAAAGTGGCTATGTTTAGCAATTAGGGTGGTACCGCGAACCTTTCGTCCCTGTCAGGATGAAAGGTTTTTTAGTTCTATAATATATAGAGAAGAAAGGAGTATATGTATGAGATTAGATATTAAAGAGATATTTGAAAATCCAGAAAAATTTCTGAACAAGGAAGTAGAAATAGAAGGTTGGATAAGAACATCTAGATCATCAAAAAAAATTGGTTTTATAGAAATAAATGATGGAACCTTTTTTACAAATTTACAGATAGTGTTTGATGAAAAATTAGAGAATTTTAAGGAAATAGAAAAACTACCTATAAGTAGTGCTATAGCTGTTAAGGGTGTATTAGTAGAAACTCCGAAAGCAAAACAACCATTTGAAATCCATGCAAAGGATATAAAAGTGGAAGGATATTCTCACAATGATTATCCTTTACAGAAAAAAAGGCATTCCTTTGAGTATTTAAGAACTATTGCTCATCTTAGACCCAGGAGCAATACCTTTAATGCTGTATTTAGAGTAAGGTCTTTAGCAGCTCATGCTATCCATAAATTCTTTCAAGATAGAGATTTTGTATATGTTCATACTCCAATAATAACAGGTAGTGATGCAGAAGGTGCTGGAGAAATGTTCTGTGTAACTGATTTAGATTTAGCAAATGTTCCATTAAATGAGAAAGGGGAAGTTGATTTTACTAAGGATTTTTTTGGGAAAGAAACTAACTTAACAGTAAGTGGTCAATTAGAGGCAGAAGCTTTTGCTTTGGCTTTTAAAAAGGTATATACTTTTGGACCTACTTTTAGAGCAGAAAATTCTAATACGCCAAGACATGCAGCAGAGTTTTGGATGGTAGAGCCGGAGATTGCTTTTGCTGACTTAAATGATAATATGAAATTGGCAGAAGATATGATGAAATATATTATTCAATATGTGATGGATAATGCTAAAGAAGAGATGAAATTTTTTAATTCCTTCATAGATAAAGGATTAGTTGATAGATTAGATAACATAGTAAATTCTGAATTTGGACATATTACTTATACAGATGCTATAAAGATATTAGAAGACTCTAAAGAAGATTTTCAATATCCAGTAAAGTGGGGAATAGATCTTCAAACGGAGCATGAAAGATATATTTCAGAAAAAATATTTAAAGGGCCAGTATTTGTTACTGATTATCCAAAGGATATAAAAGCATTTTATATGAGATTAAATGATGATGAAAAAACTGTAGCTGCTATGGATTTACTGGTACCAGGAGTAGGGGAAATAATAGGTGGTAGTCAAAGGGAAGAAAGATTAGATGTATTAGAGAGAAGAATAGAGGAAATGGGAATGGATAAGAAAGACTACTGGTGGTATTTAGAGCTTAGAAAATATGGAGGAACTAAGCATGCAGGTTTTGGTTTAGGATTTGAAAGAGCAATTATGTATTTGACAGGAATGAAAAACATAAGAGATGTTATACCATTTCCAAGAACAGTTAAATCAGCTGAATTTTAATGAAAGCAATTGCCTTGATTTTTTAAAATATATCTGCTATAATACTTGTTAAAATTGTATATAATCAATGATGGGAAGTAGTAAGCTATTGCATCAATTTCAGAGAACTGTTGGTTGGTGGGAAACAGTATTGATTTTAGCTGAACTCGTCCTGGAGTTGTTAAAGTGAAGTTTTAGTAGCTTTAACCGTTAACTTCGTTAAGGTTTTAAGAGGATAGTGTAATACTATCAACTTAGAGTGGTACCGCGGAATTATGCCTTTCGTCTCTATTTTGACGAAAGGTTTTTTAATTTAAAAACAAAGAGGAGGTAAAAAGATGAAGGAATATAGACCGAGTGAAATTGAAAAAAAATGGCAAAATATTTGGGAAGAGAAAAAAGTATTTGAAACTAGTGAAGATATGGAGAAACCTAAATTTTATGCTTTAGTTGAATTTCCATATCCTTCAGGGCAAGGATTGCATGTTGGTCATGCAAGACCTTATACTGCATTAGATATTGTATCAAGAAAAAGAAGATTTCAAGGGTATAATGTATTGTTTCCAATGGGTTGGGATGCCTTTGGGTTGCCTACTGAAAACTTTGCTATTAAACATAAAATACATCCAAGAGAAGTTACAAAAAAAAATGTGGCAATGTTTAAACGACAATTAAAATCAATAGGATTTTCCTTTGATTGGTCTAGAGAAATAAATACTACTGATCCTAACTATTATAAGTGGACTCAATGGATTTTTATTAAGATGTTTGAAAAAGGATTGGCTTATAAACGTGAGATGCCTATTAATTGGTGTCCTTCCTGTAAAATAGGTTTAGCTAATGAAGAGGTAGTAGGGGGATGCTGTGAAAGATGTGGTGAAGAGGTAGTAAGAAAGACTAAAAATCAGTGGATGTTAAAGATTACTGAGTATGCAGATAGACTTATTGATGATCTTGAAAATGTAGATTATTTAGAAAGTATTAAAAACCAACAAATTAATTGGATAGGACGTTCAGAAGGTATGGAAGTGAGTTTTAAAATATCTGGAAAAGACGATGTTTTAAAAGTTTTTACTACTAGACCTGATACTCTTTATGGTGCTACTTATATGGTAATTGCACCAGAACATCCATTAATTAAAAAATATGCGGAAGAAATAAAAAATATAGATGAAATAAAAGAATATCAAGAATATGCAAGTAAAAAATCTGATTTTGAAAGGACAGAACTTATAAAAGAAAAAACAGGAGTGGAAATAAAAGGGCTCAAAGCTATAAATCCAGTAAATCAAAAAGAAATACCTATATGGGTATCTGATTATGTACTTATGAGCTATGGAACTGGTGCTATTATGGCAGTACCTGCTCATGATAATAGAGATTGGGAATTTGCAAAGAAATTTAATCTTCCTATAGTAGAAGTGGTAAAAGGAGGGAATGTTGATAAAGAAGCTTATACTGACACAGAATCGGGAACTTTAATAAATTCAGAACTCATCAATGGTTTGGAAGTAAAAGAAGCAATAGAGAAGATAAGCAATTGGTTAGAAGCAAAAGGTCTTGGGGTAAGAAAGACCAATTATAAGTTAAGAGATTGGATATTTTCCCGTCAAAGATATTGGGGAGAACCTATACCTCTTGTTCATTGCGATGAATGTGGTTGGGTACCTGTGCCAGAAGAAGAATTACCTGTACTATTACCAGAAGTTGAAAATTATGAGCCAACGGATACAGGAGAATCACCATTGGCTAATATCACTGATTGGGTTGAAACTACTTGCCCTAAATGTGGTAGAAAGGCTAGGCGAGAAACAGATACTATGCCACAATGGGCTGGATCTTCTTGGTATTATTTAAGGTATACAGATCCCCACAACGATAGAGAACTTGCAAGTAAAGAAAAATTAGATTATTGGTTACCTGTAGACTGGTATAATGGCGGTATGGAACATACCACTTTACATTTATTGTATTCAAGATTTTGGCATAAGTTCTTATATGATATAGGAATAGTGTCTTGTAAGGAACCTTATAAGAAAAGAACAGCCCATGGCATGATACTTGGGGAAAATAATGAAAAGATGTCAAAATCCAGAGGTAATGTGGTAAATCCTGATGATATTGTAAATGAATATGGTGCCGATACTTTAAGAACTTATGAGATGTTCATTGGAGATTTTGAAAAGAGTGTACCTTGGTCTGAGAATGGAGTAAAAGGATGTAGAAGATTTTTAGAAAGAGTATGGAGATTACAGGATATGGTAGTGGATGGAGATGAATATTCTGATGAGCTAGAAACTAGTATCCATAAGACTATTAAAAAAGTATCTGAAGACTATGAAAGCTTAAAATTTAATACTGCCATAGCTGCTTTAATGACTTTACTAAATGAGTTTAATGATATTGGTCAAATAACTAAGGAAGATTTAAGAATCTTCTTGATATTATTAAATCCAGTAGCACCCCATATTACTGAAGAACTTTGGGAGATTGTAAATTTAGGAGGAATGCTACATGAACAGACTTGGCCTGAATATGATGAAGATAAAATCCAAGAGGAAGTAATAGAATTACCAGTTCAAGTTAATGGAAAGGTTAGAGGTAAAATAATAGTAAATATTGATGACCCTCAAGAAGTTGTTAGGGAGAAAGCTATGAAAAATGAAAGTATAATGAGGCATATAGAAGGCAAAGATATAATAAAGGAAATATTCGTGGCTGGAAAAATATATAATATAGTTGTAAAATAATTTAAAATATGAAATAATAGTCCTATTATACGAATAAATATAATAGGACTATTATTTATATGAGGAGGTAATGTGATATGAGTAAAATAAAAATTATAACTGATAGTACCAGTTATATAACAAGAGAGTATGCAGAAAAGAATGATGTATCCATTATTCCATTAAGTTATACTCTCGATGGTATAACAGAAAAGGAGGGATTTCCAGGAGAATTTGATGAATTTTTTAATAGGTTAAGTAGTACTGAATCATTTCCTACTACTTCACAACCTTCTACAGGGGATATTCTAAGTGAATTTGAAAAAGCTTTTTCTGAAGGTTATGATGAAATAATAGCCATTTTTATATCTTCTAAATTAAGCGGAACTTATAGTAACGCTCTGCTAGCTAAGAATATGTTGGAGGATAAAAAAATTGCTATTGTGGATTCAACTCAAACAGCTTCAAATTTACGATTTTTAGTAGAAGATGCAGTGAAAATGGTAAAAGAAGGAAGGAATAGTCAATATATTGTGTCTTATATCGAAAACAAAAAGAACAATATGTATGTATATTTTACTGTGGATACATTAGAGTATCTAAGGAGAGGTGGCAGACTTAGTAAGTTTCAGTCAACAGTTGGTTCTGCTTTAGATATAAAACCAATTATAGAACTAAAAGATGGGGAACTTAAATTATTAGAAAATACCCGTAGGAAGGCTAGAGCTATTAATAAGATTATCAATAAAATTCCCGAAGATGTTAATGCTATAAGTGTATGTCATGTATTATGCGAAGAAGAAGCTTTTAAGTTAAAATCTCAAATTGAAAGTATTCATCCTAATGTTAAAATCACAATTGATGTAATAGGACCAGTTATTGGCTGCCATTTGGGGATTGGTGGAATAGGAGTATGTTTTTATTAATGCTTTCTATACTTAAAAGATAAAGTATGATATAATTAAAGATGGTATAATTATGACAATGTAGTTTTTTAATATTTAATGGAGGTGTATTTTATGAGAAAGATTTTAGTTACTGGTGCTTTAGGACAAATAGGTTCTGAACTAACTATGCTTCTTAGAGAGATATACGGAAATGATAATGTGATAGCTAGTAGTAGAAGAAAAAAAGAAGGTCATGAAGAGCTAATGGAATCTGGAGTTTTTGAGGTATTAGATATTACTGATGGAAAGAAATTAGCTGAAGTGGTAAAAAAACATAAGGTAAATACTATAATAAATCTTGCAGCTATATTATCTGCAGTTGGTGAACAAAATCCTCAACAAGCTTGGAATATCAATATAAATGGACTATATAATGTATTGGAAGTAGCAAGGGAAGAAAATTGTTCAGTATTTACTCCTAGTTCTATAGCAGTTTTTGGACCAACTACTCCTAAAGATAATACACCACAAGATACTATACAAAGACCAACTACTATGTATGGAGTAACTAAGGTAGCAGGAGAATTACTATGTGATTATTATTATCTTAAGTATGGGGTAGATACTAGGGGCGTACGTTTCCCAGGACTTATATCCTATAAAACTTTGCCTGGTGGTGGAACTACTGATTATGCAGTACATATCTACTATGAGGCATTGAAAAACAAAAAATATACTAGTTTTATAGCTGAAGGAACAAAAATGGATATGATGTATATGCCTGATGCTTTAAATGCTGTAGTTCAATTATTAGAAGCAAATCCTGATAAATTAGTTCATAGGAATGCTTTCAATATAACTGCAATGAGTTTTGCTCCTGAAGATATTGCAGCATCTATTAAAAAAAGGATACCTGAATTTGAAATAGATTATGATGTAGACCCAGTAAGACAAGCAATAGCTGATTCCTGGCCAAATTCTTTAGATGATTCTGCAGCTAGAGAAGAATGGGGTTGGGATCCAAAATATGATTTGGATGCTATGACAGAAGATATGTTAGAAAAACTTAAAGTAAAATTAGGACTTTAGTATATTAAGGACAAGGTTTTTCCTTGTCCCTTTTTATTAATTTATTTATTAAATAATTTAAATTTATTAAATAGAGAAGATTTATTTTTATTTAATATATCTAGTATTTTTTCTATGTTTTTTTCAATATTTTTCTGGGAATTCTGTATTTCATCTAATGTGGTTTTTATTTTTTTAATATCTACTTCTTTATCTTGATTAGGTATAAAGGTATTTATATTATTATAATTTGATAAATTAGAATGATTATCTTTAGGTTTTAGAGTCTCTATAAAGTAAAAATAAGGAGTATTTTTATTGGAATAATAAGCATTATTTATATTAGTATTTTTTAAGCAAGGAATATTTTCTGAAATTTTTGCTAATTTCAATTCTTTTCCATTGATATTAACATTATTACCTTTAATCCAGGATTTACCGTAATCCATAGAGTATAAGAAACCAATACTATTTTCAATTATGTATATGATTTTTAATGTACCATTTTCTTCAATCATAATAGGCATTTGATTACAATTTAAAACCAATGGTATGTTTACTTGTTTCCAACTATAATCTTTTTCAGGTTTAGATGGAAATTGAGCATATTTTAAAATATTTTTATCTATACTTCCTTCTAACCATAATCCATGAAGATTGTCTTTTGAATCAATAAATAGATAAGGAAGTATGTTGTTAAAATTGATATCTGATATTCTATGAGGTGACTTATTCCACCTTTCAGTCAATGAATTATAGAAAGTGTGATAAATTTGGTATCTATAATTATCATTACTACTGTATATTAAGTGTATTGTACCAAAGGAATCTTGTCTTAAATGTAGGGAATGTTCTTTTTTATTGGCTATATAATTTATCACATTAAATTTTTTCCATGAGTTAAAATCTCCAATGATATGTTGTATAGTCCAAAGTTTATTGTTTATTAAATTAGCATAACTATAAAATAAATTTATGTTGTTATCTTTAATAAATAAATAAAAATTATTATATATATTAGATTTTAAATTAAATTTTGCTATCACTGCTTTAGAGCAATTTTCATCTTTTAAAATATAATAGTTTAATTCACCAGTTTCCATTAAAGCGATAATATGTACTGTATCAGCATAATCTATTGTTGCAGTAAAATTTAAAACTTTATCTTTACATAAAAATTTAGTAGTTAAAGGAATATAATTAAAATTATATATAGTATATTGAATATTATTTAAAGAACTTAAATAAAACAGAATTAATTCTTTTTTTGAGTTTATAATTATGTTATTCAATTTAATTGCCTCCTTTATAATAAAACTGACACAAAAATGCTTCTATAACATAATATGAAAGCAAAAGCAGATTTATTTATTAAAAATATAGGGGTGAGAAAAAGATGAAAGATTTAGATTTAAGCAAAACAATGCAAGAAAATGAGGAAGAATATGAGGATGTTTGCATTATAGCGGATAAGGTCTTTGCATCATGCCAACAGAGAAAATGTTTTTCAGAAATAGAAGTAGATTTAGGTGATAAGACTTTTAAAGATATTAAATTTAAACCAGGATTTATAGTACCTAATACATTAGTAATTATGGATATTGAAAACCAACCAAATTTTAGACGAGTAAAATTTACTTTAAGAATTCCATTTGAAATAATAAGTACCAAAGGTAATATTATAAAAGGATTTTTGCCAGATATATACAAGGATGTTATATTGTTTATGCCTGATGCTAGGGATGAGTTTCAATTCAGAATAGTAGTTGAAACTAGTTCTGAAGTATTGGGTGAACCTATCGAGACTGATAGTAAGCTTACTTTTGCTGTAGGGGTATTTATCATAACTAAAGTTGTGGGTACTGTACAATTGTTAATACCAACTTATGGATATTGTCCCGTACCAGATCCATGTACTGAATTTAGCCCTGAGGATTTATGTGATGAATTTGATGACAAACCTTTTCCTGATTTTTTTCCACCACAGTTTGAAGATATTTAAACAAAAAATTAAAGGAGTGTACACTCCTTTAATTTTTTTAGTTTGAATGTTGACAAAAATAGTAGGGTATAATATAATTATGAAAAGAATACCAAGGAAATTGGTTGGGATTAAGAGAGGTGATAAAATGAAGCTGTCAACGAGGGGAAGATATGGGCTAAAAGCCATGTATCAACTTGCCCTTCATTATGGAGAAGGTCCCATACCATTAAAAAGTATTGCAGATGCTCAGAATTTGTCAGAAAATTATTTGGAACAACTGTTTTCTAGTTTGAGAAAAGAAGGTCTTTTAAATAGTGTAAGAGGAGCTCAAGGTGGATATTTGTTAGCTAGACCACCTAGTGATATTACAGTAGGAAGCATTTTAAGAACTTTAGAAGGAGATCTTGCTCCAGCTGATTGTGTAATAGATGATGAATATGATTGTGAAAATGAAGAACATTGTGTTACTAAATTAGTATGGATAAAAATTAGAGATAGTATAAATGAAGTTGTAGATTCTATTACATTGCAGGATATGTTAGATGAATATAAAAAAATGAAAAAAGATTAAATAAAACGTTAGGAGGAATATATTATGGATAAGCTTATATATATGGATAATGCAGCTACGACTCCAGTAAAAAAAGAGGTGTTGGATGCTATGTTGCCTTATTTTAGTGAGAAATATGGTAACCCTTCTAGTATATATTCTCTTGGGAATCAGTCTAAAGTTGCAGTGGAAGAGGCTAGGGATAAAGTAGCTAAAGCTATAGGAGCTAAACCTAATGAGATATTTTTTACTGCGGGAGGCTCAGAAGCTGATAACTGGGCTATTAAAGGAGTAGCTTATGCTAATAGAAAAAAGGGAAATCATATAATTACTTCTAAGGTTGAGCATCATGGTGTGCTTAACACTTGTGAGTACTTGAAAAAGCAGGGTTTTAAAGTAACTTATTTGGATGTAGACGAATACGGAATTATAGATTTGGAACAATTGAAGAAATCTATAACAGAAAAAACCATACTTATATCGATTATGTATGCTAATAATGAAATTGGAACTATTCAACCTATTAAAGAAATAGGGGAAATAGCTAAAGAAAAAGGAATATATTTTCACACTGATGCTGTTCAAGCTGTAGGACATTTAATAATAGATGTGGATGAATTAAATATAGATATGCTATCTATGGCAGCTCATAAATTTTATGGTCCAAAGGGAATAGGAGCACTTTATATTAGACAAGGTGTGAAAATTGATCCTCTTATTTCTGGTGGGGGGCAAGAAAGAAATCGTAGGGCAGGTACAGAGAATGTTCCAGGAATTGTAGGTATGGGGAAAGCTATAGAATTGGCATATAGAGATATAGATGAAAAAAATGAAAAATTAATTTCTTTAAGAGAAAGATTGATAAAAGGAATATTTGATAATATAGATCATGTTAGACTTAATGGTCATCCAACAAAAAGGCTACCAGGTAATGTTAATATATCTTTTGAATTTATAGAAGGAGAATCTTTATTACTTAGTTTAGACATGGAAGGTATTGCAGCTTCTAGTGGTTCAGCATGTACGTCAGGGACATTGGATCCTTCTCATGTGTTATTAGCTATAGGCTTACCTCATGAGATAGCCCATGGCTCTTTAAGACTTTCATTAGGAGAGTTTAATACAGAAGAAGAAGTAGACTATGTGGTAGAAAAATTAGTAGATATAGTTGCAAGATTAAGAGCCATGTCACCACTATATGAAGAGTTTAAGGAGGAGAAGTAAAGATGTATTCAGAAAAAGTAATGGAACATTTTAGAAACCCCAGGAACGTGGGAGAAATAGAAGATGCTGATGGTGTTGGAGTAGTAGGTAATCCAAAATGTGGAGATATAATGAAGATGTATTTAAAAATTGAAGATGGTATTATTGTAGATGCAAAGTTTAAGACTTTCGGTTGTGGTTCTGCTATAGCATCTTCAAGTATGGCAACTGAAATGATAAAAGGTAAAACTATTGAAGAAGCAATGAAAGTGACAAATAAAGCTGTTGCTGAAGCATTAGATGGATTGCCACCTATAAAGATGCATTGTTCTGTATTAGCTGAACAAGCTATTAAGGCAGCTCTTCTTGATTATGCAAAAAAGAACAATATAGAAATAGATGGATTAGAAGATTTTGATTCATCAGATAATTCTCATGAACTTGATGATGATATAGAATAATTAGCACTCTTCTTCAAATTTTATAAATAAATTTATATTTTTTTAGAGATACTAATATATAGGGATAGAATAGAAGAGGGGTATATTTTGTGATTAGATACAAACAAATATTGATTTGTAAACTCATTGGAGGAGAAAAAAAAGAGCCTATAGGTAAAATATTAGATGTAACATATTCTGATGATTGCAGAAGAGTAACGTATTTAATAGTGAAAAATGATAATTTAATTAATAATAAAATTTTTATTCCTTTTGAAGATATTATTTTTTTAGATGAAGATCAAATACTTTATTTAAAAGATGAAAAAGATTTAGAAGAAGCATTAGAAGGTATAGTGACAAAAGAGTTAAAATTATTAGAAAAAGAAGTAAGAACAGAAGAAGGAGAATGTATTGGATATGTAAAGGATTTTATAGTAAATAAAGAAGATGGTTTTATTGAAGGTTTTATAATTACTGAGGGAATTTTTGAAGACATATTAAGGGGCAGAAACTATATACCTCTCTTTAAAGATATAAAAATAACGGAGAATTGTATTTGTATACCCAATTGTATTTTTAATATTCTTAACAAAAATAACAATTAATACAAAAAAAATATTGAATTTATTATGAACCTAGTGGGAAAATAATAAATACAAATACAAAGGAGAGGATATATATGAATAATAATAATGGTTTTAAAAGTGGAGCATTAATGGGAGCTATATTAGGTACTTCAGTGGGAATGTTTTTTGGTGCTAGAATGAATCCTATACAAAAAAGAAAGATTACTAAAAATATAAGAAAGGCTAGATCTACATTAATGAATGGTGTAAATTCTCTATTAAGATAGGCAGCTTAAGCTGCCTATTAAATTCATTAACATAAAAAACAAGGGGAAAAACCATTATGAATATAATACATTCGGACGCTTTAACAAAGCTTTTAATGCTTTTAACTTGTATATTAGTAATTTTAATTATTTATTATTTAATACAAATTGGTAATAATCATGTAGATAAGGAAAAAGAAATTCATATTAATAAAAAAATCATATTTCCATTATTAATTATCATATTATTTATATATTTATTATATATATTTATAAAAAAGTACGATTTTCTGTCAGATATCATATTTACTATATTGATATCTTTAATATTTGCTTATTTATTAAATCCTTTAGTAAATTACTTTGAAAAACATAATATAAAAAGAAGTTGGGGAATTTTTATTATATATGGAATTATAGTTGGTATTATATTAATATTTTCCTTTTTAGTAATACCAAAAACAGTCAAAGAATTAAAAAGATTAATATCTGTACTTCCTATATATTTTGAACGTATTTCTTATATTTTAAATGAATTATATATAAATATAGATAATATATCATCTGTATTTAATGGGATAGAGGAAATATTTATAGACAGTATAAATAATATTCAAAATGTGATAGTAACTAGTATTAATAAATTTATTGAAGGAATTGTGTCCACTTTTTCGAAGATTATAAGTCTTATATTAATACCTATATTAACCTTTTACTTTATAAAAGATAATGAATATTTTAAAAATAAAATTTATTTAACTATTCCTAAAAAGTATCGGAAAAAAACTGAAGCATTATTTTGTGAAATAAATCTAGTTCTTAGCCAATTTGTAAGAGGAAGATTACTATTAGCTATGTATGTAGGGTTAGTTACAACAATTATGTTATTAATATTAAAAGTGGATTTTGCAGTTATAATAGGTGTTATAACTGGCGTAGCTGACATTATACCATATATCGGACCTTTTTTGGGATTTTTGCCAGCAGTATTTTTTGCTTTACTAGATAGTCCTATTAAAGCTTTATGGGTAGGAATTTTATTTATTTTAATACAATGGGTAGAAAATAATATATTAGCACCTAAAATAATTGGAGAGAGTACAGGAATACATCCTATAACTATTCTTTTAGCATTAATTATAGGTGGAGGAATGTTTGGAGTTATAGGTATGATATTTTCTATTCCAATAATAGCTATATGGAA
Source organism: Keratinibaculum paraultunense (assembly GCF_016767175.1). GTDB lineage: Bacteria > Bacillota > Clostridia > Tissierellales > Tepidimicrobiaceae > Keratinibaculum > Keratinibaculum paraultunense. The sequence continues at coordinate 921,103 of NZ_CP068564.1, forward strand.
TATATTATTTGATTTTATTATAGAAAATGTAAAAAAACCAAATAACATAAAATAACAATTTATAGACCTATTTTGTTGACAAATCTTCAAGTTTAAATTATAATCCAAGTATAGACATTAACGTAATAAAACGTCCCTTTACTGAGGGACGAATTTTTTATAAAAACAAGACTATTTTTAGAGAGGTGTACAATAGATGAAAAAAATTGGCTTACATGAGATAAGACAGGAATTTATAGATTTTTTTAAAGATAAAGGCCACTTAGTTATAAAAAGTTTTCCTTTAATACCTAAAAATGATAAAAGTTTATTATTGATAAATGCAGGCATGGCACCACTTAAACCTTATTTTACAGGTGAAAAAACGCCACCGAGTAAAAGAATTGTTACTTGCCAAAAATGTATAAGAACAGCAGATATAGAAAATGTAGGGAAAACCGATCGGCATGCTACTTTCTTTGAGATGCTTGGTAATTTTTCTTTTGGCGATTATTTTAAACGTGAGGCTATAGAATGGGCTTGGGAATTTTTAACGGAACGTTTGGAAATTCCTAAAGAAGATTTATGGGTATCCATATATAAAGAGGATGATGAGGCATTTAAAATTTGGAATGAGGTTATAGGGTTAGAAAAAGAAAAAATAGTTCCCTTGGGAAAAGAAGATAATTTTTGGGAATTAGAAATAGGACCTTGTGGACCTTGTTCTGAAATATATATAGATAGAGGTAAAAAATACGGATGTGGTAAGAAAGATTGTAAGCCAGGCTGTGATTGCGAGAGATTTATTGAAATTTGGAATTTGGTATTTACACAATATGATAAGGATAAAAATGGCGAATACCATCCCCTAGAGCATCCAAATATAGATACAGGTATGGGACTTGAAAGAATTACTGCAATCATAGAAGGAGCAAGAAATATATTTGAAATAGAAGAAATACAGCATATACTAAAATTTGTAGAAAAAACTTCTGGAAAGAAATATGGAATAGACCCATCAGTAGATACTTCTATTAGAGTTATTACAGACCATAGTAGAGCTATAACTTTTATGGTTTCTGATGGTATATTACCTAGCAATGAAGGAAGAGGATATGTTTTAAGACGTTTAATAAGAAGAGCAGCAAGGCATGGGAAATTATTGGGTATAGAAGAGCCTTTTTTGAATAAAATTGTAGATGTAGTTATATCTTCCTGGAAGGTTGAATATCCAGAATTAGAAGAAAAAAAAGTTCAGATAAAAAAAGTTATACAAGCTGAAGAAGAGAAATTTCAAGAAACTATACATCAAGGTATTAATATATTGGAAAATTATATTGAAGAACTTATTTCAAAAGGTGATAAATGTTTAAGTGGAAAAAATGCATTTAAATTATATGATACCTATGGATTTCCATTAGACTTAACTAGAGAAATATTAGAAGAAAAGGGATTAACTGTAGATGAGAAAGGTTTTAACCAACAAATGGAAAAACAAAGAAATATGGCTAGAAAAGCTAGAAAATCAGTTGTAGATTCAGGATGGAAAAATGCTCAATCTACAGAATTATTTAGTGATTATGATACCCAATTTGTAGGATATGATATTTTGGAAATAGAAACAAAAGTTTTAGGATTATTTAAGCAAGGAGAAGCTATTGAAAATTTAGAAGAATATGATCAGGGGATTATTATTCTTAAAGAAACCCCTTTCTATGGCGAAAGTGGAGGGCAAGTAGGAGATACAGGGTATATAAGAGGAGAAAATTTTGTAGCTAGAGTATTAGATACTAAACGTATTGATGATGTAATTGTTCATTTTATAAATGTAGAAAATGGTAGAGTAAGTGTAGAAGAACCAGTATACGCTATAGTTGATAAAGATCGTAGAGAAAATATTAAAAGGAACCATTCTGCTACCCATCTACTACACAGAGCTTTAAAAGATATATTAGGAGAACATGTAAATCAAGCTGGTTCTATAGTATTACCCGATAGATTGAGATTTGACTTTACTCATTATGAACCTGTAAGAGAAGAACAATTAAAGGAAATAGAAAGGATAGTGAATAAAAAGATATTAGAATCTTTAGAGGTAAAAATTATAAATACGACATTAAATGAATCTCAGAAAATGGGAGCAGTAGGACTGTTTGAAGATAAATATGAAGATGAAGTTAGGATTGTACAGATGGGAGATTATTCTAAAGAACTTTGTGGTGGTACTCATGTAGATAATACTAGTAATATAGGGCTGTTTAAAATTATTTCTGAGTCTAGTATTGCAGCTGGTGTTAGAAGAATTGAAGCTATTACTGGGTATGCAGTTTATGAATATATAAATCAAATGGAGAAGGATATTCAAAATATCAGTAGCATATTAAAAACTGATAGAAGTCAATTAACTGATAGAATATATAATTTGATAGAAGAGCTTAAAAAAAAGGAAAAAGAGCTAAATTCATTAAAATCTAAAATGGCATCCTCTATAGCAGAAGATATAATTAATAAAAGTGTCAAAGTAGATGGTGTAAACTTAATAAGTTATAAAATAGAAGATATGGACATGGATAGTTTGAGAAATTTAGGCGATGAGATTAAAAATACTATAGATTCTGGAATAATAGTTTTAGCAAGTATTGATAAAAACAAGGTATCTTTTGTTTCTATGGTTACTAAGGATTTAGTAAACAAAGGTTTCCATGCTGGTAATATTATCAAGGAAGTGGCTAAGATTACTGATGGAGGCGGAGGAGGTCGTCCAGATATGGCACAAGCTGGAGGGAAAAATATAAATAAAGTTGAAGAAGCCTTAAGTATGATTCCCAGCATAATAAAAAAACAAATAGAATAAATATTAGCTATATATAGCTAATATTTATTTTTAATACTGTATATTATATTTACAATATGATATAAATACTATAGGGGGTGTTTTTGTGAGTAATAAATTTAATGAAACTATGAAGTTTGAAACACCAAAAGATAAAGATAATGAGGTAAGAGAAATTATTCTAGCAGTATTTGATGCATTAGAAGAAAAGGGATATAATCCTATAAATCAAATAATTGGTTACATACTATCAGGGGATCCAACCTATATAACTAGCCATAATGATGCTAGGAGTTTAATCAGAAAGATTGAGCGAGATGAATTATTAGAGGAAATATTAGGTTGCTATTTGGAGAATGAAAGAGAAAAAGATATTTAGGAGAGAAATACAGGTGAAAAGAAGTAGAATATATTTAATAATATTTGTTATCATATTTGCATTGTTTTCATTTGAACAAACAAGTTATGGAAGTGATTATAAAGAATTGGATTATAAACTTTATATAATAGTTGTAAATAGGCTTACACTTCCAGATATAGAAAAGATGCCTAATATAAAAGGTCTGATAGATGAAGGAAATATTGGTTTAATGAATACTAGAGGTGTTAATGGCTACAAAGGAGCAGAAAGTTTTGCTACTATAAATGCTTCTGCTAAGACGTATGCAAATAATGAAAGTAGTCAATTATATAATTTAAAAGGTAAGTATAAAACTATTTATGAAAATCGTGTGGGAACTGTAGATGAAGAATATGCAATAGGTAATATACAATTAGGTAAATTGTATAATCAAAATGAAAAGAATAATTATTCTCCACATATAGGAGCCATAGGTGATAGTATTCACAGTAAAGGTTTGAAAACTGCTGCCTTTGGTAATAGTGATACAGATGAAGAGGCTATAAGAACAGGAGCATTAATAGCAATGGACTCTAAAGGTCTAATCGACCTTGGTAATGTTGATGATGTTCTATTAGAGGATATAAATTATCCATATGGTATAAAAACTGATTATGAAAAAATATTATTGGAATTATCAGCTATTGAAGAAAAAGCGTCTTTATTAGTAATTGATACTGGAGATTTAGATAGACTTAATAGTTATAGCGATTATTTATCCATAGATATTTTCCAACAAAAAAGGGATTTAATATTAAATGATATTGATAATTTTGTTGGGAACTTATTGCCTATTTTAGATAAAGAAAATTCCATGGTAATGATTATTAGTCCTAATGCAGGAGAAGATAGAATAGCTGATAGTAGATTGTCTCCTATTATAATGTGGGGAAAGGAAATAAAAAAAGGTACTATTACCTCATCTACTACGAACAGAGAAGGTATTATATCTAATTTAGATATTGGTCCCACAATAGCACAATTTTTGCAAGCTCCTATAGATGGTATGACAGGGAATCCTATTGAAAGTATAAAGAAAGAAGATAGTTTTAAATACATTAAAACAGTTAATAATCGTGTTAATACTACATCTAAGGTTAGATCTAAGACTTTATTAATCTATGGGATCATAATAGTTATAACTATGCTGTTAACCTTAGTACTATTGATATTTAATATAGATGTGGGAAATAAAATAGGTATAGTATTTAATAGATTTTTCTTGTTATTGTATACTATTCCTATGATATTTATATTTAGCTCTTTATTGAGTATAGATAATCTTTTAAAGTATTTTGTTAGTTTATTCGTATTTATTATTATATTTTGGTTTATCTTTAGGAAATACAACAATTCGAAGTGTATATATTATATATCTATAGGTTATTTCGTAATATTTTTGTTGGATTTAATTACCAAAGGAAGTTTTACTAGATATTCAATTATTAGTCATGACCCAATTATTGGAGCTAGATATTTTGGCATGGGCAATGAGATGGCAGGAATTTTTATAGCCATTGCAACTTTAATAGCAGGTTTATTATTAGATGTATATGAGAATAAATATGCATCTATAGCATTATTGTTATTATCTATTATAATGATAGGGCATCCTAAATTAGGGGCTAATGTAGGTGGAACCATGGCTATCTTATCAGCAACTATTTATTTTATGTTGTTAATTATGGGGAAAAAATTAAATATAAAAAATTTAATTTTATTTATATTTATTACTGGCATAGCAATAACTATTTTAGGATATATAGATACTGTTATAAATCCAAATCCAACTCATTTGGGGAAAACTATAAGTTTGATAGAAGAAAAAGGGATAGGAGTTACTCAAAATATTATAGGTAGGAAATTACTTATGAATATTAAATTAATTGGAGCTTCTGTCTGGACAAAAGTTATATTTATTGATATAGTAATTCAAGTTGTTCTTTCCTATGTATATAAGAATAGGATATTATATATTATGGAAAAAGGATTAGGGAAGGGAATTTTGAGCGGTATTATAGGAAGTTTGATTGGTTTATTATTAAATGATTCGGGAATAATACTTTCAGCATTATCCATGAATTTAATTACACTATTCTTGTTATTTATTGTTATAGGGCATGGAGAAACATATATAAATGGAAGTGGTAAAATTGAAAAGAACAAAGTTAGGTAATACAGATATTGAGGTTTCGAGACTCTGTTTTGGATCATTAACTATAACACCTTTTCAAGCAAATTTGTCAATAGAAGAAGGTGGAAGGCTTATACAATATGCGTACAGTAAAGGAATAAATTTTATTGATACAGCTGAAATATATGATAATTATGAATATATTAAATATGCACTGCAAGGAATAAAACGAGAAGATTTTGTTATAGCTACTAAGTGTTATGCATACACTAAGGAAATGGCAAAACAAAGTTTGGAATTAGCTTTAAAGGAGTTGGATACAGATTATATAGACATATTCTTACTTCATGAGCAGGAGAGTATTCATACAATTAGAGGGCATTATGAAGCTATAGAATATTTTTTAAAAGCAAAAGATATGGGTAAAATAAGAGCAATAGGTATTTCAACTCACAGGGTAGAAGGTGTATATGCTGTAACTCAATATGATGAGCTTGATGTGGTTCATCCTATTATAAATATGGCAGGTATTGGAATACAGGATGGAAGTATCCAGGATATGTTAAATATTATAAAAAAAGCTTATAATATGGGAAAGGGTATATATGGTATGAAACCTCTAGGAGGAGGACATTTAATTGGTGAAGTAGAAGAAGCATTTAATTTTGTAAATAGTGTACCTTACATTCATTCTTTTGCTATAGGAATGCAATCTAAAGAAGAGGTAGATTGTAATATAGCTTTACTAAAAACTGGGAAGATACCTAACGATTTAAAAGAAAAATTAAAAAAGAAAAAAAGAAGATTAATAGTAGCGGACTATTGCATAGCTTGTGGAAATTGTGTAAAAACTTGTAAACAAAATGGAATTGAAATAATTGATGGTAAAGCTATTCCTAATGAGAATTGTATACTTTGTGGTTATTGTGCAAGAAATTGTCCGGAATTTTGTATTAAGGTAATATAGAAGGAGAGATATATGGAAAGAATAATGGGATTAGATGTAGGCGATAAAACTATAGGAGTTGCATTAAGCGATCCTTTAAAAATTACAGCTCAAGGTCTTAAAACCATAAAGCGAAAAAATATTAACGATGATATAAAAGAAATAGAAGATATTATACAAAAATATAATGTAACTAAGATAGTAGTTGGACTGCCTAAAAATATGAATAATACTATAGGTCCCCAAGGAGAGAAAGTATTAAACTTTGTAAAAAAATTAAAAAAAAGGATAGATGTAGATATAATACTAGAAGATGAAAGACTTACTACAGTAGCAGCTGAAAAAATGTTAATAGAAGGAGATGTAAGTAGAAAAAATAGAAAAAAAGTTATAGATAAGGTAGCTGCAACTTATATATTACAGACTTATCTTGATAGGAATTAAAGAGGTGAGAATATGAATGATACAATAGTTTTATTAGATGAAATGGGAAACGAAATAGAATTTCAAGTGTTATCAACTTTTGGTATAGACGATGTAGATTATGCAGCTTTATTGCCAGTTGGTGATATGGAATCATTAACCTATTTACTTCGCATAGAATATGATGAAGATGGAGACTTAATGTTGGTAGGTATTGATGACGAAAAAGAGTTTAATGAAGTAATAGAGGTTTATGAAGAAATACAAAGGGAAAAGCTTCAGTAGATGTAAATGGTTGACAAATAGTATATCTACTAGTATTCTATAATATAGAATAATAAGCGGGTGAAAATATGGATATTAATATGGATGAGATTAAAGAAATATTTAAAGAGGAGGGATATAAGCTTACTACTCAGAGAAGGGCTATATTGGATGCAATTGTTGAAAATCATGAAAAACATCTAAGCCCTGAGGAGATTTACGACATAGTAAAGAAGAAATATCCAGAGATCGGTATAGCTACGGTTTATAGGACATTACAATTATTAGAAAAGTTAAATATAATATATAGATTAAATTTTGATGATGGCTATAACAGATACGAGCTAAATTGTAATTCTGAGAATCATCATCATCATCATTTGATTTGCCTAAAATGTGGGAAGGTGATAGAAGTAAAATTAGATCTATTAGAAAACTTAGAAAACGAAATCGAAAATGAAAATGGTTTTAAAATAGTAGATCATAATGTGAAATTTTTTGGATACTGTAATAGGTGCCAAGAGTAAATCCCATTTAGGGATTTATTTTTTTAGGTTGTACAAAATATTATTTCAATGATTGAGAATTTTAATAATAAATGAAGAAATTAATGTTTAAAGGAGATGATAGAGTGGCAAAAAAACCAAACAAATTAAAAATTATTCCACTAGGTGGATTAGGAGAAGTAGGGAAAAATATTACTATATTTGAATATAAGGATGATATAGTTATAGTTGATTGCGGTATGAGTTTTCCAGAGGATGAGATGCTTGGAATTGATGTAGTTATACCGGACATAACTTATTTATTTAAAAACAAAGAAAAGATAAGAGGTATAGTTTTAACTCATGGGCATGAGGATCATATTGGAGGATTACCTTATGTTTTAAAGAAGCTCAATGTTCCTATTTATGGAACTAAGTTAACTTTAGGACTTGTAGAAAACAAATTGAAAGAGCATAAGTTGAATAATGTAAAATTAAATGAAGTAAGAGCTGGTGATATAATTAAATTAGGTTGTTTTAAAATAGAATTTATAAAAACAAGTCATAGCATACCTGATAGCGTTGCATTGGCTATAGATACACCTGTTGGTATGGTAGTCCATACTGGAGATTTCAAAATAGATTATACACCTATCAATGGTAATTTAATAGATCTTCATAAATTTGCGGAAATAGGGAAGAAGGGTGTATTAGCTTTATTGGCAGATAGTACTAATGTGGAGAGACCTGGATATACTATGTCGGAAAAGACTGTGGGGGATACTTTCAATGATATATTTTTAAAAGCTCCTCAAAGGATAATTGTTGCAACTTTTGCTTCTAATGTTCATAGAATACAACAAGTTATAGATGCAGCAGAAATGTTTAATAGAAAAGTTGTATTATCTGGAAGAAGCATGATAAACACTACTAATGTAGCTAAGGAATTAGGATATTTACGAGTACAAGAAAGTACCATAATAGATATAAATGACATGGATAGATATTCTAGTAACCAAATAGTAATCCTTACTACAGGAAGTCAAGGAGAGCCTATGTCTGCTTTAACTAGAATGGCATTTTCAGAGCATAGAAAAATAGAGTTGGTACCAGGGGATTTAGTAGTAATTTCTGCAAGCCCTATACCAGGTAATGAGAAGACTGTATCAGGAATTATTAATAGATTAATGGAAATTGGAACGAAGGTTATATATGAATCATTAGCAGATGTTCATGTCTCAGGACATGCGTGTCAAGAAGAATTAAAATTAATCCATACATTATTAAATCCGAAATATTTTATACCCGTTCATGGCGAATATAGACATCTCAAAAGGCATGAAGAATTAGCAATTGAGCTAGGAATGCCTAAGGAAAATATATTTTTAGCTAAAAATGGTTCTGTGATAGAATTTACTAAAAATTCTGCGAATATGGGGCAATCAGTTCAAGCAGGTAATATTTTAGTAGATGGTCTTGGAGTGGGAGATGTAGGAAATATTGTTTTAAGAGATAGAAAACATCTTTCTGAAGATGGATTGATAGTAGTTGTTGTTACTATTAGTAAGCAAGATGGAAAAGTAATTGCAGGTCCAGATATTATATCAAGAGGATTTGTATATGTGAGGGAATCTGAGGATTTAATGGAAGAAGCAAGAAAGGTAGTAAGAGATGTTTTAACAGAATGTGAAAAACGTCATATAACCGATTGGGCTACATTAAAATCTAGTATGCGTAATGCATTAAGAAGTTTTATATATGAAAAGATAAAGAGAAATCCAATGATACTGCCTATTATAATGGAAGTATAATAATAGTCCTAGCTTAAAGCTAGGACTATTATTTTTATACCTGTTCAATATTATAGATTAATGATATAATATTTAATTAACATGGTATCATTGCTATTATGTATCATAAAATCATTTATAATAATTAATTAGGAGGTATAAATATGTCTAATGTTTATGACCAAGCTCATAAGTTAGCAAAGGCAATAAGAGCATCAGAGGAATATAAACTTTACAAAGAAAAAAGAAAAATTCTCTGTTCTGATGAAAAGAATAAAAAAATGGTTGAGGATTTTCAAGAGAAATTATTTAAATTGCAGATGGATCAATTTTCTGGTAAGGAAGTTGATGAATCGGAATTAGATAAGTTGAAAAAATTAGAAGATGTGCTGATACTTAATCCAATTATAAAGGACTATTTTATAGCAGAAATGAGGTTTAGCCAGCTAGTTCATGATATAAACAATATTATTGGAGAAGCTATAGATTTAGAAGAAGATTAATAGTGATTAAATAATATATTTAGTTATCTACATTTTACAAAAAAATTATGGAAAGAAATGAAATAGATAACTACTTATTCAGAGGTGGATTATTGTGTTAGAAACTACTAATGTAAAGAAAAAAAACAAGATTAAGAGAATATTAATCATCTTAATTTTAATAGTTGGTATTTTAATAGTGGGGAAGGTATATTACGATTGGGGATTTACTGCAGTAGATATTGAGAATCCAAAGGATGTCTCTGTTGAAATACCTTTTGGTAGTAGTTCAAATAGGATAGCTAATATATTGAAGGAAAAAGGCTTAATTAAAAGTGAATTAATATTTAAAATTGCAGTAAAAAAAAGTGATATAGGTGAAGAATTAAAAGCAGGGAAATATATATTAAGCACAGATATGGACATATATAAAATAATTGATGAGCTAACTAAAGGTGGAAAAAATGAAAACGTAATAAGATTTACCATTCCAGAAGGATATGAAATACAACAAATAGCAGATAAGTTAGCTAACGAAGGTGTTGTAGATAAGGAACGTTTTTTAGAATTAACATCTAATAAGAAATATTTTGAAGATAAGCATCCTATTTTAAAGGAATTGAAAGAAGGACAATGCTTGGAAGGATTTTTATTTCCTTCTACCTATGAAATATATACAAACACAACAGAAGAAGATATAATAGATAAAATGCTTTCTAAATTTGAAGAGGTGTTTGAAAGAAGTGTTAGACCTCATATGGATAAATATGATTTTACTGTAAACGAAGTGGTCACTTTGGCTTCTATTATAGAGAGAGAAAGTAAACTAGATGAAGAAAGGGAACTTATATCTGCAGTATTTCACAATCGTTTGAATAAAGGAATGTTATTGGAGTCTTGTGCTACTGTTCAATATGCATTAGGTGAACGGAAGGAAGTATTATCAAAAAAGGATCTAAAAATAGATTCGGAATATAATACTTATATACATGAGGGATTACCTCCAACCCCTATAGCATCACCTGGAGAGAAGTCATTAATTGCAGCAGTAAATCCAGCTGATGTAGATTATTTGTATTTTCGTACAAAGGAAGATGGAACTGGAGGACATATTTTTTCTAGAACCTATGAAGAACATTTAAAAGCAAAACCTAAAAAATAATACGTGGTTAACCACGTATTATTTTTGCCAAGGAGGCTAGATATAGATTGAATTATATAAATGAAGAATATATTGAAGATTATATACGAAGTATATTACCTGAAAGTAATTTATACCTACAAAAATTAGAAAATTATGCAGAAGAATATAATATTCCTATAGTAGAGAGGGAAGTAGCACAATTATTAAGAGTATTAATAAAAATTCACAAACCTAAAAGAATATTAGAAGTAGGAACTGCTATAGGTTATTCTGCATTAGTAATGGCTGAAGCAACAGAAGGGAATTGTTATATTACTACTATTGAACGAAGGAAAGATATGGTAAAAATAGCTGAAAAAAACATAAACAATACTATATATAAGGATAATATAAAAATACTTTATGGTGAAGCAGAGAATATACTACCAAATCTTAAAGAAGAATATGATTTTGTGTTTTTAGATGCAGCTAAAGGGCAGTATTTACGTTTTTTTAATTGGTGTATGGATTTAACTAAAAAAGGTGGTTTGATAGTATCAGACAATGTATTATTCAAAGGCATGGTTGCTTCTGATAAACTGGTTGTAAGAAGAAAAAAAACAATAGTTAAACGTTTGAGAGCGTATTTAAAGTATATAAACCATATAGAAGGATATACGTCATGTATTATACCCATTGGGGATGGAGTAGCATTAACTTATAGAGAGGAGTGAAATATTTTGCAAAAACCAGAATTATTGGCACCAGCTGGAGATTTAGAAAAGTTGAAAATGGCTATAATCTATGGTGCAGATGCAGTATATTTAGGTGGGGAACAATTTGGTCTTAGAAAGGCCTCTAAAAATTTTACCGAAGATGAGATTAAAGAAGGAGTAGATTTTGCTCATGAAAAAGATAAGAAAGTATATATAACCATGAATATTATTCCCCATAATGAAGATTTAATTGGATTAGAAGAATATTCAAAAAAATTATATGATATGGGAGTGGATGGAGTAATAGTATCAGATCCAGGAATATTTTCAGTAATAAATAGAACTGTTCCAGAACTTCCTATTCATTTAAGTACACAAGCTAGTGTTACCAATTACGAAACCGTAATGTTTTGGTATAATTTAGGTATTAGAAGAATTGTATTGGCTAGAGAATTATCCTTAAATGAAATAGAAGAAATAATAAAAAAGGCTCCCAAAGATTTAGAAATAGAAACTTTTGTTCATGGTGCTATGTGTATATCTTATTCAGGCAGATGTTTATTGAGTAACTATATGGTTGGAAGAGATGCAAATAGAGGGGATTGTGCTCATCCTTGTAGATGGAAGTATTATCTAATGGAAGAAAAAAGACCAGGAGAGTATTTCCCAATAGTAGAGGGAGATAAGGGTACATTTATATTTAATTCTAAAGATCTTTGTATGATTGAGTATATACCTGATCTTGTAAAAGCAGGAATTAAATCCTTTAAAATTGAGGGAAGGGTAAAAAGTTCCTATTATGTAGCAACTGTGGTAAGATCTTATAGGATGGCTATAGATGAATATTTTAAAGATCCAGATAATTATACATTTGATGAAAGTTGGATTGATGAAATAAAAAAAGCTAGTTATCGAGATTTTACAACGGGTTTTTATTTTGGTAAACCTACAGAAGAAGATCAAGTGTATACATCAAGTTCTTACATTAGAAAATATGATTTTGTTGGTCTTGTACTAGATTATGATGAAGATACAAAATTGGCTACAATAGAACAGAGAAATAGAATGTTTGTTGGTGATGAGATTGAAGTATTCGGACCTGGAAGAAAACATTTTACTCAGATTATTGAAAAAATGTGGGACGAGGAAGGAAACGAGATAGATGTGGCACCTCATCCTCAACAAATAATTAAAATGAAGATGGATAATAAAGTTAATAAATGGGATATTATTAGAAAGAGTATAGAGGGTTGATATATATGAAAAAACCTTTATTAATTGGTATTACAGGCGGAACCGGTTCAGGTAAATCTACTGTATCTACAGAAATATTAAAGTCTATTCACGAAAAAAACGTTGCTATTATAGAACAAGATTCTTATTACAAGGATCAAAGTCATCTTTCTTTTGAAGAAAGGGTAAAAACTAATTATGATCATCCCTTTGCTTTTGACAATGATCTACTTATTCAACATCTTAAGGATTTATTAAACAGAAAACCTATTGAAAAGCCAATATATGATTTTGAACGCCATACTAGAAAAAAAGAAACTATAACGGTTTATCCCAAAGAAATTATAATATTAGAAGGAATACTTATATTAGCTGATGAAGAAATTCGTAACTTATGTGATATTAAAATATTTGTAGATACTGATTCTGATGTAAGAGTTATAAGAAGAATAGAAAGGGATATGAAAGAAAGAGGAAGAACTTTAGATTCAGTTATTAATCAGTATATGACAACTGTTAGACCTGCTCACATGCAATTTGTTGAACCAAGTAAGAAACATGCTGACATAATTATACCTGAAGGGGGTTATAATAAAGTTGCAATAGATATAATTGTAACTAAAATTAATTCTATATTAGGCAAATAAAGTAATAGCTTCCCTGCAATTAGGCAATACTATAACTAATAGCAGGGAGGTTTTTTTATGAATAGATACAGGAAAAATATAGTAAATAATAGAATTATTAAAATGTTAATTATTTCTTCTTTATTATTTTCTTTATTAATTTTACGATTAGTATATATTCAAATTGGAGAACATGAAAAATTAAAAATTCAAGCTTTAAAACAGAGAAGTCATGAAATTAGTTTATATCCCAATAGGGGGATTATATATGATAGAAATTTAATACCTCTTACCAATAGAGAAGTGATTCCTACTGCTTTTTTTTATAAAGATAGCATATTAGAAGATGAAAAATTAAAACAATTTATTATAGATAATTCAGAATTTGATGAAAAGCAATTGGAAAAATATATTCAAAATAAAAATTCTATAATAGAAATACCTTTAAATTTAGAAGTAACAAGTCCTAATGAAGAAAAAATATTTATTGAAAATAAAACTATTAGATATGAAAACGATAGTATGCTTGCTCACGTGATTGGATATATAAATAAGGCAGAAAATAGAGGAGAATCAGGTATTGAAAAAGCATATGATGAGATTTTAAGAGATAGTGATAGTTATTCACTTTATTTAGAAGTAGATAAAGCAAAAAAAATTATACTTAATGGAGAGTATGAAGTATCCCAGAATAAGAATACTATGGATCCAAAGGCAGTTAAATTAACTATAGATTATCATATTCAAAAGATTGTTGAAAATGTATTAGATAAAAATAAAATTAAAGGGTCAGTAATAGTAGCTGATGTGGATACTGGAGATATTAGAGCTATGGCTAGTAGACCAAATTTTAATCAAAATGAGATAGATGAATACTTAAATAGAGAAGATATGGCTTTATATAATAAAGCTATTCAAGTTGCTAATCCTCCAGGATCTTTATTTAAAACAGTGGTATTATTAGCTGCTTTAGAAAAAGATATTTCTTATTTAGATAAAGTGTTTTATTGTAGTGGTTATGAGCAAATAAATAACGTGCCAATAAAATGTAATAATGGAAGAGGACATGGATATATAGGATTGAAAGATGCTTTTTCAAAATCTTGTAATTGTGCATTTATTCAACTGGGGCAGGAAATTGGCGGGGATAGCATTATTTATATGGCAGAAAAATTAGGAATGGGGAAGAAGATAAATATAGGACTTATTGAAGAAGTAGAAGGAAACTTACCTAAAGGAGAAGAATTGAAAGGACCAGCAATTGGCAATATTTCAATAGGGCAAGGTAGTATTGAGCTTACACCTCTTCAGGTAACCAATATGATGATGATAATAGCAAACAAAGGGATAAAGAAGGATATGACTATAGTAGATGGTATAACGACTAAAGATGGATATATGATAAAAGAATTTAAAAGGAATAATGGCGAGAGAGTTGTATCTCAATATATAGCAGAAATTGTACAAAATTTTATGATAGATGTAGTAGAGAATGGAACAGCAAGAAGTATGAATTTGAAACATATTGGAGGAGCAGGTGGGAAAACTGGTTCTGCTCAAGCTGTGCTGAATAGAAAAGAAACTATTCATGGGTGGTTTTCAGGTTTTTACCCTAAGCTAAAACCAAAATATGTAATTACGGTATTTGTAGAAGAAAGTTTTTCTGGTTCTAAAGTAGCAGTATCTATTTTTGAAGAAATTGTAAAAGAGATTTATAAGATTAATAGGTAGGACTTGCACCTTCACTACCCTTATTTCATATACTTTAATATAGGGGAAATGGGGGTGCCTTATGTTTACTTATCTTTTGTATTTACTAAGAGAATTTACAGAGATTTTTTTATTGTTTTCTAGTTATATAACAAATACTAGTTCTTTTCCAAATCCACTTACTAAAGAAGAGGAAGAATACTATTTAAAATTATACTCGCAAGGAGATGAAAAAGCTCGTAATATACTTGTTGAAAGAAATTTAAGATTAGTTGCTCATATAGTTAAAAAATATTACAATACCGGTTATGATATAGATGATTTAATTTCTATAGGTACTATAGGACTAATTAAGGCTATATCAACTTTTGACATGGAAAAGGGTACGAGATTAGCTACTTATGCAGCACGTTGTATTGAAAATGCTATAGTCACATTGTGGAAACATTTCTATTGCTTTTTTTTAGAATCAGCACCAAACAGAACAATATCTATGTCCTCTCCATCCCAGATAATTTTGTCTACTACGGACCTAATTAAATTCCTTTTCTGGATTACATCTGCAGTATCTATCATGGTAGCAAATTTAGTCATTATATCGTCTATAATTTCTATATCATTTTCTTTTAGATAATTAGATTCTCTTTTTTCTTTAAGTTCCAATAATCTTTTCTTTAATTTTGAATTCTTTTTATCTAATTCATCTATTTGATTAATTATGTATTTAGCAGCACTGGATTCTTGACCCTCTGACAAAGAATTTATTAAATTAGCTATAGCTTTATCATTATTATCTATACTAGCCTTTATTTCGTCTATTTCAGTCTTTAAACTACTTTGGGTACTAGTTATACTAACTCTATCCTTTTCTATCTTTCTGGACAAGGTAGAGCCTTCATAGGATAGTTTTTTTAGTTCATCTATAACAAGTTGGTCCAGATCATTACCCTTTATGTTTTTGATATTACATTTTTCTCTTTTGCTTTTTTCTTTCAATTCACATATATAATAAAAAGCCTGGATCCCGTCCTTATTTACACGTCCCATTTTTGGTCTCATAAAACTACCACAATTACCACATCTTAATATGCCTGATAGTAATGATTCTGAATTTTTAACTTTTCTAAAAGTTTTAGATCTATTTCTCTCAATCATATTTTGTACCCTCACCCAATCACTACCTTTTATTATCCCAGGATGTTTGCCTACTGCTATAATCCATTCTGAACTATCCCTGAGCTTATTGGTAGTGTTTTTCTTTTGAATAGTCTTATTATATGCCATAATACCTTTATTACCTGTAAATTCATTTAAATCAGCATATACTTCATAATCATTATCAACAAAGTAATTATATGTATCTTCATCAGCTGTAGCATAGACAGGATTAGTTAAGATGGATCTCAAAGTAAACCTGGTATAATCATTGCCATTTTTAGTTTTTATATCATTCTGTATACAAAAAGTTTCTAATTGAGTTAATGAATCTAATTCTAAGAATTTTGAATATATAAGTCGGATTATCTTTATTTCCTCGGGAATTGGAGTGAGCTTAAACATTTTTCTTTCCTTGCCTGATGGATCTATATATATAACTTCTTTAGAATCAAAACCAGTAGGGGTAACTCCACCAAGCCACCTGCCAGTCTTGGCTAATTGTATCATATTGTCTCTTATTCTTTCTGCTATAGTTTCTCTTTCTAGTTGAGCAAATACAGTGGCAATATAAGTCATGGCTCTTCCTATTGGGGTAGATGTATCAAACTGTTCATTTATTGAAATAAATGATATGTTTTTATTATTTAATTCTTCTAATGTCTGAGAGAAATCTAAGACATTCCTAGAGATTCTATCAAGTCTGTAGCAAACCACAGTTTCAAATTTTCCTTTTTTAGCGTCAGACATCATCGATTTAAATTGTGGTCTATCTTTGTCTCCACCTGAGAAACCTTCATCTTCATAAATAATAAATTCGCATTGGTCAAAATGTTTGTTACAATAATCTTTGCACATTTCTATTTGGTTTTGAATGCTTTCGCCTTTGCCAGTATATTTACTTTTCCTGGAATAAATCGCTATTTTCATTGGATCACCTCATTAGTAGTTATATGTTTATTATATTGCAAAAAGGGCCATGTTTATGATATTCTAAAAGTACTCCAAATTCTAATTGAAAATTTCCCTAGATGATCAAGGGTATTAATAATTTACAAAGAATATAACCGTTGTTGAACATCATTCCTATGATATTCAACAACGGTATTTGTCAAGTGAAAATCAGAATGTATACAGTTTACACGATTTGTAGATGGGAAATTGAGTTTTTCACGCTCTATAACTGCATTTAGATTGTTGAAGTTGTTTCAATGAAAAAATAGTATATTCGAATCCTCTTACCTTTTTATTATAAGTATATGTTGCTTTCTTTTTTAACTATCTCTTTATATTCATTTTTCTTTAATATAAGAGGAAATGACATAGCTACATTCATGATATTTTCAATATTAAATGATGGGCAGTATTTAAATGTTTCTTTTGTTAATTCTATTCTTTTATAAAGTTTGTCTCTATCTAATTTATAATGGCTACCTTCTTGAACATAATATTCCCACCATGGATTATTACACTGACTTATTTGGAGTCTATGACATCCAAAAGGGTTAACTGTCATGTAGCTTGCACCATAACAAAAATTAGATTTTACACTTCTACATTTATCTCCATAACAATATTTAATTTTACCAACTGTTTTTTTATCAACTAAATCACCATTTATTATGAAAAAGGTAGACTTCCAGTTAGAAACTAGATCATATAAAACAATAAAATCTAAGAAGTCTCTCTTGGAACTTGTATAAGTAGCGGTATGGGTTATATTACCATCTTCATCTACAACCTCATCATATTTTGGACTATTTTTAGCTAGATAAACAGCTTTATTATAACTTTTTGATGTTGATTTTCCAAATGATATCATTATATACCAGTCAATTTGAGAGAGGTCTATTTTGGGTCTTTTTCAGGTAAATTTACATTTTCCTTTGATTCAAGAGCATTATTATTTTTTAAATTAGTATGTAATTCTTTTATTTTATCTATATTTTCTTGTTCCATTTGGTCAAAGTACGGAATTAAGGATGAATAAAATTTATCAACTCTTTTTTGTTTTGCTTTCTCAGTTTTAAGTTTATTAATCTGATTTACAATATCGTTATAGTATCTATCAATGAAATCATTTATTGTATATATTTTTTTATCATTAATCTGTTTAAGCATATCAATAGGTTTATCACCTTTGAATCTTAAATACTTTTGGGCACTAATCAGATCTTTAACTTTGCTAATCATGAATTCGTATCTAGAGAAAAAGGTATCAGGATTCTTGGTGTTATTAACCAAGTTGGCACTTTCATTAATTTGTTTTATCCATTGAGGAGCCATAAATTCAGCTTCTTTTCTTTTTTTAGATTTAAAGAAAAAAACCATAACTAATTTCCTTTCTTTTTTAAAAATATTTTATACTACACTTAAATCAATAATATCAATAACCACTTTTTATAATATATTTAGTAATTCCTTTAGCTACTATATTAGCATAACCTTTAGTCAAAGTAATATCAATATAAAACGTTTCATATAACGTTTCGCCACTGACTATTACAAAAAAGGGACCTTGGTGGTGGAAGATTTAGACTACATAAAAAACTTAATCTTAGAAATATTAATAAATTTTACAGAGGAAGAAATGAAAGAAGTAATAAAGTGTATAATTGATAGTAAAAAAGGCAATTGACCGTCAAGTTAGTTGCCTCTTTCCCTTTGTATAGTAGTACATTTTATTTAGCAATTTTTTTCTTTAGATTAAAGATTTCTTTTTCAGTTTGGAATTCTTTATGGGTAAGGAAGTCTAGATCGTCTGATATTTTATCTAATTTAGTTTTTGTAGCAATATGGTTAGCAGCATTTTTAGTATCTAGTTCGTGGATTTGTTCTTTAATCTCCTGGAGTTCATTTAAAACTTCCACATGATTATCATCTACCTTTTTTTCTAAACTACTAATTTGGCTTTGTACTTGATTTAATAATTCTAGTATCTTTTCTTCATTATTCATGATTTCAACTCCTTTATTCTTTTTTCATCTTTTTCTTAAATTCTAATAATAACTTATAAGTTTCAATCAATTCCTGTGGAGAGGTTTCGTCAAATTCCAGTCCCTCTTTTTCCATTTTTTCTTTTAATTCAAGTAGAAATTTATCTACTTTATCTAAATCTTTATCGTTGGTATATGGATTTTTTTCTTCAGTTCTCCCTAGGAGGAAGTCAACTGATACATTGAAGAAGTCTGCTATTTTCTTTTTTATATCATCTCCTGGGACTCTATTACCAGCTTCATATTGAGAAAGGGTTGAATTGCTTATATTTAATATTTTAGCAAGTTCTAATTGGGACAATTCTTTTTCTTCTCTTAAAAGTTTTATTCTTTTCCCTAATTCGTTATTCATGATTACCACCTTTCACAATATGTAAATTAATTATATTATATCAAAAAAATAAATTTTAAAATATATTTTTACAAAATGTCAAAACAATTGTTGACTTTTACATTAAGTAAATACCTAATGAAAGTAGATTTACATTTAGTAAAACAGTAGGAGGTGCAGTAACAAGTACAAATTTTACATTATGGTATACATTTAATCCTCTCTAGATTTAAATAACTTGACAAATTTGTTGTATTTAGAATTTACTTTTTTATCATTCAGAACTTCTAAAACATAGATATATCTCTATCATATACAATATCTGGATTATGTGCTTTAGAATATTTTACCACAAGGGGGATGAAAGAGACAATTTCAAATAGCATAGGACAAAACGTAAAACTCATATAAATAAGTAAGAAATGAGGGGAAGATAAATGAATGTTAAAGTCCATTTACCAACTACAAAAGAGGGATGGAAAATGTTAAACGAAAGAATAGCAGAAGTTCAATCAGAATTTATTATAAACGAAATAAATAATCTTCCCTGTAGTTATGAAAGAAAGATAGAAATTTTAGAAGGAGTTAAAAAGAAAATAGAAGAGGAAATGCAATGGATAAATCTTTAATAAATGGATAGGACCTCAGCAGTCTTGTAAGAATTGCCAAGGATATTTATAATTAGTTGAAAAAACATTTTAGTTTCTTTTTTTCCTATAGATAAATAGCCTATTTCGTCAATAATAAAAAATTTATATTTTGCAAAATGCTTTATTCTAGTTTCTAATCTATTTTCTAAATAAGCTTTTTTAATTGTTCTATCTAAGTTTTTTAAAAATTTTCCACTGAATTAATTTCAATGTCCATTACTAATTTATATTTCATTTTTAATTACTCAATAAAATTGTATGTTTTTATTGGATTTTGCACTTTTATACATTTTTATACTTTATTTTAGCATTTATATATATTTGTCCTTGGTTTTTATATAATGTCGAATATTGCGATAAATAAATAGAGGATTTTCTCCTTTCTTGTAGAAGTAATAAAGTAAGGGGGGTAAGAAATGGCAAAATATAAAATTTACAAAAACCCAGCAAATGGATATACAGAGAGAGTAAAAGATGGGTTTAATTGGGTAGTCTTTTTCTTTGGTCCTATATGGTATTTATTTAACGGGTTTATTGGGCAAGGTATAGCTTGGTTATTAATAGCTATAATAGCTGGAGCGCCTACATTTGGGATTGGTGCATTTATAGTATGGATAATAGCAGGTGTTAAAGCTAACAAGTCAAAAGAAAAAGCATTTTTAAACAAAGGATGGATTTATGTCGGGTATGAAGACGAAATAAATCAAAATAAGGTATCATAAAATTTAATATTAAATAAGAACCTAAACAAGGCTTCTTTTTCTCATATTGTTAATTTTCTCCTATTTGATATAATAAAAAAAGAAAAGGAGGAATTTAAATGAATGAAAAGCAAAAGAAACCCTTTTATAAGAGATGGTGGTTTATTCTTTTAGTTATTATTGTTGTTATTGCAGTTTTAGGTAGCGGCGGAGATGAGGACGCACAAAAGGAAGTTGCTGGAGATGGAGAATCTAGCCAAATAGAGAACAATGTGGCATCTAAAGACTCAGAGCAAGAAGAAAAAGAGAAAAAAGAAGAAACCGAAAAACCTAAAGAAAGTGCTAAAGATGATGTTCCACGTGAATATAAAAATGCTTTAAAAGCTGCACAGAACTATGTTGATATAATGGCATTTTCTGAACGAGGGTTGTTCGAACAGTTAACTTCTGAATACGGGGATCAATATCCAGAAGAAGCTGCCCAATATGCAATTGAAAATGTAGAAGTGGATTATAATGAGGAAGCGTTAGAAGCAGCTAAGAATTATCTAGAAATTATGCCAATGTCAGACAAAGAATTATTTGAACAATTAACATCTGAACATGGAGATAAATTTACTGAAGAGCAAGCGCAATATGCTATTGATAATTTACCGAAATAGGGGTTTAAGGCAAACTTTAAAGGCATCCAATTGGATGCCTTTTTTTACATATTAAATAACATAAATAAAGTAAGTAGTCTATAATATTTAATACTAGATCCTATAGTAGATAAATCAGAAACACCTTTTAACATGTTTTGATTATGATTAAATGTTTCCGTTCTGATACTATTGCTAATGAAATTCTTATGACTATAAGGGCAAATAAAAAATCTAAATTAGAGGTGTCCCTTCAAGAACCTATAGGAGTAGATAAAGAAGGGAATGAAATATCTTTATTAGATGTATTAGGTACAAATGTTGATGATGTAGTAGATGAAGTTCATTTTAAACTTTTAAAGAAAAAACTATACCAGTCTATAAATCAAGTTTTAAAGAATAGAGAAAAGATCATAATTGAATTAAGGTATGGATTGATAGATGGTATATGTAAAACTCAAAGAGAAATAGCTAATATGTTAGGTATTTCTAGATCATATGTTTCTAGAATTGAAAAACGGGCAATCGAAAAATTATATAAGGCTTTAAATAACTAAAATCCGGAAAATTCCGGATTTTAGTATTTATCACATTTGTTATAACCACAAAATAATATTACCAAAAGTAAAAAGAAAAATAATAATGAACTATCATAATTAGATTTTCTGCTAAACTGATTTCCTCTTGCTTCAGTCAATATTGCCACCTCCTAATAAATAAAAAAATATAATAATACAATATGGAGTTTTCTTATTTTTACACTTAAAAGCTTTTAAAACATGGTTTTATAATATTATTAGTTATAAATCATTAGTAAAATTAGAAAAAATTTATTTAATAAAATAATTTTATCGTGCCTAATATATAATATGTATTTTAGCAAGAATAGTTACAAATAATAGACCCGGATATCCGGGTCTATTATTTGTAACTATTTTAAAGGTATATTTAAAAGTTGAGAAAGGGTAACAAACTCATATCCTCTGTTTTTTAATTCAGGTATAATTTTCTTTAAAGCTTCTACAGTATGGCTTTCATCATAATATACATAGTCATGAAATAGTATAATATCTCCATTTTCTATATTTGAAAGGGTATTAGTAACAATTTCTTTTACTTCAGGATTTTTCCAATCTTTTGAATCTTGATTTGCAGACCAAAGAACTACTACTGCGTTATCTTCTTCAATCATTTCTATAACTTTATTGTCAAAAGATCCGTAGGGAGGTCTAAATATTTTAGGTTTATGTTTAGTTATAGAATATATTATATCTTGAGTTTTTTTATATTCTTCTAATAATTTTTCCCTACTAGCTTTTTTTGCATCTATATGAGAATATGTGTGATTTCCTATTTCATGCCCTTCTGCCCATTGCCTTTCAATAACATGAGGATAAGTTTCAGCTAACATTCCTAACACGAAAAAAGTAGCTTTTACATCATACTCATCCAGTATATCTAATATTTGTTCAGTGTATATAGGATGTGGACCATCATCAAAGGTTAAAGCGACAACTTTTTTATTTTCAGTTCCTTTTTTTATTATCATACCATAATTATTATTGGCCATAGCTTCATTATACTTAAATTTTATATTGCTTGTTGTAAATAAGACAAGTATTACAATACAAATGCATATATATTGATATACTTTTTTAATATTCATAGCATTCCCTTTCTTATACAATAATTAATTAATATGATAATAAATCCGGGAAAACCCGGATTTATTTAACAGGAGTAATCCTTCTTAATATTTCTTCAAATTCATTTGCAAAACCTGATATAGGTCTTCCATTAGCTATATCTGCTGCCATATTTCTAATCCTAGTATAAAGATCTGGATCAGCTGTAATGCTGACATATTTTATACTATTATCTGTGTTTCGAACAATCCTCTCAATTTTCTGCTTCAAATCCGTAGTCATTTTTCCTTCAATATTATTTTTTATATCCACACCTACTATACAACTATTACCACTTATTAAAACCGAAGCACTATTTATTTCTTTTAAATTGGTTATTTTTTCTGCTATATTAGCTGCTTTTTTAGCCATATCGTCTGGCGTAGATAAATTATTTCTTTTAGTTATATCTGTTGCAGTATTTGGACCAGGTAGAACCTGATTTTGTCGTACATCTTTATTAATATCTTTTTTGACAATACCTTTTGTATTTACATTATCCCGCTTTACACCTTTTTTTGTAATATTATCTCCTATTTTTGTTTCAGTTCCTATTGGCTGTCGAAACTTATTAGAAGTACAACCGATAGTAGAAGCAATTAAAATTAAAGTAAACATTAAAATGAAAAACTTATTCTTTTTCAAAAGTTTCACCTCCTATATATATTTTGACTATTTATTTTCTTTTTATTTAGACTAATTTTTTAATTATATGTATAAACAAGGAATAATATTATCATAACAGATGTTATCATAACAGATAATAAATAAATTACAATTAATTTTCATTTAAAACCATAAGTTAGTTTATAATTTCAAAAATTTTACAAAAAATTATAAAAATTATGTTATTATAAATATAAGACAAAATATAATGTTAAAAAACAATAGAGTAGAAAGGAATAAATAAAATGAATATAAATTGGAATACTCAAATTTATTGTTTAATAGGTCATCCAATATCTAAAACTTTATCCCCTGTAATTCACAATAATTTTTATAAATTAATAGATAAAAACAATATCTATTTAGCTTTTGATGTAGAAGAAAAAGATTTATATACCATAATTGAAGCAATTAAAATTTTAAAAATAAAGGGTTTTAATGTGACTATACCTCATAAAACCATCATAATAAATTATTTAGACAAAATCTCAGAAGAAGCTAAATTAATTGGAGCTGTAAATACTGTAAAAAATATAGATAATAAGCTTATAGGCTACAATACTGATGGTGCAGGATTTATAAAATCTTTAGAACTTATGAACATAGATGTGAAAGGAAAAAATATATTAATTTTAGGAGCTGGGGGTGCAGCTAAAGCTATTGCAACTTCTTTGGCTTTAGCTGAAGTAAATAGTATATTTATTAGCAATAGAACTTTAGAAAAAGCAAAAAAATTATCTCAAAAACTAAAGTATCAATTTCCAAGAGTTTTAATTGATTATGGGAGATTAGATTTAAAAAAAGTTGATAAGAAAAATATTCACATGGTAGTCAATTGCACGTCTATAGGAATGTATCCTAACATAGATGAATTGCCTATTAAACTGGATGGATTTTCTCAAAACTTGATAGTATATGATATTGTATATAAACCAAAGAAAACCAAATTATTAAAATTAGCTGAAAATAAAGGATATAAAACAATAGATGGACTGAATATGCTTATAAATCAAGGACTGTATAGTCAACAAATATGGTTAGAAGATGAAAATTATAATATTTATAATTATTTTTATAAAATAAGAAGGATTTTAGAAAAATATGTAGAATAAACTTAGTATAATATAAATAGTAAATATTATTAATTTATTTTTATTTTATTCGTTTTATAGTTTTATATATAATGAAAAGGATGGTTTTTTATATGAAAACTTCTAATCTAAAATTAGGTGAATTATTACTATACTCTGGAAAAATAACAAAAGAACAGTTAAATGATGCTTTAGAAAAACAAAAAGAAGATGGACGGAAACTGGGTGAAATACTAGTTGAAGAAGGATATATTACAAATAATGATATTATTGAAGTGTTGGAGTTTCAATTGGGAATTCCTCATGTAGATTTGGATAAATATACTATTAATCCAGATATAGTTTCGACAATTCCTGAAAATATTGCTAGACGTCATGAATTAATAGCTATAGATAAAAAAGGAGATTATTTAATAGTAGCTATGGCTGATCCATTAAATATATTTGCAATAGATGATATAAAAATGTTTACAAAATTGGAAATTCAACCAGTAATAGCATCTAAAGAGATTATTTTAAAAAATATAGATAAATTTTATATTAAAGAGTCTACTGAAAAAATGCTAAAAGAATTTAAAAATTCTTACGAATTTGATAATAGAGACAAAATAGAAGAAGACGAATTACTAGAAATAGCTTCAGCACCTATAGTAAAATTAATTAACTCAATTATCCAACAAGCTGTGGATATGAGAGCTAGTGATATACATATAGAACCCTATGCTAAAAATATTCGTATAAGATTTAGAGTAGATGGAGATTTGCATGAAATTATACAACTTTCAAGCTTTTCACTTTCTGCTTTAGTTACTAGAATTAAAATTATGGGGAAGATGAATATTGCAGAAAAAAGAGTTCCTCAAGATGGTAGAGCAGAAGCTAAAATAAATGGAAAAGAAATAGACATTCGTATATCTACTATACCTACAGTTTATGGAGAAAAAATTGTATTAAGATTATTAGAAAGATCAAATTTCATGTTTTCTAAAGATAAATTAGGATTTAATGAAAGGAACTTAAAAGTTTTTGATAAAATTTTAAGGCAACCTTATGGTATTATTTTGGTAACGGGTCCAACAGGCAGTGGTAAAACTACAACTTTATATGCAACATTAAAAGAGTTGAATAAAATTGAAAAAAATATAGTTACTATAGAAGATCCAGTAGAGTATAAATTAGAAGGAATAAATCAGGTACAAGTAAATCCCAAAGCAGGACTTACATTTGCATCTGGCTTAAGATCCATATTAAGGCAAGATCCAGATATTATTATGGTAGGAGAAATTAGGGATTCTGAAACAGCTGAAATAGCTGTACGAGCAGCTATTACAGGACATTTAGTTTTATCTACACTACATACTAATGATTGTGCCTCTTCAATTATAAGATTGATAGACATGGGAATAGAACCTTACTTAGTTTCTTCTGCAGTCATTGGTGTGGTTTCTCAAAGATTAGTAAAAGAACTATGTTCTGATTGCAAAGTGCCTTATAAGGCAAGTTATTCAGAAAAATCCTTATTAGGATTAGATACAGACAAAGAAATTACTTTATATAAACCAAATGGATGTAATAAATGCAATAATGGATATAAAGGCAGAAGAGCTGTACATGAAGTTATGATTGTAAATGAAAATATAAGAAGATTAATAGATACTGGTGGGCATTTAGATGAATTAAAGGTAGCTGCAAGAGAACAAGGAATGATAAGCTTATTGGAAGATGCTGTAAATTTAGCGTTAAACGGTTATACCACTGTTGAAGAAGTATTAAAAGCAGGATATACACTGGGGTAAGGAGGGCTTGCATGTGGAATTAATAGACTTAATTGAATATGCTATAGAAAATAATGCATCTGATATCCATATTACAGTAGGAATACCTCCAGTATTTAGAATAGATGGGATGTTAAAATATTTTAATGCCAATAAATTATTGCCAAAAGATGTAGAAAAAATGGTTAAAGAAATTTTAGATGAAGAACAATTTGAAGAGTTAAAAGTTAAAGGAGAAATTGATATCTCTTATGCTAAACCAGGTATTAGTCGTTTTCGTGTGAATATATATAAACAAAGGGGTAGTTATGCAATAGCTCTTCGCGTCATACCTTTTAAAATACCCACCATGGAAGAACTTGGGTTGCCTCAAATAGTAAAAAATTTAGCAAGACTTCCTAGGGGGTTAATACTAGTAACTGGACCAACAGGTAGTGGAAAATCTACGACTTTAGCATCCATCATAGATTTAATAAACAATGAAAAGAATTATCATATATTAACATTAGAAGATCCTATAGAATATTTACACAAACATAATAAAAGTATGATAAATCAAAGAGAAATAGGTACAGATTCAAGTAACTTTGCTAACGCATTAAGGTCAGCTCTTAGGCAGGACCCTGATGTAATTTTAGTAGGAGAGATGAGAGATTTAGAAACTATGAGTACTACCCTTACAGCAGCAGAAACAGGTCATTTAGTCCTTTCTACATTACATACAATTGGAGCAGCTAAAACTATAGATAGAATAATAGATGTTTTTCCACCACATCAGCAGCAACAAATAAGAGTTCAATTAGCATCTGTATTGCAAGCTATTATTTCTCAACAACTATTGCCTAAGGCAAATGGAAGTGGTAGAGTAGCCGCATTTGAAGTTATGGTTGCTACTCCTGCCATTAGGAATTTAATAAGAGAAGGGAAAATACATCAAATAGATACAATAATACAAACTAGCAGAAAACAAGGAATGCAGACTATGGATCATTCTCTATTGGAATTGTACCAAAAAGGAATTATTTCTAAGGATACATTACTTTCTCAGGCAATAAATCAAGATATGGTAAAAAGATATGCTTTTTAAAGAGGTGTTTTTATGAGAAATTTTAAATATAGGGCTGTATCAGAAAATGGGCAAGTGATAGAAGGCTACCATGAAGCTCAAACTGAAGAAGAAGTTGTAAATATGCTGAAAAATAATAAATATTTTCCAGTAAATATTGAGGAAGAAATTTCAGCAGATATAAGCACTAGTTTATTTTTAAAAAAGGTTACTAAAAAAGATATAGCAGTATTTTGTAGACAATTTTATACTATGTTAGATGCAGGAATTGGTGTAGTTGAAGCTTTAGATATATTAAAAAGGCAAACGGAAAACAAAACTCTTAAACAGACTATAGATATAGTTTATGAGGATGTTCAAAAAGGACTGAGTTTATCAGAAGCAATGAAAAAGCATGAAAAAGTATTTCCTAATTTGTTAATAAACATGGTAGAAGCTGGAGAAGTTAGCGGTAATTTAGATGTTATAATGGAAAGGATGGCTATCCATTATGAAAAGGAGTTTAACATTGAAAATAAAATAAAGAATGCTTTTATGTATCCTGCAATTTTAAGTATAGTGGCTATTTCAGTGGTAATATTTTTGTTAGTTGTAGTGATGCCAACATTTATAAGCATGTTTGATGAAAGTGGCACAGCACTTCCTACTCCAACTAGAATATTACTTACAATAAGTAATTGGTTAAAAAACTACTGGTATTTATTTATAGGCATAGCTTTAATTTTTATATTTGGGATTATGATTTTAAGAAAAACTGAAGAAGGTAGAAGATTTTTTGATAATTTAAAAATTATGTTTCCAGGAATAAAAAATATGAATATAAAAATAATTACTTCTAGATTTACCAGAACCTTGTCTACGCTGTTATCAAGCGGAATACCATTGTTACAAGCATTAGATGTAGTATCTAAAGTTGTAGATAATAAAGTAGTAGGTGATAAACTTCAATTAGCCAAAGAAGATATTAGAAAAGGTGTACCCATGTCTAAAACAATAAGAGATATTGAAATATTTCCTCCTATGGTGGATTCTATGATAGGTATAGGAGAAGAATCAGGAGCATTAGATGATATACTATATAAAACGGCAGATTTTTATGATGAAGAAGTAGAAAACTCTATGGAAAGGATGACCACATTATTAGAGCCAATACTTATAGTATTCATGGGAATAGTCATAGGTTTTATAGTTATATCTATTGCTATGCCAATGTTTGATATATATGATACGATTTAATTGAAAATTATATGGACAAAATAGCCAATATATGTTAAAATGTTTAAAACAAATATTGAGGGCAAACCTATCGAAAGATAGGGACGCAAAGCTAGAGTCTAAAGTTACTATCTAGTAATCATGACAGTTCAGCTGCATAAACCAAAGATTTCATATGTTTATGCAGCTTTTTTAATATCAAAATAAACTATTTTTAATATAATAATGAAAGGGGGAATCAATAGCTTAAATTATATATACTATGTCAAATATATTAATTTTTAAAATAAGGAGGAGTATGTATGTTTCAATGGATTTTAAAAAAGATTAAAGAGGACAACAAGGGATTTACACTAATTGAATTAATAGTGGTTATAGCTATAATAGCAGTACTAGCCCTTATAGTTGTTCCAAAAGTAACTGGACAGACAAAAGAAGCTGATGTAGCAGCACACAATGCCAATGTTAGAACCCTTGAATCAGCAGCAACTATGTATATAGCAGAGGAAGGTGTGCCAAGTGAGTTGGTTACATGGCCAACAGATGATAGTTGGGAAAAATACCTACAAGAATGGCCAACAGTACCAAAGAGTGTAGCAAGTGCATTAGGGCAAGGGAAAGATACCTATACAGTTGAGATTAAAGAAGATGGTACAATAACAGTTACACCTAAAAAAGCTGAGATTGGAGAAGATGGAACAATAAAAGAAATAGGAAGTAAAGAAAATGGAACATCAACACCATCTGACTAAGTCAAATCAAATATACCATAAAGGAGGCTACATATGTATATTATAATATTTTTATTAGGAGTTATTATAGGTTCTTTTCTAAATGTGTGTATATACAGAATACCTAAGGGGGAGTCTATTATATTTCCATCATCTCATTGTACTAGTTGTGGCACTCCTTTAAAATGGTATGATTTAATTCCCATTATTAGCTTTATAATCCAAAAGGGAAAATGTAGATATTGTGGGGAGAAAATCTCCCTACAATATCCTATAGTTGAATTTTTAAATGGCATATTATATTTAATCCTTTATTATAATTTTGGTTTTAATTTAGATTTTATATTTTATGGAATTATATTTAGTATATTAATAGTTATATTTTTTATTGATTTATATTATCAAATTATACCTAATGGCTTAAATATACTGATTTTAATTTCAAGTATAACATATAAACTTTTACAATTTATACTACATAATATACAACTAGACTTAATAAATAGTTTATTAGGTCTAATTGTATCTAGTGGATTATTTTTATTAATTATTATTATTTCTAAAGGTGGTATTGGTGGCGGAGATATGAAATTAATAGGAGTGTTGGGTTTTATATTAGGAGTAAAAAAAATTATTTTAACCATATTTTTATCCTTTGTGCTTGGTGCAATTATATCTATACTTTTATTATTATTTAAAATAAAGGGAATGAAAGATCCTATTCCTTTTGGACCTTTTATATGTATTGCTTTTATAATAACTATATTTTGGGGAGATAATTTATTGTTGTGGTATAGTAGTATGTTTATTAGGGGTGCTTTATTATGAATCAATTTAATAAAAAAGGTATGACTTTAATTGAAGTTATATTATCCATTACATTACTTGGTATAATAGCCATATCCATACTTCCCATGTCAATGTATAGTGTAAAATATGCTAAATGGAATAGTATAAAATTAAATGCTTTAAATTTAGCTAATTCTCAAATAGAGTGGCTAAAGTCCTATGACTATGAAAAATTAGGCTTAAATAAACTAGGTTATGATCCTAAAGGAGAAATAGAAGAAGATAAATATATGAATGAGCATGAAATAGTTGAAATTGAAGGAGTAGAGTATAGAGTATATACTAATATATATTGGGTAGGCAGAAAATCCACCACTGGAGAACCTATTCCTGATGCTCTTAAAGGTATAGATGTAATTGTAGAAGCTAAGGATTTATATTCTGGAAATACAAAAAGATATTCAATATTAGAAACAATGGTTACAAGAGAAGGTGAAAGAGATCCTAAAGAGCCAGGACAATTAACAGTATATACCTTTTTTAGAGATGCTAATACTCCAGTTGATGGAGTAAAAGTACAATTAGACAATGGTAAAATAGCATATTCAAACATGGAAGGTAAAGCTTTTTTTGCAAATTTAAGTGCAAGAGAGTATATTGTAAAACCTATTTCTTGGATAAGAAAAGGTGAAGATATAATAGCAAAGCCAAAGGATGTAGACAACTCAAAATCTCAATGGATATATGAAGAAACTGTTGAGGTAAAGGACTGGAGAAAAAGTGGTGAAGAAATTACTTATCCAGAAATTAGTTTTTTTATTGATTTTCCAGGATATATAAAATTTCCTGAAAACAGCAATTACCCCAACTTTAAAATTTCTATAGGACCTAAAATTGATCCACCAGAAGGTGTATCCTCAGATGATTATTTAAAAATTGCAACTACCATAGAAAATATAGGAAATTTAAAATTTTGGAGATTATGGGAATATGAATATGAAATATGTCATGGTGAAGAAGATAATAAAGATACTTATTTTCTAGTAGACAAAGATGGTACTATTTGGGATGGAAAATTTAAACTTTTAGATATTTATGAACCTACTTATAAAGAGTTAGAATTAGGATTTGGTTTAATTGAAGAAGGAACATTTAAATGTGAAGAAGGGAAAATAACAGAAATCAATATCTATTTTACTTCAAGTATAATAGATATTGAAAGTATGGCATTTTCTATAAATGGTCAAGAAGAGATAATAATAGCAGAAAAAGGTGATGATGGAAATATATTAACACAAGAGGACAAAAAAGTAACAATTACATTTACGAATCCCATTGAATTTGAAAGTGATAAGCTTACTTTTGAAATAGTAGAAATAAAGGAAAGTCATAATATGAGATTAGTTAAAAACGAAGAAGATAAATGTACAGCTATTCTCACCTTAGAAAATAATGAGGACTGATAATATGAAAATATTTAAGTGGGAAAAAGGATTTACTTTAGTAGAATTAATGATTATAGTATCATTAGTTGCTATAATATTTTTAGTATCTTATAATTTAATATTTATTTCTTTAAATAGTTTTGGATTTGTGAATAGTAGTTTTAATACTTCCGAAGATGTACGAATTTTTTTAAATGAAATAAAAAAGGAAGCAAATGAAGCAAAAAAAGCTGTAGAAGATGAAAATATAGGACCTATTTATAGAGTGAATGAACAGGAACTTCATATATATACAACTACAAATAAAGGAAAACCAAAATTAATAATATATAAATTAGAAAATGATAAATTAAAAAAATATGAAAAAGAAGCTACTAATGATAGCTATCCATATGAATTTAAAAATACATTTAAAAACGAAAAAGTGGTTTTATCCAATATAATAAATGATGATATTTTTGGAGAAGTAGAATCTTTAAAGGAGATACGAAATCTTCAAGAAGGAGAAGACCATAGGGTAAAGGTGAGAATGACTATAAAAATTGATACTGGAAAAGATAGTGCCCCTATAGAAATAGATACTTACTTAGTATCTAAAAGTAGAAGTAAATTTGAATGATGGAGGTGAATATTTATGTATATAAAAGACAATAGAGGTATAACTTTACCTGTGGTTTTATTGGCTTTAATGCTTTTAATTGTCTTTGGAATTACCACATTATTTATGACCTCCAGTCAAGCTAAATTTAATTATAGGGATGATAGTTCCAAAAAAGCTCTAGAATATGCAGAAGCAGGATATAATGATTATTTATGGCATTTAAATGATGATGTAAATTTTTATGGTACAGAAAGACATGAAAAAATGATGAATGTACCAATTAAATATCAAGAAGGCTATTATATGTTAGATGTTACTAAACCTAGTGATAAAGATAGATTTGTTACTATAAAATCTACTGGTTGGACTGATGATAATCCTGATATAAAAAGAACTGTAGCAGCTAAAATAAGGAAAAAACAATTTGTCCATCATGTTTATGTAAGTAATAGTGATGGGGAAAACATTTGGTGGACTACTGGAGATGAGTGTCATGGTCCTTATCATACCAATGGAGATCTTTATATACAAAAACATCCAATCTTTTATGATACTGTTTCTTACAGTGGAAAGCTCAAGAAGGGAACTGAATATAATCCAGATTTTAAAGTAAAAGAACCTAAACAACCAGAATTTTTAGAAGGTGGATTAGAATTTCCTAAAAGTAATAGTAGGTTAAAAGAATGGGCTGAAAAAGATGATATGGTTTTTTATGGAAGAACATGTATATATTTAGATGGAGATAAAATAAAAATTAGAAATGGAAATGCTAAACTAGAAGAAATAGAGACAATACCTATTTCAAATATAAAAAACAAAGTTATATATGTAGATAATAAGGAAAACTGGAAAGATAATAAATTTGATTTAGATGCTGGAAATATATTTATTTCTGGTAAATTAAAAGGAAAGTTAACTATAGCTTCTGCTAATAATATATATATTACTGCAACAGATCCTACCTATTGGTATGATGAAGAGGATAAAAACCATAGAAATCCTCCTGAAACCTATCCAAAGGGTAGTTCTAAAGATGGTATTCCTTATGGTATCACATATTCAAATACCACTTTTTCACCAGAGAATCTATCTTGCTGGGATGAAAATAAAGGAATATGGACAAGATATGCCAAAGGTGATGATATGCTAGGATTAATAGCACAAAATGATATAATGATACTTCATTATGGCTGGCCTAGATACATGGAGGGGGAAGAAGATTATTATAATAAGCCTTATTGGAATTATAAATGGAGAAAGAGAATTTTGGGGAACTGGTTAAAGGAAAGTTTTATTTATGATGTAGCTCCTGAAAATATGACTATTCATGCTTCTCTATTTGCAGTAAATGGAGGTTTTGGTTATGAAGCTTATGATGTGCCGGATGAATATAATTGGTGGGGACCAATATATACAAAAAAAGGAAACATTACCCTTTGGGGTAATATTACTCAATGGGAAAGAAAAGCTGTAGGCATTATAAATACATCAGGCTACAACAAAAGATATGCTCATGATCCTCGTATGTTTTATGATTATCCTCCTCATATATTAGAACCAATAAATGTGGGGTGGGAAATTCATGATTGGAAAGAAGTAGATGAGCATGTAAAAGAGAAATAATAGGGGGCGATGATTATTGAATTTAAAAACAATTTTTCCTAAAAAAAAGGTTTTATCTATTGATATAGGTTCTTATGAAATAAAAGTAGTTGAAGGAAAAGAAACTAAAAATGGTGTTAAAGTAGACAATCACTTTTCTATACTAACTCCTGAAGATGCTTATATGGATGGAGAAATATTGGACAAGGATTTAATTTATTATGTATTGAATGAGAAAATTAAAAACAAAAAAATAAGAACTAAGGATGTTTATCTTACTATAAACAGTTCTTCAATAATAACCAGGGAAGTAACTATTCCTAAAGTGGAGGAGGAAGAAATAGAAAATATATTAAAGTTTCAAATTGAAGAGTATATCCCGACGGAGTCAAAAGACTATGTGGTACAGTATAAAATTATTGATAATATGTACCAAGATAATGTTGAGAAATTAAATGTACTTCTTATAGCAGTTCCACAGGATATAATAGAATGTCATTTTCAATTAATTAAAGATTTGGATTTAAATCCATTAGTTTTGGATTATCAACCTAATTCTATTGCTAAAGTTATTAAAACCAATTCCTTTGTAAATAACACTTATCCTACAGAAAACATAACTTTTGCTGCAATAGATCTAGGATATAATAATACAAAAGTTTCTATAATACAAAATGGAGTAATAATAGTAAGTAGGATTATAGAAATGGGAATGAAACATATAGATCAAAATATTTTAAATTTTTTTAATTATACATTTGAGGAATTAGAAGAAAAAAAATTAGAAATAGTGGATATTAGTCGTATAGAAGAAAAATATGATGATTACAATAGATTAGTAAATATTGTTAGAAACTCTATTGAAAATTTAAACGATAGAATAGATATTGTATTTCGTTATTATTTATCTAGGGAAGTAGACAATAAAATTAATATCATATTATTATATGGTGGAGGAGCTAATATTGGTGGTTTACCTAGCTTGTTTTCAAACTATTTTGATATCCCCACTATAAAAGTTGAATCTTTTGATAATATAGTTTTTTCAGGAAATATGAGTAAATATATAAATTCCATAGGATCTATAATTAGATTAGAGGTGTAGCCATGAAAGATTTGAATTTTTTCGAACCTTATTTAGAAAAAAAGAAGTTGAGTATAAACAGAAAGTATATATATATAATACTTGGTGCATTATTTGCATCTTTTGTACTTTCTTATACTATATTTAGCCAAATAAAAATTAGGCAAATCAACAAGGATATAGAAAAATTGGAAGCAACTATTAATGATGAAAAGATAAATAAAAAGGTGGAAGATATAAAAAATAAAAAGGAGGAAATAGAGAAATTCAAACAGTCATTAGAAAAGTTAAAATCTATAGATAATATTATTGAGGAAGAAGATGTTATAACTACATATTTAATTAAGGACATAACTTCTAAAATGCCTAAAGATGTGTTTTTTACTTCAATTGGTATATATCCTGATAGTATTCAAATGATTGGTGTTGCAAAGGACAAGTATTCTATAGCAGAACTAGGTAAAAATTTAGATACGGTAGAAGAATTTAAAGAGATATTTATAGAAAATATCTCCTTTGAAGAAGGAAATTATATTTTTAACTTAAATATAAATCTAAAGGAGGATGTGAATACAGATGAAGAACCCATTGACGAAGAATCTGGAGATTCTGAAGATGAACAGAACTCTAACGAAGAATGAGCAAATATTATTAACTATTTTAATTATAGTGATTATTTTTATAGTAACCTTTAGATTTGTTCTTACACCCCAAGCCAGTAAATTGGAAGAATTGAAAGAACAGAGATTAGCTTATGAAGAAGAGATAGCTCAAATAAATACTTTACTTAAAAGTGAAAGAAACATAGATAAGGAATGGATGGAATTACATAATGAAGAAGCTATAATACATAATAAATATTTTCCTGCTATAGATCAGCCAGAAATAATAAATTTATTAAATGATATATTAAATGATACAGAAATTGATATATTAGACATACATTTTGATAGACCTAGTGAAGAACAAATTGGAGAATCAATTGTAAAAACTATAAATGTAAATATTCCTTATAAATGTAAATTTGAGAATCTTATATCTGTCATAGATGGAATTAATTCTAGTCCTAAAAAAATGTTAATATCTAATTTAATTATGGATAAAGATACAGATGGCAAATTGGTTGGTAATATTTTATTAAAGGTGTATGCTTTAGAAGGGATTATAGAAGATATTAAAGAAACAAGTAGTATGATTGGAGTAGAGGGAGGAAAACTAAATCCTTTTGAAATATATGATGGATATGTTCAAAAAAATTTAAATGAAAATATAACTAAAGAAAGTGTTGATATTGATAATAACAGTTCTATTGAGGATATGGATAAAAATAGTAAAATCACTTCAAATTCTCCTAATTTTTCTATACCAGGAAAAACTTTTTCGAATGAAGAGCCTGTTAAGGAAATACTGGAGGACTTTGAAGAAAAAGATGTATATTTTATTCCATCTCATAAATATATAAAGGGACATGTTTCTAAATCTAATAATTCTAAATCTAACAAACATTCTTTACGTTTAGAGTATAATATATTAGCATTAGAAGATGAAAATAGAGCTTATATAGATCTTACAGATAAAAGTATAATATTAAAATATCCACCAACATCAATTGGCATATGGGTTTATTCCTATTCCTATTCACCGTCTACTTTAGGCTATATATTAAAGGAGCAATATGGAGAAAAACTAATAGAAACAGAGCTATCTAAAGGTATAGATTGGGTTGGATGGAAGTATATAGAAGCTAGTCCGCCTCAGGATATATCTCTATATCCACTACAATTAGAAAAAATATATATAGAAACAAATAAAGATGATTATGGAGTATTATTAATAGATGAATTAGGGGCAAAATATCCTAATTCTATGAATGATATGAAAAAGTTTACTTTTTATATAGTGGAGCCAGGAGATACTTTAAGAAAGATAAGTACGAAAAATTATGGTAATCCTAATAAGGTGGATTTAATAATGAAGCATAATGAAATTAAATCTGATAATGATCTATGGATTGGTAAAATATTAGTAATACCTAAATAGGAAGGTGGTATATATGAGAGTATTTAAAAGAATAGCTATTTTAATTTTATTTGTATTAATTATTAGTAATATTTCTATTGTTTATGGAGCAAATTCAGCAAGTGATGATTTAGATGATATAAAGCAAAAAGCATTTTTATTAGGTGTTATAGATGGTAAAACAGAAGGTTCTAAAGGGAATAAGGACACACCTTATTATAGATTTTTACCTAGAGATGAAGAAATAATATATAGATTTGAAGAAGAGTATGGCTTGAAATACGATGAACAATATGAAGAGCATATAATAGAAAGTTATATTCAAGGATTTGAAATTGGATATAACCTTGAAACTGGTCGTAAAGATGATAAAGGAAGAGGGGATAAACAAAAGGAAGAAAAAATAGAATATGTCGATGATTTAGCTAAAACTTTAGGAGAAATTTATGGATATAGGGATTTTTATGATGGGAAAAAATCCAATTGGAGTAGGGCAATTCCATCTAGTAAAACTATAATAGATATGTATAATTTAAATAATGAAACTGGAGAATTTAGGAATAGTTTTTTAAAAAATTTTAGAGAAAAATTTAAAGAAGGATATGAAGAAGGATATAAAAAAGCTAATTTTGAGCCTATAAAAATTTCTTATGAAGAAGGTATAAAGGATGGTGAATATTTTGGTAATATATTTGGGAAAATTTATGGTGTTAAAGATTATTTTGATGGTAAATCATTAAATTATAAACGTAATTTACCTTCAGATACAGTTATTATAAGGGAATATTCATTGAATAGAGATTCTTCAGAGTATAGAGAGGGATTTTTAATTGGTTTCAAAAGAGAATATGAGAAAAGTTATAATGACAATTATAGAACTGTGAATTCAGAAAAACATAAAAAAAGCTATGAAGAAGGGTACGAGCATGGTAAAACTGTAGGTACAAAAGTTGGGGAAACTAATGCTATAATGGATTATTATTTAAAGTTAGATAATAATTGGGAAAGACATGATACTAATTCATATACGATTATAAAAGAAAATAATCTTATGTTAGAATCAGATAGATACAGAGATGGCTTCATTAGCGGATATAAAGAAGGTTTAATGGAGGGATATACAACTACTTTTCAAAATTTAAATATAGATGTTATATCTGAAAAAATCATAGTAGATACTATTCCTACTTCTGGTGGCGAAATATCTAATTTAAATAATACTATATATTTAAATGTAGAAAAAGGTACTTATTATAATCCAGTTGTCATTTCTATAGATATATTGCCAGATAGTTTATTTTCAATAGATAAGCAATATATCAAAGCATCTGAATTTTATAAAGTAGATATAAAAAATAAATCTTTTGAAGCAGATAACAATAAAGACATTGAGTTAAAATTTGAATATTATGGAGATGAAAAAGGGGGTATATATAAATTAGTAGATAATAACTGGTTTTATTTGCCATCATCTATAGAAGAAGGCTTTATTGTTACTAAATTGAAACCTAAATCTTTTTCAAAAGGGGAAAATACCTTTGTTGTTTTAATTGATAAGAATGCTACTATTTTTTATGACATAAGGGGGCATTGGGCAAAGGATGAGATAAATGCTTTTGCAAGAAGAGGTATTATTTCTGGATATGGAGATGGTACCTTTAAACCAAATAAGGATTTGTCTAGAGGAGAGTTTCTTTCTATATTAAGCAAAGTGTATAAGTGGGATATTAAATCTATATCAGATGATACTGCTAAAAAGTTTAAGGATTATAATACTTTTAAATCCTATAAAGATGTAATCAATTATGCTGTAAATAAGAATTACATCCAAGGATATTCTGATAATACCTTTAAACCTAACAATCCTATTACTTATAAAGAAGTAGAAACAGTAATGCAAAGAATTACTAATAATAAAAACTTTCGTTGGTATAACACCTCCGCTAAAATATTATATGATAAGGGATATAGGTGTAAATCTTACGACAGCATGAATAATCGTATAACTAGAGCAGAAGTAGTATATATGCTATATTTGATAAATGAATGGAAATATTAATAAAATTTTAATAAAGGTAAAAAGATATGAATATAAAGGGATTTACACTAGTAGAATTAATTTTAGTAATTAGTATATTAGGAGTAATTTTACTTATACCAATGTTAAAAGGAAATATTGCTTTAAACTATAAAGAAAAATTTGAATTAAAAACTTTTAAAAAAGATATAGAATATGCAAGAAATAAAGCTATAACAGATGTATGTTGTTATAGTGTTATATTAAACTTTAATAAGAATTGTTATATTATAAAAAAACATGATAAAATAGAAGTTACTTTAAAAAAATATGAATTTGAAAGTGGAATAAGATTAATTGGTAGTAAAAATTTAGGTACTCAAATAAGTTTTGGATATCTAGGTACACCAATTAAAGCAGGTACTATATATCTTGAAGATAAAAATGGCAATAAGATTGAAATAGCTATTACACCAGCTACTGGAAAAGTAAATATATATTTTAAATAAATTTTGTGAGGTTAAAAATATATGAATAATAAAGGCTTCACATTTATTGAAATATTAGTTGGATTATTTTTACTAGGATTGTTGACAGTTACTTATTATCCTATTATAAATACATCTATTTATAATTTACAACTTTCAAAGAATAAAATGGAAATGATAAATATTGCAGAATCTACTATTGAGCAATTAAAGTCTTTTAATTATAATAAAACTAAAGAAGATGAGTATTTGTTTGATATGCAGACTATATCTTTAATAAACGAATTAGTAAATAAAAAATCTCATACTATTAGCTTGCCACTAAATAAAAATGATAATCACTGGGGCTATACATGTATTATACAGAAAGAAGAGAAATTAAAAAATTTTTGGAAAATAAGAGTAACCGTATCATCTATTCAAAAGGAGCAGAAACTCGAAAATGTTACTATTGAAGCTTTTATGGCACTTCCATCAAAAAAAGAAAACAAATTCAATTAATGTAAAAGGTTTTACATTAATTGAAGTACTTTTAACCATAGCTATTATTTCTATTCTTACTACAATATGTTATTCTATACTCAAGTATACAACTATGGTTTGTAGAAAAGAAGATATGGAAGACGATGTACTTTTAAATGGTAAATATGCTATTGAACATATAAAAAAAGAAATACAAACTGCAGATAAAATAATTAATATAGATAATTTTAAAGGATTGAGTGATAAGTATGATAAAAACATAGGCTTTGTGATATTTCACTATTTTCCAGAGAAAGAATTAAAATACAATTATTCAACTTATTATTTAAAAAATAATAGTATTTATAGGATAGCCATTAATACAAATTCAAAATCTTATCCTATAGGAAATGCTTTTGGAGGACATAATAAAGTTGCAGATTATGTTGTTTCAATAGATGGGACAAGCATTAATTTTAATTCTAATATTATAGAACTATTTTTTATTCTTCAAAATATTTATGGAGGAAATACAGTATTTAATGTAAAAATTACCGCTAGATGTCCTGTTGTACATTAAATAAGATAAGAGGTGTTTTAATTGCAAGAGGATAAAGGATCTATTATTGTTTTTTTTTACTATTAACAACTATTGTTTTCATTTTCAGTATGTTTTTAATTTATATCTCAAGAATGGAATATATGATTATGAATTCTAGTCAAAATAATGTTCAAGCTTTTTATGTAGCAGAAGGTAAAATTTTGATGGCAATTAATAATCCTAAATATTTTGATAATTTGATTTTACCAGAGATAAAGGAGTATTTAAAAAATGATAAAATTATAGATAATAATAAAGAATATATTGTATTAGATGATGAAGATTTAATGGAAGGAGATAGTGATAATAAAATAAATTTATTTTTTTATGAGGAAGAAAATAGGGAAAAGTTAAAATTACAGACTCAGACATCTTATAATAAGATAAAAAGGAAAGCTGATGCAAATTTAACTGTAATTAATCAATTGTTTGAGATGGGATTACCAATTTTATCTCCTAATTTATTAGAAGGTAATGCGAAATTGTATGAAGAATATATGGACTTTTTACAACAAAAAATATATATTCCTACTTTAGAGGAAGATATAATGCCAATTGAGATAGATAATTATGAAATTATAAAAATATTTAATGATATGGATAGAAGAACTTATGTTGAATTATATAGAAATAATATAAGTTCATCTATAAATAAACGTCTTATAGATATTAAAGATAGAGTTTTTATATTAGTTAGAAATAATAAAATAAAAGGTACTAAAATGGTCATTGAATCTAATAATATTAATGATATATTAGAGTTAAAAGGGATTATCTATGTTGAAGGAGATATTTATATATGTTCTGATGTGATTTTTGATGGAATATTAATTGTAAATAATGGCAGTATTTATATAGAATCTGATAGTAATTTTATGCTTAGTGGCATACTTTTAGGAGATGATGCTGATAAAATGCTATATGATAAAAGAGTAAAATTAGATTATAATTTACATGAAATAAAAAGGAATGGAGTATATTTACCTGGATTTATTGAACCTAATATAGAGTATATAAAGATATATTAAATGTTTTATTTACGAGGAGAGTGAAATTATGAATTTAAAAAACTTAAAAGAAAAGCAAGTTATGGATGTTATAGACAAAATCTTGAAAAATAGAGATGATGTTTGTAAATGCAATAAATGTAAATTGGATATTGCAGCTATTGCCTTAAATAATTTAAAACCTAAGTATGTAGTTACAGAAAAAGGAAGTCTCTATGCTAAATCAAACATATTAGATTATCAATATGATGTGGATTTAATAAAAGAGGTTACTAAAGCTATTGAGATCGTAAAAGAAAAACCTCGTCATGATGAAACAAGGTGATAAATTTGAAAAATATTGTATTAATTGGGATGAGTGGAGCTGGTAAAACAGTTGTTGGTAAATGTATTTCTAAAAAGATGGATTTTAAGTTTATAGATACAGACGATATAATATTGAAATATACAGGAAAGACTATAGAAGATATATTTAAATATAACGGAGAGGATTATTTTAGGCAATTGGAAAGTCAAGTAATACTTAAATATTGTTTAGGTGATAAAATGGTTATATCTACAGGTGGGGGTGCCATATTAAAAGATATTAATAGAAAAATGTTAAAGAAAAATGGAATTTTATTTTTTTTAGATGGAAGTATAGAGGTATTAATATCTAATATAAAAGCATCACCATCATGGGAAAAAAACAGACCCTTACTAAAAGAAGGTGATTTATATAACAATATAAATAGAATATTAAAAGATAGATATAAAATATATCAACAAATTGCAGATTATATAATTTCCATAGACAACAAGTCAATTGAGGAGATAGCAAACGAAATAATTATTATATTTAAACAATATAGTTATTGTAGTTAGTTTAAAGTATTGATATAATTGTATAGGTAAAGTAAGGAGAAGATACATATGAATATATTGGTTATTCATGGTCCTAATATGAATTTATTAGGTAAAAGGGATAAAACAATATACGGAACATATACTTTAGAATATATAGATGAGCTACTTTATAATAGAGCCAAGGAATATGGTATGAAGTTGGATATATTTCAATCAAATATAGAAGGGGAGATTATAAATAAATTACACCAAAGTTTAGAAAATAATATTAAGGGTATTGTAATTAATCCAGGAGCATATACTCATTATAGTTTAGCTATAAGGGATGCTTTAGAAATATTAAATATTCCAATAGTTGAAGTGCACATATCTAATATATATGCTAGAGAAGATTTTAGGAAAAAATCTGTTATTGCTCCGGTATGTACAGGGCAAATATCAGGATTTGGAATATATAGCTATATATTAGCTTTAGAAGCATTGTATATGATGATATAATAGTTACTTTAAGGAGGAATGAAAGTATATGATATCTGCAGGAGATTTTAAAAAAGGCATTACATTTGAAATGGATGGTGAAGTATATCAGATAATTGATTTTCAGCATGTAAAACCTGGAAAAGGTGCAGCTTTTGTACGAGCAAAGATTAAAAATGTTATGACTGGAACTATTAAAGAGACTACGTTTAATCCTAATGATAGGTATCCATTAGCTCGTATAGAAACTAGGGAAATGCAATATTTATATAATGATGGTTCGTTATATTATTTTATGGATAATGAGACTTATGAACAGTTTCCTTTAGAAAAAAAGCAAGTAGAGGAAGCTATAATGTATATTAAAGAAAATGATAATGCTATAGTTAAGTTTTATGAAGGTAAACCTTTTGAAGTAACAGCACCAAATTTTGTAGAATTAGAAGTGGTTCATACAGAACCAGGAATAAAAGGAGATACTGCTACTGGTGCAACAAAGCCTGCTACTCTCGAAACTGGAGCAGTAGTAGATGTTCCTCTGTTTATAAATATAGGGGATAAAATTAAGATAGATACTCGAACAGGTGAGTATTTATCAAGAGTGTAGGGAATAATATTAACTATAAAATATTTAAGGAGGGAAATATTATGGAATATTTATATCAAAAAGTAGCTTATTTAAAGGGGCTA
The DNA here is from genome assembly GCF_016767175.1 of Keratinibaculum paraultunense. Classification (GTDB taxonomy): domain Bacteria; phylum Bacillota; class Clostridia; order Tissierellales; family Tepidimicrobiaceae; genus Keratinibaculum; species Keratinibaculum paraultunense. Next base: position 965,078 of record NZ_CP068564.1, read on the forward strand.
GCAGAAGGAATGAAAATTAACGAAGAATCAAGTGAAGGCAAACTATTGATGCAAATTATAGATACATTAGAAGAGTTTGCCGATGCTATGGTAGATGTTATGGAAAAATTTGAAGATTTAGAAGAATACATGTTTTATATTGATGAAGATTTATCAGATGTGGAAGATGAAATATATGGATATGATTATGATGATAACGAATATGATTATTATCCTTTTGATGAAGATGATTTAGAATGTATGGAGTTTGAATGTGATTCTTGTGAAGATAATGAATTAGATGAATTTCAAGAAGAAGAATAATATTAGTTTCTTAAAATAAAGACTTAAAGTTAAATTTAACTTTAAGTCTTTATTTTTTTTGCATATTATTTTAGCTTGTTCATATTTATATATAAAGGAGGGACATGTTATGGAGAATTGTGATTTAGAAAAATTTGATAATGTATTAGAATATATATGTTTAGAATTACAGAAATCGTTAAAAATTATGCCTTTAGAATACAAAACAAAAGTAGAAGAAATTAGATTAAGAAATAGTTGCCCACTTATTATAAGTTTTGAAGGACAAGATTATTTTATAAATGCACAAGGAAAATTAACAAAAGATTATGGGAAAAGCATAAAAGTTAGCAAGGAAAATATAGATAAGACTTTTAAATTAATTAGCAATTATTCTATTTATGCATTTGAGGAGGAAATTAGAAATGGATTTATTACATTGAAAGGTGGGCATAGAGTAGGAATTGCAGGAAAAGTAATATATAAAGATCATGGTATTGATACTATAAGGGATATTTCTTCTTTAAATATAAGGATTGCGAGAGAAAAAAAGGGAGTATCTGAACATATATTAAAATATATTATATCTATGGTTAATAAAAAAATATATAATACACTGATAATTTCTCCACCACAATGTGGTAAAACTACTCTTTTAAGAGATATAATTAGAAATTTAAGCAATGGTTTTCATTTATTAGACAAAGGATTTAAAATAGGAGTTATTGATGAAAGATCTGAATTAGCAGGTATGTATAATGGTGTTCCTCAACATGATATTGGCATAAGAACAGATGTATTGGATGGATGTAATAAAAAAGATGGGACTAATATGCTATTAAGAGCAATGTCACCAGATATTATTGCTATGGACGAAATAGGAAGTATATCAGATATAGAAGCAATTCATGAAAGTTTAAAAGCTGGGGTAAATATATTAGCTACAGTTCATGGAAATAATATACAAGATTTAATCTCTAGACATAGTCTCAAAATTTTAATAGAAGAGCGAATATTTGAAAGATATATTTTTTTAGATAATTCTAGAGGGGTAGGTACTGTTAAGGATATTCTTGAGGGGAAAAAGTTTACTTCTATTATGTGATAGAAAGAGGTTATTATATGTTTATTGTGAAATTTTTAGGAGGATTATTAATTTTATTTTCAACAAGTTTAATTGGATTTACTTATGGAAATAGATATTCCAATAGATTAAACAATTTAATTTATATGGAACAGTGTATTAAGATATTGGAAACAGAAATTGTTTATGGTGCAGTGCCTTTACCTGATGCTTTACTAAATGTATACAAAAAAGGGAACAAAAATGTTTCTTTTATATTTAAAGAAATTAGAGAACATATGCTAAAAAACAAAGTAGAAGATATATATTATAGCTTTTATAGTATAAAACATATTTTAAAAAATAATTTAAGTTTTAAGCAACAGGATATAGAAATAATATTATCTTTAGGTAGAGTATTAGGAACATCTAATAGAGAAGATCAAGAAAAAAATTTCAAATTAATTTTAAATCAAATTATTATATTAGAAAAAGAAGCAAAGCTTGATAGGGACAAAAATGAAAAAATGTTTAAAAATTTAGGTATATTAATTGGGCTTGCTATAGTAATAATACTTATTTAAGAGGAGAGAAATGATATGAATATAGATTTAATATTTAAAATAGCAAGTATAGGGATATTGCTATCCATACTTCAAATTCTTTTAGATAAAGCAGGAAAAGAGGAGTTTGCTTTTATTACCACTTTAGTGGGAGTAGTAATAGTATTTGGAGCTGTAATAGGATTAATTAGTAAATTATTTGATAATATAAAAACACTATTTCAATTATATTAACAGGAAGTGGTTATATGGAAATTTTACAAATTGTAACCATAGGAATAGTTTCTACTGTTTTAGTGGTATTGTTACGTCAATGGGATAGACCAGAATTTGCCATAATAGTAAGTATAGTCACAGGAATATTTATAATTTCAATGCTATTAGATAAATTAAAATATATAATTGATACATTAAGTCAGTTGATTAGATATACAAATATGGAATCTGCATATTTTACTATTGTACTTAAAATTATTGGAATTGCATATATAGTAGAATTTGGAGCCGAAATATCAAGAGATGCAGGTGAAGAAGCAATAGCCTCCAAAGTTGAATTAGGGGGTAAAATTATAATAATGGTACTTGCTATGCCTATATTATTAGCTTTGATAGATCTTATCATAAAAATACTTCCATAAAGGTGAAAATATGTTAAAAAACATTTGGATTATAATAAAAATATTATTAGTTTTATCAATATTATTCTTGTTTTTTTACCCCTGTAGATTAGCTTGGGCTGAGGATAATATGGAAGATGTTTTTATAAGAGAACAGTTAGATAATTTAAATATTAGAGAATTGGAATTAGTGTTGGAAGATATAGTGAAATCTACAGGAAGTTATTATCCTAAAATAAATATTAAAAACAGTGTTTTATCTATATTAAAAGGAGACAATCCTTTAAATATAAAAACATTGACAATTTCCATTGGTAAAATATTTTTTTCAGAAGTTATAGATAATATTATATTAATTTTTCAGATAATGATAATAGTTATAGCTTGTTCTATGCTTACTAATTTACAAAGTAATTTTGAAAGAGATACTGTAAGTTATTTAGCTCATTATATATGTTATATTATTTTAGCTATGTTGATTATTAATAGTTTTACTATATCTTTAGATTTAGGCAAAAAAGTTGTAGAACAAATGGTAAATTTCATGCAAATAATTTTACCTATTCTATTAACATTGTTGACAGCCGCTAGTGGAGCGAGTAGCAAATTGTTATTTCATCCTATGTTAATTGGTAGTATAAATGTAATAAGTTCTATGGTGAAAGAATTAATATTTCCATTAATACTGTTTTCTTTTATTATAGGTATTATAAGCAATGTGTCACAAAAAGTTCAATTTACTAAATTGTCAGAGTTAATTAGGCAAATTATTATAGTATTAATAAGCATATTCCTTACAATATTTATTGGAATAATTACTGTATATGGTATAGGTACAAAAGTTGATGGAATAACTATAAGAACTGCAAAATATGCCGTTGATAATTTTATTCCAATAATAGGGAAATTTTTATCAGATGCTGTTGAAACTGTAATAGGTTGTTCCGTAATACTAAAAAATGGAATAGGAACTGTAGGTTTGATTGCTTTGTTTTTAATTTGTATAATTCCTGGCATAAAGATCATGGTATTAATGTTTGTATATAAATTTATTGGAGCTATTATAGAACCTATTGCTAATGACAATATTGTAAATTTGTTTATGGAAGTAGGAAAAGCACTTTTATTAGTGTTAATTGGAATATTGTCTGTAGCAATTATGTTTTTTATAACGATTACAATTATAGTAGATGCAGGAAATACAGCATTAATGTTTAGGTAGGTGAGAGTATGAAGTTAATTTCTTTTGTGAAACATTGGTTACAGGATATAATTATGATATTTATTATAATTACTCTTATTGAGATACTTCTTCCTAATAGTAATATGAGAAAATACATTAATATGGTAGTGGGTTTTTTAATAATATTGGTGCTAATTTCACCTTTTTTAAAGTTATTAAATCAAAATTACAATATAGATGATTTAATTTCAGAAATACATATAGAAACAAGTGATTATAACTTGGAGGATGAAAGTGAATTATTATCAACACAGGATGAACAAATCAAAGAATTATATATTAATAGGTTTAAGTCAGAGTTAGAAAAGCTAATTTATGAGACAAGCAATTACAAGGTTGATTATATTAATATCTATATCAATGAAGAAAAATTTGAAGAATTACAACAACTAGAAATATTAGTGAGTGAAAAAGAAAAAGAAGAGGATGAAACTAAAGATAGTATTGTCACAGTAGAAATAAAAGATGTTTCAATAAAAGATATAAATAATGAAATGGATTTACATAAGGAATTTTTAGAATGGGATGCAGTTGAACTTAAGAAAATTATTTATCAAAATTTCGATATACCAAAAGAAAACATAAAAATATTTTTAAATTCTTCAAAGGTAGGTGAACTAGATGGAAAATTTGGTGAATAAAATAAAAAAATATTTAGAAACAGGAGATAACAAAAAAATCATGAATAATTTATTCATAATATTGACATTAGGAATCATACTTTTAATAATAACCAATATATTTATAGAAGATAAAGATAATAAAATAAGTACTGATTTTGAAACTAATGATGATAAGAATGTACTTGAAACTATTGAAGCTGATTATGGTGTATTATTAGAAAAAAAACTAGAAGATATATTAAGTCAACTAAAAGGTGTAGGGAAAGTAAGGGTTATGATCACATTAGAAGATACTATTGAAAAAGTTCCAGCTTTCAATACAACTAAAAATAATGAAATCACTAATGAAATAGATGCTCATGGAGGAACTAGAGAAATTGTAAGAGATGATATGACTATTCAGGTAGTTACAAGTGGTGAAGGGGGATTGGTAATTTTAAAAGAAATTAAACCTACAGTAAAAGGTGTTATAGTAATTGCTCAAGGTGCTGAAAATTTAGAAATTAAAGAGATGTTATATGAAGCAGTTAAAACCGTACTAGGTATATCAGGGAATAAGGTAGAAGTGTATTCTAGTAAATAGGAGGGATAGAGATGTTTACAATGAAAAAACCTGTAATAATTACTGTTTTAATAGTATTGTTGATAATTACTGGATATATTAATCATAATCTTACCTTGAAGGCTTCATCAAAAGTTTCTAGTGATTATCAAAAACATGAAGAGATGGAAATGGTAAAGAATTTAGAAGGGGAAGATAAGGAATTAATAGAAACTATTTCTAAGAGGAAAGAAGAAAAAGAAAATGACGATATAGAAATATTGGATACAAAGGGTGAAAATATTGATGAGATAGCTAAGGAAACAAATTCTAATATTAGTCAAGCCATTAGCAAGGAAGATAGTTTACGTTCTAAAAATTATTTTATAGAACAAAGGTTAAATAGAGATAAACTAAGGGCTGGATTAATAGATAGATTAAATGCTATAATAGAAAATGAGAATACAACAGAAGAAGTAAGAACTGAAGCACAGAAAAAAATTATAAATATTGGAGATATAATTGAAAAAGAGTTGACTATAGAAGGATTAATAAAGGCTAAGGGATTTGACGAGGCTCTAGTTTTTATAAATGATGAAAGAGCTAAAATAGTTGTATCTAAAGATGAACTTACAGAACAAGATATAGTGAAAATTTTAGATATAGTGATGGGAGAAACAAATTTGGATGCATCTAATATAGAAATTATGAAAAAAAATTAGAAATGTTTGTAAAAAAGCTTAAGCTTTGATATAATATTTGTAAAGAGTAGGAGAATAATAGGAGGTGCCTAATATGGCGAATGATGAAAAAGTTAAATATGGTACGGTAAAGATTGCTAATGAAGTGGTGGCTATAATAGCTGGATTGGCAGCTACAGAGGTAGAAGGGGTAGCTGGAATGAGCGGTGGAATGACTGCTGATTTTACAGAAATGTTAGGAATGAAAAACTTATCGAAAGGTGTTAAAGTAGAAGTGGGTGAAAAAGAGGCTGCTATTGATATATTTATTATAGTAGAATATGGTTCTAAGATTTCTGATGTTGCTAAAAATGTACAGAAAAAAGTTAAAGAAACAGTAGAAACTATGACTGGTTTGAATGTAGTAGAAGTAAATGTAAATGTACAAGGTGTCAATATACCTAAAGAGGAACCTGACAAAGTAGAAGTTGAACCACGTGTAAAATAGTATATTTACCCTCTGGATTCCAGAGGGTAAATTTAAGTATTATTTAGGGAGGATGAAGCTAAATGACTATTATTGATAAAATACTGTTATTTATTTTTTCATTATGCATAGCTATACTTTCATTAGCTTTGGTGTTGTTTCCTTTTCAGCCATTTGATTTACTTTCAAGAGATAGTGTTCAAATGTTATTAGATAACATGATTGGTGACTATATGTATACTTTGATAGGGTTAATATTTTTTTTAATTAGTATTAGATTTATATTTGTGGCTATAAAAGGAGATAAATCTAAAGATAAAACCACTTATTTAATTCAAAGAACTGAACATGGAGAAATCAATATATCATCTGATACTATAGTTGGATTGGTGCAATCAGTCGCTGATCATTTTACTGGTATTAGAGATATAAAAACTAAAGTAGATATAATAGAAGGGCAAATTTTTATTAATCTTAAAGGACAAGTATCTCCTGAAATAAATATACCAGAAACTACAGAAGATCTGCAATTAAAAGTAAAGGAACATGTAGAAAACTGTACAGGAGTAAATGTTAGTGAAGTAAAAGTATTGATTACTAATGTAGCTACACCTATAAGAAATGTGAAATGATAGTAGAGGTGTTGGTAAATTGTCAAAAGAGATAATTAATAAATTTATAGAATGGGTTAAAGAGCATAAAGGAAAATTTTTTGGTGGTATAATAGGATTTATAATAGCGATATTAATTTTAAATATAGGTTTTTTTAAAACTTTGTTTATAGCATTATGTACTTGGTTAGGATATTATTTAGGAAGTAAATCCGATAATAAGGAAGATTTTAGAGAACTAATAGAAAAAATTATTCCTAATAGTAATAAAGAATAAAATAGAGATACTATCAGGAGGTATAGGATGGGTAGAAAATATGCAAGAGAATCTACAATGAAATTATTATACCAAATGGAAATAAATTCAGATTTTTCTGAAGAATTTGTAGAAAAATTTTTTAAAAATAATAACTTTGATAAAAATGAAAAAGATTATATCAAACATGCTATTAACACTATAGTAGATAATATTAATTTAATAGATTCCCATATAGAACAAAATATTCGAGGGTGGGAAATACATAGATTAGCAAAAATAGATTTATCTATCCTTAGAATAGCAATATATGAAATTTTATATAGAAACGATATTCCTATAGAAGTATCAATTAATGAAGCCGTAGAAATTGCTAAAAAATATAATACAATGGAGTCTGCAAAATTTATCAATGGAGTTTTGGGCGGATTTATAAAAACGAGGGATAATATATGACTAGATATTTTGTAGGTATAGATACTTCTTCATATACTACATCTTTAGCTGTGCTAGATGAAGATGATAATATTATATTAAATTTGTCTAAATTACTAAAAGTAGAAAAAGGGAAAAAAGGATTAAGACAACAAGAAGCAGTATTTCAGCATGTTCAAAATCTACCTCTATTAGTGGAACATATGACCGAACAAATTGATGTTATTAAAATAAAAAGTATTTCGTGTAGCACTAAGCCTAGAAATGTAAATGGATCTTATATGCCTGTTTTTGTAGTTGGTAAAGGACAGGCTTTTGTTTTGTCTAAAGTTTTAAATACAGATTATAATGAATTCAGTCATCAAGAAGGGCATATAGGGGCTGGATTAATATCTAGTAGTTTTAAAAATATTGAAAGTTTTATAAGTCTTCATATTTCTGGAGGTACCACGGAATTATTATTAGTTAATAATAAAAAAAATTGTCTACAAATTGAAATAATAGGAGGTACTTTAGATATAAGTGTAGGTCAGCTTATAGATAGGATAGGGGTTTATGCGGGATTAAACTTTCCATCTGGAAAAAAGATGGATGAAATATCTAAGGAAGGTAGAAAATTAAACTTAAATATTCCAGTAAGCATAAAAAATAGATTTTGGTTTAATTTATCAGGGATGGAAAATTATTTCAAGACATTAATTGAAAAAAATCAATATAAGTATGAGGATATATTTAGATTATTGTTCCATACAATATCTAAATTTTTAATGCACATTATATTAAATGCATGTAATATTTATAATATACAAAATGTATTGATAACAGGAGGAGTAGCTGCTAATACTTTTATAAGGAAAAATTTAAGCACAGAATTAACTAAAAGTGGTATAAATATATATTTCCCAAGTCCAAAATTATGTACCGATAATGCAGTTGGTATAGCATATTTGGGAAAAATCAAAGAGTAAATTTAGTAGGTGATATTTTTGGGATTAAAACCATTAAAGGTAAGTGAAGTAAATCAATATATTAAAAAGGTATTTTTAAATGATATAATTCTTTCTAGTATAAAAGTGGAAGGAGAAATTTCAAATTTTAAACATCACTATAGTGGGCATATGTATTTTTCACTAAAAGATGAAAAAAGCAAGCTAAAGTGTGTAATGTTTAGATCAGATAATCAAACTGTAAATTTTCAACTAGAAGATGGATTAAAAGTTGTAATTACAGGCTATATTTCTGTTTATGAAAAAGAAGGGAATTATCAGCTTTATGCAAAGGAAATAGAAAAAAGTGGCATAGGTGATTTATTTATAGCTTTTGAAGAAATGAAAAATAAATTAGAAAAAGAAGGATTATTTGATCCAATAAACAAAAAAAATATACCTTCTATGCCTAAAAAAATTGGTGTAGTTACTTCTTCTACTGGAGCTGCTATTAGAGATATTATTACTGTAATAAAAAGAAGATATCCTATTGTAGATGTATTAATATATCCCGTATTGGTTCAAGGAGAACAAGCAGCTTGTGAAATATGTAAAGGTCTTTCATATTTAGATGAAAGGGATGATATTGATGTAATTATTACTGGACGTGGAGGAGGTTCAATGGAAGAATTATTTGCTTTTAATGATGAAAAAGTAGCAAGAACAATATTCTCTATGAATAAGCCAGTAATTTCAGCAGTAGGTCATGAAACTGATTTTACAATAGCAGATTTTGTTGCAGATTTAAGGGCACCTACTCCGTCAGTTGCAGCAGAATTAGCTACTCCAGAGTTAGACAAATTAAACGATAATTTAAAGGGAAAATTTAATAGATTAAATAAAAATTTTTTATATATTTTAAATAATAATTTTATTAAATTAAAATATATAAAAAGAGGTTTAATTTATTATAATCCTATCAATCAAATAAAAGAAAAAGCACAGGAGTTAGATAATATATTTAAGGATTTAACTAATTTAATATATAATAAAATCAATGAAAACAAGAATTATGTAAACAATCTATATAGTAAAATTAACTATTTAAATCCAATGTCGTATTTAGAAAAAGGATATGGACTTTTATTAGATGAAAAAGGAGATATGATAACTAGTGTAAATGACATAAATCTTAATCAAGGTTTATATTTAATAATGAAGGATGGTATGTTAACGTTAAAAGTGGTTAAAATTAGCAAAGGAGAGTTTTTGGATGAATAATATGGATAATATGACTTATGAAGAGGCACTAAAAGAATTAGAGGAAATTTTGGAAGCTTTGGAAAGTGAAGATATAACATTAGAAGATTCTGTTAAGAAGTTTAAAAGAGGGGTAGCTTTATACAACTATTGTAGTAAAATACTAAATAATATAGAAGGTGAAGTTAAGATATTAATTGAAGATAATGAAGGAAACATGCTAGAGGAAGATTTTCAAGTGGAGGTATAAATAAATGACATTAGCAAAAAAACTTAATGAACTTAAAAATATAATAGATACTGAATTAGAGAAAATTTTTTATGGGAAAATCGGATATCAAGAGATTATATTTGATTCTATTAAATATAGCTTATTTACTGGTGGCAAGAGAGTAAGACCAATTTTATTGATTGAAAGTTGTAGGATGTTTAGTGATGAGTATGAAAATGCTATACCTTTTTCACTAGCTATAGAGATGATACATACTTATTCCCTTATTCACGATGATCTTCCTTCAATGGATAATGATGATTTTAGAAGAGGTAAACCAACTAATCATAAAGTATTTGGTGAAGCTATAGCTATTTTAGCAGGTGACGGATTATTAAATCTAGCTTTTGAAACTATGCTTGATCATACATTAAAGCATTCTAAAAATGTAAATGATTATATGAAATATACAAAAGCTATGAAAGAGATTGGAAATTACTCTGGAATATATGGAATGATAGGTGGTCAGGTTATAGATTTAATATCTAGTGAAATTCCAATGGATGAAGATAAGCTTATATTTATGTATAAATGTAAAACTGCTGCTTTAATACAAGCTTCTGTTGTAGCAGGTACAATATTGGGTGGGGGTAATAATAAGGATATAGAACATATGAGAAAATATGGTCTATATCTTGGATTGGCATATCAAATTAAAGATGATATATTGGATATGAAAGAAGATAGTGAAATAAAAAAACTTACCTATTTAAGTTATCATGATGTAGATTATGCAAAAAGTAAAGTAATTGATTTTAGTAAAAAAGCTATTGATATTTTAAATAAATTTGCTGATAATAAAGATATTAGCTTTTTAGTGGAATTTACAAAAGAATTGACAGGAAGAAAGTACTAGATACATATTGAATAATTATAAATATTATGCTATAATATTTAATGAAAATAAGAGTGGCGCAGTATTCTAGTCAACACAGCTAATCTCGAGGGCGGGGCTAAAAATCCGTCGAAGGGCATATCGATGAAGTTCCTTGTTTCGGCTCGCAACGCCCAGTTGAGGGTCGATGCAGGGAGTAAGAAAGATGGGGCGATCTGCAATGGCATGCAGGCGTTGACCCTACTTTCGCGGAGACTTACCATTTGGGACGTGGTAAGATAAACCTAAGTGTTAATGAATAGCTACACTTAGAGTAGCCTGCCTTGAGTGATTTAGGCGGATGATAAGTTCAACTATCATTGTGTGAAGGGCCCAAGCAATGATAGTTATGTTATCGAAACCTAAATTGCAAAAGAGGCTAAGGATTAGACTGGTTGTAGAGGAAAACTCCTAGACTGCTCTTAGGAGAGGCATATTGAGGATTACAGTGCGGACTAAGTGGTAATCCAGCTCTACTGTTGGTGACACAGTAGTGATAAAATTAAAGGGAAACCGCTGTTATGGCGACATACAGTTTTTATCAGGGAAATCCTGCTGGACCTTAAGCCGTAAGATTTACTCAGTATGCTGCCATTCGTGTAGGCTGATAGTATAATATATATAATATACTATCAGCTTTTTATTATATTGTGAAGGAGCTAATTATTAAATGAATAAAAATGAAAACAGTAATTTTTCTAATAAATATAATATTAAATGGGTTAGTATGATAACAATTTGGACTTTTGTTATGGCTATAGTGTTTAGCATAATCACAGAGGGATTGGTAAAAAATTTAAATATATTTCTTGCATTTATAATACTTATAATTATCATATTTATTGGAATTTTTTTTGATATTATTGGTATTGCAGTTGCTACTGCAGATGAAAAACCTTTTCATGCTATGGCTGCCAATAAAGTGGAAGAAGCTAAATATGCAATAAAATTAATAAAAAATGCTGGACAAGTATCTAATTTTTGCAATGATGTTATTGGGGATATAAGTGGAATTGTCAGTGGTGCAATAGGTAGTAGTATAATATATAAAATAATAAATATTTATGATATAAAAAATGGAACTTTATTGAGTATAATAATTACTTCTTTAGTAGCTTCTTTAACTGTAGGAGGCAAAGCCTTAGGAAAATCAGTTGCCATATCATATTCTGAGAAAATAATTTTTGAAATAGCAAAAGTATTTAATTTCTTAGAAAAAAAATTTGGATTAACTATATTTTCTGATAAAAGGGATAATAAAAAAACAAAAAAGTGAAAGAAATTGATATTTAGGAGGATTGTATGGGAAAAAAAAGAGCGGATGTTGTTTTGTATGAGAAGGGATTAGCAGAATCTAGAGAAAAAGCTAAGAGATTTATTATGGAAGGTGCAGTATATATAGGAAATAGGAGGATTGATAAACCAGGTGAAAAGATTAGTGTAGATGCTCCTATTGAAATAAAAAAGAATCCATTGCCTTATGTAAGTAGAGGAGGATTAAAGTTAGAAAAAGCAATTAAATCATTCAATATAGATTTTAAAGATAAGGTTGCTATGGATATAGGTGCATCTACTGGTGGATTTACTGATTGTATGCTTCAACATGGAGCTAAGAAGGTATATGCATTAGATGTAGGGTATGGACAATTGGATTGGAAGTTGAGAGAGGATTCTAGAGTAATAGTCAAGGAAAGAACTAATATTAGATATGTTACAAAAGAAGATATAGAAGATGTATTTGATTTTATTACAATAGATGTTTCATTCATATCATTAAAATTAGTGTTGCCTGTAGCTAAAGAGCTATTGTCGGATTCAGGATATATAGTAGCTTTGATTAAACCTCAGTTTGAAGCAGGACCGGAAAAAGTAGGTAAAAAAGGCATAGTTAGGGATAAAGAAATCCATATAGAGGTTATAAAAGCTATAAAGCAATTTTGCAATTCCATAGATTTAAATATAATAGATTTAGATTATTCTCCGATAACAGGTTCTACTGGTAATATTGAATTTTTATCATATATTTCTAAAGATACGTATAAAAAATCTATTGACGATGAATATATTATAAATATTGTAGATAAAGCTCATAAATTTTTAAAATAATTTTATATTTTTTAGATAAGATTTAGGAGGGGAAAATGAATAAATATACACGACAGAGGATTATTTTAAATTTGATTAATAAATATGAAATAGAAACTCAGGAAGAGCTAGCAGAGCATTTATTAAAACAAGGAATAGATATAACTCAAGCTACTATTTCACGAGACATAAAGGAATTAAGACTTGTAAAAGTTCTGACTAATACAGGGAAATATAAATATGCAACTATAGATACTAGTCATAAGGGAATTTATCAAAGATTAAATAATATATTTAAATCTTCTGTTTTAAATGTAGAAGTGGCAGAAAATATTGTTGTAGTAAAGACTTTACCTGGTGCAGCTCAAGTTTGCGCATCAGCAATTGATAATTTTAATATAGAAGGTGTTGTAGGCACTATTGCAGGAGATGATACTATATTTGTTGCTATTCAGAATATAGATTTAATGGATCATGTTTTAACGAGTATACAAAATTTACTCAAATAATTTGGGGGTATAAATTATGATAGTTGAGTTAAATATTAGTAACTTTGCTATTATAGATAATTTAAAAATTAATTTTACTGAAGGTTTTAATGTTATTACTGGTGAAACAGGAGCAGGAAAATCCATAATAGCTGAAGGAATTAGTATGATTTTAGGTGGAAGAGCTAATAAAAATTTGGTAAAGACAGGGAAAGATAAAGCTATATTGGAAGGTTTATTTTATTTAGAAGAACCAGATAGTATTAATAAAATATTAGATGATTTTGGTATTGATAGAGATGAGAGTAATTATTTATTAATTTCAAGGGAGATATTTTCTGAAGGTGGAAGTGTATCAAGAATAAATGGACGAACTGTTACATTAACGATGTTAAATAAAATTACTTCCACTTTAGTAGACGTTCATGGGCAACATGAGCACCAATCATTATTAGATGTAAATAATCACATTAAGTTAGTTGATTCTTTTGGAGATGATAAATTAAAAGATCTATTGGAGCAAATTAAAAAGAAATATAAGGAATTAATGATAGAAAAAAAGAAACTTCAAGAATTATCTATGAATTCTTTAGAAAGAGATAGAGAAATTGATCTATTACAATATCAATTAGATGAAATTGATAATGCTAATTTACTAGATTTAGATGAAGAGACTATATCTAAAGAATATATAAAGATGAACAATATAAAAGATATAGGTTGTAAATTAGCTGAAGTATCTAATATTCTAGATAATGAAGCTTATCATGGTTTTTCTTTAATAGACGGTGTTAATAGATGTGTAGCAATTTTAACGGAAATCACAGAATTTGATGATAGAATAAAGCAATACAATAAAATTATAGAAGATATAGGGTTTGATTTACAGGAATTATCAAGAGATATAAAAAATTATTTAGATAATATAGTTATAGATGAAGAAAAATTGGAATTTCTTGAAGGAAAATTAGATATGATAAATAGTCTTAAAAAAAAATATGGGAATACTGTAAAAGATATTCTAAAATATAGAGAATATGTATCTAATAGATTAGAAACGCTTATAAACAATGAACAGGAAATAAAGAAATCTAATGAAAAAATAAAGACTATAGAAGTGGAGTTATATAATTATTGTACTAAGTTAACTGAAATGAGAAAAAATATAAGTAAAGAAATTGAAGCTTCTGTAACCAAGGAATTGCATGAGTTAAATGTGCCAAATGCAATATTTAAAATAAATTTTGATAGATTAGAATATTTTTCACCTAATGGATGGGATAGAGTTGAATTTTTGATATCTACAAATAAAGGTGAACCATTAAAACCATTGTCTAAAATTGTATCTGGTGGAGAAATGTCCAGAATAATGTTAGCATTTAAAACTATATTGGCTAATTATGATAATATATCTTGCTTAATATTTGATGAAATTGATGCTGGAATTAGTGGAAGAACAGCTCAAATAGTAGGAGAAAAGATAAAAATGTTATCCAATAATCATCAAATTATATGTATATCCCATTTACCTCAAATAGCTGCATTAGCAGATACTCATTTTATTATTGAAAAGGATTTTGTGAATGATAATACTATAACTAAAGTTCGTAGATTAAATGAACAAGAGAGAATAGAAGAATTATCAAGATTATTGGGTGGAGTTGACTTAACAAATATTACAAAACTTCATGCAAAAGAAATGTTAGAGATGTCTAGAATGTTAAAAAAGAAATAAAATTTTATTTGATTAAAAAAGCATTTTACAATTGTAAAATGCTTTTTTAATTTCCAGTAATTAGTAATAGGTAATTTACTTAACATTTTTATAAAAATTTTAAAGAATAAATACTATGGAAAAAGGCTAAATTATATTTACGCAAATAATATTTTTTTATGGAGGTGAATTGATATAAGGGAGATTAGAGGAGTGATTGTACTTGTATAAATATGGTGATAATAGAAGATTATTTTCTTTATTTGTTATAGTATTAGCTTTTTCTTATGTAATTCAAATTTCAGCTGTATTTTATCATCCTACAGAGATTAAAATCGCAAAAGGTGAAGATAGCAATATAGAAGTATTATTTCCATTTTCTTTAAGTGCACCATACAATGATGATACTATAGTACAATCAACTTATAAAGAGAGTTCTACTAATAACTTTAAAAAAATTTATAAAATAAATGCAGTAGATTCAGGGGAAGCAAAACTTCAATTAAAACTTTTAGGTTTAATACCAGTAAAAAGATTTGATATAAATGTAGTGGATAGAGATGTTTTAGTACCTGGAGGAAATGCCATAGGTGTAAGGTTAAATACAAAAGGAGTGCTAGTGGTTGCTGTAACAGATGTTATTGGAATAGATGGAGAAAGATATAGTCCAGCTAAAGATGCAGGAATTAAAAACGGTGATAGTATATTAGAGTTAAATAATATAAAAATAAAAGATGCTGAACATTTAGTAGAATTATTAAATCAAATAACAGAAGATAAGGTAAAAATATTAGTAGAACGAAATAAAATTAAATATGAAACAGAGATTAAACCTGTTAAAAGTATACAAGATAATTGTTTTAGACTAGGGATTTGGGTACGCGATAAAACTGCTGGTGTTGGAACTCTTACTTTTTATGATGAAAATAGTAAAATATTTGGTGCATTAGGACATGGAATTGCAGATATTGATACAGGTAACTTATTAGATATAGAGTACGGTAAGATAATGAATGCAAAAATATCAAATATTGAACAAGGTAAAAAAGGAAACCCAGGAGAAATAAAAGGAGTTTTTTATGAAACAGAGAATTTATTAGGAGAAATAAACAAAAATTCTCCTTTTGGCATATATGGGATAATAAGTGATGATTTTATAAAGAATAATAATGTAAAACCCATGCCTATCGGATTTAAAGAAGAAGTAAAGGAAGGAAAAGCATATATACTGACTACTATTGATGAAGATAAAGTTGAAAAGTTTGAAGTAAATATATTGAAAGTACAAAATCAACAATGTCCAAATCAAAAAAGTATGACCATAAAAGTAACAGACAAGAGACTTCTGCAAAAAACTGGAGGAATAGTTCAAGGCATGAGTGGAAGCCCTATTATACAAGATGGAAAGATTATCGGAGCTATAACTCATGTATTTGTAAATGATCCTACAAAAGGATATGGAGTTTATATTGAATGGATGCTAGATCAAATTAAACCTGAATATCAATTAAATGAAAAATATGTAGAGTTTAAAAAATAGACTTTTAAATAGGCTTTAAGCCTATTTTTTTTAAGAGATAAAGATTTTTTAAAAAATAGAAGGAAACTATAATTCTTTGTCGAATAGTTAAATATACAAATAAAATTATATTTTTCGAGAAACAGGGGGGTATTTTAGTTGGAAAAGATAAAAATATTAATTGCAGATGATAATCGAGATTTTTGTAGAATTTTAAGTAAATTTTTGTCTGCAGATGAAAGTTTTGAAGTTGTTGGCATTGCAAAAGATGGGATTGAAGCTTTAAATATGGCATCTGAAACTAAGCCTGACATATTAATATTAGATATTATAATGCCACATTTAGATGGATTAGGGGTATTGGAAGCTATACATAACTTAGATTTAGATAGGATTCCAAAAATAGTTGTACTTTCTGCAGTAGGACAGGATCAGATTAGCCAAAAAGCTATTCAACTTGGTGCTGATTATTATGTAGTGAAACCTTTTGATTTTGAAGTGTTTATTAAAAGGTTAAAACAAATAGTTGAATTAGAAGAAAGTTCTCAGTTTATATCAAAGAATGAGTATATTCAAATGCCTACTGCCACAATAGAAAATAGCAATACATCTAGAAATTTAGAAGCAAGGATTACTAATATAATTCATGAAATAGGAGTACCAGCTCATATTAAGGGATATTTATACTTAAGGGAAGCTATTGCTATGGTAGTAAAGGATATGGAGTTATTAGGAGCAGTTACTAAAGAATTGTATCCAAATATAGCTAAAAAGTATAATACAACACCAAGTAGAGTAGAAAGAGCTATTAGACATGCTATAGAGGTAGCTTGGACTCGTGGAAAAATAGATGCTATAGATAATATATTTGGTTATACAATAGATACCATCAAGGGAAGACCTACCAATTCGGAATTTATAGCAATGGTGGCAGATAAAATTAGATTAGAGATGGAAATGACAGAAGGGAGTATTTAAATAATTGCCCCACATAAGATTACATCTTTGTGGGGCAAAATATTGCTTGTTTATATATTTAATTAATATGCTATAATAGGTTTAATAGAAAGTAACTATATATTTTAACTGAGGAATATGTAACGGTAGTGAGAGTGGAGGATATATATGAATATTAAAGGAAGAATAAAAAAAGATAAAAAAACTAAAAATTTGATAAAAAGGCTTAAGCCAGGAGACATAGCTTTAATTGCTCATAAAGACTTAGATGAAGTGGCTGCTTTATCTTTAGTTGAAAAGAAAGTCAAGTGTATAATTAATACTGAAGAAACAATTAGTGGCAGATATCCTAATCAAGGTCCATCTATATTGCTAGATGCTAATATACCTATATTTGAAACAGACAATAAGGATATTTTTAATATAGTTCAAGAAGGTGATATCATTGAGATTGTGGATGATAAAATTCTATATAAGGGAAAAGAGATTGGAAATTGTATTTTATTAGATAAAAATAAAATTGAAGAATTGTTAAGTATTGGATATGATAATATAGAAACAGAGTTAGAAAGATTTATAGAGAATACTCTTGAATATGCTAAGAAAGAAAAAGGACTTGTAACGGGAAAAATTCCAATCCCAAAAACTAAAACTAAGATTGAAGGAAAGCACGTATTAGTTGTAGTGAGAGGTAAGGATTATAAAATGGATTTAGAAGCTATAAAATCCTATATAGATGAAGTAAAACCAATATTAATTGGTGTAGATGGTGGAGGGGATGCATTGTTGGAATTTGGATATACTCCAGATATAGTTGTAGGTGATATGGATAGTATATCTGATGAATGTTTAAAAAAAGCTAAAGAAATTATAGTACACGCTTATCCTGACGGAAGAGCTCCTGGGCTTAAAAGAGTAGAGGATTTAGGGCTAAGGGCTACTATATTTCCAGCACCTGGTACCAGTGAAGATATTGCATTTTTATTAGCTTATGCTAATGGGGCAGATTTAATAGTTGCCGTTGGAACTCATTCAAATATGATCGATTTTTTGGAAAAAGGTAGACCAGGAATGTCCAGTACTTTTTTGGTTAGATTAAAAGTGGGTTCGAAATTAGTAGACGCTAAGGGAGTAAATAAATTATATCATAGTAGTTTTAAATTAAAGTATGTTGTAGGAATTGCTATTGCAGCTTTAATACCAATAATGATGATAACTGTTAGACATCCTCTAATGAAGGAACTTATGCTATTGTTTAAAATTAGGTTAAGAATGATATTAGGATTGTAAAGGAGGAGTAAATTTGATACCAAATATGAAATTTTATGTAATATCTATTGTAGCAATATTTGCAGCATTGGGTATAGGCATATATATAGGTTTTGCATTAGATGCTCAAAGCTTTGTGATAGATCAAAGAGAGGATATAATAGCTAAATTAGAAGAAAGATTTGATTTTTTAAAGGATGAAAATCAGGAATTAAAATCAAAATTAAAGGAATTAGAGCTTGAAAATAATGATTTTAAAGAATTCATAGAAAATACTTATGAAGAAATAATAAAAGATAAATTGTTAGGTAAAAAAGTAGCTGTTATTGAAACCAAAGATGATTATATGTATTCAGGAATAGGTCAGACATTGGAAGTTGCTGGTGCTACTGTAAAAAGTGTAACCACTATTACAGATAAGATTATGAATGAAGTTGTATTAAGAAATATATACAATGAACTAAACGACTTAGAAATGAGTGATAATAAAAATACTAACTGGATTTTTAATGCAGTAAAAGATGTAACTACATCAATTATTACTGGTGAACCTACAGAATCTATGAATAAAATTATAGAAGAACAAATTGTAGATATAGTGGGAAACATAGATGAACCTGTTGATTATATAATCATAGCAGGAGGTAGTGTAAAAGAGGAAATAGATAGAATAAATTTAATAGATAAAACTATTATAGATGTAGCTAAAACTTTAAATAAGCCTATTATTGGAATTGAAAAGACAATTGTAAACTATTCTTATATAGGTACTTATAAAAACTTTAGAATAAGCACAATAGATAATGTGGATACTCCAATAGGGAAAACTTCACTTATTTTAGCAATGGAAGGTAGACCTGGACATTATGGGGTTAAACAAACTGCAGAACAATTATTTCCTGATATAAAATCAACTGCATTAGAAATTATAGAGAAAAGATAATATCAATACATTCATTAACGAAAGGAATGAATTAATATGAAGAATGGAAAACTATTGGTGGTGGTACCAGTATACAATGAAGAAGATAGGATAGAAGATACTATTAATGGATTGAAAGAAATAGAGCTAATAGATGAAATATTAGTCGTTAATGATGGATCTACAGATAACACTCAAGAAGTACTAGAAAGATTAAACGTTTCATTTATAACGTTGAATAAAAACATGGGCAAGGGCTATGCTATGAAAAAAGCTATAAAAGAAATGGATTATGATTATATAGCTTTTGTAGATGGAGATTTGGGAAGTTCTAGTAGAGAACTAGAAAAATTAATATATCCAGTTATCTCTGGAGAAGTGGATTTTACTATAGCAAAATTTCCTGAAAGAGCAACTATAACTCATAAAAAAGGAGGATTTGGATTAGTAAAAGGATTAGCTAAAAAAGGAGTCTATTTTTATACGAAAAAAGAAATAAATACTTCTTTATCAGGTCAACGGGTTTATAAGAAAGATGTAATGAAGGTTATGGATTATATTCCTAATAGATATGGAATTGAAGTAGCTATGACAATACAAGCATTGGATGGTAATTTTACTTTTAAAGAAATTCCGGTAAATATGACTCATAGATATACAGATAGATCTTTAAAAGGATTTATCCATAGAGGTAAACAGTTTATTGATATATTAGTAACTTTGATTATTATAGGTTTTAGAAGATGTTTTAGAAGGTGAGTGTATGAAAAATGTAAATATATTAAGCTTTATAGTAAGTTTAATATTATCCTATATTGCAGTACCTATGATAAAGGATATGTTATTTAGAAACAAAATAGTTAGCTTAAACTACAATAACGAAGAAATTCCTTTAGGAATGGGAATATTGTTCATATTTGTCCAAGTAATTAGTATTAGCTTAACTAGCATACTTGGTTGGGCTGATATTAAAGTAGCTATGGGTTATTTGTTAGCGTGTACTTTAATGGGATTTGTAGGTCTTATAGATGATTTAGTGGGTGAAACTGATATAAAGGGTTTTAGAGGACATATTAATGCGTTTTTTAAAGGAAAATTGACTACAGGTCTTTTAAAAGCAGGAATAGGTTTCTTTATTGCTCTGTTTATTTCAATAATTTTTTCTAGCACTTTATTAGATATTGTGATTAATACTTTAATTATTGCTTTATTTACTAATTTAACAAATTTATTAGATTTAAGACCAGGTAGATCTATAAAGGTATTTTTGTTGATATCGGTAATTATGTTATTTACGAATATTACAGATGAATATAATTTTATTTTATATTCAATTTATGGTATATTGTTTATATATTTCCCTATTGATTTAAAAGCTAAAGCAATGATGGGAGATGTAGGTTCTAATTTTATTGGCATTACCCTAGGAATATATTGCATATTTACGCAAACTTTATTAGCAAGATCTATATATTTATTTATTTTAATATTAATACATATATTGGCTGAAAAAATATCTTTTACAAAGGTTATAGAAAAAAATAAGTTTCTAAGTTTTTTAGATAATTTAGGTAGATAGGAGGGATTATTCTGTTAAGTTATAGAAAAGGTAAAGTAGTAGAAATTGAAGATGAAGATGAACAAGTTTCGTGGCTAATTATAGATTTAGATGGTAAAATTGCAAAGGCAGTTAATTATAATGGTTTGACAGGTAAAGCTAAAATAGGTGATATAATAATTGTGAATACAACTGCTGTAGAATTATCATTAGGAACTGGAGGAACTCATTTTGTTATTTTTAACTATAGCAATGAAACTAAAGATTTTCATGGCAGTGGACATATAATGAAATTAAGATATACCCCAATACAAATAAAATGCTTAGCTGCTGAAGAAGAAAATAGTCCATATCATAAGGTTTTTAATACTTTTAAATCTTTGGATAATCATATTTTTATTGTGGGCTCTTTACATAGTATGTTAGCACCTATAGTAGCTATGCTCAAATATTTAAACGAAAATATAAAAATTAATTATATAATGACTGATGGTGGTTCTTTACCAATATTTTTCAGCAATACAGTTAGAATTTTAAAAGAAAAAAAACTTATAGAGAATACAATTACAATTGGTCATGCATTTGGAGGAGATTTGGAGTGTACTAATATCTATACTGGTTTGATTGCAGCAAAAGAAATATTAAAAGGAGATGTAACTATAATAACTATGGGACCAGGGATAGTAGGTACAGATACTAAATATGGATTTAGTGGTATTGAACAAGGATATATAATAGACGCTATTAATACTTTGGGAGGACAGCCTATAATAGTACCTCGAATAAGTTTTCAGGATAAGAGAGATAGACATAAAGGGATTTCTCACCATACTAGAACTATTTTATCAGAAATTTCCAAGACATCAGGGAAAGTTATTATTCCTAAGTTAGATAGGTGTAAATTAAATATAATTAATGGTCAAATTAATAATTTAAATTTATATAAGAAATATAAAATTATATATGAAGAAGGAGATAAAATTTCTGATGCTATGAATAAATATGGATTATATATTAAAACTATGGGACGGGGTTATAATGAGGATAAAGAGTATTTTTTAACTCTAGGAGCAGTAGGTAATTATGTTTATAAGATGCTTGGATAGGGGAGGTTTTTACATGAATTATGAAGAAAAAACTATGAAATCTGAAAAAATATATGAGGGGAAAATTGTCAATTTAAGAATAGATACAGTTGAACTACCTGATAAAAAATATTCAAAAAGAGAGATTGTAGAGCATCCAGGTTCAGTAGGTATAATTCCGATAACTGATGATAGTCACATTATATTGGTGAAGCAATTTAGAAAACCTGTAGAGCAAAATTTATTAGAGATACCTGCTGGAAAGATTGAAATAAATGAAGAACCAAAGGAAACTGCTTTTAGAGAATTATGTGAAGAAACGGGGTTTGTTGCAAATAAATTAGAATATTTATTTGAATTTTATACTTCTCCAGGTTTTTCTAATGAAAAAATGTACTTATTTGTAGCTAAAGAATTAGTAAAAAGAGAAGCTGATCCTGATGATGATGAGTATATAGAGGTATTAAAAGTAAAAATAGAAGATTCAATAAATATGATATTAAGAGGAGAAATAGTGGATAGCAAAACGATAATTGGAATATTATATGCTCAACAGTATTTAATAGGAAAATAAAAGGTCAGTGATAATACCTTTCTTTTATGCATATTATTTTATAGAGGCTTGTATCAAAGGAAGGGAGGATTTATCATTGATCTATAAGATTAAAAGATGGCTACATAAACAGTTTCAAGAGAATTTTATTATCTGTTTTATTGTTATAGTTATATTTGGAATTGGAATAATCTCAGGGGCTATAACCATAAAAGTACTAAATTTGGAACAGAAAAATAGTATAATGACATTTCTTAATACTTTTTTTAAGATGATAGGCAATAGTAGTTTTGATAATGTGTCTATTTTAAAGCAATCATTGATTGATAATGTAAAAACTATAATTTTAATATATATAACTGGGTTTATTGTTATAGGGATACCTATAATATCTATGGTAGTATTATTTAGAGGATTTGCTTTAGGATTTACGGTAGGTTTTTTAGTAAACGAATATGGGTTTAAAGGATTCATTTTTTCCATATTAGGTATATTGCCTCAAAATTTAATTATTATTCCAGTATTATTAGCCATTTCATCTATAGGTATAGTTTTTTCAATGAAAAGCATAAAAAATAGAAAATTTAGATGTACAAACAATAATGTTAATTTAAGTGTTACAAATTATTCGATTTTAGTATTATGTTTTAGCATTATAGTTATTGGCGGTTGTTTTGTAGAAGCTTATATTTCATCAAACTTTTTAAGACTTATATGGGATTACTTTAATTAAAGGTTTAATTATAAAGGAGAAATATTATGCCTAATATAACTATTAAAAATTACATAGAATATATGAAAAATGATAAAGGATTAAGTTCTAATACTCTGGAAGCATATATTAGAGATTTAGAACAATTTATGGATTATTTAAATTCCAATAATTTAAATAATGTTAAGGATGTTAATAAAACTATTATAATTGCTTACCTCATGTATTTACAAAAGAATGGTAGAGCAACTTCTACTATTTCTAGAAATTTGTCATCTATTAGATGCTATTATCAATATTTATTAAATAAAAATCTAATAACTGAAGATCCTACATTAAATCTCCAATTACCTAAAAGGGAAAGAAAATTACCTTGTGTATTGACCAAAGAAGAAGTAGATATATTACTATCTCAGCCAGAACCAATTAATTTTAAAGGTGCTAGAGATAGAGCTATGTTAGAATTATTATATGCAACGGGTATACGTGTTTCAGAAATAGTAGCCCTTAATTTGGACAACCTAGATTTAGATTTAGGCTATTTATATCTAGGAGATGTTGATTTTGATGGGAGAGTTATTCCTGTTGGTAAAATAGCTTTAAATTATATAAATATATATATTGAAGATTATAGAGAAAAAGTTATAAAAGATAAAACAGAAATGGCATTATTTTTAAATTATAGTGGTAATAGATTGACTAGACAAGGATTTTGGAAAATAGTAAAAGAGTATACAAAAAAATGTAGTATAGATAAAAAGATTACTCCTCATACACTGAGACATTCTTTTGCAGTTCATTTGCTGCAAAATGGTGCTGATATTAAAGTAGTGCAAGAAATGTTAGGTCATTCAGATATTTCTACTACCCAGATGTATTTATTTGCAACAGATGATAAAAAATTGAAGGATGTATATAAAAAAGCTCATCCTAGAGCATAGGAGGAATTAATATGTGCTATATAAAAAAAATTAAAGAAAGCATAGAGTATGTGCAAAACATTTGTAATAAAGAACCTAAAATTGGTCTTATATTAGGCTCCGGTTTAGGAAGTTTAGGAGATAAAATTAAAGACTCTACAATAATACCATATGAAGAAATACCTAATTTCCCCGTTTCTACAGTGGAGGGACACAAGGGGCAGTTGATAATAGGGGAATTAGGTGGCAAAACTGTAGTAGCTATGCAAGGTAGATTTCATTACTATGAAGGCTATCCATTAAAAGATGTAGTTTTTCCTGTTAGAGTCATAATAGGTTTAGGTATTGATATTTTAATTGTAACTAATGCAGCAGGAGGTGTTGATAAAAACTTTGTACCAGGGGATTTGATGATAATTAAAGATCATATTAATTTTACAGGTCAAAATCCATTAATAGGGAAAAACTTAGATGAACTAGGTCCTAGATTTGTAGATATGACCAGAGCCTATGATAAGGAATTAATAGATTTGGCTAAAAGGGTAGGAGATAAATTAAGTATTCCATTACAGGAAGGAATATATATGTGGTTTACTGGACCTACATACGAAACTCCTGCAGAGGTAAGGGTAGCAAGTATATTGGGAGCATCTGCAGTAGGCATGTCTACAGTGCCAGAAGTAATAGTAGCTAATCATCAGGGTATAAAAGTTTTAGGCATATCATGT
The DNA here is from genome assembly GCF_016767175.1 of Keratinibaculum paraultunense. Classification (GTDB taxonomy): domain Bacteria; phylum Bacillota; class Clostridia; order Tissierellales; family Tepidimicrobiaceae; genus Keratinibaculum; species Keratinibaculum paraultunense. The sequence goes on from NZ_CP068564.1 coordinate 990,320, forward strand.
ATAACAAATATGGCATCAGGTATACTAGATAAGCCATTAAATCATGAAGAAGTTATAGAAACTTCCATGTTGGTTAAGGATAAATTTGAAAGATTGTTAATAGAGATATTGAATGATATCTAAATGAGGTGGTAATATGAGAATGTATAATATCATAAAGAAAAAAAGAGATGGTGGTGAATTATCAACAGAAGAGATAAATTATTTTGTAGAAAATTATACTAAGGGCAAAATACCTGATTATCAAATTTCAGCACTGTTTATGGCAATATATTTTAATCATATGAATAAAAGAGAAACATTGGATTTAACTAGAGCTATGGTGAATTCTGGTGATAAAGTTGACCTTTCTAGTATTAAAGGAATAAAAGTTGATAAGCATTCTACTGGGGGAGTAGGAGATACTACAACACTCATTTTAGGTCCTATGGTAGCTGCTTGTGGAGTGCCTTTTGCAAAAATGTCTGGAAGAGGACTTGGACATACTGGAGGAACTCTAGATAAATTAGAATCAATAAAGGATTTTAAAGTGGAATTGAGTATTGAAGAATTTATAAGAAATGTGAATAATATAAATATATCTATATGTAGTCAAACAGCTAATATAGCACCTGCTGACAAGAAGTTTTATGCATTAAGAGATGTTACAGCTACTGTAGAGGATATATCTTTAATAGCTAGTAGTATAATGAGTAAAAAACTTGCTATAGGTTCAGATGCTATAATATTAGATGTAAAAGTAGGCAGTGGAGCTTTTATGAAAAATTTAGATGATGCAATAAATTTAGGAAAAGAAATGGTAGATATTGGGATAGGATATGGTAGAGAAACTATAGCTTTAATTACTAATATGGATGAACCATTAGGTAATGCAATTGGTAATGCATTAGAAGTAAAGGAAGCTATAGATGTATTAAGAGGTAATGGACCAAAAGATTTATATGAATTATGCATACAATTAGGAATTAGATTGTTGTTATTATCTAAAAGGGCTAAGACAGAAGAAGAAGCAAAAATTTTATTGGAAGAAACTATTCGTTCTAAAACTGCTTATAATAAATTTGTAGAACTTGTAAAATATCAATATGGAGATATTGATTATGTAAAAAATCCAGAACTTTTACCGAAATCAGATTTTGTTATTGAAGTTAAGAGTGAAAAAGATGGCTATGTAAAGGCTTTAAATGCAGAAGAAATTGGTAAATGTGCTTTAATTTTAGGAGCTGGAAGAGAGACTATGGAATCTAAAATTGATTTTAGTGTGGGTATTGTTTTAAATAAAAAAGTAGATGATAAGGTTAATGTAGGTGATGTATTAGCTTATATACATGCTAATGATATTAATAAAGCAAAAGAAGTAGAAGCGAAGATTAAAGAAATATATATTATTGGAGAAAAAAATAAAGAGAATAAAAAATTAATATATGGTTTAATAAGTAAAGATAATATAGAGATTTATTAAGAAATTGTATCTTAATTTTATTTATTACTGTACTATTCTTTTATAAGGTGATTTTGGTATATTATACCATGTGGTTGATAGTTTGCATAAGTAGTTTTTAAATGGAGAACATAAAAGTAAATAAATCTATGGGAGGTAATGCTGTGAGTAAAAGATTTATATCAATTGTTCTCTGTATAATTATGATGCTATTTACATTTACTACTTATGCTGAAGATAGTTTAGAAATAAAAGCTAGATCAGCAATTTTAATGGATTATCATACTGGTGAAATAATTTATGAGAAGAATCCTCATGATAGACTACCTCCTGCAAGTATTAGCAAAATCATGACTCTTCTATTAGGCATGGAAGCTTTAGAAAATGGAAAAATTAGATTAGAAGATGAGGTTAGAATAAGTGCTCACGCTTCAAAAATGGGAGGAAGTCAATTATGGTTAGAAGAAGGAGAAATTCAGACAGTAGAAAATTTATTTAAAGCTATATGTTTAAGGTCTGCTAACGATGCATCGGTAGCATTAGCAGAGCATATAGCAGGAAGTGAGATGGCATTTGTAAAAATAATGAATGAAAAAGCAAAAGAGTTAGGAATGGAGAATAGCAATTTTATTAATGCAACTGGACTGCCTGATGAAAATCAATATGTATCCGCATATGATGTCGCTAAAATGTCTAGAGAATTATTAAAATATGAAAAAATTCATGAATGGTTAACTATTTATATGGATGAAATAAAAGTAGGAAAAAAGAAAGACAAAGTACAAAGTTTAGTTAATACAAATAGATTAGTAATAGATTATGAAGGAACTACAGGAATAAAAACTGGTTCTACAAATGAGGCTGGTTTTTGTTTATCTGCCTCTGCAAAGCGTGGTAATTTACAATTGATAGCAGTAGTTATGGGAAGTGAAACTTCAAAATCGAGGTTTGAAGAAAGTATAAAATTATTAGATTACGGTTTTGCTAACTATGACTCTTTACTTATTGGTAAAAAAGGAGAGACCATAAGTAAAGTTTTAGTTCATAAGGGTATGGAAGAATATGTTGAAGCGGTTTTAGAAAGAGATGGATATATACTTGTTCCTAAAGGCAAAGGAACAAATATATCAAAGGAAATAATATTACCTGAATTTGTGGAGAGTCCTATAAGTAAAGGAGAAGAAGTTGGCTACTTAGTTATAAGTTTAGACGGAAAAGAGGTTGATAAAATTAGATTGATTTCAAAACATAATATAGATAGAGCTGATTTAAAAAATATGTTTAAAAAAATGTTAAAAAATTTACTTATTAATAAATAGTAAAGTATATATTTGTATTTTTTATAGAAACATTATAAAATAGAATAGGACTAAAATAAACCTCGACTAGGTAGGTCGAGGTTATAATAATTAATGATTAGAAAGAGGACAAGATATGAAAATTGATATATTATTAAATATACCTGGATTATTGGTAGCTATAATTATTCATGAATACGCACATGGTTTTATAGCATACTTACTTGGAGATGATACTGCTAAAAACTCTGGTAGATTAACTCTTAATCCTTTTAAGCATTTTGATATAATTGGATTTGTATTTTTGTTATTATTTAAATTTGGATGGGCAAAGCCTGTACCAATAAATCCTAATAATTTTAAAAAGCGAAAAAGAGATACTATATTAGTATCTTTGGCAGGTCCTTTTTCCAATTTTATATTAGCTATAATAATAAGTTTTATTATATCTTTAGGATTAGTAACTAATAATATTTTATTAAGTATACTAATAATAATGTTATGGTATAATCTAATGTTAGGAGTTTTTAATTTATTACCTTTTCCACCTTTAGATGGTTCTAAAATATTGGCTAGTTTATTACCTAATAAATATGAATATATATTTTACAAATATGAAAGATATTTATATTTAATATTAATTTTATTAATAGTTACAAATACTATTGATAAAATACTTGGACCATTTATAAATTTTAGTTTGAATTTGTTAATTAGAATAGTTGGTTAATATAGGGGTTTTTTGTATGGAATATAAAATTATACTAGAGTCTTTTGAAGGACCTATGGATTTATTGTTACATCTTATAGATGAAGCAAAGATTGATATATATGATATTCCTATAAATGAGATAACAGAACAATATTTAGAATATATTACTAAGATGGAAGAGTTGGATTTGGAAATTACAAGTGATTTTTTGTTGATGGCTGCTACATTACTTGAAATAAAATCAAAGATGCTTCTTCCTCAACTTGATAAAAATGAAGAAAAGCAATTGGAAATGGAAGAAAATGATCCTAGATTAGAATTAACTAAAAAATTGATAGAATATAAAAAATTTAAGTATATTTCTAAAGAACTAAAAGAATATGAAGAAATCCAAAGAAAAGTTTTTTACAAACCTAAAGAAGATTTATCTTTATTTATAGAAGAAGATGAAAGTTTAAAGCCAATGGATTTAGATGAACTGGTAAAAGCCTTCAATTGTATACTTGCTAAAACTAAAGACAGTAATAATATTATTGATGTAGATAAGATACAAAGAGAAGAATATACACTAGATAAATGTATGGAAAATATAAAAAAGAAATTAAGTAATAAAAAACAAATAAAGTTTCAGCATTTATTTGACGAGAATGTTGATAAGCAAGAAATAATAGTTACGTTCTTGTCTTTACTTGAATTAATTAAAATGAAAGAAGTTGTTGTATATCAAGAAAAAAATTTTTCAAATATTGTGATTAAAAAAAGAGGTGTTTGATAGTGGATGAACGGGAGATAAAGGCAATAATAGAAGCATTATTATTTGTTTGGGGTGATCCTTTATCTTTAAGTGATATATCTAGAATTATTGAATTAGATGAAGAAAATGTAAAAGAAATATTAGATAATATGATTGCTGAATTTGATTTCTATAGAAGGGGTTTAAAAATAATATGTATAGAGGACAAGTATCAATTAGCTACTAGACCTGAACATTATCAATGGATTAAAAAGTTAACTCATGAAAAGAAAACTAAAAGCTTATCAGCAGCAGCTTTAGAAACTTTATCTATTATTGCTTATAAACAGCCTATAACTAAAAATGAAATAGAAGACATAAGAGGAGTTAGATGTGATAAGGTCATAGATACATTGCAAGAAAAAGGTTTAATAGAAGAAAAAGGGCGACTAGAAAGAACTGGTCGTCCAATAATATATGGCACTACAAGTGAATTTTTAAAATATTTTGGTTTAGAAAGCTTAAAAGATTTACCTTCGCTTAAGGATATAAGAATAAAAAAAGAATAATACCTTTTAAAAGGTATTATTCTTTTTTTATTTGGAAAGATATAGTTATAGTAATTCATTTACATTGGGGTGTTTACATGAAATATTTATTAATTTTAATACTTTTATTAACTTTTATTTTGTTATTATCGTATATAAAATTTAATATTCAATTTATATATAAAACTGATGAAGTAAAGTTTGAGATGTCTATATCTTTATTTAAGATTTTTAATTTTAAAATAAAACCATTTAGCGATAAAAAACGGAAGATAAATAAAAAAAGTGGTTTTAATCAATTTTATTTGAATAAAGATTTTTTAAATTATATATTGGATAAAATTATATTAAAGCAATTAACGTGGAAAACTAAAATAGGATTTAATGATGCATTTTTAACAGCTATAGTATATGGAAGTATTTGGAGTATAAAAAGCGTTTTAATTAGTTTTATATTAACAAATAAAGAAATAGAATATTTAGATTTTGATGTTGAAGCTATATTTAATAAAGAAGAACTCAATGTTTTATTTAATTGTATAATAAGAATAAGAATGGTTTATATTATAATTATATGGATTAAAATATTAAGAATGCGTAAAGGTGGTGGCAAAAATGTCAGAACATCCAATAGAAGGGCTTATGCATACAACAATGAATAGCTTAAAAGAAATGGTTGATGTAAATACTATTATTGGTGACCCAGTTCAATCAGAAGACGGTTTAATTATTATACCAGTTTCAAAAATTTGCTTTGGTTTTGCATCTGGAGGAACAGAGTTTAAAAAAATATTAAATAATAAGGAAACAAACATTTCTGATGAGAAATTACCTTTTGGAGGGGGTAGTGGTGCAGGAGTTTCAGTTCAACCAGTAGGTTTTATTGTTGTAGGAAATGATCAAATTAAGTTACTAACAGTGGATGAAGGAAATACAGCTTTAAGTAGTTTATTTGATTTTCTAGGTAAGGTAGTAGATAATGTGCAGGAATCTATGACTAAAAATAAAGCTAAGAATGATTATGATGATTCCATAGATATTAGCTAAATATAATCAAATATTAAAATTAGTTTATTGGAGAAGCAGAATATTTCTGCTTCTATTAATTTAATTATTAAAATGAAAGGAAGATTCTATTTGAAAAAAAATATTTTTATATTATTGCTTACTATCATCTTGTTTATAAGTAGTTATTCATTTGGGCAAAAACCGAATATTAGTGCACAAAGTGCTATATTAATGGATAAAGAGTCGGGTAGAATACTAATTGAATATAATCCTTATATAAGATTACCCATGGCTAGCACTACCAAAATAATGACAGCATTAATTGCATTAGAAAGAGGAAATATAAATGATAAGATTGAAATAAAAAAACATTATGTGGGTGTTGAAGGCTCTAGCATATATCTTTATGAAGGTGAAATTATAAGTTTAGAAGATTTATTATATGGTTTAATGTTAAGATCTGGAAATGATGCTGCTATTGCTATAGCTGATTATATTGGGGGTAATATTGAACAATTTGTATTTATGATGAACCAAAAGGCTAAAATTATTGGTGCTAATAATACAAATTTTGTGAATCCTCATGGTCTTCATGATGATAATCATTATACAACAGCTTATGATCTTGCATTAATAACTAAAGAAGCAATGAATATTGAGAAATTTACAGAAATTGTGAAGTCGAAAATGTGGAAGGCTCATAGGGAGAAAAATAATTTATTCTATAATAAAAATAATACTCTTTGGGAATATGAAGGAGGTGATGGGGTAAAAATTGGATATACTATAAGGGCAGGAAGATGTTTAGTATCTAGTGCAACTCGGAATGGGCGTACTATTATTGCAATAGTGCTTAATGATAGAAATTGGTTTAATGATTGTTATAATTTACTAGATTATGGATTTGAGAATTTTAGAAACTATGTAATATTTGATAGAGGTCAGTGTTTGAGAGAAATTGCTGTGATAAATGGCAGGAAAGATTTTGTATCAGTTGTGATAAAAAATTTATTTACTTATCCATTAAAAGAAGAGGAACTAGATAAAGTTAAAATCTATATTGATTTACCAAATGAAATACTTGCACCAATAGAAAAAAATCAAGTTATAGGTAAAGCTAGGGTATATTTAGATGGAGTATTAATCCATGAGGAAGATATTATATCTAAAGAAGCTGTAGCAAAACTAGGTTTTTTTGAGAGTTTAATTAAAACTATAAACACAAAAGATAAAAATTGAAATTTATATCATATATTTATTAGCCCTCAGGGCTTTTTTATTTGTCACAAATGAGGGTTATTTTAAATATGTTATATATATGAAAGGATTTTGAGAGGTGATTTATATGAATTTTTATAAGTGTATGGATTCTGGTAGTAAATATTGTCCGTGTAATTTAGCATATACTATGGATTGTATTTCTTGTTCTCATTTAAGAGGAGAAGATTTTTGTGATTGTATATGGAACGGAGTTTGTATTCTTTATGAAAAATATATGAAGAATGAAGAAGATATAAACCAGAGAAAAGATTATAAAGGGAAAATAATAGAAAAAATATCTTTAGATAGAAATTTATATCTATTGAAAATAAAATTGGATAAGAGTTTTATAAGAGATTTAGATATCATAGGTTCCTATATATTTATTAGAAAAAATAATACTAATTCTCATTATGATACTCCTATGTCAGTATTTAATTTGGATGAAGATCATATATATATTGTGTATCAAGAAATAGGACCTAAAACTAAAAATTTTAATAAGGGAGATAAGCTAATTATAAAAGGGCCATACTGGAGTGGAATAATAGGAGATGGAGACTTATCAAAACAAGAAAATAGTTCTATACTTATTGTTGCTAGAGGAATTGGGCAATCGTCAATTTTAATACCTATAAATAAACTACTTAATAAAGGAAATGATATAGTATTGTTTTTAGATAAAGGAAAATTTAATTCTTTGTATTCCATTGACTATATGGATACTGAAAAGATAAGAATAATACCTATAGATTTATTTAATTATGAAGATGAATTGATGTTAAGAAAATACATTAAAGAAAATTCAGTTGATGTAATATTTAGTGCTGGATCAGATATGGTCCATCGAAAAATAAAATCTATAATAGAAAAATCTACAAAATCAATTAAATGGTTTGTTTCTAATAATAGCGTTATTTGTTGTGGCGAGGGTATATGTGGTGCTTGCATAAGAAAAACAAAAGATAAAGATAAAATTAAGCTGTGTAAGACTATGATTAATCCAATAAATATTTATTAAGGAGGAATCTTTATGAATAAGGTAGTAATTATAGGCGGTGGTTGGGCTGGATGTGCAGCGAGTATAGCTGCTATTAAGTTAGGAGTTTCAGTGGTTCTAATTGAAAAAACAGATATGTTACTAGGTTTAGGTAATGTAGGAGGGATAATGAGAAATAATGGTCGATATACAGCAGCAGAAGAAAATATTTTTTTAGGAAGAGATGAGCTATTTGATATAACAGATAAATTTACTTTGCATAAAGATATAGAATTCCCTGGTCATAAACATGCATATTTATATGATGTAACAAAAATTGAACCAGCTGTTAGAAAATTAATATTATCATTAGGTGTTGAATTAAAGTTGCAAAAACGAGCTATAGATGTAATATTAGAAGATGATTATATAAAAGGTATTGTACTAGATGATGGAGAAATAATATATGGTGATGGTTTTATAGAAACAACAGGCTCTACTGGTCCTATGGGAAATTGCCTGAAGTATGGTAACGGTTGTGCTATGTGTATTTTAAGGTGTCCTACTTTTGGTCCAAGAATTAGTATAAGTCAAAAAGCTGGAGTTAAGGATATAGTAGGTATGAAGAAGGATGGTTCTTATGGAGCATTTAGTGGTTCTTGTAAACTAAATAAAGATTCATTAAGTATTGAAATAAAAAATGAGTTGGAAGAAAAAGGAGTTGTATTACTTCCTATTCCTCAGGAAGATATTAAGCGAGAAAAATTGTCTAAAAAAGTATGTCAACAATATGCATTAGATGAATATGCAGAAAATGTAATATTATTGGATACTGGGCATGCTAAGATGATGACACCATTTTATCCATTAGAAAAACTTAGAAAAATTAGAGGCTTAGAAAATGCTCGTTATGAAGATCCATATTCAGGTGGTATAGGTAATTCAGTAAGATATCTATCTATTGCTCCAAGGGATAATACTATGAAAGTTAAGGGAATAAAAAATTTGTTTTGTGCAGGTGAAAAATCAGGTCTATTTGTTGGGCACACAGAAGCAATTGTTACAGGCAGTTTGGCAGGATACAATAGTGTCAGATATGTATTTAATAGAGAGTTATTAAAACTTCCTACAGATTTGGCTATTGGAGATTTAATTTATTTTGTAAATAAAAAAATGAAAACAGAAGAAGGTTTAAAAGATAGATATACCTTTGCAGGAAGTACTTATTTTAATAGAATGATTGATAAAGGTTTATATACTACTAATGATCAGCAAATAAGAGATAGAGTTGAAAAATTAGGATTATTAAATATATATAATAGAATTTAATGATAATTTACAAGATAGATAAAAAAAGGTATTATATACTATAGTTGAACTTAGAAAGGATGAGGTAGATGAGGTTACAGAAATATATGGCTAAATGTGGTGTGGCTTCAAGAAGAAAGTCTGAAGAAATTATACTTGAAGGTAGGGTAAAGGTAAATGGAATTATTGAAAAGAAACTAGGTACTGTTATTGATCCAAATAAAGATGTGATAGAAGTTGACAATAAAATAATTAATATGGAGGAAAATAAAGTATATATTATGTTAAACAAACCTGAAGGATATGTCACAACTGTAAAGGATAAATATAGTAAAAAGATTGTATTAGATTTAATAGTTGGAATTGATGAAAGAATCTATCCAGTAGGTAGATTAGATTCAGAAACAACTGGATTGTTGCTTATGACTAATGATGGAGATTTAACTTATAAATTAACCCATCCAAGTTATCAAGTTCCTAAAAAATATATTGCTTTAGTAGAAGGTATACCAAATAATAAAAAACTTCATAAATTTAGAAGAGGACTTAAAATAGATGGAAGGATAACAGCAGAAGCGTATATAAAAATACTAAAAGAATATAAGAATACTTCATTATTAGAAATTTCAATACATGAAGGGAGAAATAGACAAATAAGGAAAATGTGTCAGCATATTGGTCACCCAGTCATTAAGTTAAAAAGAGTAGCTATTGGAGAATTAGAACTGGGGAAATTAGAAGTTGGAAAATGGAGATACTTAACTTCTAAAGAAGTTAAGTATCTCAAAACGCTTTAGTATTGTAGCGATATACAGCACTACAATACTTTTATTTAACCTTTATTTTTAATATAATATCTATTATAATTGATGTAGAGTTAAAAAAAGACAAAATAATTATAATTGTATTATTTAATTAGAAGAATATATATAATTTTTTTGAGTATGTTGTTTATGTGGTGATAAAAATGAAATTTAAACATTTTATTAATCCAGTAGAAACAGTAAAAAAAATAATGTATTATTACGTGAAAGAAGGATATATAGCATTAGATTGTACCGTAGGGAATGGCAAAGATACTTTAAGATTAGCTAAATTAGTTGGTAAAAACGGCAAAGTATATGGATTTGATATTCAAGGGGAGGCAATAAATAATACAAAAAATAAATTAAAAGAATTAGGTTTAGAACAAAATGTTATTTTAATTAATGATGGACATGAAAATATAAATAAATATATTCATGAAAACTTAGATTTTATAGTTTATAATTTAGGATATTTACCAGGAGGAGATAAAAATATTAAAACCCAACCTACAACAACTATAAAAAGTTTAAAAAAGGCTCTACCACTTTTAAATAACAATGGGTTATTACTAATTACTTGCTATGTTGGGCATGATGGAGGAAAAGAAGAACAAGAAATAGTGGAAATTTTTTTAAAATCTTTGGATCAAAAGATGTATAATGTTTTACAATTTAAATTTATTAATCAAAGAAACAATCCGCCAATATTATATGGCGTAGAAAAAACATATTAACAGGAGGGATAATAATGGCAGGTATAAAAATAACAGATACAACTTTAAGAGATGCACACCAATCTTTAATAGCTACAAGAATGAAAACAGAAGATATGCTACCTATAGCAGATAAGATTGATAAGGTAGGTTTTTATTCTTTGGAAGTTTGGGGTGGTGCAACTTTTGATGCTTGTCTAAGATTTTTAAATGAAGATCCATGGGAAAGATTAAGGAAATTAAGAAAAACAGTCAAGAATACTAAACTTCAAATGCTATTGAGGGGACAAAATCTTTTAGGCTATAGGCACTATCCTGATGATGTAGTGGAGGAATTTATTAAAAAATCTATTGAAAATGGAATAGATATAATTAGAATATTTGATGCTTTAAATGATCCAAGAAATATTAAGAAATCTTTAGAAGCAACTAAAAAATATGGTGGACATGCTCAAGCTGCTATATCTTATACTACAAGTCCTGTTCATAATAATGAATATTACATAAATTTAGCGATTGAAATGGAAAAAATGGGTGCTGATTCTATATGTATTAAAGATATGTCAGGAATTTTATTACCTTATGAAGCTGAAAAGTTAGTTAAAGGGTTAAAAGAGCAAATATCTGTCCCAATTCAAATTCATTCTCACTTTACTAGCGGAATAGCAAATCAAACTTATATGAAAGCCATAGAAGCAGGAGCTGATATAATAGATACAGCTATTTCTCCTTTAGGGATGGGAACTAGTCAACCTGCTACTGAATCTATGATAGCTTCTTTACAAAATTCACCATATTATCCTAATGAAATAGATATGGATCTACTTTTAGAAATAACTGATTATTTTAAGGACTTAAGAGATAAATATTTAGAAGAAGGATTGCTTGATGTAAAAGTATTAAATGTAGATGTAAGAACTTTAAAATATCAAGTACCTGGGGGAATGCTTTCTAATTTAGTTTCACAATTAAAGGAACAAGGAGCTTTAGATAAGCTTGATGAAGTGTTAGAAGAGGTTCCAAAGGTTAGAGAAGATTTAGGGTATCCACCTCTAGTTACTCCTATGAGTCAAATGGTTGGGACTCAAGCAGTGTTAAATGTATTATTAGGTGAAAGGTATAAGATGGTTCCTAAAGAAGCCAAAGATTATGTTAGAGGTTTATATGGCAAACCAACAGTTCCAATAAAAGAAGAGATAAAGAAGAAGATAATAGGTGACGAGGAAGTATATACAGGAAGACCAGCAGATTTATTAGAACCTGAATTAGATAAATTGAAAAATGAAATAAAAGAATATATAGAGCAAGAAGAAGATGTATTAACCTATGCATTATTTCCTCAAGTTGCTATGGATTTTTTTAAATATAGACAAGCAAAAAAGTATAAGATAGATAATAATTTATTAGATGATGAATTTAAGACTTATCCCATATAAAAACAAGCCCACGCATGGGCTTGTTTTTATATGGGTTCATTATTGATAAATGAATGACTTGAAATTTAAATTTCATTTTGTACTTAATTAATTTACAAATAAAATGAAATAAATCTTGCATATTTAATTAATTTACAAATAAAATGAAATAAATCTTGCACATTTGAAATAATTTTGATATTATAAAAATAGAAAATATCATAACAAGGGGGAAGGACATTGACTAAAAAAATGTTAAAAAAGCTTAATTTAGAAAAAGAATTGTGTAAAGGTTGTGGAATATGTGTTGCCTTCTGTCCGAAGAATGTTTTAGTTTTGAAACAAGGTAAAGCAGAAATAAAAAATCTAGACGATTGTATACAATGTGGTCAATGTGAATTAAGGTGTCCAGATTACGCTATTTATTTAGGAGGGATATAAAAATGTCAGAAAATACAGTAAAGCTAATGCAAGGTAATGAGGCTTGTGTAGAAGGAGCAATTGCTGCAGGTATGAGGTTTTATGCTGGTTATCCTATAACTCCTTCAACAGAGATTGCAGAGCTTTCAGCAGAAAAGTTACCAAGGATAGGTGGTAAATTTATTCAAATGGAAGATGAAATTGCAAGCATTAGTGCTATTATTGGAGCTTCTTTGGCTGGTAAAAAATCTATGACAGCCACTAGTGGTCCAGGTTTTTCATTAAAACAGGAAGGTATAGGTTATGCAGTTATGGCAGAAATTCCTTGTGTTATAGTTAATGTTCAAAGAGGTGGTCCTAGTACTGGATTGCCTACTTCGCCAGCTCAGGGAGATATAATGCAAGCTAGATGGGGAACTCATGGGGATCATTCAATTATTGCTTTATATCCTTCTACAGTAAGAGAAATATATGATACTACTATAAAAGCTTTTAATTTTGCAGAAAAATATAGAACACCAGTTATATTATTGATGGATGAAGTTATAGCACATATGAGAGAAAAAGTAAAGATACCTGATAAAGATGAGATAACGGTTATTAATAGGAAAAAACCTAATATTAAACCTGACGAATATTTACCATATAAAGTAGAAGAGAATGATTTTGTTCCTGCAATGGCAAACTTTGGAGAAGGATATAGATATCATGTTACTGGTTTAGTTCATGATGAAACAGGGTTTCCAACTAGCAATCATCATATAGCTGAAAATCTCGTAAATAGATTGGTTAATAAGATAGAAGATAATATAGAAGATATAGTAGAATATGAGGAATATCAATCAAAAGATGCAGAAGAAATAATTGTTGCTTATGGAGCTACAGCTAGGTCAGTAAAATCTGCAATTGATGTATTAAGGAAAGAAGGAATAAAGATTGGATTGTTTAGACCTATAACTATATGGCCTATAGCAGAGAAACAACTAAAAGAAATATCCAAGAAAGTAAATAAAATTACAGTAATAGAGATGAATATGGGACAATATTTTAATGAAGTAGATAGAATTGCTGGCAAAGATACAAAAGTAAATAAGTATAATAGAGTAAATGGAGAGTTAATTACTCCAGAGGAAATTGTTTCTTTTATTAAGGAGGGTTAAAAGTGCCAAGTGAATTGATAAATAAATATTTTAGAACTGAAAGTTTACCTCATATTTGGTGTCCTGGATGTGGTAATGGTATAATTACTAGAGCTATTGTAAAAGCTATAGATAATTTAAATTTAAAACAAGATGATGTGTGTATAGTTTCAGGTATTGGGTGTTCATCTAGAGCATCTGGATATTTAGATTTTAATACTGTACATACTACACATGGAAGAGCTTTAGCTTTCGCTACAGGTATAAAATTTGCAAATCCTAATTTACATGTAATAGTGATAACAGGAGATGGAGATTGTGCTGCTATTGGAGGTAATCATTTAATACATGCTGCAAGAAGGAATATAGATTTAACAACTGTAGTTTTTAATAATAATATTTATGGAATGACTGGTGGACAATATTCTCCAACTACACCTACTGGAGATAAAGGTACAACTGCACCTTATGGAAATATAGATGCTAATTTTGATTTATGTGAGTTAGCTAAAGCTGCAGGAGCTACATATGTAAGTAGATCTACTGTATATAGTGCTAATATGATAATAAAACAAGTAGAAGAAGGTATAAAAAATAAAGGATTTTCTTTTATAGAAGCTATAAGTATATGTCCTACCTATTATGGTAGAAAAAATAAAAAAGGTGATGCAGTAGATATGATGAAATATTTAAAAGATAACTCTATAAATAAAGCTACTTATGAAAAGTTATCAAAAGAAGAACAGGAAAATAAAATTGTTGTAGGTGAAATATATAAAACTCAAATGCCCGAGTATACCGAAAAGTATCAAAAAATTATAGAATTATTTTAAAGGAGAGATAAAATGATGCGTCAAGAGTTAAGATTAAGTGGTTCAGGAGGACAAGGACTTATTTTAGCGGGAATTATATTAGCAGAAGCAGCATTATATGATGGAAAGAATGTTGTTCAATCTCAATCTTATGGCCCAGAAGCAAGAGGTGGAGCTAGTAAAGCTGAAGTTATAATAAGTGATGAAACTATAAATTATCCAAAAATTAATAAGTGTGATATACTATTGTGTTTGACACAAAAAGCTTGTGATAAATACATTGAATCATTGAAACCGGGAGGTATATTAATATTAGATGATACAATATCAAATATACCTAATAGAGAGGATATAAAAATATATAAGGTTCCTATATTAGAAACAGCTTCTAAAAATTTAAAAAGTTTTATGGTAGCAAACATTGTTGCACTAGGAAGTATTTATGAATTAACTAAAATAGTTACTAAAGAATCTTTAGAAAAGGCTGTGTTAAATAGAGTTCCTAAAGGAACAGAGCAATTAAACAGAAAAGCATTAGAAGAAGGATTTAATTTAATATCAAATAAAAAGGAAAGCTCTTATGGAGAAGTATGCTGATATTATTAAAATAATACAAAACAATTTTAATACTCTCAGTAAAGGACAAAAATTAATAGCTGAATATATAATGAATAATTATGATAAAGCTGCTTTTATGACAGCTGCAAAACTAGGGGAAACAGTGGGAGTAAGTGAATCTACTGTAGTACGATTTGCTAATACTTTAGGATATGATGGATATAAAGAACTTCAAAAAGAATTACAAGAATTAATAAGAAATAAATTAACTACTGTACAGAGAATTTCTTTAAGTAAAGATTTTTCAGATTATGAAAATACTATTAAGCAAGTAATAAAAAAAGATATAGATAATATTGAAAAGACATTAAAAGAAATAGATTACCATGCCTTTAAGGAAGCTGTTGAAATTACTTTAGAAGCAGACAATATATATATATTAGGTCTTAGAAGTTCTTCATTTTTAGCAGGGTATTTAGGATTTTACTTAAATTTCTTATTAGATAATGTAAAAGTTATATCATTTGGACCAAATGATATATTTGAACAATTATTAAGATCAACTAAAGATGATGTAATCATTGGTATAAGCTATCCTAGATATTCAAAAAGAACTTTAGAAGCTTTAAATTATGGAAAAGAAAAAGGTTGTAAAATAATTGGTATAACTGATAGTTTGGTTTCACCAGCAGCTCAATATGCTGATGTAACATTGATTGCAAGTAGTAACATGTTATCTTTTGTAGATTCTTTAGTAGCTCCTATGAGCCTAATAAATGCTTTCATAGTTGCTCTTGGTATGGAAAAGAAAGAAGATATAACCGTCTATTTTGAAGATTTAGAAAGAATATGGAAAGAACAAAGTGTATATGATACTAATAATAAAAATAACAATAGCAAAGATTAAAATTAAATTGCCTAGACATCTAGGCAATTTAATTTTAAAACAAATAGGCAAAAGTAATCATAATTAATATTATCATAAACGATAATAAATAAACAAATAAATAATAATTATGATATAATATCAATATAAAAAACAAAAAAATGGAGGTACTAGAATGAAGAAAATATACCTAGTTAGACATGGAGAATCCCAATGGAATCCAATAAAAAAAATACAAGGTCAAACAGATATCCCTCTTACAAAAAAAGGTTTAAATCAAGCTCATTTAATAGGAAACAGATTAATTAGTGAAAACATAGATAAAATATATTCAAGTGACTTAAAAAGAGCTTATACTACAGCTAAAATAATTGGCAATAAAATAAAATTAGAAGTAACTATTATGAAAGAATTTAGAGAGATAAATTTTGGTATTTGGGAAGGTATGACAAATGAAGAGTTATTACAAAATTTTTATGATGAAATACAAATTTGGAGAAGAAACCCAGAAAAACTTAGTCTTGAAAAGAGCGAATCATTACAAATGCTTCAAGAAAGAGCAATGAAAGGAATAAATAATATAATTGCCGAAAACAAAGAAAAGAGTAACATTTTAGTAGTATCACATGGTGCTACTATCAAAACTATAATATTAGGATTATTGAATATTGATTTAACTCATTTTAAAAATTTAACAATAAGTAATACAGGATTAACAATCATTGAATTTAGAGAATATAATCCAGTAATAAAAATTTTAAATGATATATGTCATTTAAAGGAGTGCTTATAAGATGTCAGAAAAAATAGCTGTAATTGGTGGAGGTCCTGCTGGAATGATTGCTGCTGGATTTGCAGGTTCCAGAGGCAAAAATGTAACATTAATTGAAAAAAACAATAAATTAGGTAAAAAATTATTCATAACAGGGAAAGGGAGATGTAATATTACCAATGCTACTCCAATAGATAATTTTTTTGATAATGTAACAACTAATAAAGATTTTATGTATAGTGGATTTTATTCCTTTACTAATGAAGATATAATAAACTTGTTAAAATCTTATGGACTTAATGTAAAAATTGAAAGAGGAAATAGAGTTTTTCCTTTTACAGATAAATCTGATGACGTCATAAAAGTATTTGAAAAATTTTTAATAAATAATAATGTAAAAATTTTACTAAATATGGAAGTAAAAGATATATATAAAGACAAAGAAGAATTTATTATAAAGTTTAAAAATAAGGATACTCTAAGATTTCAAAAAATAATTTTAGCAACAGGTGGTAAATCATATCCCTCAACAGGTTCAACTGGAGAAGGTTACAAGTTTGCTAAAAAGCTTGGACATAGTTTAATACCTTTAAGACCATCTTTAGTACCTATAGAAGTTAAAGATAGTTGGGTAAAAGAGGTGCAAGGCTTATCATTAAAAAATGTTAATTTAACTTCTTATATTGAGGATAGAAAAATTCATGAAGAATTTGGAGAAATGGTTTTTACTCATTATGGAATTTCTGGTCCTATAGTTTTATCTATGAGTAACTATATAAATAAGTACAAAAACAAAAATATTAAATTAGCTATAGACTTAAAACCAGCTTTATCCGAAGAAAAATTAGATTCACGAATTTTAAGAGATTTTGAAAAATATAAAAACAAACAGATAAAAAATGTTTTAAAAAATTTATTACCTCAAAGGTTAATTCCAATAATAATTAAAAAGGTCGAAATAAATGAAGAAAAACCTGTTAATCAAATAACTAGAACCGAAAGAATTAAATTAGTTTATACACTAAAAAATTTATTTTTAACTTTTAAAAAATTTAGACCTATAGAAGAAGCTATAATTACATCAGGAGGAGTATCTACACAAGAAATAAATTCTTCTACTATGGAATCAAAAATTGTCTCTGGATTATATTTTGCAGGAGAAATTATAGATGTAGATGCATTAACAGGAGGTTATAATTTACAAATAGCTTATTCGACAGGTTATTTAGCTGGGACTAATATATAAAATGATTTCATAATAACCACATTATTTGTAAACAATAAGCATAAAGTATTATAAATAAAGGATTAGGAGGTTATTATGAAATTATCATTCAATAAGATAGAAAAATTATTATTATTTTTGTTTTCTTTTTGTTTTATACTATTATCGATAATTCAATTTATAACTTATAAAAATAACAATGGAATATATATATACAATGTAGGGATCAAAAATAAATCATTACCTTTTTTTGATGATAATGAATTAAAAGACAAAGGAATAATTATATTAAAAAATATGACCCCAAATTACAAAAATATAAAAATATTATTAAATGGCGAACCTGTTGGTGAATTTAGCAATGATGAAGTACAGATACATGTATCCCATAATGACATCATAGAAATAGATGGTACAAAATATAATAATCACTTAAAAGTGAAAGTAATTGGAATAAGTAGTAATATTGAAACTCCTAAATTAAATACAATTATTACTACTTTTCAAAGCATAGAAATTCTAGGTAAAGTTCGATTAAAATAACTTGTTAGATTGTGTTTTTTAATATATAATTATTACAGGAAGTGATAAAATTGAATATTGTTTCAATTCGAGGGGCTATTACAGTTGTGGAAAATAAAAAGGAAGAAATACTAAAATCAACAAAAGAATTATTAATAGAGATAGAGAAAAAAAATAATTTACACAAAGATAATGTTATATGTATACTATTTTCATCAACAAAAGATTTAAATGCTGAATACCCTGCTAAGGCTGCTAGACTGTTAGGATATAATCAATGTGGGTTAATGTGCTTTAATGAAATGTATGTACTAGATAATTTAAAGAAATGCATTAGACTTATGTTATTATATCAAAGTGATTTTTTAGAACAAAAAGATGTTAGTCACGTATATCTAAAAGGGGCAAAAATATTAAGACCTGATTTAAGTACATAAAAACAC
This sequence comes from Keratinibaculum paraultunense, assembly GCF_016767175.1. Classification (GTDB taxonomy): domain Bacteria; phylum Bacillota; class Clostridia; order Tissierellales; family Tepidimicrobiaceae; genus Keratinibaculum; species Keratinibaculum paraultunense. The sequence continues at coordinate 1,009,318 of NZ_CP068564.1, forward strand.
AACGCCACCAATAGGTGGTTATTATTTTGTGAGGAGGTTAATATGAAAAAAAGATTAGTTATTGCTATAGACGGTCCTGCAGGAGCAGGCAAAAGTACTATATCTAAAGAAATTGCAAAAAAATTAGATATAGAATATATCGATACAGGTGCTATGTATAGAGCATTAACGTTAAAAGTCCTTGAAAAAGGAGTTAATATAGATGATATTGACAAAATTTTAGATATATTAGAATCATCTTCTATATACTTTAAAAATAATCATATTTATTTAGATGGCATAAATGTAGATAAAGAAATTAGAGAAAATAGAATAAGTAAATACGTGTCAGATATAGCAAAGATTAAGGAAGTTCGTTCTGAAATGGTAAAACTACAACGACAATTATCTAAGGAATCAAATGTAATTGTGGATGGCAGAGATATTGGAACAGTAGTTTTACCTCATGCTAATTTTAAATTTTTCATTACTGCTTCACCAGAAGTAAGAGCAGATAGAAGATATAAGGAACTTTTATTAAAAGGAGAAAAAGTAACTTATGAGCAGGTTCTCAAAGAAATAAAAACAAGAGATAAAATAGATAGTACAAGGGAAGTTGCCCCCCTTAAAAAAGCTAAAGATGCATATGAAATTGACACCACTAACATGACTATTCAGGAAGTTGTTAATAAAATAATAAATATAATTGAAGGGAGGTAACTATTATTGTATTTTTATCGTATTGTAAAAGTCATTGCAAATGTGATTTTTAGGATTATCTTTAGAATAGAAGTCAATGGTAAAGAAAATGTTCCAAAAGATGGTCCCTTAGTGCTTTGCTCTAACCATATAAGTAACTTTGATCCTATTATACTCGGTATTACATTTCCTAGACCAATTATATTTATGGCAAAAAAAGAATTGTTTAAGAATAAACTTATTGGTCAGCTAATCAAAGCTCTAGGAGCTTTTCCTGTTGATAGAGAAAGTTCTGATATAGGTGCGATAAAAACATCTTTGAAAGTTTTAAAGCAAGGGAAAGTTCTAGGTATATTCCCAGAAGGTACCCGAACACAAAAAATGAATTTAGATAATGTAAAACCAGGTGTAGCCCTTATTTGTATTAGAAGTAAAGCACCAGTAATTCCTGTATTTATTGAATCTAAGTATAGATTATTTAGTAAAGTAGTGGTAACTATAGGTAAGCCAATATATTTTGATGAATATTATGACAAAAGACTTGAATCTAAAGATTATATAAAAATTAGTAAAGATATTATGAAAACCGTATACTCATTAAAAAGTTTATAGGAGGGAAAAAAGTGAATATATATATTGCAGAGTATGCTGGATATTGTTTTGGAGTTAAGCGTGCAGTTGATATCGCCATAAATACTATAAAAAATACAGAAAATACTCTTATTTATTCATTAGGACCGTTAGTGCATAATACCCAAGTTGTTGAAAAATTAAACGAAAAAGGTTTGAAGATAATAGACAATATAAATGTTTTGAAGGAAGGAAAAGTTATAATTAGAGCTCATGGTATCCCTTATGATTTACAAAAAGAAATAGAAGATTTAAATTTGGAATTAATAGATTGTACATGCCCATACGTGAAAGCTATTCATAAAAGGGTAAAAAAATATTATAATAATGGATATAAAATAATAATAATTGGAGACAAACTTCATCCTGAGGTAATTGGAATTAATGGATGGTGTAATAACGATGCTATAATAGTAAATACAAAAGAAGATGCAGAAACTATTCCTAAGTATGATAAAATATGTGTAGTGTCACAAACTACTAATAATATAGATATATTTAACGACATATCTAATATAATAAAAAACAAGGGAAATCATGTAAAAATATTTAATACAATATGCAATGCTACTAACTTAAGACAAACGGCAACTAAAGAATTAGCAAAAAAAGTAGATGCAATGATAGTAATAGGTGGTTACCATAGCTCTAATACTAATAAATTAGTAGAAATAAGTAAAAAATACTGCAAAAACGTGTATCATATTGAAACTTCCAAAGATTTACCTTTACAAAAGCTATCTAAATTTAATACAATAGGAATAACTGCAGGTGCTTCTACACCTGATTGGATAATTAAGGAGGTTATTGATGCTATGAATAATAATAAAGATAATAATGAAATAATGGAGGCAATAGAAAATTCTATTGTAAATATCCATAGAGGGGATATAGTCAAAGGTAAAGTAATATATGTAACAGATAATGAAGTTATGGTAAATATAAATTACAAATCAGATGGTATAATAGAAAAAGAAGAATTATCTAATGATCCTAATATAAAACCTAGAGATTTATTTAAAGAAGGAGATGAAATAGAAGTATATGTTGTTAGATTAGATGATGGAGAAGGTAATGTTGTATTATCAACTAAAAGATTAGAAATTATAAAAAGCTGGGACAAATTGGAAGAAAGTTTTAAAAATAATGAAACTGTTGAGTGTAAAATAATAACTGATGTAAAGGGTGGATTAATAGCTACAGTTAATGGTATTAGAGCTTTCATGCCTGCTTCACAAATATCCGTAAACTATGTTAAAGATTTAAGTATATACAAAGGAAAAAAGTTAAACGCAAAGATTATTGATTTTGATAAAAATAAAAGAAAAATAATTCTTTCAAGTAGAAAAATAGAGGAGCAACAATTAGAAAAGAAAAGGGAAGAATTATGGAATAGTTTTGAAGTTGGTAAAATTGTAGAAGGAAAAGTTGCAAGATTAACAGATTTCGGAGCATTTGTAGATTTAGGTGGTTTAGATGGGTTAATTCATATTTCCGATTTAGCCTGGTTTAGAATAGACCATCCATCTGATGTTGTAAATGTGGGAGATACTGTTAAAGTTCAGATACTTGATTTTGATAAAGAACGTAATAGAATATCATTAGGATTAAAACAAACCTTACCTAAGCCTTGGGATATATTTATAAAAAATAGAGAAGTGGGAGATATAGTAGAAGGTAAGGTAGTAAACATGTTGGATTTTGGAGCTTTTGTTAGACTTGAAGAAGGAGTAGATGGATTAGTACATGTATCTCAAATATCTAAAGAACATGTGGACAAACCCTCTGACGTATTAGAAATTGGTGAAAAAGTTGTAGTTAAAATCATTGATATAGATCCAGAAAAAGAAAGAATAAGTTTAAGTATGAAAGAAGTTGAAGAAGAAAAAGATAAAGAAGAAATTGAAGAAAATATTAAAGAAATAAATAATAAAGATGAAGAAGTTAAAATAAAAGATATTATAGAAGATAAATAATCATCTAATCTAATTTAAAGGTTTTGGTGTATATTCACTATTAATTAAATTATTTAAACATAAAACAAAATGTTGTTTGATACATCAAAACCTTTTTTATTGCTAAAACGACATGTTTTAGGGGGCTCATATGGATAAATATGAAATTTTCAAAAAGAACATTAACAATTTAATAGGTATAAATCTTGATTATTATAAAGAGAAACAAATGAAAAGAAGAATTACATCTTTAATGAATAGAAATGGTTTTGAAGACTTTGATGAGTATTTTATGGCGTTGAAATCTAATAAAGATATGTTAGAACAATTCATTAATCATTTAACAATAAATGTATCAGAATTTTATAGGAACCCAGCTCAATGGAGTATATTAGAAAAAGAGATATTGCCAGAATTGATCCGTAAAAATGATAATAAACCATTAAAAGTATGGAGTGCTGCTTGCTCTACTGGAGAAGAACCTTATTCTTTGGTTATGTTATTATCTAAATTTTATGATTTAAAAGATATAAAAGTTTTAGCTTCTGACATTGACGAAGAAGCTATAGAAAAAGCTAAATTAGGCATTTATAGTGAAAAAGCTTTAGTTAATTTGCCTAAAGAGTTTAAGATAAAATATTTTGATAAAGTAGGCAATTCTTTTAAAATAAAAGATATTATAAAAAATCAAGTAATTTTTGATAGAATTGATTTATTAAAAGATCCCTTTCCCATTAATATAGATTTAATAACTTGTAGGAATGTGATGATATACTTTACAGATGAAGCTAAAGAGTTGTTATATGATAAATTATACAGAAGTTTAAGTAAAAATGGAGTATTATTTGTAGGAAGCACGGAACAGATAATACTACCTGAGAGATATAATTTTAAAACTATTAAAACTTTTTTTTATACAAAAATAAATTAGTGTTTCTAAATAAATTTTGATATAATTATTATATATAATAAAAACTAAAGGGGGATTAAAGTGAGTACTAATGATTTTTTAGAAACATTATGTAATACCCATAGTATTTCTGGTAATGAATTTAATTTAAAAGAAATTATTATTTCAACATTTAAAAATTACACTGACAATATTTTTACTGATGATTTAGGCAATATTATAGCTTTAAAAAAAGGTTATAATAATGAAAAAAATATAAAAGTAATGTTAGCTGCACATATGGATGAAATAGGTTTAATAGTAAAATATATTGAAGAAAACGGATTTATTAGGTTTACTAGTATTGGCGGTATAGATCCAAGAACTATTTTAGGGCAAGAAGTAATTGTTCATGGGAAAAAGGATTTGTTTGGAGTAATTGGTTCAAAACCTCCTCATTTACAAGAAAAAGATGAAATTGATAAAGCTATAAAAATGGAAGATATGATAATAGATGTAGGATTAAATAAAGAACAATTAGTAAATTTGGTTAATATAGGAGATGTTATTTCAATAAAAAGAAATTTTAAAGTTTTACAAGGAAATAGAGTAACAGCTCGAGCTTTAGATGATAAAGCAGGAGTTGCAACTATATATGAATGCATTAAGGAATTATCTAAATTGTATCATGAATGTGATGTTTATTTTGTTGCCACTGTACAAGAAGAAGTAGGTTTACGAGGAGCTTTTACAAGCACTTATAGAATAAATCCTGATATAGGTATAGCTATTGATGTAGGATTTGGTTCTACGCCTGAGTTATCTAAAGCTGAAACGTTAGACATGGGAAAAGGACCAGGAATAACTATAGGAGGAAATATACATCCAGGATTAAGGGAAAAATTAGTTAATGTTGCTAAAGAATATAATATACCTTTCCAATATGAAGTAACACCAGGACCTACTGGAACTGATGGAAGAGCTATTCAAATTACAAGAGAGGGTATACCTACACTTTGCTTATCTATACCATTAAGATATATGCATACATCTGTAGAAGTTGTAGACACATTGGATATAAAAAATACTGCAAAGTTATTGGCTTTTTTTGTATCTTCTATTACAAATGAAAATTTGGAGGGGTTACTATGTTATTGAAAAAACTAACAGAAGCCTCAGGCGTATCTGGAAATGAAAAAGAAGTTAGAGATATTATTTTAAAGGAAATAGAAAATTTTGTTGATGATGTAAAAGTTGATAGATTAGGTAATATTATTGTCCATAAAAAAGGAGAAGGGAATTCGAAAAATCTCATGATAACAGCACATATGGATGAAGTAGGATTGATGATTACAGATATAGACGATATGGGTTTCTTGAAGTTTACTACTGTGGGTGGTATTGATAAGAGGATATTAGTGTCAAAACCAGTACTAATAGGTGAAAATAAAATATTAGGTGTTATAGGGTCCAAACCTATTCATTTACAAAAAAGAGAAGAATGGCAAAAAGCACTAGAAATTGAACAATTGTACATAGATATAGGAGTAAATAGTAAAGCAGAAGCTGAAAAATTAGTTTCAATAGGGGATTATGCAATGTTTGATAGTCAATATATAGAATTTGGTGATAATTTAGTAAAAGCTAAAGCTTTAGATAATAGAGTAGGTTGTAGTCTATTGATTGAACTACTAAAAGAAATTGAAGATATTGATTTTTATGCTGTATTTACGGTTATGGAAGAAATAGGATTAGTGGGTTCTGGTCCTGCTGCATATGCAGTTAATCCAGATTTAAGTATAATATTAGAAGGTACTCTTTGTTATGATATACCAAAACTTGATAGTCATTTAATACCTACGTATTTAAATAAAGGTCCAGCTATATCTTTAATGGATCAAACTACTTTATATAATATTGAATTTAGGGATAAAATAGTTAGAATAGCAGAAAATAACAACATACCTTATCAATATAGAAAATCTTCAATGGGAGGCAATGATTCAGGTGAGATTCATACCACTAAAGAAGGAGCTATAACTGCAACTATATCTGTACCTTGTAGAAATATACATTCTCCAACATCAGTTATGAGCAAGAAAGATTATGAAAATACTTATAAATTATTGAAATCTATTTTATTTGAATATAAAAAGGGGGCACTTTAATATGAAATTTAATAGTGAACTTATGGAAGAGTTAGCTACTACCTATGGTCCTTCGGGGAATGAAAATAGGATCAGAAACTATATTAACGAACATATAAAAAACTACGTTGATGAAATTGAAATAGATAGTTTAGGTAATTTAATTGCTAGGAAAAAAGGAAATGGTAAAAAAATAATGATTGCGGCTCACATGGACCAAATTGGACTTATGGTTACAGATATAGATGAAAATGGGTTTTTGAGATTTACAAATATTGGAGGAATTTCACCTTATAACATTTTAAGTCAACAAGTAATATTTGAAAATGGAACTGTTGGAGTAGTTTTTAGTGAACCTGTAGAGGATATTTCTAAATTAAAGTTATCTAATATGTTCATAGACATTGGAGTTAACAATAAGAAAGAAGCGGAAAGTTTAGTTAACATAGGAGATATATGTATATATAATACGGTATATAGTGAAAATGATAATGTTGTATTTACCAGATACTTGGATGATAGAGTAGGCTGTTACGTTGCTATAGAAGCTATAAAAGAAATAGTAAATCCTCAAAATGACTTATATTTTGTATTTACGGTACAAGAAGAAGTAGGTTTAAGAGGAGCAAAAACCGCTGCCTATAAAATTGAACCAGATATTGGTATAGCTATAGATGTAACTGGTAGTGGGGATACTCCTAAAGCTAAAGCTTTTGCTGTTGGATTAAATAAAGGTACAGCTATAAAGGTTAAAGATAATTCTATACTAACTCACCCTAAATTACGTAAACATATGATTAATATAGCTAAAGATAATAATATACCTTACCAATTAGAAGTATTGGAACATGGTGGTACAGATTCAGGTGCTATTCATTTGACTAAAATGGGTGTACCTACTGGAGCTATATCAATTCCAACAAGATATGTTCATTCAACTATTGAAACAGCTTCAAAAAATGATATTATAAATTCAATCAAATTACTTGTAAAAGTATTAGAAAGTAATATTCAATTATAATCTTTTTTATATTACCGTTCATGTATGTTAAAGAAAGCTGCTATGTAGATATATAATAGCAGCTTTCTGTTATTTAAAGCTAATAAATATCAATATATGATAACATTTAACATATTTTATCGATATTTGCTGATTAAAAGTCAGTGTTATATAAAGGATTTCTAAAAGAATTAAAGAATATTATTAATATAAGGGACAAGCAAAGGGGGTTGTATTATGCTAGAAGTTGATAAAGAATATAGTATATCTGAAGCAGCTGAAATTACAGATTATCCTCCTCATGTACTAAGATATTATGAAAAAGAATTTGAATTAGAAATTCCAAGAAATGAATCGAATCATAGATATTATACTTATAAAGAAATAGAATTATTCCAATATATTAAATCTCTTCAAGAACAAGGCTTTAGCAATAAACAAATTAAACTAATAATGAATTCTCCGGAATTATTATTAACTTCAGATAATAATGAGATAGCTTTAACGACTATAGATTCTCATAGTAAAATAGATCCTGTTCAGCTAGCTAAGGATATTAGTTTAAATTTGTATACAGAAATATTTGATGAAATAACAAAGATTCTTAATGATAATGCTGTAAATGATACAAAAAAATTTGAAGAATTAAAAGAAGAAATAATTAATTTGAGAAATGAATTAAATAGTAAAGAAAGAGATGTATTGATATGCGAAAATGCAAAATTAAAAATGAAAGTAAAAGAAAAATCTTATGAAGCAGCGGAGTTAAAAGAAAAAATAAAAAGAATGGAAAATAAAAAAGGACTTTTCCAAAGAATATTTAGAAGGAAAATATGAAATAATTAATAATAGAGTAAAAATAACATAAAATTATTTGCAATAATTAAAAATAAGGTTTTCTATTGTAATTATATTGATTGTTTACAATGCTAAAATTTATTGCTTTTATATAAATTGTTAATCCATTGAGGGAGTCGAGGAAGTCTCTTTAAATCTTTTCAATGGATTTTTGTTTTTATATTTGTTCATTTGCTTATATTGATGAAAGTAATAATATAATTAGGTTCTTTTTTTTAAGATATTTGTTATAATAGTTATGAATAGTTTTTTAGGAGGTTATGACTTTTGGAAAATAAAAAATATACGATAGTAACTTATGGATGTCAAATGAATGAACATGATTCTGAAAAAATATCTTGGCTATTAGAAAATATGGGGTATGTTTGGACAGATCAAAAAGAAGAAAGTGATTTAATTATATATAATACATGCCTTGTAAGAGAGAGTGCTGAATTAAAAGTATACGGTCAGTTAGGAGCACTAAAAGAATTAAAAAGGCAAAAGCCAGATTTGATTATTGGTGTTTGTGGTTGTATGATGCAAAGAGAAAGCATAAGAAATATTATATTATCTAAGCATAAACATGTAGATATAATATTTGGAACAAATAATATTCACAAATTGCCACAGCTTATTAATAGATATGAGCAAACAGGAAATACTGTAGTTGATATAATAGAGGATAGTAGAGAAATTGTTGAAGATATTGATGCTAATCGAATGTATGCTTATAAAGCATTTGTAAATATAATGTATGGATGTAATAATTTTTGTACTTATTGTATAGTTCCATATACGAGAGGAAGAGAAAAGAGTAGAGAACCTAAGAATATAATAAAAGAAATCCAACAATTAGCAAAAAAAGGATACAAAGAAGTAACTTTGTTAGGTCAAAATGTAAATTCTTATGGGAAAACCTTAAATTATGATTATTCTTTTGCTAAATTATTGGAAGAAATAAATAAAATCAATGGCATAGAAAGGATTAGATTTATGACTTCCCACCCTAAGGATTTATCTGATGAATTAATTGAAGCTATGGCTAGCCTTGATAAAGTATGTGAACATTTACATTTACCAGTACAATCTGGTAGCAATAAAATATTAAAAGCTATGAACAGAAAGTATACTAGAGAAGAATATTTGCTACTTATAGATAAAATTAGGGAAGCTATTCCCAATATTTCTATATCGACTGATATTATAGTAGGTTTTCCAGGAGAAACAGAAGAGGATTTTGAAGATACATTGGAATTGGTAAAACAAGTTAGATACGATTCAGCTTTTACCTTTTTATATTCCATAAGAGAAGGAACAGTTGCAGCAAATATGCCAAATCAAGTACCAGATGAAATTAAGCATGAGAGATTTCAAAAATTATTAGATATTATGTATCCAATATTTTATGAAAAAAATCTTAAATATAAGGATAAAGTTGTAGAAGTACTGGTAGAAGAAGTTAGTAAAAACGATCCTAATATGTTAACTGGTAGAACTAGAACAGGTAAGCTAGTTCATTTTAAAGGTAATAAGGAATTGATAGGTAAACTAGTAAATGTTAAAATTAATAAAGTGAAAACTTTTACATTAGAAGGTTTTTTAGTTTAATACGGAGGTTATGACTTTGAGTAACTTAACACCAATGATGAAACAATATATGAAAATTAAAAAGAAATACCCTAATACAATAGTTTTTTTCCGATTAGGAGATTTTTATGAAATGTTTTTTGATGATGCTATCACAGCATCTAAAGAATTAGAAATTACTTTAACTCAAAGAGATTGTGGTGGAGATAAAAAAGCACCAATGTGTGGTGTTCCTCATCATGTGTCTGATTCTTATATATCAAAATTAGTAGAAAAAGGGTATAAGGTTGCTATATGTGAACAATTAGAAGATCCTTCTGTAGCAAAAGGATTAGTAAAAAGAGATGTTATAAGGATAGTAACTCCTGGAACTATAACAGATTTAAATGTGTTAGATGAAAAATCTAATAATTATTTAGTTTCTATATATTTAGATGATATAGGGATAGGTATATCCTATGTAGATACTACCACTGGTGAAATGTATACTACAGAATATATAGGCAATAAAGAAGGTTCTTACGCATTTGTATTAGATGAATTAGGCAAAATATATCCTTCAGAAATAATAGTTAATAATTCTTTTATGCAAAACAAAAAATTTGTAAGATCTATAGAAACTAGAATAAATCCTTTTATTAATTTATATGATGATAATTTTATAACTCAAAAAGATTGGGAAAAACTTATTTTATCCCATTTTAATATAAATAATTTAAATATAATAGGCATAAAAGATAAAATTTATTCTATAATATCTACTGGTGTACTTATAGATTATTTATATGACACTCAAAAAAGTTCTTTAGAACATATTACTCAACTTAATTATTACGAACCAAAAGAGTATATGATATTAGATATCAATACTCGCATCAATTTAGAAATTCATGAAACTATTAGAAGTAGAGAAAAAAAAGGTTCTTTGATAGGAATTCTAGATAAAACATCTACTGCTATGGGAGGAAGACTCTTAAAAAAATGGTTAGAACAACCTTTAATTAATATAAATGAAATTAAAAAGAGACAAGAAATAGTAGAACATTTTGTAGATGATATTATATTAATGGATCAAGTGAAAAATTGCCTAAGAGGTATCTATGATTTAGAACGTTTAGTTGGGAAAATATCCTATGGAAATTGTAATGCTAGGGATTTAGTATCTTTAAAAATTTCTATAGAAAAGATTCCAGAATTAAAAAATTTATTGTTGCAATCTGGACAAAAAAATTTTATAGAACTAGCTATGATAATAGATCCTATGAAGGATGTTTATGATTTGATTGATAAATCTATAATAGACAATCCTCCTATATCAATAAAAGAAGGAGGTTTAATAAAAGAAGGTTATAATCAAGATCTTGATGAACTAAAAAGAGCTAGTATTGATGGAAAACAATGGTTAGCTAAATTAGAAAGTAAAGAAAAAGAAAATACTGGAATAAAAAACTTAAGAATCGGTTTTAATAAAAAATCAGGTTATTTCTTTGAAGTAACAAAATCAAATTTGAATCTAGTTCCAGATTATTTTATTAGGAAGCAAACTTTAACTAATTCAGAAAGATTTATTACAAAAGAATTAAAAGAAATAGAAAATAAAATTATTGGTGCAGAAGATAAGATGATTGAAATAGAGTATATGATATTTCAAGATATAAGAAAAAGGGTAAAGAACGAAACATATAGAATACAAAAAGTAAGTAAATTAATTTCTCAAATTGATGTGCTAAATTCTTTTGCTCAAGTTGCATATGAAAATAATTATATAAAGCCACAATTAAATGATAAAGGGATAATCCATATAGTAGAGGGAAGACATCCAGTTGTAGAAAAAACTATTGAAAATGAAATGTTTGTTCCTAATAATACTTATCTAGATATGGATTCTAATAGAGTTCAGATAATAACTGGACCTAATATGGCAGGTAAATCCACTTATATGCGTCAGGTGGCAATTATTACTTTAATGGCTCAAATTGGTTCTTTTATACCTGCAAAAGAGGCCAATATTGGAATTGTAGATAGAATATTTACTCGAATAGGAGCTTCAGATAATTTATCCCAAGGAGAAAGTACATTTATGGTAGAAATGAATGAAGTATCCAATATTATTAAAAATGCAACAAAAAATAGTTTAATAATATTAGATGAAGTAGGTAGAGGCACTAGCACTTATGATGGATTAAGCATCGCATGGGCTATAGTAGAATATATTGCAAATGAAATAAAAGCTAAAACTTTGTTCGCAACCCACTATCATGAATTAACTGAATTAGAAGAAAAAATTGAGGGAATAAAAAATTTAACTATATTAGTAGAAGAAAGAGGAGAAGAAATAATATTTTTAAGAAAGATTATTGAAGGTAGTACTAATAGAAGTTATGGAATAGAAGTGGCTAAATTGGCTGGGATTAATAATAAAATAATAGATAGAGCTAATGAAGTTTTGCATCAAATTGAAAAGAAACATAATTTTGCTATTGATCAAAAGCCTGATAAATTAGATAAACAATTAAGCGTTGATGATTATAAAAAAGAATATTTTATAGATAAGATAAATAAAATTGATGTATCAAAGATAACTCCAATAGAAGCAATTAATATTTTATATGATTTAAGTGAAGAAGCTAAGAGGTTGAAGGAGAAAGCATAGATGAAAAGAATAAAAATATTAGATGAAAAAACAATTCAAAAAATCGCAGCTGGTGAAATAATAGAAAGACCATCTTCTGTAGTAAAAGAGTTAGTAGAAAACTCCTTAGATGCAAATGCAACAAATATTACAATAGAAATACGACAAGGAGGAAAATCATATATAAGAATTACAGATGATGGAGATGGGATCTTAGAGGAAGATTTAAGTATTGCATTTAAACGGCATTCTACTAGTAAGTTAACCAATGCTAATGATTTGTATAGAATTATGTCTTTTGGATTTCGTGGTGAAGCTTTAGCTAGTATATCTACAGTGTCAAAAGTAGAAGTTTTAACTAAAACTAATAAAGATAAATTTGGAGTCCAAGCTTTTGTAGAAGAAGGGAAAATTATAGATAAAAAGCCGGTAGGTTGTCCTAAGGGAACAACGATGATTGTTAGAGATTTATTTTATAATGTTCCTGTAAGAGAAAAATTTTTGAAATCTGATATATCAGAAGCAAATCATATAAACGATATAGTATACAAATTAGCTTTAGGTAATCCTGGTGTAAGTTTTAAATACATTAAAGATAATAAGATAATATTTCAAACTTCAAATAATAATGATATACTTACAAACATATATACTTTATTAGGTGAAGACTTTAGTAAAAATTTATTAGAGATAAACTATGAAGATGTTGATTTTAGAATTTATGGTTATATATCTAATAATACATTTTATAGAAGTAATAGGAAACATCAATATATCTACGTTAATAATAGGTATGTAGATAATAATCACATTTCAAATTTAATAGAGTGTAAATATAAATCCATAATACCTATTAATAGATTTCCAGTATTTGTAATATTTATTGATATAGATCCATCTTTTATAGATGTTAATATTCATCCTAATAAACAACAGATAAAATTCATTAATCAAAATAAGCTAGATAGTAAATTGGAGTATATAATTAATTCACAATTAAATAAAAATCTTTCTATACCGAAAAAAGAATTTCATGAAAAAAAACAAAATGATAATACAAATGAAATTCCTCGGTTGTATAGAGAAATTTTGTTAGAAGAAGATAAATTAGAAAAAGATAAAGAAGTTATAAATTTAGACAAAAAAAACAAAATAGCAGAATCAGAAATAAATTATAATAATATAAATAAGGTATATAAAGAAAACACAATAACTACTAAAGAAAAAGAAGAAGATTTAAATGATTTAAAAAATGTATTAAATAGATTACGACCTATAGGAATAATTTTTTCAACTTATATATTAGCTGAAGATCCATTATATGATAAACTACTAATTATTGATCAACATGCAGCTCATGAAAGAATTATATTTGAAAAATATAAAAATGAATATGAAAAAGAAATGGTAGCTATACAACATTTAATAACTCCTCAAATATTAGAATTGACCAATACAGAACTGGAGATAGTAAAAAAGAATATAGATTTATTTAATAGATTAGGTTTTATAGTAGAAGAGTTTGGAACAAATAGTGTTATAATTAGAGGTGTACCTATATTGTTTGGGAAACCTCAAACTAAAAAACTTTTTTTAGAGTTAGTAGATACAATAAGTAATGATATAAAAAGTACTTATGAAGTTAAATTAGATAAAATAATTAAAATAGCATGCACTGAAGCTATTAAGAGTGGTGATAGGATTGAAAATATTGAAGTAGATAGCTTATTACAACAATTAGGAAACACATCTAATCCTTATACCTGTCCTCATGGACGACCAACAATTATACAAATAACAAAAAAAGATTTAGAAAAAGAATTTAAAAGAATTATGTAAAAGGATGATATAATGAAGGAAAAAGATAATTTGGTAGTATTATTAGGACCAACAGCTGTTGGAAAAACTAGTATATCTATAGAGTTAGCTAAAAAAATAAATGGTGAAATTATTTCTGCCGATTCCATGCAGATATATAAATATATGGATATAGGAACAGCTAAAATAACTAAAGATGAAATGGATGATATCCCTCACTATATGATAGATATAATTTATCCAGATGAAGAGTTTACAGTTGCAGATTTTAAAAAAAGAGCATCTGAATATATACGACAAATTAACGATAGAAATAATATCCCTATGATAGTAGGAGGAACTGGTCTGTACATTAATTCAATAGTATATGAGTTAAAATTTGCCAGAGTTAAACCCAATGAAAAGTTTAGAAATAAATGGAACAATATTGCAGACAAATACGGTAATCAATATATTTATGAAGAATTAAAAAATGTTGATCCTTTATCGGCTAAACGTATTAACGTTAACGATAGAAAAAGAATAATAAGAGCTTTAGAAATATTACATGAAACAGGTAAGCCTATGTCTTATTATAATAAAAATTTTAGAAAAGAAACAGAGGAATATAATTTGGTAATGATTGGTTTTACTATGGATAGAGCCAAACTTTACTCTCGCATAAACAAAAGAGTTGATAATATGCTGGAGCAAGGGTTAATAGAAGAAGTTAAAATGTTAATGGATATGGGATATACAAAAGACCTTGTTTCTATGCAAGGTATTGGATATAAGGAAGTTATAGATTACTTAGAAGGAAATACAGAATTAAATCAAATGATTGAAATACTTAAAAGAAATACAAGAAGATTTGCAAAAAGACAATTAACATGGTTTAGAAGAGACAATAGAATTAAATGGATTGATGTTGATCAATTTGATTCTATTGATTCTATTAGTATATATTTAGCCGATTATATATTAAAGTCATTAAATATAAATTAAGGAGGAAGCAAGTATGAAAGGGAATATTAACTTACAAGATATTTTTTTAAATAAGGCAAGGAAAGAAAATATAAATCTCATAGTATATTTAGTAAATGGATATCAAATAAGAGGATTGGTAAGAGGATTTGATAATTACACCATAATATTAGAAAGTGATGGAAAACAACAATTAATATATAAACATGCAATATCTACTATTATACCGAGTCAATTCATAGATTTAAACAATAAATCAATAGAAGAATAATAATTATATCTTACAAATGTCTCTGATTTATTCAGAGGCTTTTGTATTTATGTTAGATTTATGTTAGAAAGGTGGTTTTAATATGGACAAGGATACAATAATATTATTATGTAAACATTACGATATAAATCCAAAAGTTATTAATTATGTTAATAGTAGAGAAATTTTAATAAAAGATAAATTTAATGAAATTAATAAAATAAAAGAATATAATCAATTTAAAATTATTCATAGTATGCAGAAAGCAAGACTTAGTTCAATAGACTTTAATTGGACTACAGGATACGGATATGGAGATATAGGTAGAGATAAGGTAGAAGAAATATATTCTCATGTATTTAATACTGAAGATGCTTTAGTTAGACCTACAATAGTTTCTGGAACTCATGCTATTACTTTAACTTTATCAGGGTTATTAAGACCAGATGATGAATTTTTATCTATAACTGGAAGTCCTTATGACACTTTACAAAAAGTTATAGGAGTAAAAGGAGATACACAAGGAACTTTATTTGATTATGGAATAAAATATAAAGAAATTCCTTTAAAAGATGGGAAGATAGATGTAGATAATGCTATAAGGAATATTTCTGAATCTACAAAACTTATATTAATACAAAGATCTACTGGATATAGTGATAGAAAAGCTATAAATATTGATGAAATAAAAACTGCTATTAATAAAATTAAAAATTATAATAAAGATATTATTATAATGGTAGATAATTGTTATGGAGAATTTGTTGAAAAACTAGAACCTAGCGATGTAGGTGCTGATGTAATGGCAGGCTCATTGATAAAAAATCCAGGAGGGGGCATAGCTTTAACTGGTGGATATATAGTAGGAAAATCAAATTTAATTGAACAAATTGCAAATAGAAGTACTGCACCTGGATTAGGGAAGGATTGTGGATTAACTTTTGGAACTACTAGGACTACGCTACAAGGATTGTTTTTAGCACCTCATATAGTAGCAGAGGCTATTAAAGGAGCATTATTAGTTGGAATTGCTTATAAACAATTAGGTTTTGAAATTATACCAGATTTAGAGGATGCTAGAAGTGATATAATACAAGCTATAAAATTTAATTCTCCTGATAGAGTTATAGAGTTTTGTAAAGGTATTCAAGAAGCATCAGTAGTGGATTCTTTCGTTACACCTATTCCTTGGAACATGCCTGGTTATGAAGATGAGGTAATAATGGCAGCAGGTGGTTTTATAGATGGATCATCAATTGAATTAAGTGCTGATGGACCAATGAGAGAACCATATTTTGCGTATTATCAAGGTGGTCTAACATATGAACATTGTAAACTTGGAGTTATGATATCTATTAATAATTTATTAAAAAACAATCTAATTGATAACAAAAAGCTAGTTTATTAATAAACTAGCTTTTTGTTGGTTTTACCGTAAAAAAGTTCATAAAGGCAACCGTTGACTGATATATGACTTAACTTGCCATAATATAATAGTAACTTTATTTAAGATCAAACGTTAAGTTATCGATTATTATATTTTTCTATAAAGTCCAATAACTTTCCCTAAAATTGTAACATTTTTTACTAATATAGGTTCCATCAAAGTATTTTCTGGCTGAAGGCGAATATATTCTTTTTCTTTGTAAAAAGTTTTTATAGTTGCATCATCTTCTATTAATGCTACAACGATATCACCATTTTTAGCATCATTTTGTTGTTTTACTAGGACATAATCGTCACTATATATTCCTACATCTATCATACTATCTCCCTCGACTTTGAGCATAAATAGAGAACCTTTTTCTGCTATTTCAATAGGAATGGGAAAAGTATCTTCAATGTGTTCAACTGCTAAAATTGGTTGTCCAGCAGTTACTTTGCCTATAATGGGAATATCTACAGTTTTTTTAGGTGTGAGTAGTGAGTTTTCAGTTCTGTTTAATATTTCAATAGCTCTAGGTTTAGTAGGATCCTTTCTAATATACTCTTTTTCTTCTAAAATTTCTAAGTGCCTGTGAACTGTTGATGTTGATTTTAAATCAACACCTTTACAAATTTCTCTAACTGATGGGGGATAACCTTGACGTTGTATATGATTTTTAATAAAATGTAAAATTTCAATTTGTTTTTGACTTAAATCTTCATACACAGTAAACACCTCACATTTAAATGTAATATTTTGTTTTTATTATTATAATCATAAAGCACGTTTAGTTTAACTAATTATACCATATGAATACACAATAATCAAACGTGGGTTCGTTTTTTTAAAAAAAATTAAAGAATATCTATTGACAAAGAACTAATGTTTCGATATTATAGGATATAGCGAACAAATGTTTAGAACTTATGTGTGAGGTGATATTATGTATAATAAAACAAGTAAAAGGAAATATGTTGTAATTGATAAGTTTAGGTTCTTTGTATTTTTATTCTCTTTAATAGTTTTATCAATATACATAATTTTAATATTTTCTAGTAATACTAAAGCATACAGCTCTATATATGATGAAAAATATATAGAGGTAGAAGTGAAATATGGTGATACTCTATGGGATATAGCTAAAAAACATATGCCAGATGATTATGATATAAGAAAAATGGTATACGAACTAAGAGAATTTAATAATATGAAGGATGTAAATATATATCCAGGAGATGTAATAAAAATTCCAAATAGATATAATTAAGGGGGAAAACCCCCTTAATTTTTTAGCTTTTTTAAATATTTATCAATTCTTTATTTATTATTTAGTAAACAGAATAGGACCTATAATTAATATTTAATTATTTAGTGGTAGGATCTATGTTACCTAATGGATTACTTTGGACTGCTTGTCTAAGTCTTTCATCATCAATATGAGTATATATCTGAGTTGTAGACACATTTTCATGACCAAGAATTTCCTGCAATGCTCTAATATCTACATTTCCATGTTTATACATTAATGTAGCTGCAGTATGTCTTAGTTTATGAGTAGAGTATATTTCAGTATCAAAACCTGCTTTTTCCAAATACTTATCAATCATATGTTGTATAGCCCTATTGCTCATTCTGCGTTTTCGTTTACTTAAAAAAAGTGCTTCTTCATCTATAGCATCAATTGGTCTTACATCAATATAATCATTTATTGCTTTAATGCAAGCATCATTTAAATAAATGGTTCTTTCTTTGTTTCCTTTGCCTATAACAGTTAAAGTATCCTTTTTTATGCGATTTAAATTAATACTTGATAGTTCAGATAAACGCAAGCCACAATTTAAAAAAAGCATGATTATAGCATAATCTCTTTTCCTAAAAAATTCATTCTTATTTTCAAGTACAGTGTTTAATAAAAGCTTACATTCATCTAGAGTAAGGTATATGGGATGTCTGTTATTCGTTTTAGGAAATTCTAGATTAATAGCAGGATTCTTATCGATTAAATCTACCTTAGAGTGGAGGTAGTCAAAAAAAGATTTTAAACTAGCTACTTTTCTAGATTTAGTATTATTATTATTTCCTAGTTTTTTATCAGTAAAAGATATAAATGCATGTAAGTCTTGTATACTAATTTTTTTTATCAAATCCAAATCTACATCACTAATATCTATTTGATCAAAAGGTTTATCTTTTTCAACTAATTTATATCGAATTTTAATAAACCTAAAAAAAGTACGTATATCATAAAAGTATTCCTTGGTAGTGCTAGGAGAAGTGCCTTTTATAGTTTCCATATAATTTAAATAGTCTTCTAATATAATAGGTATTTCATTCAATTTAACCCCTCTTTTCTATTATTTGCCTTATCATTAGTCACAAAATAAATATTTTGTGACTAATGATATAATTCGACATAAGTTATAAAAAATCCTTCTAAATTATAAAAATAATAATATTATTTTTGTTTACTATATTTGTTTACTATAATTGGTTCGTCGGAATTAAGAATAAGAACAAATTTAAAATTCTTATTTAATACATTTTCTTTTATGTGATTTTGAAATAGTAAAATTCTAGATTTTAGATCTGTTTTGATTCAGATCCATGTTTATACATTAATGTAGCTGCAGTATATCTTAGTTTATGAGTTATGAATGGTTTATACAATATATACTTGTAAGTGGTAAAATAAAATCATGAGATTTCGGAAAATAAGAATCCTGAAATTTTTCCAGTTGTATATGAAACAAATCTACTTTCCTGTAAAATATCTTACAGGAGGTAGATAGAAAATGGGATTGAAGGGTTGGCATATGTTTAATGAAATTAAAAACATGAAGGAGTTAGGGCTAAAGAAATCTCAAATATCAAGATATTTAGATTTAGACTATGGGACTGTATCTAAATACTGGAATATGCAGGTAAAGGAGTTTGCTGAAAATATGGAAAAAGTGAAGGTTAGAAAGAAAATACTAGATGAATATGAAGATGAGATAGTAGGTTGGTTAAGAGATTTTCCAGACATGAGTGCAGCTCAGATTTTGGATTGGTTAAAGGAAAGATATGGAGATATTAAATGCACAGATAGGAGTGTGAGAAACTATGTAAGATACATAAGAGATAAATATGATATTCCAAAGGTTGTATCTAAAAGACAACATGAAGCAGTGCAAGAACTTCCAATGGGCTATCAGGCACAAGTTGATTTTGGACAAATATGGCTTAACAATGCAGATGGGAAAAGAGTTAAACTTTATGCCTTTGCTATGGTACTGTCTCACTCTAGAATGAAATATGCCTATTGGCAGAACAAGCCATTTACAACGAAAGATTTTATTGATGCTCATACTAAGGCCTTTGAATACTTTGGAGGTAAAACCCACGAAATAGTATATGACCAAGACAGACTATTAGCAGTTAATGAAAACTATGGAGACATAATTTTTACAGAAGAATTTCAAAACTTTAAAGACTTTATGAAAATTAGAGTAAGAATGTGTAGAGGATATGACCCAGAAAGCAAAGGAAAAATAGAAGCAGTTGTTAAATATTTAAAGTATAATTTTGCAAAGAATAGAACTTTTGTTGATATAGACAAGTTTAATGAAGATTGTCTATTGTGGTTAGATAGAACAGGAAATGCTAATATTCATGGAACAACAAAAAAGATACCGAAAGAAGTATTCTCCCTCGAAAAGAAATACCTTCTTCCAGTATCACAAACATTTAGAAATGTACCATCTAATTCAATTTTAACCTATACAGTAAGAAAAGACAACACCATTTCGTATAAACAAAATAGATATCAAGTTCCTAAAGGGACATATGAACCAGGAAAAACAGTTGGAGTTCGTAATTTAGATGGTATTATTCAGATAATAGATAAGGATACAGGTAAAATTTTAGCAGAACATAAGGAGTGCATACTGAAAGGAAAATTAATACAAATTGATCATCCTGAAAGGGATAAAACTTTAAAGATAGACAAACTATATGAAAAAGCTTTAAATGTACTGAACAACACCAATGAAGCCAAGATTTTTCTCGATAGAATTAGGATTGAAAAACCAAGATACATAAGGGACCAATACAGTTTAATATGCAATACTTGTAAAAATGTAGAGAAAAAACTCATAGAAGAATCTCTTAAATATTGCATAGAAAGAGAGATATTCAGTGCTGTAAGTTTTAGAGATGCAATTGAATTTTTAGGTGAGAAATATAAGGAATTAGATAACCAAAAACTAGAAACAGCTAATAAAAACATCCCTTCTATCCCTCAAAGATATGATATTAAAACCCAAATTAGGGATACATCAGAATATGTAAAAGCATTGGAGGGATAAGATGATAGGTAAAATTGATTATATAAAAGAATATGCCAAAGAACTAAAGCTATTAAATCTACAGAAAAAGATAGATGAGTTCATAGAACATGGAGAAAATGAAGATTTATCATATCAAGAATTTCTTTACAAAATACTAAATGAAGAGATAATTGCTAAAGAGGAAAGAAAGAAACAAACTCGATTAAAAAATGCAGGATTTCCTGTAATAAAGACAATAGAAGAATTTGATTTTGAATTTCAAAAGTCTATCAGCAAAAGACATATAAACAGGCTTCTAGAAATGGACTGGATAGATAAGATATACAATCTTATCTTCCTAGGTCCTCCTGGTGTAGGGAAGACACATTTAGCCATAGCATTAGGCTATAAAGCTATAGATATGGGATACAAGGTAAGTTTCATCTCAATGGACAATTTGGTCTATTCATTAAAAACACAGGATATAATGAGAAAGAGTAAGATAAAGATAAATAAAATACATTCCTCAGACCTTGTAATTATTGATGAAATTGGATATCTACCAATTAATCGCGAGGAAGCTAATATGTTTTTCCAGTTAATATCAGCCTTACACGAACAGACTTCAATTATAATTACATCAAATAAGGGCTTTGGAGATTGGAACGAATTATTAGGAGACCCAGCATTAACTACAGCTATATTAGACAGGCTTACCTATAAATGTGAGTTATTTAATATGACTGGCAAAAGCTATAGGCTTACACATAGAAAATCCTTTTTAGAGGATTAGAAACTGGAAATTGTTCGGGAAAATTATTTTCCGAAATTTAAGGAAAAGTACTTGCCGTTTACAATACTCTACTATACATATACAATCGTAAAATTTACTATGTTTTTTATTTCATTAAAATCTATATTTTTTAGAATAGTGTTATACAATTCTCCTGCTTTATATATTTATATATTATTGAATATTTCTAAATGCTACCCAGAGAAATACTTTTATTTTATGTTTTATAATTTTTTTAAATAAACATTAGTGAACATCTTATTATTTTATTTAAATATAGTCCAATTCTATGCTAAATTTATGTAATAAACAAAAACTTCATAAAAAAATATAAAAATACACTAACCTCAAAAAATACTTTTTATTTTGTGTTCTATGACGATTTTGAAGGTACACTCATATCAATGGTATAGAACCATGATAATCGCTCTTAAAAACTCCCCTGGGCACTTAAAGGGTCTTTTAGGAACGTTTAAGAGGTAGAACACCCTTTATAAACAGTTAAGGTTTACATAATATATTTATGTAAACCTTAACTTCTATTAAAACGATTTATTTTAAAATTTTACTCTATTAAATATTATTTGATATCAAACTAAAACTGCTCTACAAAATCTTTTATTCGTTTTAAACCTTCTTTAATATTATCCATAGATGTTGCATAGGACAGCCTGATATAATTATCATCACCAAAACCTATGCCGGGAATAACTGCTACTTTACATTCATCTAATAAAACCTTTGCAAAATCTAAAGAATTGTTTATTTTGATTCCTTTAATAGTTTTTCCTTTTAGTTGAGTAATATTAACCATTATATAAAATGCGCCTTTTGGTTTTTTACAACTAAGTCCCCTAATTGAATTTATAGTTTCAACCATATAATTTCTTCTTTTCTCAAATTGTTTTTTCATTTCCTCTACACTACTTTGATCACCTATTAATCCTACTACACTTGCATATTGAGAAATAGAGCATGGATTAGAAGTAGTATGGCTTTGAATATTACTCATTACTTTTATTATTTTTTCGTGAGCTGCAGCAAATCCAATTCTCCATCCTGTCATCGCATAAGCCTTTGACATACCATTTATTACTACAGTCAAGTTTTTGATATTTTCGTTTAGAGATGCAATACTTATATGTTTATCATCATATACTAATTTTTCATATATTTCATCCGATATTATGAATATATTGTTTTCAATAGCCCAGCTGGCGATTTCTTTTAATTCGTTTTCATTATATATAGCTCCTGTCGGATTACTTGGACTATTTAATATTAGAGCCTTGGTTTTATTTGTTAATACCTTATTTAAATCTGATACAGAAAATTTAAAATCATTTTCTTCTTTTGTTTTTATATATACTGGTATTCCACCGGAAATTTTAATTAATTCTGGATAACTAACCCAGTAAGGTACACCTACAATAACTTCATCTCCAGGATTTATAATTGCCATTAATGCATTAAATATAGCATGTTTTGCACCGTTTGATATAATTATATTGTCGGTATTGTAGGTAAGATTATTATCTTTTTTTAACTTCTTACAAACTGCTTCTTTTAATTCAATAATACCCGAAGCAGGAGTATATCTTGTTAAACCTTCTTCTATGGCCCGTATACCTTCTCTTCTTATATTCTCAGGGGTATTAAAATCTGGTTCACCTGCTCCAAATCCAATAACATCTATACCTTGAGCCTTCATTGCTTTAGCTTTTGCTGTTATTTCTAAGGTAATAGATGGTGATATTTCTAATCCTTTTTTCGATAAATTGAAATTCATATTATCCCTCCATATTATTATTTATTTTATTTCAAATTTTTATTAAAATATTATTCATTTGAATATTTCTTATATATTCTTATATATTATATATTTCTATATAAATTTAAAATTTCCTTCTTTATGTGATCTAAATGTAATCTAAAATTTTATTCCATAAATATCTTTTAATACAGATTGTACAATATATAAAGAGTCTTCAAAAGCAGGTTTATATTGTAACAATATTATTTGATAATGTTTATATCCTTTGTCAGTAAGTTTATATCTTCTTATAGATCTTTTATCTGGTTCTTCCCACCAGCCTATAACATATCCACTTTCTTCAAGATCCCTTAATAATGGATATACCATTCCAGGGCTAGGCTCCCATTTGCCATCTAATCGATTTTTTATTTCTTCAATAATTTCATTTCCATAATAACTCCTATCTCTTAATAAATGTAAAATATATAGTTTTACAAAAGAAGTAGTGCTAATTTTTGATGGGAACTGCCTATTTCTCTCGTTTTTATAACTCATTATATCCTTCCTTTCATTATTGGGATATAATCTATATTTACATAATAATTTCCTAATAAATATTCCCCATTGATTAATATGCCATGACAATCAGAACCACCTGTAACTATTAAATTATGTTGTTTGGCAATATCTATTAATTTCTTTACATCTTCTGATTTATGTCTAGAATGTACGGCTTCTATACCATCAATTCCTAAATTTACACAACTAGTGATTATATTAAAATTATTTAATAATCCAGGATGTGCTAATACAGCAATTCCCTCTAATTCATGAATAAGATCTATAGTTTCTTCTAATTTTAATGATTCTTTTTCCACATAAGCTTCCTTTCCTCTGTTTAGATATAATTCAAAAGCTTCATCTATATTATTAACAAAGCCATGTTTTACGAGAACTCTAGCTATGTGTGGTCTTCCAATATAATTATTTCTTCCCGCTTCAATTTGCACTTCTTCTATACTAATATTCATACCAAGCTTATTAATTTTTTTAACCATCTCAATACCCCTTAAAATCCTTTTGTTTTTTAAACTATCAGTAATTTTTTTTAATTTTAGTGATTTATAATCTATAAAATAACCCAATATATGTACTTCTTCATCTTTAAAAATACAGCTAAATTCTATTCCAGGAATTATATATAACTTTATTTTTGTTTTACTATATTGTATTGCTGATTCTATAGCATCTACGGTATCATGATCTGTAATGGCTATGCCATCAAGTTTTTTTGTTATAGCTAAATCAATTACTTGATGAGGAGTTAATAATCCATCCGAACAAGTAGTGTGTACGTGTAGATCAAATATCATAAATATTCTCTCCTTTTTTTAAAAAAAGTATTTTAATTAATATTGCATACAATCTATATTATATACACATCAATATATTAAGGCAATTTTTATAATTTTTATTTTTACAATACTTATAATAGTAACTATTATTAAACTATTAAATATATTATATATATATAAAAAAACCTGTTGTGAGCAACAGGTTTTTTTACACTAAATTTATCTTGGTTCTACAATTAACTTAATAGCTGTCCTTTCTTCACCGTCAATTTCAACATCAGTGAAAGCTGGTATGCAAATGAGATCAACTCCACTAGGTGCAACAAATCCTCTTGCAATAGCTACAGCTTTAACTGCCTGATTTAAAGCACCTGCTCCAATTGCTTGTAATTCTGCATTACCTTTTTCTCTTAATACTCCAGCTAGTGCTCCTGCTACAGAATTTGGACTTGATTTTGCTGATACTTTTAACACATCCATTAAAACATCCCCCTTATATTAATATATTTTTTGTATATATTAATATTCTATATTTAATTCAAAAATCCTTTTTTTATTTTAAAAAAGTTATAAAAAATTTATATTTTTTATTATGCATGAAAATAAAAATTCCTGATAAATGAATTTATTTTGCATATTCAACAGCTCTTGTTTCTCTAATAACATTTACTTTTATTTGTCCTGGATAATCTAATTCGGATTCTATCCTTTTAGCAATTTCTCTTGCAGTGTGAACTATTTCGTCATCTTTAACATCTTCAGGTTTTACCATAATTCTTAATTCACGTCCTGCTTGTATAGCATAAGATTTTTCAATTCCATCAAATGAATTTGCAATTTCTTCTAATTTTTCAAGCCTTTTTATATAAGCTTCTAAAGTCTCTCTCCTTGCACCAGGTCTTGCAGCAGAAATTGCATCAGCAGCTTGGACTAAAACAGCTTCTACACTCTGAGGTTCTATATCTCCATGATGAGCTGCTATAGCATGCAAAACTTCTTTTGATTCTCTATATCTTCTAGCTATATCTACTCCAATATCTACATGAGGACCTTCTATTTCGTGATCTACGGCTTTCCCTATATCATGCAATAATCCTGCTCTTTTAGCTATTTTAACATTTGCCCCTAACTCGGCTGCCATAACCCCTGCAATATGAGATACTTCGATAGAATGTTTTAAAACGTTTTGACCATAGCTTGTTCTGTATTTTAATCTACCAAGTAACTTTATTAATTCTGGATGTAAATTATGAATACCTGTTTCAAATGCTGCTTGTTCACCTTCTTCTTTTATAATATTATCAACTTCCACTTTAGCTTTTTCAACCATTTCTTCAATTCTTGCAGGATGTATTCTCCCATCTACAATTAATTTTTCTAAAGCAATTCTTGCAATTTCTCTTCTTATAGGATCAAATCCAGATAATACTACCGCTTCTGGCGTATCGTCAATTATTAGATCGATTCCTGTTAAAGTTTCAAGTGTTCTAATATTTCTACCTTCTCTACCAATTATTCTACCTTTCATTTCATCATTTGGTAAATTTACTACTGTTACTGTTGTTTCTGCAACATGGTCTGCAGCACATCTTTGAATAGCGCATGAAATGATTTCTCGTGCTCTTTTTTCAGCTTCTTCTCTAGTTTGTGCTTCAATTTCTTTAATAATCATGGCAGATTCATGAGCTATTTCTTTTTTAATATCGTTTAATAATAATTCTTTTGCTTCTTCGGAGGTTAAGCCTGAAAGTCTTTCTAATTCTTCTACTTGCTTTTCATAGAGTTCATTTATAAGAATTTCTTTTTCATTTAGTTCCTTTTCTTTTTTATTAAGAATTTCTTCTCTTCTTTCAAGAGTTTCACTTTTTCTATCTATAGATTCTTCTTTGTGCATTAAGCGACGTTCTAATTTTTGTATTTCTGATCGTCTTTCTCTATTTTCTTTTTCATTTTCAATTCTTATTTTGTGAACTTCTTCTTTTGCTTCCAGTAAAACCTCTTTTTTACGTGTTTCAGCTTCATGATTAGCATCTTCAATAATCTTTATAGCTAATTCTTCGGCATTTTTGATTTTTCGTTCACCAATATTTTTCCTTATATAATAGCCAGCTACAATTCCGACAATAATACCTATGATAATACCTATGATGGTTATTACAATATCAATAATGACCCACCTCCTGTTCTATTTAATTTTCAAGTTCCATTTACATATTCCAGTTATACACACAATCTTAGTAAAAATATAAACCGAGTAGTCTCGGTCTATAGAGTCTACATACTATAATTTTGCATAGCATGGTTCGTTTTTATTTTATTACTTTTTAATAAATATGTCAAGACAACTGAACTATTACTTTACAACATTATAAATTAATTAAAATGTGATTTCTTCTAAATAACTTCTTGATTCCTTCAAGTATACTCTATAGGCTTTAGTACCAATTGAAGAAAGATGATTATTATGGGTCACCATAATAATTTGTCTATTAAATAATTCTGATGTCTTTTTTAAAAAATCAGCTACGTTAAAAATATACTCTTCACTTACATGTTTAGCAGGTTCATCTAGTATAAGAGGTCCTTCAATTTTGGGTTTATATATTTCTAGAAAAGCAATACGTAATGCTAAAGAAATAATATCTACTACTCCACCACCCCTTGATAATTCTGGTTTAGTTTTTATAGTACCCTCTTTAGTTTTAGTCAATACATAAAACTCAGCATTTGGTTTACCATAAAGTTCATTTATTTCTATTTTAAATTCTACATTGTTTTCAAAAATGTATTGTAAACAATTAGTAACTAATGATTCAACTTGAATTTTGGCTTGATTTCTAGCAAATTCAGAAGTATTTTGTAAAAGCACACTAACTTTTTCCATTAATTGAATTTTAGATTCAATTTTTTGAATTAAATTTTCATGTTCTTGTATTTGTTCTAGTATTTTTTCTTTTTTACCTTGTTCTTTTGAAATATAAGATTTCATATTAGAAATATAAGATTCCAATTCTTTATAATTATTTATAGGCATATCATCACTTCTCTTCTAATATATCCTTTGGCAACAGAGCATTAGCTTTTTGGAAAAGTTCATTTATTTCTATTGTTAATTTTTCAATTTCTTCATCTAATTTTTCAGGATCTACTCCTAAACTATTTAGTTCTTTTATAATTTCCGCTTGCTGATTATTTAATTGCTCTAATCTAGCTTCT
This sequence comes from Keratinibaculum paraultunense, assembly GCF_016767175.1. Lineage (GTDB taxonomy): Bacteria > Bacillota > Clostridia > Tissierellales > Tepidimicrobiaceae > Keratinibaculum > Keratinibaculum paraultunense. The sequence goes on from NZ_CP068564.1 coordinate 1,037,560, forward strand.
GCTTTATATTTTAAGTTTTTAGCCCTTTCAAGATTATCTTTTAATTTATTAAGTTCTTTTTCATAATCCATATTTGTATCCTCCTTACTTATATTTATTAATTATTTCATCAATTTTTAGTTTGTCAATGGGACTAAAACATAGTGGGCATACCTCAATCTTTGATAATATATATTTATATTGTTTTAAGTATTCATCTAACATTAGAGAAATATTTTTTATTTGTTTTTTAATATCAAGTTTTGTATCATTAATAGTTTTATATATTTTATTATAATCTTTTAATTTTATTATTCTATTTATTTTATTTTCAAGTAAATTATTTGTATAAATAACTTGTTCAAGATTTTTAAATTCATCCGTATAAATAATACCAATTGAAATATTTTTATTTATATTGTTTAATTTATTGTTTAGTTTTACTAGTTTATCTAATCTTAATATCTTTTTTTCAATAAAACTAAGATCATATTGAATTTTGTGTATTTCTTCCAATTTAATTAACAATTTTTTGTTTTTTAAAATATCATTTTTTATATAATTATAACTTTTGTTAAGATTATTGAGTTGTTCTATTTTATCATTATATAAATTAATTTTTTCTAATAAATTTTCAACTGTGAAAGTATTTTTTAAAACTTTAACTAAATTACTATTATGCTTAATTTGTTCCCTAATATTATTAAGTTCATAATATTTATCACTTAAATATATATGTTTTTTAATATCCTGAGATAGTCTTCGTTCTATTGTTATAATTTTATCAATATTATTAAGTTTTCTTAAATAATCTTCCATTAGTTTTATTTCTTTGTTTAATTTATTTAGCTCATTTCGCAAAAAGTCCAATTTTGTTAATTTTTGTTCACTCTTATATATAAAATGTTTAACTTTATCTAATTCCTCAATTCTATCTATTAAATTATCTAAATATTCATATTCTTCCAAGTTATTGTAAAGAACGTCTAAAGTTTCCTCATAAGATTTTTTCTTTATATTTAAATTCCTTATATCTTTTAAAGTATCTTTTAAAGCATCATCTACTATATGCACTCCAACTAATCTACCAATAGCATTAGCTCTTACAGAACTCTTTTCTGAAATAAGAAAAGGTCCTTCTAATTGTTCACTTATATTAATAGAGTTAGTTTGATTACTATCTAGAGGAACCTTTCTTATGGAAGTTGCAGCTATGATTTCCTTAGGAACTAAAGTTCCAAAACCTTCAAATATTTTTTCATTTCCCTCTTTATCATATAAAATATATAAGTTTTTACTTTTGCTTCTATATCTTTTGATTTTGGTATTATCACTGAAAGTAACTGTTACACTACATTCACTTTCACCTTCTCTTATAAAAAAATCCCCAGAAGGTTCATTGTATAAAACCCATTTTAAAGCTCTGATTATAGCAGTTTTACCTTGATCTGATGGACCAACTATAACATTCAAACTAGAATCAAACTCTATTTCCGTGTATTTATGCGATTGAAAGTTTTCTAATATAAGTTTCTTTATATATTTCATATCAAAATTCATCTCCTAAACTTTTCATTTGGGAGTTAGATATTCTTCTTAATGCTTCTTTTTTTACTTCTTCTGGTACTCCTTCTGCATTAGATACTTCCATTAATATTTCGTTTATTTCTAGTTTTTCAAAATTTACTGCAGTATCTATAGATTGTTTGAAATCAAAAAGTTTTTCTGATTTGAATATATGATCTTCTATTTCTTTTCTATCTAAAACATCTAAGCCATGAGCTGCAGATTTTAATTGAATCAATTCTACATCAATATGATGATTATTCAAATTTATTAATACGACTTTAGGCATTCGTTCTATTTCTGTTAAACTATTAGTTATTCTTATAAGACTGCCAGGATTTATAAAATATTTATTATCAATTTTTATAATGCCAAAACCTGAGTGATAATGTCCAGATAAAGTAATATCAGCTTGTGTATCAATTATATCTTCAATTAAAGTATAAGGTATACCTTTGATAAAAGGTTTATTTAAAAGCATACCATGAACCATGTGAATAGAATAATCAACATCATCAGATACATCTTTTACTATATAATTAGATTTATTTTTTTCATTATCTATATTATATGTATAAGATTTTCCAGTCAATTGAACTTTTACACCATTTTTATTTAAAAATATTTTTTCCTCATCTTTTATTATTCTTACTACATTTAATGTATCTAATAAACCAAGCATAGTTCTATCTATAGTTTGAGGATTATGACCATAGATATCATGATTTCCACAAATAGTATATATTGGCACTTTTATATTGTTCAACATAGATGCAAAATGTCCCACCACAGAAACAGAGACATCAGGTCTATCAAATAAATCCCCTCCATGTAGAAGAAAATCTACATCATATTTTTTAACAATTTCATTTACTTCTAAAATCTTTTTTTCAAGTGTTTTATATAAATCATCTTTTCTGTTTTTAGGTGTAGTTCCTCTAATATGTGTATCTGTAATAAAAAGTAATCTCAATGATTGCCACTCCTTGCAAATAAACCTCCTTTAAAGGAGGTTTATTTTATTTTCCTTTTTCTTCTTTTTCTTTTGACTCAATCTTTTTTTCATTATTATTATCGTTATTATCTAAATTTGGATTTTGAGATGTTAATCCAAATTGTTCTCTTATTTTGTTTTCTATTTCCTGTGCAATTTCTGGGTTTTCTTTTAAAAAATCTTTGGCATTTTCTCTTCCTTGTCCAAGTCTATGTTCACCATAACTATACCAAGATCCAGATTTATTGATTATCTCTGCATCAACTCCAGCATCTAATATATTTCCTTCTTTTGATATACCGGTACCATACATTATATCAAATTCAGCTTGTTTAAAGGGTGGAGCTAGCTTGTTTTTTACTACCCTAACTCTAGTTCTATTACCAAGTATGTTATCTCCTTGTTTTATTGAATCAATTCTTCTAACATCGAGCCGTATACTTGCATAAAACTTTAAAGCTCTTCCTCCTGTTGTAGTTTCTGGATTACCAAACATTACACCAACCTTTTCTCTTAATTGGTTAATGAAAATTAAAGTAGTATTAGATTTATTAATTGCTCCTGCTAATTTTCTTAATGCTTGAGACATTAATCTAGCCTGCAGTCCTACATGGCTGTCACCCATTTCCCCTTCAATTTCTGCCTTAGGTACAAGAGCAGCTACTGAATCTACTACCACTATATCAACAGCACCGCTCCTTACTAAAGCTTCAGCAATTTCCAATGCTTGTTCACCTGTATCAGGTTGGGATACTATTAAGTTATCTATATCGACCCCTAATTTTCTTGCATAAATAGGATCTAAAGCATGTTCTGCATCTATAAAAGCAGCAATACCGTCCAATTTTTGAGCTTCAGCAATTGCATGTAATGCTACAGTAGTTTTTCCTGATGATTCTGGACCGAATATTTCAACTATTCTTCCTCTAGGTAGTCCACCAATACCAAGAGCAATATCTAAATCTAAAGAACCTGTTGGTATTACATCGATATTTTGAATGTCAGTGTCCCCTAATATCATGATAGAGCCCTTACCAAATTGTTTTTCAATTTGGTTTATAGCAATATCTAAAGCTTTCTTTTTTTCATTTTTATCAGTCATTTTTCTCCCAGTTAGCTGGGATCACCACCTTTCTTATTAACGAACGCTAGTTCTATATTAATTATATATCAACTTCTAAAATTAGTCAAACAAAAATTAAAAGGATATATTTAAATAATTTTTCTTAATTCATCAAAGGCTCTTATAGCAGTTCTATTTTGAATAGCAGTCCTGTTCCCATTAAATATAGATTTAATAGCAAAAGTATCATCACTAGTAGCTATTCCAATATATACCAAACCTACAGGTTTTTTACAATTTCCTCCAGAAGGTCCAGCTATACCCGTAGTTGATAAAGTAATATCTACACCAGTCTTGTTTAAAAGCCCTAGAGCCATCTCTAAAGCTACTTGTTCGCTAACAGCACCATATTTATTTAATGTTTCTTCTTTAACCCCTAACTCTTCTATTTTGGACCTATTGCTATAGGTAACTATTCCTCTATCTAATACTTGGGATACGCCAGGTACTTTAGTAAAACGACTTACTATGAGTCCTCCAGTTATAGATTCACAAAATGCTATTTTCATATTTTTTTCTAATAATTTATTATAAATTACTTCTTCTATAGATTTATCCTCATAACTATATATATATTTTGATATTTTAGAATCTATTTTTTGAATAGTATTTTGTAGTAGTTTATTTACTTTTTCTTCGCTCTTTCCCTTTGCTATAACTTTTATATCTACTTTACCATCTTTTGCATATGTTGCAATATTGGGATTATTTGAATCGTTTATTATATCTTTTAACATACTTTCTAATGCTGATTCACCTATACCTATAGTATTTATAGTTTTTATTTTTATAATATTATCCTGTTTTATTAAAGGTATAACATATTTATTAAACATTAATTTCATTTCTTCAGGAGGACCAGGAAGTAATATTAAAATTTTACCCTGATGTTCAATATATAAACCAGGAGCTGTTCCAATTTCGTTTTTTAATAAGTGACTTCCTTTTGGTATATACGCTTGTTTTATATTATTAGATGTCATAGGTTTACTCATCTTTTTAAAATAATTTTCAATCTCTTCTTTTACAGAATTGTTTAATACGAGTTCAATACCTAAAGCTTTAGCTACAATTTCCTTGGTCATATCATCATATGTAGGTCCTAAACCACCAGTAAATACAATTAAATCTGCTCTTTTCATACTAATATTTATAACATCTTCTAATAGATTTGGATTATCTATTACTGCAGTATGATATTGAACATTTATACCCATAGATGATAATTTTTTACTAATATAATGTGTATTAGTATTTAAAGTATTGCCTAAAATTATTTCAGTTCCCACAGAAATTATTTCTCCAATCATCATAATCACTCCTATTTATTTTTCTCCGGCTTCTAAAACATGTTTATTTTTATATATATAATCTATACCAGATATAACTGTAAAAAACAGTGCAATGTATAATATGATCTTATCTAAAGGAATGCCTATTAATTTAAAAGGATAATTATCTACTAGTAATAATATTATAGCTATTAATTGAGTAGCAGTTTTTATTTTACCTAAAGAAGAAGCTGCTATAGTTATTCCCTCTGAAGCAGCAATTGTTCTAAATCCAGTAATAGTAAACTCTCTAGCAATTATTATTACCACAATCCAAGCAGGAATTTGGCCTAATTGAACCATTGATATAAGAGCTGTAGAAACCAGTAACTTATCTGCTAATGGATCTATAAATTTCCCAAAAGTAGTTATTTGATTTCTACTTCTAGCTATATATCCATCTAGACCATCTGTGGCAGCTGCAATTGCAAATATTAGTGCTGCTATATAGTTACTATTGTTTAAATTTGAAAATAATACTACCATAAATAATGGAATCAGTAAAACTCGAAATATAGTTATTTTATTTGCTAAATTCATCTACCATCTCTCCAATCAAATCATATTCTAAACAGTCTATAATTTTAACATAAACATATTCTCCTAAATCTAACTCTTTATTAGAATATATATAAACAAAACCATCTATTTCAGGGCTATCCATATATGTTCTACCTATATATATACCCTCTTCACATATTTCTTCTACTAATGTTAAATATACCTTTCCAATTTTTTGTTGATTCAATTCATATGATATCTTTTGTTGTAATTCCATTAATTTATTTCTTCTGTTTTGCTTAACTATTTCTTCTACCTGTGAGTCAAAATTATATGCTGGAGTTCCTTCTTCTCTCGAATAAGTAAACACCCCTAGTTTGTCAAATTTTATATTTTTCACAAAGTTGTAGAGTTCTTGAAAATGTATCTCCTCTTCTCCAGGAAATCCTACTATAAAAGTTGTTCTTATTATTATATTTGGAATTTCTTTTCTTAATTTACTTATTAAATTTATGATATCCTCTTTAGATGTTTTTCTATTCATTTTATTTAGTATAGGATTGCTAATATGTTGTAGTGGAATATCTACATATTTAACTACCTTTTCATTAGTTTTTATTGCATAAATTAAATCATCTGTAAAATTATCTGGATATAAATATAGAAGTCTAATCCACTGTAAATTTTTAATTGCATTGAGTTCTTTTAATAATTCAGCTAATTTATAATCTCCATATAAATCAATACCGTAATCAGCAGTGTTTTGAGCAATTAGTATTACTTCTTTAACACCATTTTCTGCCATATAACTTACTTCTTTAATTATATCTTCTATTTTTCTACTTCTATATTTCCCACGTAATCTAGGAATAATACAATAGGAACAATAGTTATTACATCCTTCTGATATTTTTACGTATTCTGTAGACTTAAAATTTGTTCTTTTAATTTCTTCTAAGTAATTTTCGTTTATATTTTTTGTTTTTTCTACTCTTTTTTCTCCTTTTTCAAGAGAATCTATTACATCTACAATATCTTTAATATTTCCTGTGCCTATTATTGCATCAACTTCATTAATTTCTTTTAACAATTCTTTAGAATATCTTTCAGCTAAACAACCTGCTAGTATTAAATATTTACAATTACCTGTATTTTTATATTTTGTCATTTCCCATATAGTTTCAATCGATTCTTCTTTTGCATCTTGAATAAAACAACAAGTATTTATTATTATTATATCTGCTTTTTCTAATGAATTGGTAATAATATAATTGTTTTTTCTTAATAATCCCATCATTAATTCTGAGTCAATTTCATTTTTTGAACAACCTAAAGTCACTATAGATATGTTTTTTACTCCCATTCTTTATCGCTCCCTAATAAAGTTTTTATATCATCTTTAGTTGCTAGAACTTTTCTTGGTTTACTACCTTCATGTCCACCAATAATTCCCCTTGCTTCCATTTCATCTATAATTCTTGCTGCTCTAGCATATCCAATTTTTAATTTTCTTTGTAATAAGGAAATTGATGCCTGTCCCTCATCTACAACTAATTTAATGGCTTCTGGCAACAAAGCATCTGAATCATCTATGAATTTATTAATTTCCACTTCTTTTTGAATGTTTTTTAAAATATTACTATCGTACTCTGTTATATTTTGCTTTTTTAGAAATTTAACTACTTTTTCAACTTCTTTATCACTAATGTATGCACCTTGTATACGTATTGGTTTAGAAGAGTCTGAAGGGAAAAATAGCATATCTCCTTTTCCTAATAGTTTTTCTGCGCCAGCCATATCCAATATAGTTCTTGAATCTATTTGCGAAGATACGGCAAAAGAAATTCTAGAAGGTATATTAGCTTTTATAGTACCCGTTATAACATCTACCGAAGGTCTTTGAGTAGCTACTATTAAATAAATACCAGCTGCTCTTGCCATTTGTGCTAATCGACATATATAATCCTCTACCTCTTGTGCAGCTACCATCATTAAATCTGCTAATTCGTCAATTATAATAACAATTTTAAATAATTTTTCTTTTTGTTTGTTTTTTGTTTTACTGTTATATGAATTTATGTCTCGAACATTATTTTGAGCAAATATTTTATATCGTCTCTCCATTTCTTCTACAGCCCAATTTAATGCAAAAGCAGCTTTCTTAGGTTCAGTAACAACTGGTATTAATAAATGGGGTATCCCATTATATATACTTAATTCTACTACTTTCGGATCTATTAGCAATAACTTAACTTCGTCAGGATGTGCTTTGAATAATATACTTAATATTATTGTATTTATGCATACAGACTTTCCAGAACCAGTAGCACCAGCAATCAACAAATGAGGCATTTTATCTATAGTAGATACTATGGGTTTACCTGCAATATCTTTACCTAATGTTAAAGGCAAATCACTATCTAGGTTTGTATATTCTTCAGATTTTAATATTTCTTTTAAATTTACATTATCTTTAATTTTATTTGGGACTTCTATTCCTACTGCTGATTTCCCAGGTATAGGTGCTTCTATTCTAATATCAGATGTTGCTAAACTTAATGCTAAATCGTCTGCTAAATTAATAATTTTGCTAACTTTAACTCCTGGTGCTGGTTGAAGCTCAAAACAGGTTATAGTTGGTCCTTTATTAATTTGGACAATTTTTGCATCAATATCAAAATTATTCATGGTTTCTTCAATTTTTTTTGCATTTTTCAATATTTCTTTTTTATTACTTTCATCTTGTTTAACAGGATTTTCTAACAAATCTAAAGGAGGTAATTTAAAATTGGTAAAGTTATATTTATTATTTGATGTAATATTATCAGTTCCTTCTTTATTAATTTTAAAATTATTATTAGAAGGGGTATTTTTAGTATAGTCATAAATTATTATTTCTTTTTTCTCTTTATTAGCAGCATTAGTAAATTTTTCTTCTTTATAGTCAGTTTTTATATTTATTTTATTATTTTGTTTTTTCTCCCATGTTTTATTGATACGTATTTTTTTTATATAATCGTTAATTCTAATTTCTGTAAATTGTAAAATTGAAACAATGATTATAAAGCTTATAATTATATAGCTACCTATGGTACCAAATAACTTGAAGAAAATATATCCCAAAAATCCTCCAATTAATCCTCCGCCTAAACCTTCTTTACTTAATTTCAAAGATTGATTAATGCTTTTAGCAAAAGTTGTAAATTTTTGATTTTTTATATTTAAAAGCGTTAAAAAACAAATAAATAATGTAAAAATATAAATAGATTTTTTATCATCTTCAATATTAACTTTATTTATTATAAACAACAAACCTAATGCTAAAATTATAACAGGAAATATGTATCCTCCAAAACCCATGAGAGTAAAATATACATTTCTTAAAAGTATTCCTACAATTCCTGTTTTATAGCTAAATAAACTTATAGCTGAAAGTATACCAAATGAAATAAGTGCAATGCCCAATATTTCTCGATTGTATTTTTCATTTCTATCTAATTTTTTTTTACTCAAAAATATCACCCTTTGAAATTAAAACTAAATATAAAATATGACAGTATTATCTTATAAAATGAGAAAATATAGTTATACAACCAATTATCCATAAATAATATGAAAAATAATGTAATTTATTTCTTTTAAGAACTTTAATTAAGAATTTAATAGCTAATATTCCTACAATAGTAGATAATAAAATTCCTATTATTAGTGGCATATCAATAGTTGTTTTGCTTCCTGTTTTTATTACATCCATTATTCCAAGTAACCCAGCACCGAATGTTGCAGGAAGTGCCAATAAAAATGAAAATTCTGTAGCTAACGATCTATCAAATCCTCTAAATAATCCTGCTACAATAGTTGATCCAGATCTTGATATTCCAGGTATTATAGCTATTCCTTGAAAAGTTCCAACTATTAATGAATCAAGTATTGTCATTTCTTTAACTTTTTTAGCTTCATTAGGTTTTTTATTCGCTATCCAAAGTAAAAATCCTGTTACCAAAAAAGCTATTCCAATTGGTAATAAAGATGATGAATATAGCTTTTCAAAAAAATCTTCAAATAACAATCCAATGATTGCTGTAGGGATACTTCCTATTATGATTAGTAATGCTAATTTTTGATAGTCATTAGTAATTTTAAATTTCTTATTTTTTATTCCATCCCTTAACATTTTAAAGAACTCAACTATTATATTCATTATATCATTAAAATATACTATTACTATTGAAATCAGAGTCCCAAAATGAAGCATTTCAGTAAAAAAAAGATTTCCTTCCTTAATATTAAAAAAATGTTGCAGTACAACTAGATGTCCTGAACTACTTATAGGTAAAAATTCAGAAATTCCTTGAAAAATGCCTAAAATTATAGCTTGAAATAATGTCAAAATGATTCCCCCTTATTTAAAAGTTTAGATATACTGTTGTTATTATAGCATAATTTAAATTCTTATACTATTTATATTTATTATCTATTAATATATTTAATTTATTTAATGCACAATCAAATCCACCAACTTCATCTATAATCCCATAATCAACAGCTTCTTTGCCAATAAGAATTGTACCAATATCATTTGCTAGTTCATCAGTAGAATACATCAGTCGGATTAAATCTTTTTTATTTATATTAGAAGTTCGTAGTATAAAATCTATTATTCTTTGTTGCATCTTTTCAAAATATCTAAAAGTTTGAGGTACGCCTATAACTAAACCAGTAGTTCGAATAGGATGAATTGTCATAGCTGCTGTCGGTACAATAAAAGAATAATCAGAAGCTGTAGCTAATGGAACGCCTATACTATGTCCACCTCCTAATACTAGGGATACTTTGGGTTTATCTATACTATTTATCATTTCAGCGAGAGCCAAACCAGCTTCTACATCTCCTCCTACTGTATTTAATATTATAAAAATACCCTTTATATTAGGATCTTGTACTGCTGCTATTAATATTGGAATTATATGTTCGTATTTAGTTGTTTTTTTATCAGAAGAAGATATATTATGCCCTTCTATTTCTCCTATGATAGTCAAGAACTGAATAGAGCTTTGAAAATTAGATATATTTGGAGCTCCCATTTGTCTTATATTATTCACAATTTCTTCTTTTTCTTCTTTGTTATCACTATCTTTATTCTTATCCATATTATCCCTCCATTTAAATTAAACGTTGATATCTACCAATGCTATATTGTAGTTTTAACTCTTTTATTAATAATATGCTTAATTACATAAAATAAATCTAGTTCAAAGTATTGAACCAGATTTATTTTATACTATTCGTATAATTTAAATTCATTATGGAGAGCTTTTAGTGCTTTATTTGTATCCTCTTCTTTTATTAAACACCAAATAGTATTATGTGAATCTGAAGTTTGCAATATTTTTATATTTTCTTTTGATAAGGCTTTTACAATTCTTGCCATTACTCCGGGTATGCCTCTCATTTTATATCCAATAACGCTGATTTTACAACAATTTTCTACAATTTTGTATTCAAAATTACCCTTATTTAATATGGAAATGAGTTTATCTTTATTATTTTCATCAATAGTAAATATTTTTTTATCTACGAGAAAATTGATCAAATCTAAGCTTATACCATTAGAAGTAATTTCATCCATTAGCTTATTTACATTAGATTCATCATCGCTTAATGATATAATAAATTGAACTCTTCCTTTTTTATAAGTTATAGCGGTAATTATTTTTTCATTAAACAGTTCTTTTCTATTATTTATAAAATTTACATTTACTTCTTCTATAGAAGTACCTTCGCTATCTGAATAAGTGTTTTTTATAATCAAAGGTATATTTGATTGTTGAGCCATTTCTACGGCTCTTGGATGAATAACTTTTGCACCATCTTCTGCTAATTGATATACTTCGGAATAACACATTTTTTTTATTACCTTTGCATTTGGAACTATGTTAGGATCTGCTGTCATTATTCCATCTACATCGGTAAATATTTCTACATAGTTACAATTAAGTGCTTTACCTAAGGCAACAGCTGTTATATCACTTCCGCCTCTACCTAATGTAGTAATTTCTCCAAACTTATTGCTACCTTGAAAACCTGCTACTACTACTATTTTGTTTTCTTCCAAATAATTTAGAATCCTATCTGGATTTACATCTATAATATCTGCATTACCAAAATTACTATTAGTTATTATTCCTGCTTGAAAACCTGTTAATACTACTGCTTCATATCCTCTTTCGCATATGTGATTTGCTAAAATTACAGCTGAAATAATTTCACCACAAGATATTAAAAGATCTATTTCGCGATTGGAAATAATTTTTGGGTTAATTAATCCTAACAAAGTATCAGTTGCATAAGGATCTCCTTTTCGACCCATTGCCGAAACAACAACTACTATTTTATTCCCTTCTTCATATTTTTTAATAATTTTATTAGTAGCTTTATTTCTACTTTCTACGGAAGATACGGATGTGCCCCCAAATTTTTGAACAACTATATTCATTATTTATCACCTCTAGTATTTTATCTATAGTTTATAATATGTTTTTAACTGTTATATTGTGAGATTATCAGTCACTATCTAATTCAACGATTATCATATCATTTCCTATTTTTTTAATAGTTTGCCAAGGTATTTCAATGTAATCATCTTCAGAAAATAATTTAAATTGCAATTTTCTTTTAGGAACCAATAAAAATAATATTTTACCAGTTTTTTCATCTATTAATATATCACAGTCTGCAATGATACCTAATCTTTCGCCATTGTTTAAATTAACTAATTCTTTGCCTCCTAATTCATCTAATAGCATTGGATCAACTCCTTTGTTTTATATTAAATATTATTAAATATTATGATGTTGTTTTTTGTTTTATGTTATTATCATTTATGATAAAATCTAATATGATATATTTTTTATCTATATCCAGTATGCCCAAAACCGCCTTCCCCTCTTTCAGTATCATCTAAAGAATCCACTTCTTTAAATTCTACTCTTTCATATTTTAAAAATACTATTTGCGCAATTCTATCTCCTTTATTTATTATATATTCTTCTTTACCTAAATTTACTAATATAACTCCTATTTCCCCTCTATAATCACTATCAATAGTTCCTATTCCATTTGCTAAACAAATTCCATGCTTTAATGCTAAGCCACTTCTAGCTCTAATTTGAGCTTCATATCCATCTGGTATGGACATATAAATACCAGTAGGGATTAAGACTCTATCTAATGGTTTTAAAACTATAGGTTCAGCTATGTTAGCGTATAGATCCATACCAGATGAACCAGTAGTTTTGTAATTAGGAGTTGGAAAAGGACTTTTATTTACTATATTTATTTTCATATTTTATCACCTCAATTAGAAATAAAAAATTATTGCTTGTCCATATTTTTACATAAAATTATTATTATCAATCAAACTCAACTAATTTTTATTTATTTGATTATATCTTTTATCCTGCCAATTTTATAACCATTACTGTATAGTAATTTTATTATATCTGGTAATGCTTTTACTGTTTCTTCTGTAGGATGCATTAATATAATTGCTGAATTATGCAATTTATCATTTATTCTATCAATTATCTTTTGTTTGTTACTATCTTCACGCCAATCAATTGTATCAATGCTCCACATAATTATATCATAATTTAAATCTTTTGCAGCCCTTATTGTATTATCATTATAAGCTCCAGATGGAGGTGCAAAATATTTAGGCTCTTCTTTAACAATTTGAGTTATAGTATTATGAGCTTTGATAATTTCTTCCTTGTTTGCTTCATAACTTAATTTATCATAATCTATGTGTTTATAACCATGATTCCCAATCTCATGCCCATTTTCATAAATTTTTTTAAGCAATTCAGGATTTTTTTCAGCCCATACCCCTGTAACAAAAAAAGTTATATTAATGTTCTCGTTTTTAAATATTTCCAGTATAGCTGGTATGTATTCATTTCCCCAATCCACATTACAAGTAAGTGCTACTATCTTATCATCTATGTTGCCTTTATAGTAAATATCCATCTTAAACGTTTCTTCTGCTTTATTATAAAAATTAATATAAATTAAAGTCAATGTTATAATCAAAATTATTATTATACATATATTAAATATTTTCTTATTAAAAACAAATATTTTCATATTATCCCTCCAAATATACCTATATATTATCTATATTCAAAGAAAGCAAAAATATTTTACTTTTAGGAAAAATAAAAAACATGAACCTTGTTTTGGTTCATGTTTTTTATTTTTTATTTTCTTTTGGTAAAGTTGCTTTTCTAGATAAATTAATTCTACCTTGACCATCTATATCTATTACTTTTACTAAAATCTCATCTCCTACTTTTAATACATCTTCTACTTTATCTATCCTTTCATGTGAAATATTTGAGATGTGTACTAATCCTTCTTTACCATTTGGAAATTCTACGAAGGCTCCAAAAGGAACTATTCTTACTACTTGACCTAGGTATGTTTCTCCTACTTCTACATCTTTAGTTATTTTGTTTATTAATTCAACAGCTTTTTTCCCATTTTCTGCATTATCAGATACAATAAATACTTTTCCATCATCTTCTATGTCAATTTTGACACCTGTTTCATCAATTATCTTATTGATCATTTTACCACCAGGACCTATAATATCTCTTATTTTGTCAGGATCAACTTGCATTGTAAATATCCTTGGAGCATAAGGTGATAATTCTTCTCTAGGCTTGGATATTACTTCATTCATTTTATCTAATATAAATAATCTAGCTTTTCTAGCTCTTAATAATGCTTCTTTCAATATAGCTCTATTTATACCAGGTATTTTTATATCCATTTGTACAGCAGTAATCCCCTCTCTTGTACCTGCAACTTTAAAATCCATATCTCCTAGATGGTCTTCCAAACCTTGTATGTCAGTTAATATTACTACTTTCTCTTCAGATTTTATTAGTCCCATAGCTATTCCTGCAACAGGTGCTTTAATTGGCACTCCAGCATCTAAAAGAGCCAATGTACTTCCACAGACACTAGCTTGAGAACTAGAGCCATTTGAGCTTAATACCTCTGATACTAACCTTATTGTATATGGAAATTCATTTTCTTCCGGAATTACCGGTTCTAAAGCTCTCTCAGCTAATGCTCCATGCCCTACTTCTCTTCTATTTGGTCCTCTTAACGGTCTAGTATCACCAACACAATAAGGCGGAAAATTATAATGATGCATATATCTCTTAAACTCTTCTTCACTAATTCCGTCTATTATTTGTACATCACTAGAAGCGCCTAATGTAGCAACAGTTAATACTTGAGTTTGCCCTCTTGTAAATAAACCAGAACCGTGAACTCTTGGAAGTATACCTACTTCACAACTTATTGGTCGGATTTCATCAATTTTTCTATTATCTGGTCTTATACCTTCTTCTAATATTAATCTTCTAACTTCTTCTTTTACTATTTCATCAAGTACTTCAGATATATCTTCATCATTTTCTGGATATTCTTCTATAAATTTATTGATAGTTTCTTCTTTTACACTTTCTATATTGTTTTCTCTTTCCTGCTTTTCCACTGTTTTTATAGCTTCTATAAGTTTTTCAGTAGCATATTCTCTAACTTTTTTTTCTATCTCATCATCTGGCTTAAATACTTGATATTCTTGTTTTTCTTTACCCACTTCTAATTGTATAGATTCTATAAATTTACATAATTTTTTAATCTCTTCATGTGCATATAAAATTCCATCAAGAATGATAGATTCTGGTAATTCATTTGCTCCTGCTTCTACCATCATTATAGCATTTTCAGTACCAGAAACTATCAGATTCATATCTGAATTATCCCTTTCTTCTGCTGTTGGATTTATTACTAACTCTTCATTAACCAAACCTACCGAAACTGAAGCAGTAGGACCATTAAAAGGTATATCAGATATTGTCAATGCTATAGAAGAACCAATCATAGCAACAATGTCTGGAGTACAATCTTGATCTACAGATAAGACTGTTGCTATAACTTGTACATCGTTTCTATATCCATCAGGAAATAAAGGGCGAATTGGTCTATCTATCAATCTAGATGTAAGTATAGCTTTATCACTAGGTTTGCCTTCTCTTTTTATAAATCCTCCAGGTATTTTACCTACTGCATATAATTTTTCTTCAAAATCTACACTTAGTGGAAAAAAATCTATATCTTCCCTGGGTTCTTTAGACGCAGTTGCAGTAACTAATACTACAGTATCTCCATATTGTAATAAGCATGCTCCATTAGCTTGTTCAGCAACCTTCCCAATAGTTACAATTAGAGATCTTCCTGCTAAGTCATATTTAAACCGTTTTTCCATTTTCTCACTCCTTAATAAAATTATTAATATTATTATAACCTATTGATAACATTAAAAACACTAAATAAATCAATAGAGCGGGAAGTCCCCGCTCTTATTAACCTCTAATACCAAGTTTTTCAATTAATTCACGATATCTTTCAATATCTTTCTTCTGTAAATAATTTAAAAGTCCTCTTCTCTGTCCTATCATTTTAAATAAACCTCTTCTTGAATGATGATCTTTCTTATGATTTTTTAAATGTTCAGTCAGTGAATTAATCCTGTAAGTTAAAATTGCAATTTGAACTTCTGGAGAACCAGTGTCATTTTCATGCAATCCATATTCTTTGATAATTTGAGCTTTTTGTTCTTTAGTTAATGTCATCTTTTTACCTCCTCTTTCTTAAAATTCACCATTAGCTAAGTAAATCGCCGAGGAAACGATAAACATAGCTAAAGGTACTTCTATCAAAAATATGTTATCATATATTTATCAATTTGTAAATATATTCATCAGTGATTTCTTTTTTTACATAGCATATATCTTTTTTTATTTGTTCTATTAATTTTTCAGTTGTATCAAATTTAATATCTTCTCTTATGAAATCCATAAACATTATTTCAATTATTTTCCCATATATATTGTTATTAAAATTTAATATGTGATTTTCAACTTTAAAATTTTTTTCATTAAAAGTTGGATTAAAACCTATATTAGTTAAGCTTAAATATTGTTGATCTTTTAATACAGTAATAGTTTTATAAACTCCATTTTTAGGTATGATATAATTATCAATAGGATTAATATTAGCAGTAGGAAATCCTAACTTTGTTCCTCTATTGCTACCTTTAATAACTTGCCCTAATATTGTATAATATCTTCCTAAAAATTTGTTTGCTTTTTTTATATTCCCCTCCATCAATAATTGACGTATTCTTGTACTACTTACTATTTCATTATCAATTGTTATCGGCCTAATAATATTAGTTTTAAATCCTTTCTTGATTCCTAGCTCCTTTAAATATCTACAATCACCCACAGCTTTATATCCAAATCTATAATCAAAACCAACTGTAACTAATTTTGCATTTAATAGATCTATTATTATTTTATCTACAAACTCTTCTCCTGAAAGTTTCATAATATTTTCATTAAAATTAAGAGTAAATACTACTTCTACTCCTAAATTTTTAAGTATTTTTAGTTTTTGTTCATTAGAAGTAAGAATAGGCACAGATTTTGAATTTTCCTTTAATACATTCTTTGTATGATTTTTAAATAGCAAAACTCCAGGTTTTAAACACATCTCAATTGCTTTTTGTATATTATCTTCTATTAAATATTTATGACCTATATGAACACCATCAAAATTACCTAAGGCTATTGCTGTTTTATACTCACTCTTATTACTTAAATTTAAATCTAAATCTATAATTTCCATAACATCACCTTTATATTAAAACTTTGTTCATTTTTAAATAGAAAGTATTATTTTCTTCAATAACTTTACCTATTCCAATAAAAGTATCCTTAGAATATATTCTTAATAAAGAATCTTTATTATAATTATTAAACATAGTTTTAGATATAGAAACACGAGCACCATTTCTTAATTTTTCAAAGTATCTATCCTCCATAATCAACTTATCTAAATGACTCAAAGCTTTATCCATTGGTAAAATAATATCCTTAATATCTTTTTTAC
This sequence comes from Keratinibaculum paraultunense, assembly GCF_016767175.1. Classification (GTDB taxonomy): domain Bacteria; phylum Bacillota; class Clostridia; order Tissierellales; family Tepidimicrobiaceae; genus Keratinibaculum; species Keratinibaculum paraultunense. The sequence continues at coordinate 1,055,084 of NZ_CP068564.1, forward strand.
TTAAACTTTTTATATAGTCAATACTATAACTATCTTCAACTTTAAAATTGCCTACACCTATTCTCATAAGATAAGACATATAACCATAGGTGCCTAAAACTTTCCCTATATCATCACATAATGTCCTTATATATGTTCCCTTTGAGCATTTTGTATAGAAAATAATTTTTTTATTATCAATGTTCTTCAATATTTTCATATCATAAATAAAAGCTTCCCTATATGCTCTTTTAACAACTTTACCCTTTCTTGCTAATTCATATAATTTTTTCCCTTGATGCTTCAATGCGGAATACATAGGGGGCTCTTGTAATATTTTACCTTTAAATTTATCAAATGCATTATATATTTCTTTCTCACTAACTTCCTTTAAAGAATAGTTTATAACTTTACCGTCTATATCTAAGGTATCAGTAGCCAATCCTAAACTTAATTCTCCAACATATTCTTTATCCATATTAAGTAGATATTCACTAATTCTAGTAGCTTTTCCAATACATAAAAGAAGAACTCCAGATGCATTTGGATCTAAAATACCTGTATGTCCGATTTTATTAATTCCTATAGTTCTTCTCATTATATTGACTATATCATGAGAAGTTAATCCTTTTGGTTTAAAAATGTTAATTATACCATTCATATTTAAATCACCTTAAAGCTATATTTATTTCATTTTTTATTTCATTAAGAATAAGTTTCTTTGCTTCTGCTATAGTAGCATAAATAGTGCAACCAGCAGCTTTTTTATGACCCCCACCATTAAATTTAGTGCATATCTTTGAAACATCAATTTTTTTCTTACTTCTTAAACTAGCTTTTATTTCATTGTATTCCATTTCTTTCAATAAGACAGCAACTTCTACGGAATTTATATCTCTTACAAAGGATACTAACCCCTCTGTATCTTCCAACTTTGCATCATTCTTTTTAAGCATGTGCTGAGTAACCGATATTACACCTATCATGTTATCCATAAACAATTCCAAACTGTTTAAACAATCTATAAATAATTTTGTTTTTTCAATACTTTTGCTTTGATATAAATTAATATTTATATCTTCCATGTCTATTCCAATTTGTAATAGTTCAGCAGCAATCAAATGTGTAGCATAAGTAGTATTACTATACATAAAACTTCCTGTGTCTGTACTAATTGCTGTATATAAACAAGTAGCAATATCTTTATCTATATTAACACCAATCTTATTAATTAATTTATAAATTAACTCTCCTGTAGCAGCAGATTTAGGAGATACTATGTTTATATGACCAAAGTTAGTGTTTGAAATATGATGATCTATATTTATAACATTATTAGCTTTTAAAGCAACTTTCTTTCCTATACCTAATCTATCCATATCACTACAATCTAAAGCAATAAAAGTATCAATACCTTCATCTATATCATGCTCTTTTATAAATTCTATATTTGGCAAAAATAAATATTTTTGTGGAATGTCATCTACTCTTAGTAATCTAACATCTTTATTCATTTTCATTAGTGCCATTCCTAAAGCCAAAGTAGAACCTATATTGTCTCCATCAGGTTCTACATGAGAACAAATACATAATTTATTAGAGTTTTTTATTACATCAATAGCTTGATTTATAGAAGATTTTAAATTATTATTCATTAGAATTTCTCCTTTTTTCTTCATCCTCTTTTTTTACTTTATCTATTAACTTAGACATATATATTCCTCGTTCAATTGATTCATCTAAATAAAATATAGGTTCTGGTGTATAACGCAAATCTATTCTATTACCTATTTCTTTTCTAATAAAACCTTTAGCACTTTCTAAACCTTCCAATGTATCATCTTTAGCTTTTTGATCTCCTAAAACAGATACATATATATTAGCATAGCTTAAATCCTTAGTTACCTCTACTTTTGTTACACTAATCATTGGACTTATGCGTGGATCCTTTACTTCCATTGTGAGTAATTCTGATACTATTTTTTTAACTTCTTCTGATATTCTATTAATTCTTCTGGTATCCATGGAAATCACACCCCTTACTGTTCAACTTCTTCTAATATATAAGCTTCTAATATATCTCCTTCTTTTATATCATTATAATTTTCAAGAGCTAAACCGCCTTCATAACCGCTTAATACTTCTTTAACATCATCTTTAAATCTTTTAAGTGATGATATATTACCTTCAAATATTACAATATTATCTCTAAGAAGTCTAATTTTGCTATTTCTTGTAATCTTGCCATCCTGAACGTATATACCAGCAACATTACCAACATTTGGAACTTTAAAGGTAGCTCTAACTTCAGCCCTACCTATAACTTTCTCTTCATATTTTGGCTCTAACATACCTTTAATGGCTGCTTCAATATCCTCTATAGCTTCATATATAACTCTATAAGTTCTAACATCAACATTTTCTTCCTTTGCTATATCTAAAGCATTTTGTGTTGGTCTTACATTAAAACCTATAATAATAGCATTAGAAGCTGCAGCCAACATTACATCACTTTCAGTTATACCTCCAACACCTCCGTGAATAATATTAATTTTTACTTCTTCATTTTCTAGCTTTTCAAGAGATTGTTTAATAGCATCTATAGTTCCTCTTGCATCAGTTTTTATAATTATATTTAATTCCTTAATTTCACCTGATTGTATTTTTTCAAATAAATCATCCAAAGAAACCTTTTGCGTAATTTTTAATTGCTCTTCTCTTTCTAATTCTTTTTTCCTTTCTGCATATATTCTAGCAGTTTTTTCATCTTCTACTGCATATAAGATATCACCTGAAAGAGGTACTTCAGATAATCCTAAAATCATCACCGGAATAGAAGGACCTGCTTTTTTTATATTTTTCCCTTTATCATCAAACATAGCTCTTATTCTACCACTTGTACTACCACAAACTACTACATCTCCAACTTTTAATGTGCCTTTTTGAACTAATACAGTAGCTACAGGTCCCTTTCCCTTATCTAATTGAGCTTCTATTACTGTTCCCATTGCCTTTCTATTAGGATTAGCCTTTAATTCTTGCATCTCTGCCACAAGCAATATCATTTCTAATAAATCATCAATACCTTCTTTCTTTAATGCTGAAACTGGTACATTTACAGTGTCTCCACCCCATTCTTCTGGAACTAATCCATATTCTACTAATTCTTGCCTTATTCTATCTATACTTGCATCTGGTTTATCTATTTTATTTATTGCCACTATAATAGGAACATTAGCAGCTTTAGCATGATTTATTGCTTCTACTGTTTGAGGCATAACTCCATCATCAGCTGCTACAACTAATACTGCTATATCCGTAACTTGAGCACCTCTTGCTCTCATAGATGTAAAAGCTTCATGACCTGGAGTATCTAAAAATACTATTTTTTTACCTTTAATATTAACAACTGAAGCACCTATATGCTGAGTTATCCCACCAGCTTCTTGCTCAGTAACATTGGTTTCTCTAATAGCATCCAGTAACGAAGTTTTTCCATGATCAACGTGTCCCATTACAGTAACCACAGGTGGTCTAGGTTTTAAATCCTCTGGATCATCTTCATAATCTAAATTAAATTCATCTTTTATCTCCAAAGATTTAGACCTTATAATTTTGAAACCTAATTCTTCACCTATAATACTTGCAGTATCGAAATCTATGGATTGATTTTGATTAGCCATTATACCTAAGTTTATCAATTTAGTTATTAATTCTGCTGGAGTAATACCTATCTTATCTGCTAAATCTTTAACCACAATTGTATCTTCTACTTCTATAACTTTTTCTTCTTCCTTTTTTTTATGAGTTCCATTTGTCGATTGTTTTTCTTTTTTTCCTTTATCTTTTATTTCACCTGAAATAAGTTCTTTAATTGTTTCAGCTTCTTCATTCTCAATTGTAGCCATATGGCTATTAACGTTTATTCCCATTTCCTCCATTAATTCCATTAATTCCTTACTGGTAATTTTTAGTTCCTTTGCTAATTCATATATTCTTTTTTTTGTCAAACTATACACCCCCAATATTTTTACAGGTGATGATTGATATTATTCTTTAGAAAATTTTAATATTGTATCTTTTAATTTATCATATATTTCATCTGGTATGTCAATATCTAATGCTTTTTTAAGTTTTTGATTACGTTTTGCATTCATAAGACATTCTTCATTTAGACAAATATATGCTCCTCTACCATTCATCTTCCCCGTCAAATCTACTTCTATATTACCTCCTTTATCTTTAACTACTCTAATCAGTTCTTTTTTAGGCTTATTTTCATGACAGGCTACACATTTTCTCATTGGAATTTTTCTTTTTTTCAAATTACCACCCCACTATTTACTCTGAAATAAAATTATCTTTATATTGACTTTCACTTTTTATGTCTATTTTCCAATTAGTAAGTTTTGCAGCCAATCTTGCATTTTGCCCTTCCTTACCAATGGCTAGTGATAATTGATAATCTGGTACTACAACCAAAGCCGATTTTTCCTGTTCATTTACCTCAACTTTCAATACTTTTGAAGGACTTAAACTGTTAGCTATAAATTCCTCTATATTTTTACTCCAAACAATTATGTCTATTTTTTCACCATTTAATTCTTCTACAATAGCCTTTACTCTGCTCCCTTTAAATCCAACACAAGCTCCAACAGGATCAACATTTGGATCCCTTGAAAAAACAGCAATCTTAGTTCGTGAGCCAGCTTCTCTAGATATAGCATATATATCTACAATACCATCATGTATTTCTGGAACTTCTAACTCAAATAATCGTTTAACTAAACCTGGATGAGATCTTGATAGAATAATTTGTGGTCCCTTTGTTGTTTTTTTTACTTCCAATATATATAATTTTAATCTATCGCCTTGTTCATATATTTCTCCCTCAATTTGTTCTGAAGGAGGTAATATTCCTTCAGTTTTTCCTAAATCTATATACACATTATTTCTACTTACTCTCTGTACTGTACCTGTTATTATTTCATTTTCTCTATCAGCAAATTCTTCATATATTACATCTCTTTCTGCATCTTTAATTCTTTGAATTATTACTTGTTTTGCCGTTTGTGCTGCAATTCTTCCAAAATTCTTTGGAGTAATCTCTATGTTTACTACATCACCTAATTGATATTTATCATCTATGTTTTTAGCATCCTCTAAACTTATTTCCATTAATTCATTTTCAACTTTTTCAACTACATTTTTTTTTGCAAATACCTTTACTATTCCAGAATTTTCATCAATTTCTATCTCAACATTTTGCGATGATCCAAAATTTTTTTTATAACTAGAAATAAGTGCTGATTCTAGGGCCTCTAATATTATTTCCTTTGATATTCCCTTTTCTTCTTCTATCTCTTCAAGGGCTTCAATAAACTCTATATTCATTAATCCAAACCTCCTCTAAAATTTAACTACCAATTTAATATTTGATATAATATCTCTTTGAATTGCCCTTTCCTTTTGATTTTCTTCGATAATGATAATATTTTCCTGGGTGAAACTTGCTAATTTCCCTGTATATTTTTTCTTACCATCTATATTTTTATATAAACTCACTTCTATTTCTTTTCCAATATTTCTACGCAAATCTTTATCCGTCTTTAATGGTCTATCTAATCCTGGAGATGAAATTTCTAAATAGTAGCTATTTTTTATAATATCAATTTCATCTAGCTTATTTCCCACTGCCTCACTAACTTTTTGACAATCGCCAATAGTTATGCCTTCTACATTCCCTATATAAAATCTCAGAAACTGTTGCCCATTTTCTTTTATAAATTCTATATCCACTAAATCGTATCCTAAGTCTTCAATTATAGGCTCACAATTTTCCTCAATAATTTTAAGAATATTTTTTTTATTCAAAATATCACCTCCACTTTAATATATATCTATTTTTTGTTCAATATTTAGAAATATACCTTTCAAATATATATATCAAACAAATAAGAGTGGGGTAACCCACTCTACTTAAGAATAATTAGCCTAATTGTTGTACCAACTTAATTATATCATATAGTTTAAAAAAATCAAATATTAAAAAGGCTTATTTGGTTACTTTCTGGTAAATTCAAAAGACAACCATGTTCTCTCAAGGCTTCTAAAGCAGTTTTATTTACCTTCGCTCTAGATATTAAATCTTCAATAGATAAAAATTCAGCAATATTTCGTTCCTGAACTATTTTTCTAGCTACTGTTTCTCCAACTCCTTCAAGGCTCTTAAGAGGCGGTATTATTCCTTTATCGCCAATTATAAATTTGTCACTATGAGATTTATATAATTGGACTTTTTCAAAATTTAATCCCCTAGCATACATTTCTTGAACCACTTCTAACACTGTTAACTGATTTTTCTCCTTCGCTGTTAAGTTATTCAAATTATTTTCTAATTCCTTTATTTTATTATCTATAGTACCTTTACCTTTTAGAACTAGTTGGGCATCAAAATCTTGAGCTTTCGTGGTAAAATAAGTTGCATAGAAAGCTTCAGGATAATGTACTTTAAAATATGCGATTCTAAAAGACATCATTACATATGCAACAGCATGAGCTTTAGGAAACATATATTTAATCTTTTTACAAGAATTTATATACCAATCTGGTACGTTAAAGGATCTCATATATTCTTCATCTTCTTCTGATAAACCTCTGCCCTTTCTCACATTTTCCATAATTTTAAAAGATTTCTTTTTATCTAAGCCCAAATGAATTAAATATAGCATAATATCATCTCTAGTGGAAATAACCTGATTCAAAGTTGCAGTTCCATTTCTAACTAAGTTTTGAGCATTATTTAGCCATACGTCTGTTCCATGAGATAGTCCACTAATACGTACCAACTCTGAAAAAGTATTTGGTTGAGTATCTATAAGCATTTGTCTTACAAATTTAGTTCCAAATTCTGGTATACCTAAAGTTCCTACATCTGTATTTATGTCTTTGGGATCAATACCTAATGGTTCTGTACTAGTAAATAATTTCATAGTTTCTTTATCATCTAGAGGAATAGATTTAGCATCTACACCTGTAATATCTTCTAACATTCTTATAATTGTGGGTACATCATGACCTAATATATCAAGTTTAAGTATTCTACCACTAATAGAATTATAATCAAAATGTGTGGTTATTACTCCAGATTCCTTATCGTCTGCTGGATATTGAATAGGTGTGAAATCATGTATATCTTTATATTTAGGTACAATCATAACTCCTCCTGGATGTTGTCCAGAAGTACGTTTTATTCCGCTGCAACCTTGAACTAATCTATTTATTTCTGCTGGATGGACACTTATACCTTTTTGTTCATGATATTTTTTTACAAAACCATAAGCAGTTTTTTCTGCAATAGTGCCAATAGTACCAGCTCTAAATACATAACCTTTGCCAAATAGTTCTTCTGTATATTTATGAGCTTGAGATTGATATTCTCCTGCAAAATTTAAATCAATATCTGGTTCTTTATCGCCTTCAAACCCTAAAAATACTTCAAACGGTATGTCATGACCATCTTTTTTAAGTAAAGTTCCACATTTAGGACAAACTTTATTTGGTAAATCAACTCCTGAACCTACAGGACCATCTTCAATAAATTCACTGTATTTGCATTTAGGACATACATAATGAGGAACTAAAGGATTTACCTCAGTAATACCACTCATCGTTGCAACAAAAGATGAACCCACAGAACCTCTTGAACCAACTAAATATCCGTCTTTTAGAGATTTCCATACTAGTTTTTGAGCAATTATATACATTACAGCATATCCATTATTAATTATAGAATTTAATTCCTTATCTAATCTTTCTTTAACTATATCTGGTAATGGATCACCATATATTTCCATGGCTCTATTATACGTAATTTTCTTTAATTCTTCATCTGCTCCTTCTATAATTGGGGGATAAGTGCCTTCAGGAATTGGTTTTATATTCTCTATTTGATTTGCTATTAAATTACTGTTTTTTATTACTACTTCTTCTGCTTTTTCTTTACCTAAATATTTAAATTCTTCTAACATTTCTTCTGTAGTTTTAAAATAAAGAGGAGGTTGAAAATCTGCATCAGAGTACCCTTGCCCTGTCATTAATATCTTTCTAAATATCTCATCTTCTGGATCTAAAAAATGTACATCTCCTGTAGCTACAACAGGCTTATTAAATTTATCTCCTATTTCTACAATTTGTTGATTTATACGTCTTAGCTCATTTTCATCTTTCACAATTCCGTTTCTTAATAAATGCATGTTATTTCCAATAGGCTGTATTTCTAAATAATCATAAAAATTTACTATATTTTTTATTTCATTAACATCCATATTTCTTAGAATAGCACTATATAATTCTCCTGCTTCACAAGCGCTACCAATTATTAATCCATCTCTATATTGAGATAATAAAGATTTAGGAATTCGTGGTCTTCTGTAAAAATAATTTAAATGAGATTCAGAAATAAGTTTATATAAATTTTTTAATCCCTTTTGGTTTTTAGCTAATATTATTATATGATAGGGCTTCTCTTTAGAGATATTTTTATTTGTTGATAATTTATTTATTTTATAAAAATTATTTATATGATTCTTATCTAGTATATTCATGCATTTTAAAAATATCTCTCCTGTTGCTCTTGCATCATCTATTGCTCTATGATGATTAACTAAATCTACATTTAAATATTTAGCAATTACATCTAGTTTATATTTCTTAAGTTGAGGGAATAAAGCTCTTGTAAGCTCAAGGGTATCAAGAACTGGATTGTCTAATATCTTACCTAACTTTAAAAATTCTTCTCTTATGAAACCAATATCAAAAGAAGCATTATGAGCTACTAATACACTATTTTGAATAAATTTCTCAAAACATGGTAAAACTTCTTCTATTCTTGGTTTATCAGATACCATTTCGTCGGTAATTCCAGTGATATTTACTATATTATTTGGAATAGGTATACCAGGATTTACTAATTGGCTAAATTCATCTATGATTACTCCTTCTCTTATTTTTACTGCTCCTATTTCAGTTATTTTATCATTTATTGGTGACAAACCTGTAGTTTCAATATCAAATACTACATATGTATTATAATCTTTGCCTTTTTCATAATTAATTACTATGGGTTTATTATCATTTATTAAATAACCTTCAACACCATATATGATCTTTAAATCTAATTTTTCACCTACTTCCATAGCCTCTGGAAAACCTTGTACTACACCATGATCAGTAATAGCTATAGCTTTATGTCCCCAACTTTTAGCTCTTTTAGCTAAACTTTCAAAACTGCTTATACCGTCCATTGCACTCATTTGAGTATGTAAGTGAAGTTCTACTCGTTTATCTTTACAATTATCTTCTCGTTTTATTTTCTCCAATATATTTAATGACTTAAGCATTAAAACCAAGTGTTTTGAAAAATTATCGAATATAATATCTCCTTCTACTTTTACATATAAATCTTCATGTATATTCGCTATAAATTCATCAAATTGTTTTTCAGTTAAAAACACCTTTATGGTCATAGAATCCGTAAAATCTGTAATATTGAAAGTTACAAGTTTTCTATTTCCTCTAATATCTCTTGTTTTTAACTGAAATATTTCACCACATATAATAGCCGTTCCTGTATCTGATGTAATATCCTTAATTTTTATAGGAGAACCATCAATCTTTTGACCAAATACATAATCTAGATTAGAATTTATAGATTTTTTTTCTACATTTTTTTTATTACTATTGTTGCTATTGTTTAAAGTTTCTAAAGATATTTCTTTCTCCTCTTCTATGGTTTGCTTTATAATTGCATCTTCATCTTCAAATACTTTTGTTTTATCTAATTTAACCTCTATATCTACATTAAACTCCTCTATTATTTTTCTTTTAATTTTTAATGGAATTTTGTTTTTTTCTAATGCATAATTTATAATCCTGTTTTTACCATATATTGTAAGAGTGCCATCTTTAAATTTATAGCTTAAATCGTCTATCCAAGAACTACTAGAAGGAATTTCTTCTTTTATTAAATACAATATATTTCCCCAATATATATCAATTATATTTTCAATGCTATCTTGAATATTATATTCAACTATTAAAGATATATTAAAATTATAAAATTGAGATTTTAATATAGATTTTACATATTCTAATACTTTCTCATCAATAATTTCATTAGATTCTAATATTATTTCAATAGTAAGGTTTTTCCTGTAAAATTTCACATTTTTAACAAATAGGGAGTCTATTTTATAATTTATATCTATATTATTCTTAACAAATATTTGTGATAATTGTATGTTCCCTTCTTCCATTTCTAGCTTCTCCCCCTTTAACTTTCATAGGATATTTTTTTATTATTCAATATAACTGAGCCTTTATAATCTAATAATTCCTAAATATTTTCTATTTCTTTTAGAAGCTCATCTATTAAATGCTCCTCTTTAACTTTTTTAATAATTTTGCCCTTTTTAAATATGAGACCTTCTCCTTTTCCACCAGCAATTCCAATATCTGCTTCTTTTGCCTCTCCAGGACCATTTACTGGGCAACCCATAATTGCTACTTTTAAAGGTTTTTTAATATATCCTAACTTTTCTTCAGCTTCTTTTACTAAATTTACAAGATCTATATTTGTTCTCCCACAAGTAGGGCAAGAAATAATTTCAATACCTTCTTCCAATAGACCTAAAGATCTTAAAATTTCACGTCCCACCTTTACTTCTTCTATTGGATCACCTGTAAGAGATACCCTTATAGTATCTCCAATTCCCATATAAAGCAAAGTACCAATTCCAACAGAAGACTTAATAGTTCCCCTCCATATGGGACCCGCTTCAGTAATTCCAAGATGTAATGGATAATCGACTAAATCAGATATTTTTTGATATGACTTTATAGTTAATAGTACAGAACTTGCTTTCAATGAAATTTTCATATTTTCATAACCTAATTTTTCTAACAATCTTATTTGCTCTAAAGCACTATATACCATAGAATCTTCATTAACTCCACCATATTTTTCTAAATATTCTTTTTTAATAGATCCAGAATTTACTCCTATTCTTATAGGTACTTTTCTATCTTTACAAGCCTTCACTACTTCCTTAACTCGTATTTCTGAACCGATATTGCCAGGATTTATTCTCAAACAGTCTGCACCATTTTCAACTGATGCTATAGCTAATTTATAATCAAATTGTATATCAGCAATAAAAGGTATGTTAATTTTAGATTTAATTTTATTTATAGCTTTTGCATCATCTAAATCAGTTATAGCTCCTCTAACTATATGGCATCCAACTTTCTCTAAATCCTTTATTTGCTTTATAGTACTTTCTATATCTTTAGTAATTGTATTGGTCATAGATTGAACTGTAATAGGGCTACCTCCGCCTATTGCTACATTGCCAACCATAATTTTTCTAGTTTTTTTCCTTTTCATAACATCACCTTCTAAATAAATTAAATCTAATAATATCAGAATAGGTAACAACTATCATTAAAGCAATTAATAAAACAAATCCTATAAAGTGAATAAACCCTTCTTTTTCAGGGTCTATAGGTTTTCCTCTAATCATTTCTACAACTAAAAAAACTATCCTACTGCCATCTAGTGCTGGTATTGGTAAAAGATTAAAAAACCCTAAATTTACACTAATAAACCCCAATAAATATAATAATTCTATTATACCGTATTTAGCTGTCTCTCCTATTGTATATATTACACCAACAGGTCCTGAAAGATCTTTAGTACTTACCTTACCTCTAAATGCCATTTTTATAAATTCAAACATAAGTTTTAATATATACCCTGTTTTTTGAAAGCCACCTTTTATGGCTAATAAGAAAGACTTTTCGAACTTAGGTTCTATACCAATAATAACTCTATTTTCCTCACTTATCTCGGGTTTTAGATTATATTTAATAGTTTTTCCTTTTCTCAATATAACTATATCTATGTATTCTTCTGGATTAGATTTACTTATCTCTTCTGATATTTCATCCCAACTATTAATTTTTTCCCCATTGATACTTATTATTTGATCTCCGCTTAAAATACCAACTTCCTCTGCAGGAGAACCTTCTAGTGTTTTATAAACAGTTGTACTAGGCATTCCAACACTATAAGATACAATAGAAAATACAATTATAGCTAATATAAAATTCATAATTGCACCAGCTGCTACAACGGCTATTCTAGATAATGGAGAAACATTATTAAAACTTCTTGGATCATTGGATTTTTCATCCTCTCCTTCCATGCTTACATAGCCTCCTATAGGTAAGATTCTAATAGTATATTTAGTTTCACCTTTAGTCTTTTGTAATATCTTAGGTCCCATTCCAATTGAAAATTCGTTAACTTTTATTCCAACTGTTTTAGCCACTATAAAATGTCCAAATTCATGAAATAAAATAACCATTAAAAACACAAATATTGCTGCTATTATTGTTAACATATTTATCACCGCCTATTTTTATAATATAAAATAATTTATATAATAATAAACCAAAGGAGCTGTAAACAATATACTATCAAATCTATCTAGCACTCCACCATGACCTGGTATTATAAAACCAAAATCTTTTACATTGGAAAACCTCTTGATTTTAGAAGCAGTTAAATCACCTAACTGAGCTACAATGCTGCCTATTATAGATAAAATTATATACTTCCAAATTAAGTTTATACCTAATATTTTAATATATAAATAAGTCAACAATACTGATCCCAATATTCCGCCTATAGAACCTTCAAGTGTTTTATTTGGGCTTAGTTTAGGACATAATTTTTTCTTGCCAAATAAACTTCCAACTATATATGCAAAAGTATCTGTTCCCCATGCTATAATAAATACGAACCATATATAAATATCTCCTTCTAAATATAAAATATGTTGAAATAAATAAGGTATGTAAACTATTCCAAAAAGAGTTATACTTATATCATACAATGTAGCATCTTCATTTAACACAAGAAATATTGATGAAATAATTAAAATAAAATATAGTATAAACAATAAAGAAAACTTTTCAACTCCTAACCAAGAAAATAAAAAAAACAAACAGCCCATATATCCAATAAATTTTATTGGGTGAACACTATTACACTCTACAGCATCATAAAACTCTTTTAAACCTATTATAGACAACAGGAATATAAAAAATACCATAATAGTTCCGCCTTTTATAGCTACAAAAACTGTTAGTAGAACTAATATTATACCTGTTATAGTTCTTATAAACAATTCTTTCACTTAAATTCCCCCAAACCTTCTATCTCTTTTTTGATAGTCTATAATTGCTTTATAAAAATGTTCTTCTTTAAAGTCTGGCCAATATATGTCTGAAAACCAAAATTCAGTATATGCTATTTGATATAACATAAAATTACTCAATCTTAACTCACCACTTGGCCTTATTAATAAATCTGGATCAGGTATTCCATTTGTATATAAATAATTAGAAAAATTCTTTGTATTTATATCTTTCTCATTTATTTTACCCATTTTTACATCTTCTAAAATGTTTTTTACAGCACGAACAATTTCGTCTCTTCCCCCATAGTTTAAACCTATATTTAAAACCATTTTGTTATTGTTTTTAGTTTTTTCTATTGCTCTTTCAACTTCTTTTCTAGGAGTCTCTGGTAATTTACTTATATCTCCCATAGTTTGAATTCTTATATTGTTTTTACAAATTTTATTTAATTCACTTCTTATGTATTGAACCAATAGTTTCATAAGACCTTCAATTTCTTCCTTAGGTCTTTTCCAATTTTCAGTTGAAAAAGCATATAAAGATAAGTATTTTATATTCAATTTTTCAGCAACTTCTACTATTTCAATTACTCGCTTCATACCTTCTTGATGCCCAGCTGTTCTAGGTAAAAATCTTTCTTTTGCCCATCTTCCATTTCCATCCATTATAATTGCTACATGACTAGGAATGTTATTAATATCTATCTTGCTTTTTAACTCAATCGACTCTTTTTTATTCATAATAAGTACCTCCATCATTAAAAACCCCTTCAAAATTAAGAAGGGGAAAATTAAAATTCTAATAACTCTTCTTCTTTTTTGCTAGTCAATTCATCTACTTCTTCTATAAATTTATCTGTTATTTTTTGAATTTCTTCTTCAGCCATTTTTCTTTCATCTTCACTTATTTCTTTATCTTTTTCCATTTTCTTAATTTTATCATTAGCTTCTCTTCTAGTATTTCTTATAGCAATTTTAGCATCTTCAGAGGCTTTTCGAACAAGCTTGACCAGTTCTTTTCTTCTTTCTTCAGTAAGCATAGGTATTGGTAATCTAATTATCTTCCCATCATTTGATGGATTTAATCCTAAATCTGATTTCAATATCTCTTTTTCTATAACCGGTATTAAATTTACATCCCAAGGTTGAATAACTAGCAGTCTAGGTTCTGGAGCAGTAATACTAGCTACTTGTTTTAATGGTGTACTAGTTCCATAATAATCAATGGTAATCTTATCAAGTAAAGCTGGATTAGCTCTTCCTGCTCTAATACCTTGAAGCTCTTCTTTGTACACAACTACCGTTTTTTTCATCTTTTCCTCTGCTTCCTTATGAACATCTAAATACATAATTAATCCTCCTTTACATGAGTACCTATTTTTTTACCCAATACTACGTCAACAATATTTTTAGGTTCATCAATGCCAAAAACTATTAACGGTATTTTATTATCCATACATAAAGACGTTGCAGTAGAATCCATAATTCCAAGCCCCATATTTAAAATATCAATATAACTAAGAGTATCAAATTTTTTAGCAGATGAATTTATATATGGATCAGAGTCATAAACTCCATCCACTCCTTTCTTAGCTAATAAAATAACTTCAGCTTCTACTTCAGCAGCCCTTAAAGCAGCTGCAGTATCTGTTGAAAAATAAGGATTTCCAGAACCAGCTGCAAAAATAACAACTCTTCCTTTTTCTAAATGGCGTATAGCTCTTCTCCTTATGTATGGTTCAGCAATTTGTCTCATTTCAATAGCTGTTTGAACTCTAGTTATCACTCCAATATTCTCTAAAGCATCTTGTAAAGCTAAAGCATTTATAACAGTACCCAACATACCCATATAATCAGAAGTTGCCCTATCCATAGACTCTACATTTCTACCTCTCCAAAAATTACCGCCACCTACTACTATCCCCACTTCTACCCCTAAATCATGTACATTTTTTATTTCATTTGAAATCCTATTGATAATACTTATATCTATACCATATCCCTTATCTCCTGCTAGAGCTTCGCCACTTAATTTTAAAATAATCCTTTTAAATATTGGTTCCTCCATATGTATCCTCCCTCATATATTTATGGCTATTCCATTATCTTATTTAAATGGAGAACAACCAGTGTTCTCCATTTAATCAATTTAATCACACGTTCATCTGCTTTGCTACTTCTTCAGCAAAATTTTCTTCCTTTTTTTGCAAACCTTCTCCTAACTCATATCTTACAAAACGCCTAATTTGTATATTTTCGCCTATTTTAGCTATTTTTTCATTTAATAGATCTTGAACTTTTATATCTGGATCCTTAATAAAAGGCTGCTCTAATAAACAAATTTGTTCAAAAAACTTTTCTAATCTTCCTTCAACAATTTTTTCTACTATATGTTCTGGTTTCCCTTCATTTATTGCTTGCTGTGTAAGAATTTCTCTTTCTTTCTCCACTTCTTCTTCAGGCACATCTTCTCTACTTACGTATTTAGGATTAGAAGCTGCTACTTGCATAGCCATATCTCTAACAAACTGCTTAAATTCATCTGTTTTTGCAACAAAATCTGTTTCCGAATTAACTTCTATTAAAACTCCAATTCTTCCACCATGAATATATGCATCAATTAAACCTTCCGCAGTAATTCTGCCAGCCTTTTTGGCAGCTTTGGATAAACCTTTTTCTCTAAGCAAATTAACGGCTTTTTCAATATCTCCATCTGTCTCTACTAAAGCTTTTTTACAATCTAACATTCCAGCACCAGTTCTTTCCTTTAATTCTTTAACTTGTGTAGCACTAATACTCATTCAATCCCTCCTCTTATTGTTAAAAATGGTAAGAGCTAAAAAGGAGCATATCCCTTTGACCCTTACCTTTTTTATTATTCTTCCACGTCCTCTATTTGCTCACCTTGTTTCCCTTCTAAAATAGCATTAGCCATTGTTTCCGTTAATAACTTAACAGCTCTAATTGCATCATCATTTCCAGGAATTACATAATCAATTTCATCAGGATCACAATTAGTATCAACTATAGCTACTACAGGTATACCTAATATTCTTGCTTCATTAACTGCTATTTTTTCTTTTCTAGGGTCTACTACATATAAAGCATCTGGAAGTCTATCCATATTTTTAATGCCTGATAAGAATTTTTCTAATCTATCTCTTTCATGACGGAGCTGTATTACTTCCTTTTTAGGTAAAACATCAAATATTCCATCTTCTTCCATCTTTTCTAACTCATGAAGTCTATCAATCCTTTTTCGAATAGTTCTATAATTAGTTAACATACCCCCAAGCCATCTTTGATTTACATAATACATTCCACATCTTTTAGCCTCAGTTTCAATTGCTTCTTGAGCTTGTTTCTTTGTTCCTACAAATAAGACTTCTCCACCATTAGCAGCTACATTCTTTAAAAATTCATAAGCCTCTTCTACTTTTTTTACTGTTTTTTGTAAATCTATAATATAGATTCCATTTCTCTCAGTAAAAATATATTCCGCCATTTTAGGATTCCATCTTCTAGTTTGATGCCCAAAATGAACTCCTGCTTCTAAAAGTGATTTCATTGTAACAACTGACATACTTAAATTCACCTCCAAGTTTTATTCCTCCATTCTTATCATCTATTTAAGGGACCTATAAGGGCACTACCTTAAATATTAAAGAATGTGTGTAATTACTCTAGTAGTATACCATAAGCATAACTTTTTATCAATATAGAATTATTATTTAATTTTATATAATTTTTCTTGTAATTTTATTATAATTTCCACTTCTCTAATACCCATATTTAGTTTTTTAGCAATTTCTTCAAAAGAATAGCCTTTATTTTTTAATTCCAATATGTTTTTATCAAATTCACTAATAGATTTTTTTGTTTTTAATTTACTATCTATTATAATAGGATTTTCTACTCTTTTACTATTTAATCTATTGAAAGATTCATTTCGATCTAAATTATTAGATGAAACTTTCTTTTCATAATATTCTAATTTATCTAAACTGCTGTCAATTAATTGTTCAAAGTCACTTACAGTACTCTCAATAGCAACATAATAATCTCTTATATTATTGTAAATATAAATTAACTCATCATATATATCCTTTTCTTTCTTCGAAAAAAAATATATATACATTATAGAAAAAACAATGCATATTAGTCCAATACATGTTATCAGCATCTCTAACATAGTTCACCTCAAATTATATTCTTATATCAATAGTTTTACCAATATTTTTTTCTTCTTTTTTATCTTTATTTTCCTTTTTTTTAATATTATCTTGTTCTTTTTTTGCATAATATTTATTGTTGTTATCTTGTCTTTCTTTATTTGGGTCCACAACAAGATCTTCTGTTTTGTTTGTATCTCGTACTTTTTTAATATTATGTGCTATTTGTTTTTGATTTTGAATGATTCCATGTTCCATTTGTATTTTGATTTTATCATATTCTATTTGCTTAATTCTAGATACTTCTTGTACTTTAGGAACTAAACTGGTATAATCAACAGGTCTAATGGGCATGTAATCCCTCCTAATAAGGACCTACTTTTATTTCGCCTTCATCTTTATAAAAAATACATTTATGCATTTCATCTCGTACATAAAAAATACTATTCCCAATGATTATCTTCACTCCAGGATATATAGTGTCAGCAACTTTTACTCTACCTTTATCTAAGTCTTGCACACTAACTTTTATATTTTCATATTCATTCTTTAATATATTTAATTCTTCTAATAAACTATTTTTAGTTTTCAATAATTTTATGTATATTTGTACTTTATCATCATCTAAACGACTAACTTTTTTTAGATTATCTAATAGAGACAATGACTTCATAACTTTATTCAAATTTTCTTCTGCAATATCTATCCTTTTTTGAAGTTCTTTAATTTTATTTTTAACATCAGGATCAATACCTACCTCTAAAACTGTAACAGTAGCCATAGAAGATCCTATAATATTAGCTCTAATCTCTTTCCTTGCTCTACATATGCCTCCTACTATTAATCCTCTTTTCCCTAAAACTGTTACGTTTCCTTTACTACTAACTTCACTATGCATGATAGCTTCTGCTGTAACATTCCCTCCTACATTTAAAACAGCATTTTCTACAAACTTAGTAGTAACACTTCCTTTTGTATTTATAGTAAGTCTGTTATATCCCTGTATACCTTGTTTAACTATTACATCTCCCGTATTTTCAATATATCCTCCTTCTACTATTCCCTTAACCTCTACATCTCCACTAGCTTTAATTCGAAAACCGTTTAATACATTTCCTCTTACCATTACACTACCGTTAAAATCTATATTTCCAACTTTATTATCCACATTGTCTACTTCAAATATTTCTGATACTATAACCCTTCCATCTTTTAATTCAACTAATCCATCTTTTTCTGATATCAAATATTTTCCATCTTCTGAAAGTTTTACATTTTTTCCATATCTAAATTTAGGCATTTTACCTTTCCTACAATGGATAGGTTCACCAGTTACTTTATATCCATCTTTTCCTTCTTTAGGTGGAATAATTTCTGCCAAAATATCTCCTTTTTTTACATTATTTACAATTCCTAATTCTCTATAATCGACAGTACCATCTTCAAGTAATTTGGGAACTAATTTTTTCTCAATATCAAAATAATATTTTATATACCCATCTTTTCCATCAATAGGTTCTATACCTTCTGCAATACAAATTTTTTCATCACAATATTGGCTTGATAATAACCATGATAATTCATCTTCTTTTAATCCTACTTTAATAATTTCTTTAATATTAGCTATTGTTTGTTCAATATCCTTGTCGTCCCATTTTGGAATATTATCATTTTTATCTTTAACTAATGTAATATAAGCTTTCATTCCATCTCTAGAAATTTCAAGCATTACATTTGGAGAAATTTTATGCATACAATACCTCCCATCAACTTTCTATAAATCCTTCTTTTATTAATTGATTCTTAAGTCTTAATATAGCTTTACTATGTATTTGCGAAATTCTCGACTCAGATAGATCCAAAACGTACCCTATCTCTCTATAAGTCAATTCATCAAAATAGTATAAGGATATTACCATCTTTTCTTTTTCTGGTAATCTATCTATTATATCAGCTAATATTTTCTTTAACTCTTTTTCCTCATATACTACCTCTGGAGTTTTTATTCTTTCTTTATTATCTATATTATTATATTCTTCTTTATTAATTAATATATTTTCTAATGAAACTACATTAAAAACATTTGTATCTGCTAATATATCTTCTACTTCTTTTAATGAAATATTTAAATATTCAGCTAATTCGTGATTTGATGGTGTTCGTCCCAATTTATTTTCTAATTTGAACATACTACTTTGTATTTCCTTTGATTTTTTCCTTAAAGATCTAGGCACCCAATCTAATTTCCTTATATTGTCAATAATTGTTCCTTTAATTCTAATTTGAGCATAAGTTTCAAATTTAATATTTTTACTAATATCATAACGTTCAATACTATCGATTAATCCTATCACTCCAAAACCTATTAAATCATCATATTCTACTTTACTACCGTAATAATTATACATTCGACCTGCTATTATTTTTACTAAATAAATATATTCTTCAATTAATTTTTGTTTTATTTCTCTATCTTTAGTCTTTGAATATTCCTGCCATAGTTTATCTCTATTCACTTAAACTACCTCCCTAGGGGAATTATATTATCTTTACACCATGTCCAATTGTTTTTACTAGTAGAGAACCATCTTCTGCATTTAATTCAATAGTTCTACCATAATTCCCGCCAGTATCTTCAGAGATAATTTTTATATTTAACTCTGACAATTTCCTTTTAGTAGCCTGTACATTCCTTTCTCCAATTTTCAATATACTATTGTCCTTGTTGAAAGAAAACATTTGTGCTCCACCTGCAATCTTTGCAATCAAAAAATCTTTTTTAGCACCTTCTATGATCATTTTTTCTATTAATAAATCAATACCTGTATCAGCAAATTTAGCCTTATTTTCGTTATTTTGAATCTCTTTACTGGAAGGCAACATAATGTGAGCTAAGCCAGCAACTTTATTATGTTTATCATATAATGCTATGCCTACGCAAGAACCTAAACCAAGAGTTGTTAATATACCTGGAGCTTTAATTACGTTTAAATCTGCCATTCCAACTTTAATAACTTTCATATTATAATACTCCCAAACTTGATAATATTTTTTTAAAGGAATTCATATCTGGTAATAAAAAAAGATTACCTTTTACAGTATTGTCTCCTTCTTTAAATACAGTTTCAATAAATAACACTTGATCAGCGATATAACCAAATTGAATAGCTGGTACACTCAAAATAGCTCCTGCCATATCTATTGCTAATGATGGTACTGATACAGTTATTTTTAATCCTGTTAATGCACTTAAAGAATTTACATAAGATGAGGCTAGTATATTTCCCACTTCTGACAAAGCCGATATTGCCATGTCATCTAATTTTTCCACAGTGTCCTCTCTATTTAATAACATATTACTAAGATTTATAGCAGATTCTATATCTAACATAAACATAATATTCCCTCTGATTTCTTCATCAAGGTCTAAATAAATTCCAACTACTAAATTTTCTTCTCCACCTAATAAAGTAGCCACTTCATTAAATTCTAATATTTTTACTTGAGGCACATTCATATCTACACGTTTAGATAACATATTAGCTAAAGCTGTAACTGCATTTCCGGAACCAATATTACCTATTTCACCTAATATATCTATCATCATATCATTTAAGTTATTCACGTCCATAATCAACGCTCCCTAATATTCTAATATTTTCTTTAAGTTTAAAAGTATAATTAATCTATCAGAGATTTTCCCTATACCGCTTACATATTCCATAAACTGATTGTTTTCATCATAAGGAGGCTTATCTATATTATCCTTAGGAATTTCCAGTACTTCTGATGATGAATCAACAATTAACCCTACTACAATATCATCTAAAGTAACAATAACTACCCTTGAATTTTCGTCTATTTCACGTTTCTCCATGCCTAGTTTTTCCCTTAAATTTATAATGGGAAT
Organism: Keratinibaculum paraultunense; assembly: GCF_016767175.1. Taxonomy (GTDB): domain Bacteria; phylum Bacillota; class Clostridia; order Tissierellales; family Tepidimicrobiaceae; genus Keratinibaculum; species Keratinibaculum paraultunense. Next base: position 1,076,410 of record NZ_CP068564.1, read on the forward strand.
TACTTCTCCTCTTAGATTAGTTACACCAGTAACGTAATCTGGTGCATTAGGAACTCTAGTAGTGGTACTCATTTTTTCTATAGAAAGAACATTATATATAGGTATTCCATAGCATTCATCATCTAGCCTTGATATAACATATTTGTTTTCTATTTCAGAAGACATAATTAACCCCCCTTTATATCAATGAATTTGTATCTAGTATTAATGATATACTTCCATTTCCTAATATAGTAGCACCTGATATATATTTTATATTTGATAAATATTTACCCATAGGCTTTATAACTATTTCTTGTTGTCCAATTAAACTATCTACTAATAATCCTGCTTGTTTTTCTCCCTTATGCACAACTACCGCTATATATTCATCCACATCCTCATTAAAATTAATATTTAAAATTCGATTTAATCTTACCACCGGTATAGTTTTACCTCTATATAACATTATTTCTTGACCTTGTATGTTTCTAATATCCTCTTTATTTATATCAGTTATTTCAGTTATAGAACTTAATGGTATAGCATATATTTCATCATTTAATTTTACCAATAATGCTTGTATAATTGCTAATGTTAAAGGAATTCTAATTATAAATTTAGTCCCAACATTTATTTTTGTTTCTATCTCAACAGAACCATTTATAGATTCTATCTTACTTTTAACTACATCTAAACCTACACCTCTTCCGGATATATCTGATACTTTCTCAGAAGTACTAAATCCAGGAGTAAATAATAAAGCTAAAATTTCTTCTTCACTTAACATTTCTCCTTCTTGTTCAGTAATAATCCCTTTTTGTATAGCCTTATCTTTAATTTTATTCGAATCTATCCCTCTGCCATCATCAATAACTTCAATTACTACATTATTACCATCAGGATATGCTTTAAGTATAACAGTTCCTTCTTTTGGTTTTCCTAATTTTATCCTCTCTTCTGGCATTTCAATTCCATGATCAATAGAATTTCTAATTATATGTATTAAAGGATCTCCTATTTCATCAATTACTGTCCTATCTACCTCTGTTTCTTCCCCCAACATTTGAAGCTTTATTTCCTTATTTAGCTCTTTAGATAAATCTCTTACCATTCTTGGAAATCTATTAAATACTCTTTCTACAGGCACCATCCTAACTTTCATTACTGCATCATGAAGACTTGTAGTTATTCTCTCTAAATATTCAATAGCTTCTATCATATTTTCTTTATTAGAAGATTCGCTTAAATCATCCATCCTGGTTTTTATTATTATCAACTCAGACACAAGATTCATTAAATTATCCAATCGATCAATATCTACCCTAACAGTTTTTCCAATTCTTTTTTCTCTTTTTATTATATTTGACTTTTTATCCTTAGAATTAGAAGTTGAAGTTGAACTTTTTCGTTCAGTATCCTTTTTAGTAATTTTGCTTTCCTTTTCCCTATTTCTATCAGCATGTTCCATTAAAACTATACTTACATTATCCACTTCAGCTATACCTTCTAAAGCTTTCTTTATCTCATCTTTATTTGCTTTTGTTATAAAAATAACCTCAAAACTTAAATCAAATTTTTCGTCTTCAATATCCTCCACTGGAGGATTTGAATATATTATATCTCCCATAGGCTCTAATGTATTAAATACTATAAATGCTCTTGCTGATTTTAACATACACTGTGGATTTAAATTTATAGTAATTTTATAAGAGTTAAGACCTTTCTCTTTCGCTTCTTCTATTATATTTAAAGTATATTCATCTAATTGTTTTAATTGTTTATCTTCTTTTTGCTTAGATAGATATTCATAATCAATTTCAACTATATTTACATCATCAATTTCTGAAATATTTTCTATTTCTTTTTGTATTTTTTCTTTGTCAACATTAGATATTAATACAACTGTAAAACTTAAATCAAATTTTTCATCTTCAATATCCTCCACTGGAGGATTTGAATATATTATATCTCCTATAGACTCTAATGTATTAAATACTATAAATGCTCTTGCTGATTTTAACATACACTGTGGATTTAAATTTATAGTAATTTTATAAGAGTTAAGACCTTTCTCTTTCGCTTCTTTTATAGCTTTTATTGTGTATTGATTTAAATATGCTTCATTTTGAATATTGGACTTATCACTTTTATTTATAGATTCTTTATTTTTATCTTTATTTATTATGGCTTGCAATCTATTTATTAAATCATCATAACTTTCTTCATCTTCTTCTCCATTTTCTGCTATAAAATTAACAGAATAATCTAATGCATCAAAGCACTCAAATATAAGATCAATTATATTTTCATTTAATTCTATGGTATTATTTCTTATTTCTTGGAACACATTCTCCATCTCATGAGTTAAATTTGAAATATTTGTAAATCCCATAGTTCCTGCCATACCCTTTAATGTATGGGCAACTCTAAATATCTCATCAATTAAAGCTTTATTATTAATATCTTTTTCTAATTCTAACAATGATTCATTCATAAGTTGTAGATGTTCTTTAGTTTCCTCTACAAATATATCTATATATTGATTAAAATCTAAATCCATTATTTACACCCCCACTATACTCATAATTTCATGAGCAATATTGTTTAAAGGAACTATTTTGTCAACATGTTTAGTTTTAATTGCAGACTTAGGCATACCAAATACTACAGAAGTTGTTTCGTCTTGCGCTATGGTATATCCGTTAGCGTTTTTTATTTTAACAATACCTTTTGCACCATCTGAACCCATACCAGTCATAATAACTCCAATCTTTTTATATCCTTCTATTTCTGCTACTGACTCCATTAATAAATCTGCAGCTGGTCGTAAACCCTTTATTGGTGGTTCCTTGCTCAATCTTATGATATTTTGATTTCCTTTAGGCACAACTCTCATATGATAATCGCCTGGTGCAATATAACAATAACCTCGCTTTAATGTTTCTCCTTCTTCTCCTTCTTTGACAACAACATGAGATAAAGAATTTAACCTATCTGCCAAGGATTTAGTAAAATTTGCAGGCATATGTTGTACTACTAATATGGTCCCATTTATATTTTTAGGAAATAATGGAATTACATCCTGTAATGCACGAGGTCCCCCTGTTGAAGTAGCTATAGCAATAATATAATCATATTCTACATTTTTATTTAACACTAAATCTTCTTGTCCTGTAATTTTAGGTTTAAATTTTATGCTATAATCTTTCTTTACTTTAGAAACAGCAGCCGCTTTTATCTTATCTGTTATTTCATATTTTATAAATTCACTGCTCATTTCAAATATGTTTTTAGGCTTTGTAATAAAATCTATAGCACCAATTTCTAATGCCTTTAAAGTATGATATGCCCCGTCTTCAGTAAGACTACTAATCATTACTACAGGAATACTGTATTTATCTACTATATGTTTTAATGTAGTAATTCCATCCATTATAGGCATTTCAATATCTAATGTGATTACATCAGGTTTTAATATAGGAATTTTTTCTAATGCTTCTTTTCCATTTCTAGCTTCTCCCACTACTATAATATCATCATCTTCTTTCAGAGCATCCCTTAAAATCCTACGCATAAAAAGAGAATCATCTACTATCATTAATTTTATCAATTAAATCAGCCCTTTTTCTATTAAAATTCGCTCTTGCTTGAAAATAAATTTAATTATAATATCTCTATCTTTTTCGGTAATATCAATAAAATCAATTCCTAAACTATATTTATATTCAAACGTATCTATTTCTTCTATTCGTACTATCTTACTCTTAATATTCATAAATTGATCTTCTATTTTAAATTTACATTTAATTATATCACCAACACGATGCTTAAAATTTGAATATAATCTAAGTCCACTTCCACTAATATCCTTAGTTTTACATTCCTCAGTTATTATCTCTTTTTCTGTATTTTTTTTAATAATAAACTCCTTTATAACTGGAATGGAAATATTAAATCTATAATATCTCCTCATCTGATATTTCCTTATATCAGATATTTTTTTAACTTCTAGAATATATATTTTTTTATATTTCCTATCTGTAACCAATACATCAAAAGCATATCTACCTTTATCTTTAACTACATAGCTTAATGTAATCTTTTCACCTTCATGTATTGGTATGATTCTATTCTTCCAAATTGGACCACTTATTAAAAAACTACATTCATTTTTTAAATCTAATATTTGACTTGGAAAAGATTTTTCTCTTTTAGAAATCATTTTAAGTATTTCAATTCTGCTACCAATACTTAAATAATCTTTCCTTCCACTCATTTATCTATCTCTCCCAAACAATAAAGCTTTTAATCTTTGAACAAATCCTAAATTTTCCTTTTTTTCATTATATTTAACTGGATTTATAAGCTTCAATGCCATAACATTAATTTTTTTTGATATATTTGATGAAGGATTAAGTATCAAAAAAGGCTGTTGAATTTTTACTGCTTTATTTACTAATACATCTCTTTGTAAATATCCTAAATAATTTAAATTTACATTCAAAAAATTTTGTGATACTTTACTAAGTTTATTAAATATATTTTCAGCTTCTCTTCTATTTTCAACAATATTTATAACTATATTTATTTTACCTTTATATCCATTAGTTGTCAAAGCTTTTATCATAGTATATGCATCCATTAAGGATGTCGGATCCGAAGTGGTTATTAATATAGTTTCATCTGAAATCATCACAAAATCAAGTACAATATTAGAAATGCCAGCACCAGTATCTATAATTATATAATCCATTTCACGTTCTAAATTTTCCATTTCTTCAAGTAATTTATTAATATTTTTATCATCCATCATGGATAATTGATGAATTCCTGAACCACCAGATATAAGCTTAATGCCTTCTGGTCCTTCTTCAATTATATCGTATATGTTTTTATCACTTTTTATTAAATCTTCTATAGTGTATTTCATATTTATCCCTGTCAATATTTCTATGTTTGCTAAACCAATATCTGCATCTAATATCAATACCTTGTATCCTAAACGTTTAAGAGAAATAGCTAAATTTACTGAAAAACTAGTTTTCCCAACTCCTCCCTTTCCACTTGTAATTGCCAATACTTGAGCTCTGTCTTGTGATAATTTTATATTATTTTTATTAGGTTTGTTTTTCATTATATTCCTTAATTTTTCAGCCTGATCTTTCATAATATATTCTCCCCAATAAGACATTTAACTGCTTTATCTCTATCAAATATCTCTATATCATCAGGTACATTTTGCCCTGTAGTTATATATGATACTGGTTTTTTCGTCAAATACTTAGCATTTAATACATTTCCATAATTATCTGCTTCATCAATTTTAGTAAATATAATGCTGTAATCTTCAATAAAATCATAATGACTAATTATTGATTTTAATGTATTGTAACTGGTAGTTCCACTAACTACTAAGTATATCTCTTTATTTTTAACAGACTTCATAATATTAACAATCTCATCCTTTTCATCTATTTGTTTGTGATTTTTACCAGCAGTATCCACTAATATAATATCCTTTTCTCTAAAATTAGCTAAAGCTTGAAACATATCTTTTTCATCATATACAACTTTTAATGGTAATTTTAGTATATCACTATAAGTTTTTAATTGATCAACTGCTGCAATTCTATAGGTATCTGAAGTAATTAGACCAATATTATATTGATTATTAATTACTAATTGTGCTGCCATCTTCGCCAATGTTGTTGTTTTACCAACACCTGTAGGTCCTATAAAAAATACTACTTTTTGCTCTCCTTTATTTAAGCATAAAGGTTTTGCATCTCCAATATATTCTAATAAAGTATACTTAACAATCTCTTCTATTCTTTCTTCATCTTGGTCTTTTAAATTTATTTGTTCTTCAATTGTTTTCAAAATTGCTGTTGCAATATAATAATTTACTCCATTTTCAATCAATTTTTTTTGATAAATTTCTAATTTCTTTGGAATTTCAGTTTTTTTCTCTACTATACTGGATGATATTCCTTCTACCATGTTTTTTAAATTTTCCAATTCTTGATTAATTTTATTTAAATTATTATTAGAAACATTTAATTTAAACGCATCTTTTTCTTCATAAACTGCAGTAATTTCAACTTTTGGCTTTTTGAAAAACCCAATCAATCCTTTTTCTCTAACAGTTCTAGTATTTAATATTACAGCATCTGAACCAAGTTCTTTTTTCATCTTCAACATAGCATCATAAGTTGATACACCATAAAACTTTTTTATTTTCATTGTAAGCTCACCATCCCAACGGATTGAATTTCTACTGACGGTTCTATTTCATTATATGATAATACTATTAGATCTCTAGTAACTTGTTCAGTTAAACGCTTAAAATAAAACCTCACGATAGGTGCAGTTAATATAATAGGTTGCTCTCCTATGTTAGTTAGCTTTTGAGCAGCTTTTAATGTATTATTCAATATCCTTTGGGCAGTATTTGGCTCTAGCGATAAATAAGATCCTGTTTCAGTTCTATTAATTGAATTCATTATTAACTCTTCTATCTCGCTATCTAATGTTATTACTTTCAATTGATTATTTTCTACATACTTATTAGTTATATACCCTGATAAACGTTGCCTAACATACTCAGTCAGTAAATCTGTATCCTTAGTTATACTTGCATAATCTGCTAAAGTTTCTAATATAGTAACCATGTCTCTTATGCTAATCTGTTCCCTCAATAAATTAGATAATACCTTTTGCACCTCTCCTATAGTTAATAATTTAGGAACAACTTCTTCCACAACAGCAGGATATTCTTCCTTTACATTATCTATTAGTAACTTTACATCTTGCCTTCCAATTAATTCATGAGCTCTCTCCTTTATTACCTCTGTTAAATGAGTAGCAATTACAGATGGAGGATCCACTACTGTATACCCAAATATTTCAGCTTTTTCCCTCTCTTTTTCAGTGATCCACTTAGCTGGTAAACCAAAGGCAGGTTCTATAGTATCTATTCCTTCAATTTCACCTTCTCCAGTACCTGGATCTAAAGCTAAATAATGATCAAATAATACTTCCCCTCGGGCCACTTCTACTCCCTTTATTTTGATAACATATTCGTTAGGATTTAATTGTATATTATCCCTTAGCCGAACTATTGGTACAATTAATCCTAATTCCATTGCAATCTGCCGTCTTATCATAACAATTCGATCTAACAAATCACCACCTTGATTAACATCCGCTAAAGGTATAAGACCATATCCAAATTCTAATTCAATATCATCTACTTTTAATAATTCGAATACATTTTCAGGTTTTCTTAATTCTTCCGCCTCAGATATCTCTTCAGTTGTTTCAATTATTTCTTCTTCAATGCCTTTACCCATGGTGTATCCTAAAAAAGCAAATAATAATCCTAAAACTATATATGTGCCTGTTGGTAAAGGTGTAAATATTCCCAAAAATATTAGTAACCCAGCTATTATATACAACAATTTAGGATTATTACCTAACAATTGTTCTATTAAATCCCTTCCTAAATTAGCCTCTGAAGCTGCTCTAGTAACTACTAACCCTGTAGCTGTAGAAATTAAAAGTGCTGGTATTTGACTAACCAATCCATCTCCAACTGTTAATAGTGTATATTTTTGAATAGCTTCATTAAAATCCATTCCACTCATAACACCCATTACTAGTCCACCTACTATATTTATAATGGTAATTATTATACCAGCAATAGCATCTCCTTTAACAAACTTAGTGGCACCATCCATAGCACCATAAAAATCCGCATATCTTTGTATATCTTTTCTCCTTTTTAGTGCTTCTTCTTCTGTTATCAATCCAGAATTTAAATCTGCATCAATAGCCATTTGTTTTCCAGGCATAGCATCCAATGTAAATCTTGCCGATACTTCAGCTACTCTTTCAGCTCCTTTTGTTATTACAACAAATTGTACAATCATTATTATAATAAATATTATAAATCCAACTATTATATTATCTTGAATTACAAACTGACCAAAAGTTTCAACAACCTTACCTGCATCTCCATCTATTAAAATTCCTCTAGTAGTTGATATATTAAGAGAAAGTCTAAACAAAGTTGCAATTAATAATAAAGATGGAAAAATAGATATTTCCAATACATCCTTTGAATACATAGAAATTAAAAGAATGAGTAATGAAAAAGCTATATTTAAACTTAATAATATACTCAATAAAACTTTAGGAATAGGTATAATAATTATTATAACTATTGCAATAACCCCTAATGCTACAATTATATCACCAAACTTCATTGTTTTTCCCCCTAATAATTATCTTTTAAACTATATACATAAGCTAAAACTTCAGCAACTGCTTCATACAATTCTTCAGGAATAATATCTCCTATTTCCACTAAATCATATAATGCCTTTGCTAAAGGTTTGTTTTCAACTACTGGTATAGAATGTTCTTTTCCAACTTTTTTAATATTTTCTGCAATTAAATTTACACCTTTAGCTAATACATATGGTGCATGATACAGTTCATTGTCATATTTAATAGCAACTGCAATATGTGTAGGATTAGTTATTATAACATCTGCTTTTGGAACATCTTGAATCATTCTTGACATTGCAATTCTACGTTGTTTTTCTCTTATTCTCGATTTAATTAATGGATCTCCTTCTGTTTGCTTATATTCTTCTTTTAGCTCTTGTTTTGTCATCATAAGATTTTTTTCATATTCTCTCCACTGAAATAAATAGTCCAAAAATGCAAGAAAAATTAATATCCCAATAATTTTAATTCCAAAACTAAAAGAAATATCTGCAAAATTTTTTAATATAACTGTTGTTTCTAAATTTGGCAATGAAATAATACGTGTCATACTTTTTGTTATAAAAGAGTATGCAATATATCCAGCTAGAATTATTTTCAAAATAGATTTTATTAATTCCATTAATGCCTTTTTAGAAAATAATCTTTTAAAACCTTCAATAGGATTTATTCTATTGAAATCTATCTTTAATGGTTTAGTAGTAAATAAAAATCCTACTTGTAAATAATTAATAGTCAAAGCAGCTACAAATGCTATAGCTAAAACAGGTATAGCCAATCCTAGAAAAGCAAGTATTATATTAATAAATTCAGGCATCAAATTATTTTCCAAAAATAATTGATCTATATTTTCAATAGATTCATAAATTTTAGTCATATATTTTGTAATATTGCTTAAAGCATATTCTCCATATATTTTCAAAAACACGAATGTAACAAGAAGTATAAATGCAGCTGTCACTTCTCTACTTTGTAATACTTGTCCTTCTTCCCTTGCTTCTCTTCTTTTCTTAGGTGTTGCTTTTTCAGTTTTTTCTGCATCAGCAAAAAATTGTAAATTTATTTTAAAAATCATAATCATCATCTTTCTAGAAGCTTTTTAAAAAATTGTAAATTGTTTCTACAGTCTGATTAAATACCCCAGTAGCCATAGAATAAAATATAGGCATTGATACGCTAATAATTAAAAGACCAATTAATATCTTTAGTGGCATACCAACTACAAATACATTCATCTGAGGTATAGTTCTTGACAATATACCTAAAAATAAATCTGTTAAAAGTATTATAATTACTACAGGTGCACTTAATTTAAAACCAGTTGCAAAGGATTTTGCTAAAACATCTACAAGTAAAAACGTTGACTTTTCTTTAATGACAAATTTGCCAATAGGTATAAATTTATAACTATCTATAAGGGCATTTATTATTATATGATGACCATTAATTGATAATAAAAGTAAAAATGCTAAAATATAATAAAAATTTCCCATTAAAGGTACCTGTACTCTGTGCTGAGGATCCATTACATTTATCATTCCAAATCCTATTTTCATATCTACAATTTGCCCCATTACATAAAATGTTGAAAAAAAAGCATAACTAATAAAACCAATAACAAAACCAACCATTAGTTCTTTTATTATAATAGAAACAAAAGTTATATCTGTATAATCCACTTTAATGTCTAATGTTAAAGTTATTAAAGCTGATAATATAATTGAAAAACCAATTTTCATTACATTAGGAACATTTTGAGAACTAAAAAAGGGTGATATTAAAAAAATACCAGATGTTCTAACTAGTACTAATAAAAATAATTCATATTTATTAAATAACAAATTAAAAGTATTCATAATATCAAACACCTATCATTGTATGTAAAAGTTAATATTATTTAGCAAATCTATTGTAAATTGAGTAACTACCTTTAAAATCCAAGGACCAAATATTATTAAGGATAATAAAACTGCAACAATTTTAGGCACAAAAGCCAATGTTGCCTCCTGAATTTGAGTAACTGCTTGTATAATACTAACAATCAACCCTACAACTAAACTAAATATTAACATTGGGGCTGATACTGCTAAAGTGGTTTTTATGGCTTCTTGAGCTAATTTTAAAACATCACCATGATTCATTTCATCACCTCTATTTAAATCCTAAAACTAAAGACTTAACTATTAAATTCCACCCATCTACTAAAATAAATAATAAAATTTTAAAAGGCAACGATATTATAACAGGCGGTAACATCATCATACCCATTGACATTAAAGTACTTGATACAACCATATCTATAACTAAAAAAGGAATATATACTACAAATCCAATTTGGAATGCAGTCTTTAATTCACTAATAATAAATGCTGGAATTAAAACATGATTAGGTATTTCATTTAAACTATTTACTTCTTCCATATTTTTTATATTTAAAAATAGCCCTAGATCCTTATCTCTAGTTTGTCTAAACATAAATTCACGAATAGGCTCCATTGTTTTCTCGATAGCTACATCTTGATTAATTTCCTCTTTTAAAAATGGTTGAATAGCTTCATTGTTTATATGAGAAGCTACAGGAGCCATTACAAAAAAAGTTAAAAATAAAGCCAAACCTATAATCACCTGATTAGGTGGCGTCTGTTGAAGACCTAGTGCATTTCTGATTAATGATAGTACAATTATAATACGAGTAAAACTAGTCATCATAATCAAAATAGAAGGTGCTAAAGTAAGTATAGTAAGTGCAATTAATATCTTAATTGAAAATACATAATCCTGTGGTTCATTGCTATCTTCTATTTTGATACTTTTACCCAATAAAGGTATTTCTGGTTGAGCATAAACAATTCCATTAGTTAAAATCATCAATAGAATTACTATAAAAAAAATCTTAATACTTTTTTTCATTATCGTCGTCTTCCTTACTAATTAAATTATTAATCTTATTTTTTAAAGTACTAAAAATATTTTTATCACAAACACAACGCTGTTTATATTCTTCCAATTGTTCATCAAAATTTAAATCCATCTTGGTTTTAAAATCTTCTTTTAGAAACTTATCTATCATTTCAATATTGTTGTTGTTGATAGCAAATACATATATTTTATTATTTATTTCTATCATTGCTATTTTTGTATTAATATCTATGTTTAGTATATCTATAATCTTCATGTATTTGCTATTTATAAATTTTTTTGAATTCTTTGCAATAAATCTAGTTACATAAATAGCTATTACTATAACTAATATAAATATTCCTGTATAAGAAAATAATTTAAATATTGCTTTTCCTAGCTCATAACCTGCATTTACAGCATATACTTTATTACACATCAACAGTATTATAATCAATATTGATGTGAGTATTAATTTTACGCATTTTTTATTGCTCATTTTATCCTAAAACCTTTTTTACAGCCTCTATAACTCGATCCGCTTGAAATGGCTTTACTATAAAATCCTTGGCTCCTGCTTGTATTGCCTCAATAACCATAGCTTGTTGTCCCATTGCAGAACACATTACTATCTTTGCATTTTCATCTATTTTTTTTATTTCTTTTACAGCTTGAATTCCATCCATCTCTGGCATTGTAATATCCATGATTACCAATTCTGGTTTCAATTCTTTATATTTTTCAACAGCTTTTACTCCATTTTCTGCTTCTCCTACCACTTCAAATCCATTTTTAGTGAGAATATCCTTTATCATCATCCTCATAAAAGAAGCATCATCTACTATTAATATTCCTTTTGACATATTGATTCCTCCTTTTAAATTTAAATTATTTATTATTTACCATAAGAATTATCTATATCAGTTATTCTAATACCAAAATTATCATCAATTACTACTACCTCACCTTTAGCAATATATTTTCCATTTGCATAGATATCTAAAGGTTCCCCAACTAACTTATCCAATTCTACTACAGTACCAGGACCATATTCTAAAATTTCACCAATTTTTTTAACCGTTCTTCCTAGTTCAACAGTAATTTCTACAGGTATATCGCTAACCAAATCGATAGGTTTATTATAACTAACTTCTTGAGAGTTGTCAAAAGTTTCAAATTGAGGCTTTTTAATAACTACAGGATCTTTTTCAATTTTTCCTAATTGTTTATCTTCTACAGTTCTATTATCTTTTATTTCTTCATTTTCTTCAAAACTATCACTCAATATATTACTTTCATCTTTATCAAAATAATTACTTGAATCTGGTGTTTCTATTTCTTTATCTTCGTCAGGTTTACCTATTAAGTTTGCAACCATTTCCTTGCCAAATTCTAAAGGTATTAATTGCATAATTTCACTATCTATCAAATCTTCAACTATCATTTTAAAAGATACTTTAATAATTGGGTCTGGACCTTTTAATACATCTAATGTTTTCTTTCCTTCTTCAAATGTTATTTCATAGGATTTTGGTGGCTCAATATCAATTTTTTTCATAAAAATTTCTGACAATGAAGTACAAGCTGAACCCATCATTTGATTCATTACTTCTGATATGGCACTTAAATCCAACTCTGTTAATTCTCTACTTGTATCAATTTCATCATTTCCTAACATTATATCAGTTATTATTTTTACATCATCTAGTTTTATAATTAATACATTAGAGCCTTCAAATCCTTCTTTGTATTTTACATCTACTGCAACAAATGGAATAGGATACTCATCTGACAACTCTTTTACAGTAGCTATAGTAACCGTTGGAGTAGTTATCATTACTTTTTTATTCAACAAAGTAGATAAGGTAGTTGCAGCAGTTCCCATACTAATATTACCTATTTCACCTATCGTATCCTTTTCTATATCTGTTATTACATCATTCTCTATATCATATTTATCGTCATTTTCGCTATTCTCACTAATATCCTCTGTTCCCTTTAATAAAGAATCTATTTCCTCTTGAGAAAGAGTATCTTTAGTCATATTCATCACCATCCTTTACAACCTCTGTTATTTTTACTGCCATTCTATTTCTAGATGTACCAATAGTACCTAAAAATTTAACTTGAGAACCAATTCTTACTCTTATTTCTTCATCTGTTCTACTATTAAGCTTTATTACATCTCCCTTTTGCAAATCTAAAATATCTTTTACTTTTACAGTTGTAGAACCAAGTTCAGTCTTTATTGGAACCCTTGTATCTAATATTCTTTTTTTTATAGCTAAAATCTCTTTTTCTGATAAATCTTTCTCTTTTGTTGAAAACCAATATCTAGTACTTAATTTATCAAGTACTGGCTCTATAACTAAATGAGGTATACATATATTTAACATTCCTTCAGTTGAACCTACTTCAACATTCATTGTTATAAGAGCAATAGTTTCATTAGGAGGCACTATTTGAGCAAATTGTGGATTAACTTCAATCTTATTTAACTTAGGCTTTAATTGAATTATATTGCTCCAAGCTTCTTGAATTAGAGGCATTACTTTACCCATCATATTATCCAGTAATGATAATTCTATCTCTGTAAAAGCTCTAATCTCTTGTTTTTCAGTACCATCTCCACCTAAAAGTCTATCTAATATAGCATATACTACATTTGTAGATATATCCATAAGTATTTGACCATTTAACGGTTCAAAATCTATAATGCTTAAAAATGCTGGATTGGGAATCGCATTACTAAATTCACTATAAGCAAATTGATCTACAGTCAAAATAGATATTTTAACTGGTGTTCTTAAGTATCCAGATAAAAAAGTTTGAAATAATCTTCCAAAATTTTCATGAATTATCTCTAATGTTCTTAGTTGATCTTTAGCAATTTTTGTGGATTTCTAAAATCATATTTTTTTACTTTAGCTGAATTTTCTACTTCTTTAATCTCTTGAACATCCACATCTCCAGAACTTAAAGCTTGGAGTAATGCGTCAATTTCTTTTTGTGATAATACTTCAGACAATTGCCTCCACCTCTCCTCCTTATTGAATAATTAGATCATCAAAATATACATTTGTTATTGTTTCATCATTGAACAATTTTATTAAACTTTCCTTTATCTCTTTCTGTAATTTTATCTGACCTTCTTCACCCTGTAATTCTTCTTCAGTCTTATTTCTAATTATTTTATTTATGTCGTCTCTTATTAAGAACTGTTTTTTCTCCAGTAATTCTAATGTTTCTTTATTATTTGTCTCTATGGTTATTTTTACTTTAACTATCTTTTTACTATCTTTTATATTACAATACATATCTTCCAAAGTTAAATTAAATGTTTCTAAATTCTTCTTATTAGAATTATTACCATTTTTATTATTACGATAAAATGTCACGCCTAATACAATACCTACTACCGCTAAAACGACTACTAGAATTAACAGAACAATTAATATTACATTCCTATTATTCATATTATCACTCCATTTCATTTTGCTATGGTTCTATTTCTTCAAAAGACGATTGTAAAATAACTATGTCTACTCTCCTATTTTTTGCCTTGTTTTCTGGGGTATCATTAGGAGCTATTGGTCTATAATAACTATACCCAGAAGATGAAATTCTACTACCTTTAATATTTCCTTCTTCAACAAGATACCTTAGTACATTAGTAGCTCTAATAGCAGATAACTCCCAATTTGTTGGATATTTTTTAGAATAAATTATAGGATCTGTATCAGTATGCCCTTCAACTTTAATCAATTTATCTTTAAATTCATCTCTGTTTAATATATCAGCTACATTTTTTAGTATTTTTTTAGATTCTGGTTTTAAATCTGCTTTTCCTGAATCAAAAAGGACACTATCCATAAATCTCACTACTAAGCCTCTTTCTTCTACTGATAAAATTATTTCTTCACCAAGTCCTATGCTATCGGCATATTTCTCTAAAATATCTTTTAATTCTTCTAAGTCCTCTTCCAATAACCCTTCAGAAGATTCAAGATTTTCATTTAAATCTAAAGTTGTTCCTCCCTCTAATACTCCTGTACCTCCTTGAAAACTACTCATTATACTTCTAAATTTTTGAGCATCAATCTCTGAAAAAGAAAACAAGAGTACAAAAAAACACAACAATAATGTAACCATATCACTATAAGTTGTAAGCCAATTTCCAACATTACTTTCTTCTTCTTTTCGCCTTCTTTTTCTCATCATACTCCCTCTTTCTCTACTTGTTTCCTATAATCCTTTCTCATCTCAGGAGGTATAAATGTTTTTAGCTTTTCTTCTATAATTCTAGGATTTTCCCCTGCTTGTATAGATAATAATCCTTCTACCATTAATTCTTTGACCAATATTTCTGATTTACTTCTAATCTTTAATTTTTGTGCCAAAGGTAAAAATATCACATTAGCTAACATGGAACCATAAAATGTAGTTACTAATGCTACAGACATATTTGGACCTATAGAACTTGGATCATCTAATTGACGTAACATATTTATTAATCCAATTAATGTCCCAATCATACCAAAAGCAGGTGCATATGTAGCCATTGTTTCAAATATACTTTGCCCTTCTGCGTGCCTCTCCTCTAAAAAAACCAACTCTGTTTCCATTATATTTCTTACCAATTCAGGATCAGTCCCATCAACCACCAACATAATCCCTTTTTGTAAAAACTCATCTTCTAATTTTTCTGCATATTCCTCTAAAGAAAGTAATCCTTCTTTTCTTGCTACATTAGCTAAACTAATGATTTCTTGTATCACTTCATCAGGAGATATTTCTTCATAAGAAAAAGCTTTTTTTATAACCTTAAATGTTTTAAGAAAATCTTCCATGGGAAAACTAGCTAAAGTTGAAGCTATTGTTCCTCCTAATGTAATAATTAAAGAAGGTATGTCTATGTAAGCTTTTAACTCCCCTGATGAAAGTATTCCCCCTACAATAAATACAAGTCCTAAAAGGAGACCAACTATTGTTGATATGTCCAATTGCTACACCTCTTTCCCTTCCATTTTTCTTATATACATTATAGGTTTAGACTTAAAATCTACAACTTTATCTATTATCTCATCTACCGTTTCAGCTACTACTATCTTTTGACCCGTAGTAAGTGTAATAACTGTATCCGGGGTTTCCTCTACATACAATATTAAGTCACTATTTACTACAAATTCTTTACCGTTTAATCTTTTTACTTTAATCATAGTATCCCACCTTTGAAAGAAGGGTAGAACCAACTACCCTTCTTTTAAAATAAGTTATCTTTTCATATTAACTAACTCTTGTAACATCTCATCTGATGTAGTTATAATTCTTGAGTTAGCTTGAAAACCCCTTTGAGTAGTAATCATTTCTGTAAATTCCATAGATAAATCTACATTAGACATCTCTAAAGTTCCTGCTGCAATAGGTCCATACCCACTACTAGCAGCTCTTCCAAATTGAGGTTCTCCAGAGTTTCTAGTATCAACAAAGAAATTGTTACCCATTTTTTGAAGTCCCATTGGATTATCAAATTTAGCCAACATAATTTGTCCTAAAGCTTTTCTCTCACCATTGGTAAAAATACCTACTACAGTTCCTGTATCATCAATAGAATATCCTTCTAATTTTCCTGAAGAATTTCCATCCTTTGCATAAGGTTTTGCATCCATATCGTTGGCATATTGGGTAAGTAGCCTGTAACTATCTTTATCGTCTGAACTAAATAAGATTATATCACTAAAGTTTCCCGATGGAGCTACCTTATCTATTTCCTTTTCATCTCTATTTCTATTAAACTTAATAGCATTTAAATTTGTTAGCTCAAATCTGAAGGTTTCAGCATCCTCACCTTCCACAGGGGAGCCTCCAATACTAACTAGTTTTCCCTCGGCGTTAAATATCAGTTTTAGCTCATTATTATTTTCTAATACATCTTTTAAGTCAGTAGCCTCTACATAATTTCCTGTTGCTTGATCTGTTATCCTATCTACACTCATAGTCCAACTAAAGGCTTTGTCATCATCGCCTGTTTTAATTTCATTTTTAACAAATTTAAAGGTTATAATGTACGAATTACCGAGGCTATCTTTTATAACGGTATCTGCCTTATGAGCATTTTGATCCCCTGCTTCAATCCTAGAGTCAAGGTTACCTTCAAATATAATCTTAGTTGTTGCAGTGGGAGCCTTTGTCTCTGATCTGTTTATTCTAATGCCCCCTATTTCTGAAGTAATATTTCCATCTTCGTCAGCTAAATATCCCAGCACTTTATATCCATCAGCTGTAACTAGGTTCCCATCTCTGTCCAAGGTAAAATTTCCTGCCCTGGTATAGTATCTATTCTCAAAATTAGTATCATCAGATACTACAAAAAAGCCTTCTCCATCTATCATTAAGTCTTCAGGATTATCCGTTCTTTGTGCAGGTCCTTTGCTATGGATTGTATTAATAGATCCAATAGATACACCTAACCCTATTTGTTGTGGATTGGTACCTCCTCTGCCTTCTTGAGGTGCACTAGCTCCTCTAATTACTTGACTAAATACCTCTTGAAACGTCATAGCACCCCTTTTGTAGCCTACAGTATTGACATTAGCTATATTATTTCCTATAACATCCATCTTGTTTTGATGGACTCTCAACCCTGATATACCAGAATACATTGATCTCATCATAAATATTACCTCCCATCAATTGGGCAGTTGTATATCATCAATCAGTCAGATATACATAACCTCCTAAAAGGTCCAGTTATACAATAACTGCCCCATCTATATTTGTAAATACATTGTTTTTTAATTGTGCTTTATTAAATGTAGTTATTATAGTTTTGTTTTTTATACTAGCAATAAAAGCCTTATCTCCTACAAATATTAAAGCATCCTTTATTCCTTTTTCTTCTGCTTTATTAAATCCAATTTTTAATTGTTCCAATTCATCTTCACTTAATTTGATATTTCTTGTATCTATCCTTGAAATAGCATGTTTAGAAAATTTAATTTCATTATTTTTATTTTGTGTTTTTTCAAGTATATCTTTAAAATTTTTATTAGATATATTATTCATTTTCCTATTGTTTTGCGATGAGTTAATGATTTGATTTTCTAATTGTTTTATTTTTATATTATTCACAGTTATCATCCTATTCTTGAATTACATTAATCATCTTCCTTAGAATCTGCTTTTTCTAAATTTTCTATTGCAGTAACCAATTCATCATAAGCATTTTGAATTTCTTCTAAAGCTGGATCTTCTTTATCAAATATTTCCTTAGCAGCTAATAAAGCTATGCTAAATTTTTCCCAAGTTTCTTTTGTATAATTGGCTTCCTTCAGTTCTTCAGCGGCTTTTATTTTAGTCCATAATTCTATTTTCCCAACTTGATCTTCAGGATCTTTTCCAAAATAAGTTTCTAAAGCTTTTCTAATATTAGTTATTTCTTTAAGCATTAATACATTTGCTTGAATTTGATTTAAATTAATTATATCCATAGTCTCTAACAATTCTTCACTTAAATTTTCAACATTCTTATTTAAATTTTGCATCTGTTCTAAAGAGCTAAATTGTGCTAATTGCGCTATAAATTCCTTGTCTTCCATTGGATTTAAAGGATCTTGATTAGCTAATTGTGTTGTTAATAATCTTAAAAAAGCATCTTTATCTAAATCGTTTTTTTTAGTTTCTAAAGGTTTTTTATTATCTATTTCATCATCAATATAACGAATATGTTCTTTATATTCTATATTACCTATTTTCATATTAACACCTCCTTAAGCCAATAAATTTATACTCCCTTTTTCATTTATAATTGGTAATGTATTTTGCAGGTATGTCTCTTTTTCTATTAATTCTTTATTTTTAATTTTTAATTTAGTTGATGATTTATTCTGCTTTTTGTTTGAATTAAAATCTAAATCACTTTCTCTTTTAAAATCTTCATTTGTTCCTACAAACACCTCAAAAGCCTTTATTTCCAATCCATTTTCTCTCATA
Source organism: Keratinibaculum paraultunense (assembly GCF_016767175.1). GTDB lineage: Bacteria > Bacillota > Clostridia > Tissierellales > Tepidimicrobiaceae > Keratinibaculum > Keratinibaculum paraultunense. The sequence continues at coordinate 1,095,574 of NZ_CP068564.1, forward strand.
TCTTCTTTAAGTTGATACAAATTTGCCTCTATAATATCTTTGGTTTTGTAATTATCTACCATTATTTTTGCTAATATAGATCCTTTCTCCATTTCCATCTTCAACAATAAATCTCCAAGAATTTCTGGTTTTAATTTAATTTTTACTTCTTGCTTAGAATTTTCTAAATTTACTTTCACCTTATCAACTATTTGCTTAAATATATCTTTATAATCTACTTGTTGAAGTTTTTGTTCATTTGACTCAATGTTTTCTGAATCAAATTTCTCATTAATAATTCCAAATATTAAATTATTATAGTCATTTTTAAATTCATTATTAAATTCAGGCTGTTCTCCTACAACTTCTTGTTCATTAACAATTAACATTTCATCTGCTATAACTGCTTCATCTTCAGATACAAATTCTTTTTTTAATAATTCAGTTGATCTTATTTTATCTTCTTGAATATCAAAATAATCTTCCATTGTTGAACCAATCATTAAGTCATCTATATCTTCTAACTCTTCTATATTTTTATTACTATTACTATTTTTAATATCATTATTATTCTTTATGTTATTATCTTCTAAATCCCTTCTTGTAAATATTTGCCTGTCTAAATTAGCAAAATCATCTTTTTTTATTGCATCCTTAAATTTACTTAATATTTCTTCTAAAGTATCATAAATACTTTCTATTATTAATTTTTCTTCTGTATTATTTTTAATTTTAGGTAAAAGAGCTTCAATATTTTCAATTAACTCTATCACTTCATTTAACGTTAAATCCTCCAATAATAAGTTGTCTAATAAATGTTCAATTTTTATATTTTTAACATCTTGAAAGTTGATATTTTGAAACTTTAGAAGATCAAATTCACTAGATATATTTTTAATTTCTAAATCATCTAATTCTTCTATTAGTTTTAATAATGAACTTATTAAAACTAATAGTTCATCTTTTACTTCCTCTCCTTTATTTTTATTTCTTTTATCAGTAGGTAACTCATCTTGAATATGTTTTTTAGTGATTCCATTTTTAAATTTTGTTTTTTTACTAGAACCTTTATATTGCTTATTAATATTGCCTATTTCATTTTGTTCCTTTATATATTTTTCAAATTTTTTAGCAAAATTTTCTTGATTTTTTTTAGCAGATTTAATAGCAGAAAAATTGCCATTAGATGTTTTTATATCTTCTAAAATAGAATTTACATTTAACACTTTTTCACCTCCTTTCATAATAGTTGAATTTAAATTTGAGGTTCAGCTAACTTTTGAGTTAATTTAGAAGCTTTATCAGTACTTATATAGTTCATAATATTAGATAAAGCCTTGTTTTTCATTCTAGATAATACATCTATAACTATGCTAGAATCAGAAATTTCATAAGCTGGTTCGGAAAATATTTCTAATTGTGTTACAGTTGCATCATTATCCATCATCTTCTCTACAATCTTTGCAACTTTATCAGGGCTCATCTTTTCATATACAGTAACTAGATCATTAATTTTTTCGTTATATTCTGTCATAAATTGTATAGTTTTACTAATTTCTGTAGTTATAGACTCTTCTTCTCCACTTAATTCTTCTTCCCTTCTAATTACATTAAATAGTTCTTGTATAAATTCATCATCATTTATTTTTGATAGTATTTCTGCTGATTTGAGTACAGATAAATTTTTATAAATAATTCCTAATTCATTCATATTATAAGTATCAGTATTTCCTATTTCCTCCACTGCAATTTCAATAGGTTTTACTTCATACAATCTAGCTAAATCAGCTAATCTTAAATATTTTGCTTTCTTATCCAATAATTTACTTTCTATACTTGACCTTTTATCACTTTTTAATGAATATAATATTTCATTTTCATAAGGTTCATCTAAATAGTATAATATATCTACAACTATATCTTCATTCATCAAACTAAATACTTCGGATAAATTATCTTTAAAATCCTTATCATTCTCTATCCTATTTGTTATCTCTTTAATCGTAATTAGCAAATCTTGATTTTCTAATCTATTTATTTCATCCATAAATTCTTTTTCTTTTCCTTTTTTTATTTCATCATACATAGAAGAAAGAAGATTTTTACTCTGCTCTCTATTTCTAATCATTGTTATTATTTCGCTAGTTTTTGTTGGAGAATTTGAATTCATGTTTTTTATTAGTTCAGCATACAGTTTTCCATCTTCTTTTTTTATTATATACAATTTATCAACAGCTGCACTTGGATCTAAAGACAAAAGATAACTAGCTAAGTATTCTTTTTTATATTCATTATCCTCATCGTCTGAGTTAGCAAATTTATACCCTAATTTCCCTGGCAATTTACTTAATACACTATTTGCTTTAGTATTGAAGGATTTATTATTAAAGTACATAAAAGTTAATATTGATAAAGGTATGATTATCAACACGAAAATTAGTATTAACTTTGCTTTCCATTTTTTCTTTTTTTTTGCTCCTTCGATGTTTTCCATATTTTCCATATTTAATCCCCCTATTATTGGGTACTAGTTTTATAACTTATAATTGAATCTATATGTTTTTCTTCATTTTTTTGTAAATGATAGATATGCTTCTTATATTCCTGCTCTTTTAATTTTTCAAATATTTTCTTTTCCTTCACAGCATTTATCATCTCTTCTTTTGCTTTTTCAGCATCTTTCCTAATGTTTTCAACAATTTGTTTTTGTAAATTTAATTTCTTACTTAAATCATTAATATAATTATTATACATAACTAAGTTGCCAACACTAGTTTCTTCAGTAGATATGTTTTTTTCATCTTTTACATTTGTTATAATTTGATTAATTTCATTTAATTTATCTTCTTCTGCAATTAATTTTTTTTGTGCTACTCCATATTGACTTTTCTTATAGTCTTCAATAGTCTTTTTATAATTTAGAACCCTTTCAAATCTAAAATTAAAATTTGCCATCCACCATTCCCCCATTAAAAGTTGTTTATCTTTTCATATATTGCTTTCATAATAGAAATGGTTTCTTCAAATGGATAACTTTCTAAAACTTCTTGTTTTAATAGTTTATCTATATCTTCCTTCAGTTGAATCGCTATATCGATTTTTCTATTTGAGCCCATTTTATATGCTCCAATATTAATTAAATCCTCAGATTCTCTATAAGTTGCCATTACATCTTTTATAGCATTAGCCATATTCAAATGTTCTTTTTCTATTATACTTGGCATTACCCTGCTAACGCTAGCTAATACATCTATAGCTGGATAATGATTTTGGTTTGCTAATTTTCTTGACAATATAATATGTCCATCGATTATTCCTCGTACTGTATCTGTAACTGGTTCATTAAAATCATCTCCATCTACTAATACCGTATATAATCCCGTTATAGTGCCTTTAGAAGAAGTACCTGCCCTTTCTAAAAGTTTAGGCATTACTGCAAAAACAGAAGGTGTAAAACCTCTGGTTACTGGGGGCTCTCCTATAGCTAGTCCAATTTCTCTTTGAGCCATCGCAAATCTAGTGAGGGAATCCATGAGTAGCATAACATCATTACCATTATCTCTAAAATATTCTGCAATAGCTGTTGCCACCAATGCTCCCTTGACTCTTATCAATGCAGGTTGATCTGATGTAACAACAACTACTACAGATTTTTTTAAACCCTCTTCCTTTAAGTCCTTTTCTATAAATTCTCTAACTTCTCTACCTCTTTCTCCAATTAGACCTATTACGTTTATATCTGCAGAACTATTTCTAGAAACCATACCCATAAGAGTACTTTTCCCTACTCCACTTCCTGAAAATATACCTATTCTTTGACCTTTGCCGCAAGTTAATAATCCATCTATTGCTTTAATACCAAATGATAAAGGTTCAGATATTATTTTTCTTTCTAATGGATTAGGAGGATAATTTGATACAGGATACGTTTTATCAGTTCTTATCGGTCCTTTTCCATCTATTGGATTTCCTAATCCATCTATTACTCTTCCTATTAATTCATCTCCTACATTTACTCTTAAAGTTTTCCCGCTAGCAACTACTTTACTACCTGAGGCAATGCCCTCCATATCTCCTAAAGGCATTAAAAGTATTTTATCTTCTTTAAACCCTACAACTTCTGCTAATACAGGTTCTGAATTATTATATGGGTATATATAGCATAATTCTCCAATTGTTGCCATAGGACCATTGGATTCTATAGTTAATCCGGTAACTTTGGTAATATTCCCTGTATATTTTATAAATCGTTTTTTATTAATTTCTTTTATATATTTTTTTATATTTATTCTTTCTTCCATGAATATCACTCATTCATTATCCAATATAGTTAATAGTAACTCTTTAATTTCTTTTAATTGAGTTTGAAGACTTACATCTATATTACCTTTAGAGGTTTCCAATATACAATCTCCCTTAACCATATCACTATTAACTCGTATATCTATCTCATCCACTAAACTTGCTTTAGCCAATATAACATCTTTATACTTTTCAACTATCTCATAATCCTCTTGTGATGTTATTATTGTTAATTTTTCTGATATTTCTAAATTATCTATTCCCTTCAGTATTAACGATACTATAATTTCTTCATCTTCGTCTACTTTTTTATAAAGTATTTTTTCATATATCGATATAACTAATTGAATTAAATCTTTTTCTGTATCTTTTAATAAACTGTTTCTTTTATTTACATAGTCCTTTTTAATATCTAAAGCTTGAGATATTAATATTTTTGAATCTTCTTTTCCTTCTTTATAACCTTGATTGTAACCTTCATCATAACCTTTCTTGTATCCATTTTTATAACCTTCATCATAGCCCTTAATTTTATTTTCTTTTAATATATCTTGAGCTCTCTTATGTGTATCATCTAATACTTCTTCAGATTTTTCATAAGCAGAATTTATAATTTCTTCAGATTTTTTCACTGCATCTTCAATTATATCATCATATCTTTTTCTTGCTTCCTCTAAAAGATCATCATATACAGTAGCATCCCACTTTTCTTCCTTTTTAGATACTGTACCCTTTTCTATAACTCTTGTAGATTTTATTATATTAGACAATAATTTCATCTCCTCCTCTCGGAGTGATTATTTCTCCTTCTTCTTCAAGTTTTCTAATTACATTTACAATATTTTGTTGTGCTTCCTCTATATCTCTTATTCTTACTGGTCCCATGAACTCTATGTCTTCTTTTATCATCTCTACAAGTCTCTTACTCATATTAGAGAATATAGCTTCTTTAACTTCTTCACTTGCACCCTTTAATGCAATAGCCCATTGAGAATTATCAATCTCTCTAATAATTCTTTGGATACTTCTATTATCTAAAGATACAATATCTTCAAATACAAACATTCTCTTTCTTATTTCTTCACTCAATTCTGCATCCATTGTATCTAACTCTTCCATAATAAACTTCTCAGTACCTCTATCTACAGAATTCAATATATCCACTACTGTTTGTACTCCACCAGTAGTTGTAAAATCCTGAGACAACATACCTGAAAATTTTATCTCTAGTACTTTTTCAATTTCCTTTACAACTTCTGGAGAAGTTCTATCCATTATGGCAATACGTCTTGTAACCTCAGCTTGTTTTTCAGGTGGCAGATTTGCTAATATTTGAGCTGCCTGCCCTGGATTGAGATAAGAAAGTATTAAAGCTATAGTTTGAGGATGCTCATTTTGTATATAATTTAATAGTTGATTTGGATCTGCCTTCCTAATAAATTCAAAAGGTCGAACATGTAAAGAAGATGTCAATTTGTTAATTATATCAACAGCTTTATCAGGACCTAGAGCCCTTTCTAATACTTCCTTAGCATAATTTATTCCACCTTCTGAAATATACTCCTGTGCCAATGCTAATTGATAGAACTCTTCTACTATTTCATTTTTTTCTTCTGCTGATACCATTCGAGTATTTGCAATTTGTAAAGTTAACTCCTCAATTTCCTCTTCAGTTAGATGCTTAAATACCTCTGCAGATTTTTCAGGACCCAAAGTAATTAATAGTATAGCTGCTTTTTCTTTTCCATCTAATTTTTTCTTTGCCATATTAAATCGCTCCTATTCATTTAACCATGTTCTTATGAGTTGTGCTACTATTTCTGGTTTATTTTCTACAAGCTTTTCAATCTGAGCTTTCATTTTAGATTCCTCTGTTTCAAATTCAAGATCTTGCACTTCAGATTCTATCAATGTTTCTTCATCAATTTCTGATCCAATCTCTTTTTCTTCTTCTTGACGTTTTTGTCTTCTATATATCCCATAAGCCACTCCAGCTGATGCCGCAGCTATAGATAATATAATTGCTAACCAATTAATAGACTTTTTATCTTTTTCTTCATCTAAATCAGTTGTTCTAAAATTCTGAGCTACTACTTGTACTTGCTTTGTATCCAAGCCAGTTGCAGCATAAATTAAATCAACAATTTCTTCTTCCAATGCAGGAGTAAATTCCCCATCTACTATAGCATTCTTATTTATAAGTACAGCCACAGTTATATCTTCCACTTGACCTGGTGCCTTCCTAATCTCTTTGTTTATTTCATTTAATTCATAATTTATTGTATTACTTATTTTATCGTATTTTTCATTTCCATCTTCGGGCATAGGGTATGATTCATTAGAATCTTGACCCGGCCTTCCTGCTGCCGTCCCCCCCACCATATGTTCTTCTATTTGTTCCATACTTCTTATTAAACCTTCATCGCTTCCTTCAATTGGTGGAGCAAATTCAACTACACTAGTTTTTTCACTATCAAAATTTATTTTAACACTGGATCTTATATCTACATTACCAGGTCCAAACACATTTTCTAAAAAAGCTTTTAAACTATCATTTATTTTTGATTCTAAGTTGTTTTTAATAACAAATTGATCAGTTAACAAAAAGTCTTCTTCTTGTTCATCAGTCAATAGTTTACCTTCACTATCTATTATTTTTACATTATCTGGATCCATATTTACGGAACCAGCTACCAAGTTTTTTATAGCAGCTATTGTCTCTGCTTTTAAAGGTCTATTATCAGATCTTTCTATAAATACAGATGCTGTAGTTTCTAGTTCAGCTTCTTCTAATACAAAACCTGTATCTTCCTTAATATCTATGTAAACAGTAGCGTTTTCAATACCATCTATCTCAGATATAGTTGATGATAATTCATTTTGAAGAGCATATTTCATTCTTTCCTTCTTATCATAATCAGTCATAGTCCAGCTACTCTCTTTAAATGCATCCATAAAGCCGTAGCCTTCTTTTGGTAATCCATAGGAAGCTAATTCTATTTTTATTTTATTTTTCATATCTGCTGGAACCAATATAGTAGTAGTATCATCTTTGCTAGGAGTTTTCCATTTTACTCCCATTTCATCTAGTTTTTTAGTAATTTGAGCCATATCTTTTAAAGATAAATCTTCATAAAGAACCTCATATTTAGGTCTAGAAAGTATGATGGTAAGTATGACTACGGTAAGAACTACAATTACAGAAATGATGATTATTTTTTTTCTTTTATTTTTATCCATCTCTTGCCAATATTCATTTAATTGGTTCCGCATTTGCTGTATCGTTTCCCCCACCTTGACACCTCATTTCTTCCAGTGTTATCTTCTATATTTGCATTCTCATAATTTCCTTATACGCTTCAACAACCTTGTTTCTTATCCCCAAAGTTAACTGAAGAGCAACATTTGCTTTTTCTGCTGCAATAGTTACATCATGAAGGTTGTCCAATTCACCTGTGATGAGAAGCTTTTTATATTCTTCTTTATCTAATTGCAGTTGATTTACTTTATCTAAAGCATCTTTTAATAAATTATCAAATTTTATTGTTTGTTTTTTAAAATCTCCTTCTTTGTTTTCATGGCATAAAGCTGGTCTATATGTATTAATTGTTTTTATTTGCATCTAACTACCTCCTACCTATATCTAATGCCTTCATTAACATAGCCTTATTTGCATTCATAGCAGTAATATTAACTTCATAAGCCCTTTGTGCATCTATCATATCCACCATTTCTTTCATAATTTCAACATTAGGTAACATTACATATCCATCTTCATTAGCATCAGGATGTCCAGGTTCATATACTAGTCTAAAAGGACTATCATCCTCTACTACTTCTCTTATTTTTACTCCTTGACCATTAAATTTATTGCTCTGCTTTTCTAAGTAATATGAAAAAGGTTTATTTTTATCTTCTTCAAATACTACCATCTGTCTCCTATATGGCATACCCCCTGTTGCCCTTGTTGTATTTGCATTTGCAATATTTTTATTTATTATATCAATTCGAGTCTTTTCTGCCGCTAGTGCAGAAGCACTAATATTAATTGAATCAAATATACCCATTAATATCTACTCCCTTCACTAATAACATTTTTTACTCTATCAAACTCATCTATAGTTTGATCTACAAGGGCATTATACATTATAGTATTTTTTGCAAGATTTGTTGCTTCAATATCTATATCTACACTATTTTTGTCAAATCTATAAGAAAAATTCCTATCAACTGTTATTTCAGGTTCAATATCTTCTACATTTTTAGTTATGGGTAGATGTTTATGATGAGTTCTAACTAATTTACTTTCTTGCTTGTCTATTGCCTCTTTTAACTTATCTTCAAAATTAACAGATAACCTCTTATATTTTGGAGTATCAACATTAGCTATATTATGGTTAATAGCTTTATTTCTTAGCCATATTCCATCTAGCGCTTTGTTTAATATATTAATATCGTTATAAAATTGTTTAAGCATTTTATCACCTCTTATTATAGATATTATTATAATATCTAGTAAAATTCAACATTAACTAACAATATATTAAATTTTATAACTCTTTTTTCATTTACAATATATATAATAACAAAAAAAAGCATATATTTATAGTATTATTTTACTGAAAAATGGAAAAATCCTCCTTAAGTCCTAATAAAAAATAGTGGGATACCCCACTATTTTTTATAATTATTCTCTTGTTTTTTCTAATTCTTCTAAAAGTTTGTCATTTAGTATTTTAATATGTGTACCTTTCATACCTAAAGATCTGGACTCAATTACTCCTGCAGATTCAAGTTTACGAAGAGCATTAACTATTACTGATCTAGTAATACCTACTCTATCAGCAACCTTACTTGCTACAAGTAAACCTTCATCCCCATCTAATTCTTCAAATATGTGTTCCATAGCTTCCAATTCAGAATAAGATAAAGTACCCAAAGCCATTTGCACCATGGCTCTTTTTCTAGCTTCCTCTTCCATTTTTTCACTTTTAGAACGAAGTATTTCCATCCCTACTATAGTGGCACTGTATTCTGCTAATACTAAATCATCTTCAGTAAAGTTTCTACCAAATCGAGCTAAAACTAATGTCCCTAATCTTTCACCACCACTATTTATAGGTATTATAGTAGTAATTTTATCTGGATAATCACATTCTGAAACTTGATCAAAAACACATTCTGTAATTTCCTGTACATTTTCTTTTGTTTCGCTTACTTTTAATAACTCATCATTATACTTTTTAGGAAATCTTTTTTCTTTTACTATTTCTGATCTAATTATATCACAATCAAATCCCGTGGATAGTTCATATCCTAATACCTTGCCCTTTCTACTAGCAATATAAACATTTGCATCTAGTATTTCACTAAGTATTTTACTTAGTTCTTGAAATGATACAGGTTTTGATCCTGAACTCTGTAAAGTTTTGTTTAATCTTCTTGTTTTTTGTAATAAAGTTTCCATCGACTATATCCTCCTTTTATTTACAATATATACTTTGATATATCCCTTTGTTGTATATGTGCCATTAATTTTTCATTTACATATGTTTCATCTATAATTATATCTTTATCATCCAAATCAGATGCTTCAAAAGAGATATCTTCTAACAGCTTTTCTAGAACTGTTTGTAATCTTCTTGCTCCTATATTTTCAGACTGTTCATTTGCAATATATGCATATCTAGCGATAGCTTTGATGGCTTCATCAGTAAACTCTAACTTAATACCTTCAGTACCTAGTAATAATTGATACTGTTTTATTATAGCATTTTTAGGTTTAGTAAGTATTTCTACAAAATTTTCTTCTGTCAAACTCTCTAGCTCTACTCTAATTGGAAATCTTCCTTGAATTTCAGGAATTAAATCACTTACCTTTGAAACATGAAAAGCACCTGCTGCAATAAATAATATATGATCTGTTTTTACAGGTCCATATTTTGTCATAACTGTAGTACCTTCTATAATTGGAAGTATGTCACGCTGAACTCCTTCCCTAGATACATCTGGTCCTCCACCATAATCTTTGCCAGCAATCTTGTCTATTTCATCAATAAATATTATGCCTGTTTCCTGGGCTCTTTCTATTCCTAAGCTTACAACTTCATCCATATCTATAAGTTTTTGTGCTTCTTGATCACTTATTATTTTTCTAGCTTCTCTTATTGTAACCTTTTTCTTTTTAGTCTTTTTTGGTAGAAAATCACCAAATATATCCTCCATATTTATATTATATTCTTCTATACCAAACGTACTAAACAACTCTATGGTGGAATTATAATTGTCTTCTACATCTATTTCAATAATTTCATCTTCTAATTCTCCATTTAACAATTTTTCCCTTATCTCTCTTCGTTTATTCATTATAAGCTCTTTATCTTTTAATGAATTTTCATCATCCTCTTCTTTAATATTAAAAAGAGCTTCTAAGGGGTTAGAGTTTTTTCCTTTTGAAGATATAGGAATCAATATATCTAATATTTTCTCATCAGCAATTTTTTCACTTTTATCATAAACTTCTTCAATTTTTTTACTTTAACCATTCTAATAGATTCTTCCACTAAATCTCTAATCATAGAATCTACATCTCTTCCAACATATCCTACTTCTGTAAATTTAGTAGCTTCCACCTTTACAAAAGGTGCTTTTACCAATTTTGATAATCTTCTTGCTATTTCAGTTTTTCCAACACCTGTTGGTCCTATCATAAGAATATTCTTAGGTTTTATCTCGTCTTTAAACTCTTCAGAAAGTAAATTTCGTCTATATCTATTCCTTAAAGCAATAGCTACAGCTTTTTTTGCTTTATCTTGCCCAATAATATATTTATCTAATTCTTCAACTATTTGCTTTGGTGTAAGTTCAACCATACATCATTCCTCCTAAATTACTTCAATAGTAATATTATTATTAGTATAAATACATATGGATGAAGCTATTAAAATAGATTCCTTAGCTATTTCCTCTGCAGATAAATTAGAATATTTTAGGAGGGCTTTCCCAGAAGCATAAGCATAATTACCACCAGAACCTATAGCAATTATTCCTTCTTCTGGTTCTATCACTTCTCCATTACCAGAAATAAGAAGTAAATTCTTATTATCTGCTGCAATCAACATAGCTTCCAAACGCCTCAAAACTTTATCTCTTCTCCATTCTTTTGCTAATTCAACAGCCGCTCGCTTAAGATTTCCACTATATTGTTCCAATTTTTCTTCTAATATCTCTGCTAAAGTAAGGGCATCAGCTACTGAACCAGCAAATCCTATTATAACATTATCATTATATATCTTTCTAACTTTTTTTGCAGTATTCTTCATGATGGTCGCATCACCAAAAGTAATTTGTCCATCCCCAGCAATTGCAACTTTTCCTTCTTTTTTTACTGCTACAATAGTAGTACCATTTAACAATTATAACACCTCAATTCCTAAAATATAGTAGTATAATAGATAGATAATTCTGAATGTTTTATTATACATATAATAGATTACTACATTTTTAACAAATTGTACAGAAAAATTTACTCCTTTTCAAATCTTTTATATCCGCATTCTTTATTTATACACTGAATTTTAATACCATTTTTAGTTTTTTTCTTAACCATAATTCCATTACATTGTGGACATTTTTCCTTTATAGGTTCATTCCAAGAACTAAAATTACAATTTGGAAAATTACTACATCCATAAAAAATTCTTCCTTTTTTAGAACGTCTTCTTATGATATTACCTCCACAAAGAGGACATGGAATATCTAATTCATCCACTATTGCTTTTGTATTTTTACAATCAGGATATCCAGGGCAAGCTAAAAATTTCCCATATCGCCCATATTTTATAACCATATTCCTTCCACATTTTTCACAAATTTCATCAGTCACTTCATCTTGAATTTCCATTTCATCTATTTCTTCTTCTGCTTTTTTCAATAACACTTCAAAGTCCTTATAAAAATCATCCACTACTGCTTGCCATTTATATTTACCTTCTGCTATTTCATCTAATTTCTCTTCTAATTCTGCAGTGAACTCTTCATTTATTATTTCTCCAAAATATTTTTCTAATAAATCATTTACTAAAATTCCCAACTCAGTAGGTTCAAAAGATTTATTATTTAAAATTACATATTCTCTATTTAATATAGTGGATATAATTGGTGCATAAGTGCTAGGTCTACCAATTCCTAACTCTTCCATTGTCTTAATAAGTGAAGCTTCTGTATATCTAGAAGGTGGCTGAGTGAAATGTTGATTAGGTTCTATTTTATTTACTTTTAATTTTTCACCTTCTACTAGTTTTGGTATTTCCAGATCATTCTCATCATTATCTTGATTATTATATATTTTTAAAAAACCATCAAAATTCAACTTAGAACCTGAGGCTCTAAATACATTTCCATTTGATATTATCCTAACTGAAATAGTGTCATACTTGGCAGGAGCCATCTGAGAACTTATAAATCTCCTCCAAATTAAATCATATAATTTATATTGATCTAAGGTTAAGGAACTTTTTATTTCTTCAGGTTTTCTTAATACTGAAGTAGGTCTTATGCCTTCATGAGCATCTTGAGCTTCTTTTTTACTCTTGTTGATATAATTTTTCCCTCCATTATTATATTCTTTTCCATAATTATTAATTATGAAATTTTTTGCTTGTTCAACTGCTTCATCAGATACTCTAGTAGAGTCAGTTCTAATATATGTTATAAGTCCTACTGTACCTTCGCCTTTAATATCTATTCCTTCATAAAGTTGTTGTGCAATCATCATTGTTTTTTTAGTAGAAAAACCTAATTTCTTTGAACTTTCCTGTTGAAGAGTACTAGTAGTAAAAGGTGCATAAGGATTCTTTTTTCTAGTACTTTTCCTTACACTATCTACAATAAAATTGTCTTCATCTATATTTTTTATTATTTTATCTACTTCTTCTTTATTAGAAATTTCTATTTTCTTATCCTTACCGTCTTCAATAATACCATAAAAATTTGCTTCAAATGGAATATCATTTTTTTCTAATAAAGCTTTAATAGTCCAATATTCTTCAGGAATAAAAGCCTCTATTTCTTTTTCTCTATCGCATATTAGTTTTACTGCTACTGACTGAACTCTACCTGCACTTAAACCTTTTCTTATCTTTCGCCAAAGTAAAGGACTTATTTTATATCCTACAAGCCTATCTAATATTCTCCTAGCTTGTTGTGCATCTACAAGATTTTTATCAATTGCTCTTGGCTTCTTCATAGCATTTAATACGGCATTTTTTGTTATCTCATTAAATTCAACTCTTACTAATTCGTCTTCTGGAATTTTTAATATATGAGCTAAATGCCACGATATAGCTTCTCCTTCTCTATCAGGGTCAGTAGCTAAAAAGATTTTGTTGGATTTTTTGGCCTCATCTTTTAATTCTTTAACCACTGGTCCTTTACCTCTAATTGTAATATATTTTGGCTTATAATTATTTTTTATATCAATGCCTAAAGTACTTTTAGGCAAATCCCTCACATGTCCTACAGAAGCTTTAACTTTATAATTTTTCCCTAAAAATTTTCCAATAGTTTTTGCTTTTGCAGGTGACTCAACTATAACTAAATTCTTTTGCAATACTTACACCTCCAAACAATGATACACTTATAATAAAGTAAATATTCCACCTGTCATTTCTTTAATCATCCCTTTTAATTCCAATATAGTAAGTATACTATTTATAGTAGAAATATCCAATCCAGTTTTTATTGCTATTGTATCTTTGTGTATAGGACCATCCTTTACCAATTCTATTACCTGAATTTCTACTGGACTCAATCCTGATAGGGAAACAGTTTCTTTCTTTTGTATCTTTAATCTTTCCTGTAATTCGTATATTTCCTCAACTATATCATCTATATCCATTACAAGTTTAGCACCATCTTTAATTAATTTATTAGTTCCTCTACTAAAAATACTATTAATATTGCCAGGCAAAGCAAATACTTCTTTGCCTTGCTCCAAAGCATGATGGGCTGTTATCAAAGAGCCGCTCTTTTCTTTAGCTTCAATAACTAATACTCCAAGGGATAAGCCACTTATTAACCTATTTCGCTGAGGAAAATTATATGCTAATGGCGGTACTCCTAAAAAATATTCAGTCATGATCATACCATTTAATGGTATTTCTTTATACAATTTTTCATTTTTCTTTGGATATATTATATCTAAACCATTTCCCAAAATTCCTATTGTCCTGCCATTTTCTTCTATAGCTATTTTATGGGCAATAGCGTCAATACCCAAAGCCAAACCGCTAACTATAGTTATATCTATATTAACCAATTCTCTTACTAGTTTTTCAGTAGCCCATTTACCATAACTAGTGGTTTTTCTCGACCCTACTACTGCAATAGAAAATTCATCTTTTTCCTGCCATTCTCCCTTTTTATATAAAACCTTTGGTTTATCATATATATTATAAAGTCTTTTAGGATAATTTTCATCCAATATAGTAATTACATCAATTTCTTTTTTATTTAATTCATAAAATAATTTATCAATGTATTTTTCTTTTCGATTACATATAATTTTATCTATAATATTAGGTTTTACACCTTTTAAACTATATAATATGTCAGTGGAAGTATACCAAATATCTGTCAATTGGGGAGTCTGTTTCATTAATTTATCTATATTTTTATTTCCAATTCCAAGGCTATTTAACCATATTAAAACTTCTCTATTGGAAATTTCTCTCATATCTACTGCCCCCAATACTTATTATCCATACTTCTATACCTTATAGCTTCCAATATATGTTTATCTCTAATAATATCATCTTCGTCTAAATCAGCAATTGTTCTTCCCACCTTCAGTATTTTATTATAAGTTCTAGCGCTAAACCTATACTTTTTGAATGCTTTTTTCATGATAAATTCAGCTTCATCAGTAAGTTTACAATACTTTTTTATATCTTTTGTCTCTAATTGTGAATTACTATATATGTTTTTATCTTTATATCTTTCTATTTGAATTTTTCTAGCCTTATTAACTCTATTTCTTATATCCTCTGATGTATCTATCTTTCTATCATCTCTTAAATCTTTATAATTTACAGGTAACACTTCAATATGAATATCTATTCTATCCAATAAAGGATTGCTAATTTTAGATAAATATCTATCTATATTACTTTGAGTACAATTACATTCGTGATACGGATCACCATAATATCCGCACGGACATGGGTTCATACTGGCTATCATCATAAACTTAGATGGATAAGTTAAACTAGCATTTACTCTAGATATAGTAACCACTCCATCCTCCATAGGTTGCCTTAATACTTCAATAACTTCTCTTTTAAATTCTGGCAGTTCATCTAAAAACAGCACTCCATTATGTGCTAAAGAAACTTCACCTGGTTTAGGTACTCTTCCTCCACCAATTAATGATGCTACAGATATAGTATGATGAGGTGATCTAAAAGGACGGCTTTTTATCAATGCATTAGACTCTAGCAGACCTGCAACACTATATATTTTTGTAACTTCTATTGATTCTTCAAAAGTTAAGTCAGGTAATATTGTAGGTATTCTTTTAGCTGCCATAGTTTTTCCAGACCCTGGAGGACCAATAATTAATACATTATGATTTCCAGCAGCAGCCACCTCTAGTGCCCGTTTTAAACTCTCCTGTCCCTTTATATCACTAAAATCTATACCATTGTATTTTTTTTCACTCTTAAAAATTGTATTTTCTGTTTTATAAGGCTCTATCCATTCATCTCCATTAAGAAAATCCACTACCTGTTTTAAATCTTTAACAGGAATTATTTCTATATCCTCTACAACTGCTGATTCATTCCTATTATCATAAGGAACTATACATTTTTTAATATTCGATTCACGCATAGAAATTACCATTGGAAGAGCACCTTCCACAGAATTTAATTTTCCATCTAAACCAAGTTCTCCTATAAATGCTACACTATCATCATATGTATTGTCAATTATTCCTACAGCCATAAGAATACCTACTGCAATGGCTAAATCCAATTGAGAGCCTTCTTTTCTCAAATTAGCTGGAACTAGATTAACAGTAATCCTATTTAATGGAAACTCATATCCACTGTTTTTTATAGCAGTACGTACTCTTTCTTTTGACTCTTTAATAGATATATCAGCTAACCCTACAATATTAAATAGAGGAAGTCCCTTAGATAAATCTGTTTCCACTTCTATAACATATCCATTTAACCCTTGTAATACACAGGTATTAACTTTGGAATACATAATAAGGTCCCCCTTTAAAAAACATTTTTATCTTATTTAGACTATCAACAAAAAGCATTCTCTATATGATTAATTTTATATTCTTTAGCTAAAAACACCTCTATTATATCGTATCTTATTTGATAATCAAATAGATTCTTTTCCTTCATATATATAAAAGAAGTCTTTATGATCTTATTTTGTTTTCCCACATTTACTGCTTCATAGGGATAACCAAAATAAGTACTAGTTCTAGTTTTTACTTCTATAAAAGTTAATATATCAGATTTAGCGGCTATTATATCTATCTCTCCTATATTAGTTCTATAATTTGTATCTAAAATTTCATATCCTTGGGATTTAAGATAGTCTAAAGCCAATTTTTCCCCTATTAATCCTTTATCCCTGTTATTAATCTCTACTCCCTCCCTTTTCTTTATCTAAAAGATATACAAATAGGATTATTTCTGAAACAGCTTCATATAGTTCCTCTGGAATTTCCTCATGTAAATCTAATTTAATTAAATCTTCTATTAATTTTTCATCTTTATATATTTCAATTCCTTCTTTATGACCTTTTTCAATAATTTTCTCAGCAATTTCCCCCTTGCCTTTTGCAATTACTTTTGGAGCATTATATTCTTTTTTATAGGATAGAGCTACTGCTTTTTTAATAATTTTATTTTTTCCCTGTTTCATATTTTTACACCTGCACATCTAAAAAATAAATAGGATTCGGATTCACTATTAAATAGTCTAGCATATTATTTTCTTTCTCTTCTGTATATTTAATACTGTTAATTTTATAACCTGTACTATTTACCATTTCATTTAATAAGTTCTCTTTATCCTTAAAAAAAATAATATCATCCTTGTTAATATTTTTAAACAATACATCAATTTTATTTTCAATAACTCTTAAATATATATTTATATTTCCAAAATTATTTGTTTTCAAGTCTATAAAAACATTGATTGCTTCTTTAGGATTATCTTTCTTTTTTTTATTCTTTACTAAAGTAATAAAACCTTCATCCCAAAATTTACTAATTTTAAAAGGAAAACATATAATATTTAAATGTTCATAAAGTTGTTGTAAAAATTCAAATTTATTTTGAATTTCTTCTATACTATCAAATATATTATCATCAATTTTCCCATCTTTAAAGTTAATATTGCCATCTTTAAACAACTGTATTATTTTTTGTATATTTGTCTTATGTCTTATAATATTTTGATCTAGCATATTTAAATTATCATTTTTAATAATATTATATTTATCATTGCTTGTAAATTTTTTCTCTATTATATTTTCTAAATTCATAAAGTTCTCCGAAAATAAATAAGTATTTTCAACCAATTCTAAAAAATATTCTATATTATTCATACTTGGTTTAATATCGTATTTAATAAAAATACTAATAGTTTTGATTAAATTTGAATCTATAGTGTTTCTTTCTAATAGTTGACAAAATTTTTCTTTTACATATTCTGATATATCAAATTGTCCATTATGCTCGTCTTTAGGTTGTATTAGAATATTCCTTATATCTTCATCTCCTATAAATTTTAATTCATCATAAGAATTGACTAGTAAAACCATATCTTCATCAAACATTTTTATAAGCTGTTCTAATTTATCTAATATCCAAAGCCCTTTCTCTAAATTTTCCCTATTTATAGAAACATTATATTTTACTAAACTATCTAAAAATTCTATAGCTACCTCATCTTGTTCTAACTTATATTCTGCTAATATATTCATTAAGTATTCTTCTTTTTTAATAGCTAAATCTAAATTAGTTAGTTTTAAAGAATCATTCGTATTCTTTTCTAAAACAGGAGTCAGTATTATTTTATTAGGCAATAAAGACTTTACAGTAAATGTTATAAGTTTGTCTTCATACTGAGTAAAATTTCCTTCTACATAAGCTTTTACAACCCCAAAGTTTTTAATATCTATAATAGCTAAATCCTCTATAATTTCTAAAATTTTCCCTTTAATTAAATCTCCTTCTTTTAAAGATATCTTCTTTTCATCATTATAGAGATCATATATATTAAACAAATTTGTTATTTTCATAATGGCTTTACCACCTTTATTTACTTAAAATATTACCTAAAAAAGATATTCTGTGAATAGGGGATGGCCCTATTTGTTTAATAGCTTCCCTGTGCTCTTTAGTCCCATATCCTTTATTCTTATTGATTTTATAACCTGGAAATTGTTTGTCCCATATTTGACACAATCTATCCCTATATACTTTTGCAATTATTGATGCACATGCAATACCGTGACTCTTTGCATCACCTTTAATTAAACTAGTTTGAGGTATATCCAAAGATACTCTTTCTGCATCTATCAAAAGGTAATCTGGAATTACCTGCTCATTATTCTTATCCTTTAAATTTAATACTGCTTTCTTCATGGCAAGTTTTGCACTTTCTTTTATGTTTATCTCATCTATAATTTTTGAATCTACTTGCCCAATACCTACAGCAATTGAATTTTCAATTATATCATAATATAATTTTTCTCTCTTTTTCGCTGTCAGTTTTTTTGAATCATCAACTCCATTTATCATTAACCCTTCAGGCATTATAATAGCACAAGCAATTACATCTCCTGCTAAACAGCCACGTCCTACTTCATCTATACAAGCAATAAGTTTATATCCTTCATTGTGAAGTTTGTTTTCAATATCTAGCAATATATCACCTCAAATTCTTTGGTAATTCTAATGTTATTCTTCCTATAAAACCTTCTCTAAATTCATCAATTATAATATGAGAGACTTTTTCAAAATCTATTTTTCCACCTTTAATAATACATCCTCGTTTTTTACCTATTTCCATCATTATATCATAAGGTGTTTTGTCTTTAGTTATTATATTATAACGATTTTCTATATAGCTATTGGATATCTCATTTAGTCTTTCTATAAGTTCCATAGATAAAGTTATAGTATCCAATAATTCATCCTTTATAGCACCGGTAAAAGCTAAATTTAATCCTACATGTTTATCTTCAAATCTAGGCCACAGTATTCCAGGAGTATCCAATAATTCTAAACCGCCTTTAATTTTAATCCATTGATTTGCTTTGGTTACTCCAGGTTTATTTCCTACCTTAGCACCTTTCCTATTTGAAAGACTATTGATTAAAGTGGATTTGCCTACATTTGGTATACCAAGTATCATAACCCTTATAGGCTTGTTTTTAATTCCCTTCTTTTTTAATGCTATTCTCTTATCCTCTGTAAGTTTATAGGATAATTTAACTATATTATCTATACCCTTTTTATTTAAACTATCTACACTTACTGCTTTAATTCCCTTTGACTTAAAATATTCTTCCCACAACAAATTTGCTTTTTTATCAGCTAAATCCGATTTGTTTAAAATAATAAGTCTTGGTTTATTACCTATGATAGTATTTATATCAGGATTTTGACTACTATAAGGTATTCTTGCATCTATTACTTCATACACTAAATCAACTAGAGAAAGATTTTTTTTAATAGAATTTCTAGTTTTTTTCATATGTCCAGGATACCAATTTATATTCATGGTAATCACCTACTTTTCAAAATAAAATTGGGACTATATAGTCCCAATAAATTAATACATCGTTTTTTCTCTCACTTTAGCAGCTTTACCTTGCCTTTTTCTTAAATAATAAAGTTTTGCTCTTCTTGCTTTACCTTTCCTAGTTACCACAATTTTATCAATTCTTGGAGAATGTAAAGGAAAAGTTCTTTCAACACCAACACCGTAAGATAATCTTCTTACAGTAAAAGTTTCTTTAATTCCTCCACCTTGTCTTTTTATAACTGTGCCTTCAAATATTTGTATTCTTTCACGACTTCCCTCTTTGACCTTATAATGAACTTGAACAGTATCACCTACATTAAAATCAGGCAAATCATTTCTCAATTGTTCATTTTCCAACACCTTAATTATATCCACTGTTCAAACCTCCCTTCTCCCTAGACGTTCTTACCTTATGGTAGCGGACCGTCAGTACTTTTACACGTTGTGTATTATAGCATATGAAAATATAAAACACAACTAATTTTTATCTTTTATTTTTTGTTTAATTTCTTCAAGTATTTTTATTTCTTCATCAGATAAGGAATGCTTTTCCAAAAGTTCAGGTCTTTTCATATAGGTTGATTCAATTGCTTTATATCGACGCCATTTTTTTATTTTTTTATGATTTCCAGACAGTAAAACCTCTGGTACAGATATATTGTTAAATATCCTAGGTCTAGTGTATTGAGGATGTTCAAGAAGTCCATTGTAATGGGACTCATTTACAATGGATTCTTCGTTTCCCAATACACCTGGTAATAACCTTACAACTGAATCTATAAGAACCATAGCAGGAATTTCCCCACCAGTTAATACATAATCCCCAATGGAAATTTCCATATCTACATAATGTTCAATAATTCTATTGTCTACTCCTTCATAATGACCACATAAAAGAATTAAGTGTTCCTTTTTAGCTAACATATTAGCCAGCTCTTGATTATAATTTTGTCCTTGAGGAGATAAATATATAACAGTAGAATTATCCTGCTTTACACTGAGTATGGCTTCATATATAGGTTCTGGTCTCATTACCATTCCTGGACCTCCCCCATATGGATAATCATCAACACGTTTATGTTTATCTTTTGAAAAATCTCTAATATTCACTTTATTAAAGATAAATAAGCCTTTTTCAATGGCTCTCCCTATAATACTCCACTCCTCAAAGCTATCAAATAACTCAGGAAAAAGAGTAAGTACATCAATTCTCATTCTATCATTCCTTCAATTGGATCTATTATTATGTTTTTATTATCAACATCTATGTGAATAATAAATTCTTTTATTGCTGGAATCAAATATTCCTTATCTAAATTATAATCTTTTACTACATATACATCATTACTTGCAGATTGAATAACATCTGAAATTAAACCAATTTTCTCTCCTTCATGATTATATACCACACAACCTATTACATCATATATAAAATATTTATCCTCAGGTAATTTTATTCTATCTTCCTCATCTACATAGATAAAATCATCTTTAAAAGATATTATCTCATTAATATTATCAATTCCTTTAAATTTAATTATAACTAACCCTTTGTGATATCTTACATTTTCTATTTCTAATTTTACTTTATTTTTTCCTAAATAAACTTTCTTGAGTTTATTAAATCTATATATATCATCTGTCAATGGATAAATTTTTACTTCTCCCTTAACTCCATGGGTATTTATTATTTTTCCTACCTGAGTAAACTCCATACTTTCACCCACCAAAATATAATATAAAGGGAATTAGATCGCTAATCCCCTCTATTGAATAATTTCCACTACAACTCTTTTATTTTCTTTAATAGCAGCTGCTTTTACTACTGTTCTAATAGCCTTTGCAATTCTACCTTGTTTTCCAATCACTTTGCCCATATCATCTTCTGCAACTTTCAATTCAATTATTACTGATTGTGTACCTTCAACCTCATTAACTTCTACTTCATCAGGATTATCTACAAGTGCTTTCGCTATCATCTCTACTAATTCACCCATTATTAGCACCTCCTAGAAATTATTCCTCAACTAATTATTCATTAAGTTTATCATATACACCACTTTCTCTAAATAATCTATCAACAGTATCTGTCGGTTTAGCACCATTATTTAACCATTTTATAGCTTTTTCATCATCTATTTTAACTGTTATAGGCTCAGTTAAAGGATTATAGTAACCTATCTCTTCAATAAATCTCCCGTTTCTTGGAGAACGAGAATCAGCAACTATTATTCTATAAAAAGGGTTCTTTTTTGCACCCATTCTTCTTAATCTAATTTTAACTGCCATGTTTTCACCTCCTTTATTGGGTATTAAAATTATCTATCTAGAAAATGGAAATCCAAATTTTCCTTTTTTATTCATGGTTTTTCCCATATCATTAAAACGTTTCATCATCTTTTTAGTCTCTTTAAACTGCTTTAAAAGTCTGTTTACATCTTGTACATTTGTTCCGCTTCCCATTGCTATCCTTTTCCTACGACTACTATCGATAATAGCAGGATTTTCCCTTTCTTCAATAGTCATAGACTGTATAATAGCTTGAATTTTTACTATTTCCCTTTCATCTACATTTAAATTTTTAATCATTTTAGAATTAACTCCAGGAATCATTGCTATTAATTCGTCTAAAGGGCCTAAATTTTTCATCTGATCTAACTGCTCTAAAAAATCATCAAGAGTAAATTGCTGTGAACGAATCTTTTTCTCCAATTCAAGTGCTTTTTTTTCATCTATCGAAGCTTGGGCTCTTTCTATTAAACTGAGAACATCGCCCATCCCTAATATTCTAGATGCCATTCTATCAGGATGAAAAGGTTCTAATTGATCAAGTTTTTCACCCATACCGATGAATTTAATGGGCTTACCAGTAACTGATCTAATTGATAATGCGGCTCCTCCTCTAGCATCCCCATCTAATTTAGTTAAAATGATTCCTGTAATCTCTAACATATCATTAAATGTTTCTGCTACATTAACTGCATCTTGACCTGTCATAGCATCAACTACTAATAATACTTCTTGGGGCTTAACTGAATCATATATGTTCTTAAGCTCTTTCATAAGTGTTTCATCTATATGAAGTCTACCAGCTGTATCTATTATAATAAAATCGTGGCTATTTTTTTTACCATATTCCACTGCTGCCTTAGCAATATCTACCGGATTATTCTTATTACCCATTGAAAATACAGGTACTTCAACACGCTCTCCTACAACTTCTAATTGTTTTATTGCTGCAGGTCTATATACATCACAAGCAACCAATAGGGGCTTTTTATTTTGTTTTTTAAGATTATATGCTAATTTTCCAGCTGTAGTAGTTTTACCTGCACCTTGCAAACCACACATAAGTATAACCGTTGGTGGTATTGGAGATGTATTTATTTTTTCTGCTTTTTCTCCCATTAAATTGGTTAATTCTTCATTTACTATTTTAATGACCTGTTGCCCAGGAGTTAAACTTTCCATTACCTCCGAACCAACTGCTCTAACCTTTACCTTATCTATGAAATCTTTAACCACTTTATAATTAACATCCGCCTCCAACAGAGCTAACTTTACCTCTCGCATGGCTAAATCCACATCTTTTTCCGAAAGTTTACCTTTACCTTTAAGTTTACTTAACGCATTTTGTAACTTTTCGGATAAGCTTTCAAATACCATTAATTAACAACCTCCTGGCTATCATCTATTAATCTCCTTATTATTTCTTTTAACTCCTTAGCCTTTTTTATTATTTTATCATTATCTATATTTTTAGATTCCTTTTCTATCTCATCTATTATTATAGCTATTTTACTTATTTCTTTCTTATTAAATTTAAACTTATTTACAAGACCTAATATAGCCTCATATTCATATAACTTATGCTCAGCTCGTTTAAGGGTATCATATACAGCTTGACGGCTTATACCCAATTCTTCTCCTATTTCTGCAAGAGATAGATCATGAATATAGTATAATTCAACAACTTCATATTGACTATCACTTAATAACTTTCCATAAAAATCAAATAATATGCCAATTTCTACTAATTTATCAACCATTTTATTTATCACCAAATTAAATATGCACTGTCAAGGTTTTTACTTGACAGTGTTATTCTATTATAATTCTTATATTTTGTCAATATTTAATTTAAATATTTTTACCCAAATATTGCTTCAACAAAATCATCTACGTTAAAAGGTTGTAAGTCTTCTATATTTTCTCCTACTCCCACAAGTTTCACTGGTAAATTTAATTCAGATTGTAAAGCAATTACAACTCCACCTTTCGCTGTTCCATCTAATTTAGTCAAAGCAATCCCTGTAATATCACAAACTTCATTAAATACTTTAGCCTGGGATATGGCATTTTGTCCAGTAGTAGCATCTAACACCAAAAGAACTTCTTTTTGAGCCTCAGGGTATTCTCTTTCTACTACACGAAATATTTTATTTAACTCATTCATCAAATTTTTTTTATTATGGAGTCTTCCAGCTGTATCACATATTAAAACATCTCCTTTTCTAGCTTTTGAAGCTTGAATTCCATCAAATATCACTGCAGCAGGATCAGCTCCTTCACTATGGGCAACAATATCTACTCCAGCTTTTTTACCCCATTCTTCAAGCTGTTCAATAGCAGCTGCTCTAAAAGTATCACCAGCAGCTATAATTATCTTTCTGCCTTGCATTTTTAAATTATAAGCTAACTTACCTATAGTAGTTGTTTTTCCAACTCCATTAACCCCTACTACCAATATAACTGCAGGTGAAGGATCAATTTTTAATTCATTCTCCCCTCCAGATTGAGTCATAATTCTTTTTATTTCATCTTTTAGTAAATATTTAATTTCTTCAGGATCTTTAATATTTTCTTCCCTAACTCTTTCTTTCAATTTATCAATTATTTCCATAGTAGTCTTAATTCCTACATCTGCTGTTACCAATATTTCCTCTAAGCCTTCAAATAACTCATCATCTATTTTGCTATAAGAATTTAATATACCATCTATTTTATCTGTCATTTCTTTTCTAGTTTTATCTAAACCTTGCTTTAACTTCTCGAAAAAACCCGTTTTATGCTTAGATTCATCAACTTTAATATCATCTTTCAATTCTTCATCTAATTCATCTTGTTTTTCCAACTTTACTTCATTATTTTTATCATCTTTTTTGTTTCTTTTAAATAAATTTTTGAACATTTTTTACCTCCTAACTAGCAATTTCATCTAAATCTTCTGTTAATTTAACAGAAACAACCTTACTAACACCTTCTTCTTCCATGGTCACTCCATATAATACATCTGCAATTTCCATAGTACTTTTTCTATGAGTTATTATTATAAATTGAGTATCCTTAGATAAACTTTTAAGATAATTTGTATATCTATTTATATTAGCTTCATCTAATGCTGCATCAATCTCATCTAATATGCAAAATGGAGTGGGCTTAGTTTGAAGTATTGCAAACAATAAGGCTACTGCAGTTAAAGATTTTTCACCTCCTGATAACAAAGATAAATTTTGCAATTTTTTCCCTGGAGGTTGTACTATTATGTCTATCCCAGAATTAAGTATATTATCTTCATCTTCTATAATTAAATCTGCCTTTCCTCCATTGAACAATACTTTGAAAATTTGATTAAAATTTTCCTTTATTTCATTAAAACTAGATAAAAATTGTTCTCTCATTTTTATATCCATATCTTCAATTACTTTTTTTAAATCAGCTTTAGCAATAATTAAATCATTCATTTGCTTTGTAATAAATTCCAGTCTTTCCTTTGTAATTTTATATTCTTCAATAGAATTTAAGTTTACAGTTCCAAGTTCTTTTATCTCTTTCTTTAATCTTTCTACCTTCAATAAAGCATATTCCATATCTTCTATCTCAATCCACATATCTAAAGCATCTTCATAGGAAAGTTCATAATCTTCTTTTAATCTTAATTTAACATTTTCTAATTGCATCATATATTTTGCTTTTTTTACTTCAAGTTTATTTCTAATTTTTTCTAATTGATCTAATTCATCATTTATATTCTTCAACTGCTTTTGTTGCACATAATAGCCTTCCATTTCTTTTGTTCTATCTTTTTGTAGTAACTTTAATTTGTTATTCTTGTCCTTTTCCATATCAGTTAAATTTTGCATATTTATTGTTACAGAATCTATAGTACTTTTTATATTTTCTATTTCATTTTTTATATTATTTAATTCTAATTTTTTATTCTGTCTTATTTCTTTTAAATCATTCAATTCTAATTGTATATTATGATATTTTTCCTCTTTATCAATTAGCTTATTTTCTAATAAATTAATCTGTATATTTAAATCTGTTAATTCCTTTGCTAGCTGTTCCTTGATATTCTTAATACACTCAAATTGCTTCATGAAATTTTTTACGTTATCTTTTATGCCTTCATTCTCACTCTCTAAACTGTTCAAATTAGCTTCGAAAATTTCTCTATCATACTTTATCCCTTTTAATTCCTGATTTAAACTATCCAGTTCTTTATTAAATTTTGAAATGGCATCATGATTTTTTTCAATTTGTGCATTTATATTGTTCTTTTCATTTTCTAATTTAATTACTTCAACATTAAAATCTTGTAATGTTTTTTCATAATAATTTAATTGTTGAATGTTTTTTTCTCGTTTCAACTGAATATCATTTTTTTGTTTTTCTAAATCTCGTTGAATTTCTGTTAAAATATTTATTTCTTTTCTAAGTTTTTCCAATATATAATTTCTATTTAACAATTTCCCACTAGACTTATTCATACTACCACCAGTCATAGAACCACCAGCGTTTATTATATCTCCTTCCAATGTAACAATTTTATATCTGTAATTAAATCTATTAGCTACTAAAGTTGCATCATCTAAATTATTTACAACTATACTTCTTCCTAATAAATAGTCAATTATATTTTTGTATTTAGTATCATATTCTACTAATTCAGACCCTAAACCTATTATATTTAACTTTTTTCTATCTTTAGCATTTATATTAATAGGATCTCCTTTTATAGTAGTAAGAGGTAAAAATGTTATTCGCCCTAAATTATTCTTTCTTAAATATTCTATAATAAACTTGGCATCCTCCTCATTAGCTGTAACTATGTTTTGTAAACTTCCACCTAGTGCAACATCTATAGCTTTCTCGTATTTTTCATCAACCTTAATTAAATCAGCTACTAAGCCTATTAACTTATCTTTTAGTTTTTTATCCTTTTTACAAGCAATCATTAAATTTTTTACACTTTTAAAATAACCTTCATAATCATTTTGCATATTTTTTAGTAGATTATAATTAGATATTTTACCTTGTAATTCAACTTTATTGTCATTTAATTTAGAAAATATATCATTTAACTGTTCACTATAATTTTCATCTTTTAATTTTAAATCTGTTAAAGTCCTGTTACAAGATAACACTTGTTTCTTTTTCTCAGCCTCTAATTCCTTTACTTTTTCTAATGATTGTACATCTTCTTCCATGTTTGTTTTTAAACATTTAATTTCTCTCTCCAATTGATTCATTCTTTTATATATGTTTTCTTCAAAACTTTCCAGATTATTTATTTTACTTTTAATATCTGTCATTTTATTATAAGAAGTAATTATCTTATCTTTTTCTTTATCTATTTTTTTCTCCTCTAATTTGATTTTATTATTTACATCCTTGAGTTCTATTTCTTTTTTCTCAAATTTAGCTTTTACTGTTTCAAGTGATTTTTTTTCATCAATTATTTCAATATTAATATTCTCATTTTCTTTTATTAATTCTTTTTCATGTATTTTTAAATCATCTATTTCCTCAGTTAATCTTTTTACATCTTTTATAAAAAACTTTTGTTTTTCTTCTAATATTTGTACACGATTTTTACATTCGTTCAATTTATTTAATAGTTCCATTTTCTCATTTTGTAATTTATCTATTTTAAAATCTATACTTTCTATGTTGGATTTCATCAAATTAAATTGTGACTCGATGTTTTCTCTTTCTTTTTTCTTTTCATTTATATCATTGATTAATGATGTTCTTTCCTTCTGAATTAGTTCTAATTCCTCACTAATTTTTTCAATATCCCTAATAAATATGTTAACCTCTAATTCTTTTAAGTTATTTGATAATTGTAAAAATATATTAGCTTTTTCTGATTGCTCTTTTAAATGTGCTGCCTGCCTTTCTAATTCAGCAATAATATCCTTTAATCTAATTAAATTATCCTGAGTTTTTTCTAATTTCTTTTTTGCTTCTTCTTTTTTAGATTTATATTTTACTATTCCAGCAGCTTCTTCAAATATAATTCTTCTATCTTCTGGTTTAGTGCTTAGTATTTCATCAACTTTCCCTTGTCCAATTATTGAATATCCATCTTTCCCAACACCCGTATCCATAAATAACTCTTTAATATCTTTTAATCTACAAGGATTTTTGTTCAAGTAATATTCTGATTCACCAGAACGAAATACTCTTCTAGTAATAGCTACTTCTTGATAATCAATTGGAATAAATTCATCTTTATTATCAAATATAATATTAACTTCAGCATATCCTAAAGGTTTTCTATTATCTGTACCTGAAAATATAACATCTTCCATCTTACTTCCTCTTAAAGTTTTTATGCTTTGTTCTCCAAGTGCCCATCTAATAGCATCTGCAATATTACTTTTGCCACTACCATTAGGCCCTACAATAGCTGTAATACCTTCTTTAAAGTCAACTTCAATTTTATCAGCAAAAGATTTAAAACCTCGTATTTCAACTTTTTTTAAATACAAATCAAACACCTCTTAACTCATATTATAGATTTATCTTTTAAGTATTTTTCTATGGCACTTTTTTTATTTATTGTATAATCAAAATTTCCTATGGTTAATATTATATCATCCAATGGAATATCTCTTTCATATATTTTTATATTTTTTAATTTATATTTGTCAATAAAATACCTTTTGTTGCTAGATTTTTGTCCTACTATATTAGATATGTTTTTTCTGTTGATTTCAATTTTTATTATATTATTTTTCGTTATTTCCTTATGATCATCTAAAAATTTATCTAATATGAGTCTATAAATACTGGATTCTACTAATTGTCTAAAAGAAGGATGAAAAGGACCTGCTATTACATCTTTTCCTAAAGTTATGTTCTCTGTTGGCTGCAATCCTACTCGAATAACATGAATATTATAAAATTCAAATAACATTAATAAATCTCTTGATATATTTACAGCTTCATCTAAAGACAATGGTTTATAACATTGTTCTTCATAAAGCTTTTCTAAATAAGTATCCTTAATTACTAGAGTAGGATATATTCTAACACAATAAGGCTCTAGTTTTATAAACTCTTTAGCAGTATATATGGATTTCTCCATACTATCTCCAATAAGTCCTATCATCATCTGCAATCCTAGGTTAAAACCATAATTTTTTATTAACTGTGAAGCTTCATATACTTGTTTACTATTATGCCCTCTGCCACTTTTCTTTAATACATCATCTGCCAAAGATTGAACTCCTAATTCTATAGTATCGACTTTATATTCTTTAAGCAAATTTAATATATTTTCATCAATATAATCAGGTCTTGTTGAAAGACGAATTCCGTGAATTTTATTTCTATTTTTATATTTTAGTGGTATAGATAATAATTCTCTTTGAATACTTTCATCAATACCTGTAAAACTACCACCATAAAAAGCTACCTCAATACGAATTTCATTTTTAGGAAAGGTAGATAAGTGCTCTTCTATTATTCTTTCTACATCTTCAGAAGTTACATTAGTAGATAGTCCAGTTATCCGTATCTGATTACAGAAAACACAATCATAAGGGCAACCTAAATGTGGAACAAATATAGGAATGATAAAATAGTTATTGCTCATTTTTTTCACCCATTCTAATTAATGCTTGTTTTGCTGCCATATGTTCAGCTTCTTTTTTATTCCTACCCATTCCACTTCCAATGATTTTGTTTTCCACAATCACATTCATATAAAATTTCTTTTTGTGATCTGGACCTACTTCCTTATCAACCACATATTCAATTTTTGATTTCCCTTTTCTTTGAAGTACTTCTTGAAGTTCTGTTTTATAATCTATAAAAAGATTACCTTTAGAAATTGCATATATTACTTCTTCTTCAAACATATCTATTAAATATCTACAAACACATTCTAAGCCTCCATCTAAAAAAATGGCACCTGCCAACGCTTCAAAGGTATCTGCCAATATAGAATCTCTATTTCTCCCCCCTGTAGCCTCCTCACCTTTTCCTAAAAGTATATATTTCCCAAGATTTATTTTTCTTGCAGCAAATGCAAGAGAAGATTCACATACTATAGAAGCTCTTTTCTTAGTCATCTCCCCTTCTGGCAATTCTTTAAATCTATCATATAAATATTCAGATACTACCAAACCAATCACAGCATCTCCTAAAAATTCTAATCTTTCATTGTTTACGTTATTTTTAATATTTTTTTCATTTGAATAAGAACTATGAGTTAATGCTATATTTAATAATCCCAAATCTTTAAAATAATAATTTATTCTTTTTTGAAGTTTATCTAAATCTTCCTTTCGTTTAGCCGATATTCTCACAATATTACCTCCAAATACATTAACATTAAATTATTAAGTCTAGACTTAATAATTTAATGTTAATTAATATGTTCTTCTATATACTTAACAGCATCTCCTACAGTATCTATATTTTCTAACTCATCATCTTCTACTTCTATGTCAAACTCTTCTTCAATTGATATTATAAACTCTACTAGATCTATAGAATCTGCTTTCAAGTCTTTTCTGAAAGATGTATCCATAGTAATATCATCTTCATCAATTTTAAACTGATTTGATATCATCGCTTTTATTTTTTCGTATACCATTTAAAGCACCTCCTATTAATTTATTTTACTTTTCTAATATATTTATTTCACTTTCTATAATTTTTATTACATCTTTATCTACAAAAGTTTTTGCTTGCTTAATTGCATTTTTTATTGCAATAGCATCTGAACTTCCATGAGCTTTAACTACTAATTGTTTTAATCCTAATAAAGGTGCACCTCCATATTCTCTGTAATCCAATCTGTTTTTTAAAGATTTAAATTGAGGTTTTAACATCATTGCTCCTATTTTAGATTTAAAAGACTTAGTAAATTCTTCTTCTAAAATAGAAAACATAGTAATAGCCATACCTTCAGTTAATTTTAATATAACATTACCAATAAATCCATCACATACTATAACATCCATTACTCCTTCTGGAATATCTCTTACTTCTGCGTTTCCACAAAAATTTATATTAGCATCTTTCAATAATTTATAGGATTCTCTAACTAAATTATTCCCTTTTACTTCTTCCACACCAATATTTGCCAATCCAACCTTTGGGGATTTTATTCCTAATACTTTTTCACTATAAATAGAGCCCATGATAGCAAATTGTTTTAAGTACTCGGGTTTGCAATCCACATTTGCTCCTATATCTAACATCAAAGAAAACCCTTTTCGGGTAGGATAAACTGTAGCTAAAGCTGCTCTTTCTATACCCTCTATCCTCTTTACAATAAATAATCCACCTGCTAATAATGCACCAGTATTACCTGTAGATACAAAAGCATCCCCATATCCTTCAGCTAATGCTTTTAATCCTACTACCATAGATGAATCCTTTTTTCGCCTAATGGCAAGTGCTGGATCATCCTCATTGGTAATCATATCTTTAGCATTTAATATATCAATACTATCTTTAGAAAAATTGTACCCAGATAACTCCTCTTTTATTTCATCTTCCTTTCCAACAATAGTTATATTTATATCTAATTCATTTACTGCTTCAACACACCCTTTTATAATTTCTCCTGGACCTTTGTCCCCTCCAATGCTATCCACAATAATCCTCATAACCATCCTCCTAAGTATTAATAAGCTATTGATATTAAATATATTATAGAATATGTAAAAATGCAATATTTATATAAAAAAAGATAGCGATATGGTATCACTATCTTATACTTAACTATTCCACATCTATAACTTCTCTATTTTTATAATATCCACAAGATGGACAAACCCTATGAGGCAATTTAGGTTCATGACATTGTGGACACTCAGAGATAGTCACTTTGTTTAATCTATAAGCAGATGCTCTTCTTTTATCTCTTCTAGCTTTAGAAGTTTTTCTCTTTGGAACTGCCATTTAAACATCTCCTCCTTCCTTTGGAACAAAATCTTTTAATTTTTCTAATCGCGGATCGATCCCTTCCAAGACACAATCACATTTTCTTTTATTTAAATTAATACCACATTTAGGGCATAGCCCTTTACAATCTTTTTTACAAAGAGGTTTCATAGGTAATGATAATATAACCATATCCAATATATCATCAGTTAAATCCACATTTTCTCCATTATAATAAATAATCTCATCATCAATTTCTTCTATTTCATTATTATTTTTAATTAGCCTCCCTGATAAAATAGTACTCCCTTTTCCCGTAAAAATAGTTAAACATCTACTACACACTTCTTCATATTCATAGTGAATATCTACATGAACAATTTTCCCTTCGTCAGCTTTGTATATATCTCCTCTATACTCTACATATTTTAAATTTTTAATATTACGTTCACTAGCATCCAAAACATTTTTATTTAATTCTCCTTCAATATGAATACTTAAAACATCTTCTTTCTGAAGTTCAGATAAATCAATATTCATTTTATTCACCTCTTAAACTAACACACTTAATTATATAAAGGAGGCTAATATTTGTCAAGAATTTTTATTTATTAATAATCTCTAATGTATCTCTTGCTATCATTAATTCTTCATTAGTAGGAATAACCAATATAGCAACAGGTGATGTATCTTTACTAACTATTGCTTCTTTGCCCCTAATATCATTTAGTTCTTCATCAATTTCAATACCTATACATTCTAACCCATCACATATTTTTTTTCTAACAAAAACAGAATTCTCTCCTATACCTGCTGTAAATACAAGAGCATCTACATGGCACATCATTGTTACATAAGCACCAATATATTTTTTCACTCTATTACAAAATACATCCAAAGCTAATTGTGCCCTTTCATGACCTTCAGCTGCAGCTTCTTCTAAATCTCTAAAATCACTGCTAATTCCAGAAATTCCTAATACTCCAGATTTTTTATTAAGTAACTCATTTACCTCGTCAACTGTCAAATTTTCCTTTTCCATTATAAAAGGAATTATAGCTGGATCTATATTGCCTGATCTAGTTCCCATAGCAAGCCCTTCTAATGGTGTAAAACCCATACTAGTATCTACAGATTTTCCACCTTGTATTGCACAAACACTGGCTCCATTTCCTAAATGGCAAGTTATTACATTTATTTTTTCTATATCTTTATTTAAGATTTCAGCTGCTTTTAATGATACATACTTATGAGAAGTTCCATGAAAACCATATTTCCTAATGCCATACTTCTCATATAATTCATATGGTAATGGATATATATAATTAGCCATAGGTATAGTTTGATGAAACGCTGTATCAAACACTCCTACCATTGGAGTATTTGGCATAAGAGCTTTACAAGCTTCAATCCCCATTATATTTGGTGGATTATGAAGAGGAGCCAAATCTATACATTCATTTAAAGCTTCCATTACTTCATCATCTATAAGTACTGAATTTGCAAATTTTTCTCCTCCATGAACTACCCTATGACCTACTGCCCCAATTTCATCCATGGATTTTATAGCTCCATAATTTGAATCTACCAACGCATTAAGTACTAATTCTAAAGCTTTCTTATGATCTTTCATTGGTTCTTCAATTAAAACTTCTTCTTTCCCAGTAGTCCTATGTTTTACTACAGAACCTTCCATTCCTATTCTCTCTACTAATCCCTTCGCAATAACTTCCTCATTATTCATATTTATTAATTGATATTTTAAAGAAGAACTACCACAATTAATAACCAATATATTCATATTTATTCCTCCTATTTTTTTAATATGTTAGTTAAATATACAACTATAGATTATATTATTATATATCCCTTAAAAAATCAACGACATTATAACTTTCAAAAGATTAACTTATGCTATAATTATATTAATATAAAAAACAAATGGAGGTTTTAATAAAATGAAAGTAGTTGGATTTATAGCTGAATACAATCCTTTCCATTTAGGCCATAAATACCATTTGGAGATGGCAAAACATTTAACTAATGCAGATTATTCTATAGCCATAATAAGTGGTTCTTTTGTTCAAAGAGGTGAACCTTCTTTAATAGATAAATGGAGTAAAGCTAAAATGGCAATAGACAATGGTGTGGATTTAGTTATAGAATTGCCCTTTATATTTTCAGTCCAATCTGCAGAATTGTTTGCTTATGGTGGTGTTTCTCTATTAGATCAACTTAATATAACAGATTATATGGTATTTGGTGCTGAAATAGAGGATCTAAAACCTCTAATCAAAATAGCCCATGTTTTAGCCGTTGAACCTCCTTATTATAAAAAAAGATTAAAAAAATATTTGGATATGGGATACTCATATCCAATATCTCGTAGTAACGCTCTAGAAGATTATTTTTTCTTAAAAAAGCCAAAACTTAAAGAAATTTTAGATATTAAAAATATATTAAACATGCCTAATAATATATTAGCCATTGAGTATATAAAAGCTTTAAAATTAATAAATAGTAATATTGAGCCTATTGCTATAAAAAGAATTGAAAATCAATATAAAGATACTATACTAAAAGGTAATATAGCTAGTGCTACTGCAATAAGAAATAACTTGCTCAATAATCCTATAGATTCTATAAAAAAATATGTTCCTTTAAAAACTTATGATCATTTAATAGATTATAAAAATAAATATAAATATTTCAATACACTAAGTAATTATGACCAGATAATACATTATTTATTATGTACCAAGAATAAAAAACAATTAACTGAAATAATGGATATGGAACCAGGATTAGAAAACCGAATAGTAGATAAAGCAACTCAATACAAAAATGCAGAACAATTAGTTCAGGCTATAAGCACAAAAAGGTATCCTAAAACTAGAATTCAAAGAATATTAGTTCATATCATGATGGATTTAACCCAAACTACATTTGAAGAATTAAAAAGCTACCATCCTGCATATATACGAGTATTAGGTGCTAATAAAAATGGTTTCATGTTATTAAACAAAATAAAGAAAAATTCCAAGCTACCAATAATCATTAAATTCGCTAATCATCATAAGTACAATAATACTTATTTAAACAAAATACTCTATTTTGATAAAAAATCTACAGACCTTTTCTTTATAGGTTTAAAAAACTCAAAACCTTTCATAAATATGGATTATTATATAACTCCTTATATTAGAAAATAATCTAAATGAAATTGTTAATATAATTTTATTTAAGATTATTCAAAACATTGAATATCTTTTCTTTGTTTTTCATCACAGTTTCATATCCTATTATAGAACATTCTTCTACCAATTCAAAGTCTGAGGATTCTATATGGCTTAAAGGTAATCTAATAATTAAATCTGCTAATCCTAAATCTGGTTCAGTTATCTGCTTAGACATTATATCTATAGATTGCAGTACTATATCAAACATATGAATTACTTTACTTTGATACTTACTAAATCCAACATCTATAGCTATAACTATATCTGCTCCCATTTTTTTTAATATAGAAATAGGAATTCTATCAACAACTCCCCCATCCACTAATGTTCTACCTTGATATTCAACG
This sequence comes from Keratinibaculum paraultunense, assembly GCF_016767175.1. GTDB lineage: Bacteria > Bacillota > Clostridia > Tissierellales > Tepidimicrobiaceae > Keratinibaculum > Keratinibaculum paraultunense. The sequence goes on from NZ_CP068564.1 coordinate 1,131,476, forward strand.
GGTTCAAATACACCAGGAATTGATATACTAGCTCTTATTGCTTTGTAAAGAGGTCCTTTATTAAATATTACTTCTTCACCAGTCTTTAAATCTGTAGCCACTATTACTAATTTCTTATTTAATTCTTCTATGTTCCTATTAGCAGTAATAAGCTTTAATATTTCCTCTATCCGCTCCCCTTTAATTATTCCTTTTCTAGGTACTGTAAAATCCATCCACATTTTCTTGTCTATTTGAATGGTCAAATTTTTTAACATGTCAGGGTCTATTCCTGTGCTATATAATCCTCCTATAAGAGCCCCTGCACTACTACCTGATATTATATCTATATCTATATTTAATTCCTCTAAAGCTTTTAATACACCTATATGTGCAAGCCCTCTTGCTGCACCAGAACCTAAAGCCAATCCCACTACTGTTTTTTTACTCACAATAACACCTCCCATAGTCTTTCTATCATATTTTTATTATGTATAAATATAATTTATTAAAGGTAAATATTATAACCACAACGGAGGGAATAAAAGGCTATGAAAAAATCCTTTATCAATATAGTATTCATAATTCTATTAATATACACATTAGTAGGTATTGTAACCCATCCTAAATTAGCATTAGATAGTGCTCATGATAGTTTATTAACCTGGTTTAATGTAGTAATACCTTCATTATTACCATTTTTTATAATTTCAGAAATTTTAATAAGAATAGGCTTCGTAAATTTCATTGGTAAATTATTAGAACCATTGATGAAGCCTATATTTAATGTACCAGGTATTTCTGCTTTTCCTTTTTCTATGAGCATAATATCTGGCTATCCTACAGGAATTAAAATAATTTCCAGCTTAAGATCTAAAAATCTAATATCCAAAACAGAAGCTGAAAGGACCATGTGCTTTTCTAGTACTTCTGGTCCACTATTCATGATAGGAGCAGTTTCCATAGGCATGCTTAATAATCCTTCTATAGTACCATTGGTAATATATCCTCACTACTTTGGGGCTTTAACTATAGGTTTTCTTTTTAGATTCTATAAAAAAGGCGAAGATAATTTATCCCATTATTATACATTGCAGAAAAAAAATCTTAATACTAGTGCAAATAATATAAATATAAACATTAAAAAAACTTCAATAGGCAAAATTATTTCCGATAGTATAAGATCAAGTATAAATACTATCACATTAATTGGTGGATTTATGATTATATATACTGTACTAGTAGAGATAATATTTGTATCAAATTTTTTTAGCCTATTTATAAAATTTATACAAAAACTAATTCCCGTTCAAATTAATATAGAAGTAATAAAAGCATTATTTGCTGGTATATTTGAATTGACAACAGGTTGTACAAAAATATCAACTACAAATTTAGGATTAATGCAAAAAATTATACTTATAAATTTTTTAATAGGATGGAGCGGTTTTTCAGTCCATAGTCAAGCTATAAGTTTTTTAAGTAACACTGATATAAATAGTAAAATATATATAATTGCAAAACTTCTTCATGGTAGCTTGGCTTCTATATATACCATATTACTATATGCTTTTATATACAAAGACATAATTAAACCATCTTTTTATCCATATCCCTGCTATCCAACGGATTCCATTTTTATATTAGAATGGTCTAATTTATTATTAGGCTCTTTTAAACTTGCTCTATTAATGAGTTTATGCTTATTAATCTCATCTTTTATTATGATGTTTATCAAATATTTATTTCAGCAAAATAATTAATTAATCATCCTCTTAGTTCTTTTCTATTCTCATTTAATATCTCTATTAATCTTTTTAGGTCTTCTTGAGTATTTGCTAATATATTATCGGCATATTCTAGTGCTCCTAGCCTAATCTCTTTAGCATTATTTTGTGCTCTAGTAGTAATTTCTTCAGCTAATTCCTTTGCTTTTTTAGTTATTTCATCTTCTTCTATTAACTCTTTTAATCTTAATTCAGCCTCATTAATAATGGTATCTGCTTCTTTTTGAGCTTCAGCCAATATCCTCTGACGTTCTTCTTTTATCCAATTAGCTTGTTTTATTTCCTCTGGCAATTTAATTCTTATCTCGCTTATAATATCATATATCTCATTTGCATCAATCATAACTTTAGAAGAAAAGGGTACTGATGAACCATTCTCAATTATATCCTCTATTTCATCTATTAACTTTAGAATGTCCATAATCATTGACTACCTCCTTTTACTTTTTTCTTTAATGCAGTCTCTACATTATGAGGAACAAAACAAGAAATATCTCCACCAAAAGTTGCAACTTCTTTAACTATACTTGAACTTAAATAAGTATACTTACCACTTGACACCATAAATATAGTTTCTATATCTGGCTTTAACTTTTTATTAGCCAGAGCCATTTGCATCTCATATTCAAAATCTGATACTGCTCTTAATCCTCTAACCATTGTAGTACACCCTTTTTCTCTAGCATAATCTACCAGTAATCCAGAAAAAGTATCTACTTCTACATTGTCATAATTATTTAAAACTTCCTCCAATAATTCAACTCTCTCCTCTATAGTAAACATATTTTTTTTAGATTTGTTGTTTAGGACTGCTACTATAACTTTATCAAATTTTTTGGAACACCTATCTATTATGTCTAAGTGTCCATAAGTTACAGGATCAAAACTTCCAGGATATATTACAACCATTTTTCTCCCCCTTATCAATTATTTATATAAAAAGTTAAAGACTTATTACCATAATTTCTATGGTCTATATTAGTAAACCCATATATTTTATCATCTAATATTAATTCTTTTTCATGCTCTATTATTATAATACCTTCTTTTTTTAAAATGTCCTTTTTATAAATATATTTAAGAATCTTTATACATAAATTTTGCCTATAAGGTGGATCCATAAATATATAGTCAAAAGATAAATTATTTTTAGATAGTAAATTTATACCTTTTTGAGCATTTGCTTTAATAACATTTGCCTTATCTTCTAATCCAGTATGAGCTAAATTTTCATTTATAACTTTTATACTCATTATAGAATTATCAATAAAGTAAGCCTTCTGTGCACCCCTACTCAAAAATTCAATACCAATAGAACCAGAACCAGCATACAAATCTAAAACTATAGAATTTTTATCTACGTCTCCTAAAATATTAAATAATGATTCTTTAATCCTATCTTCTGTAGGTCTAATATCCCTTCCTTTAGGAGCCTTTAATTTATAACCCTTTTTACTCCCTGATATTACTCTCAATAAATCATCCCACCTTCATGAAATATATTTTATCATATTTTAATAATTTTAATAGAATTAATTTAAAATTAAATTTTCTAATCTATCTCCAAACATATTTATTATCTTCTGTCTTAATAAAAAATGTTCTTCATCTATTAGTAAGTAATCTCTATCTAGTATTTCTTTGGCTTTTTGTTGAGCTAATTTTAATATATCTATATCTGTAAATAAATTAGCAATTTTAAGATCCGGTAAACCATGCTGTTTAGTCCCAAAAAACTCACCAGGTCCTCTTAATTCCAAATCCTTTTCTGATATATAAAATCCATCATTAGATCTTTGAAGTATTCTCATCCGTTCTCTAGATATTCTACTATTACTTCCATTAATCAAAATACAATAGGATTGATATTTCCCTCTGCCTACTCTTCCTCGCAACTGATGTAATTGAGCCAAACCAAACCTTTCTGCATTATATATTACCATTATATTTGCATTAGGTACATCAACTCCAACCTCTATAACAGTAGTTGATATCAAAACATCAATTTTTTTATTCTTAAATTGTTCCATGATATTGTCTTTTTCTTGGGATTGCATTTTACCGTGAAGAAGACCAACATTAAAATCCTTATATATGGTATCTTTAAAAGACATATATAATTCTTCTGCTGCCTTCACATTTAGTGTATCACTTTCTTCTATTAAAGGGCATACAATATAAGCCTGCCTTCCTTCAAGCAATTGTTTTTTTACAAACTTATTTACTCTTTCTATCATAGAGGTTCCTACTGCATAAGTTTCAATTGGTTTTCTGCCAGGAGGCATCTCATCTATTATAGAAATATCTAGATCTCCATACAATATTAAAGCTAAAGTTCTAGGTATCGGAGTAGCAGTCATAACTAAAATATCTGGGCTGTTACCTTTCTGATTTAATATAGCCCGTTGTTTTACACCAAATCTATGTTGTTCATCAGTGATAGCTAATCCTAAATTATTAAACTCTACATGCTCTTGGATTATAGCATGAGTTCCTATTAAAACATGGATGTTCCCATTTTTTAAATCTTCAAGAACTTGTTCCTTTTTCTTACTAGATAAGGAACCAATTAAAAGTTCACAATTAATATCATACTCCGAAAATAAATTGGAAATAGACTCATAATGTTGTTGAGCTAATATTTCTGTGGGGACCATAAGCACTGATTGATACCCTGATTTATAAGCTTTAAACATTGCTAATACTGCAACTATAGTCTTTCCAGAACCTACATCTCCTTGAATTAATCTATTCATTTGCTTGTTATCTTCCATATCCTTTTCTATCTCCTTAAACACTCTCTTTTGAGCAGAAGTAAGTTTAAAAGGTAATTTATCAATAAAACGATATACTTCGTCTGAAGGGGAAAATTGTATTCCTCTATTTATATCATTGGACCTATTTTTAATTAAAAATAATCCTAATTGTAAAGTAAGCAATTCTTCAAATACTAATCGGCGTCGTGCTTTTAAATAACTATTTTTATCCATTGGAAAATGAATATTTTTAATTGCCTCTTTGATTGGCATTAAATTTAACTCTGTTCTTAAATAGTCAGGAAGTACTTCTGGTAACTTATTTGAATACTCTTTTATTGCATTATGCATTATTCTTATCATTTCATTATTACTCAATCCTTTAGTTAAAGAATATATAGGCATAATAGTACCTATTCTATTTCTGTTTCCTTTCCCTTTTTCAAATACTGGATTAGTTATTTGAATTTCATTACCAAATCGATTTATTTTACCATAAACCACTATACTATCTCCTAAAGAAAGTTGTTTTAAGACATAATCTTGATTAAACCATACTAAAAAAGCCATACCTGTTTCATCTCGTACAGGTATTTTTACTATGCTAAGATTTTTTCTAGGTTTTAACGTAGTAGGATATCCACATATTTTTACTCTTAAACTAACCTTTTCGCCTTCTTTACACTGGGCAATATATTTAAAATTAGTTCTATCTTCATATTCTCTAGGAACAAAATACAATAAATCTTCAATTGTATTGATATTTAATTTTTTCAATTTAGATGCTCTTTTAGGACCGACACCTTTTATATACTGTATAGACATATATATAACCTCCTAATCCTAACTTATATAACTAATAAACCAAAAATCCCTACCAAATGATAGTAGGGATTTTTTACTCAATTGAAAATATATAATAGTACAGTGGTTGACCACCAAATAATACTTCAATATCAAAATCTTCAAACTTTTTTTCAAGCTTTGTAGATAATTTTAGAGCATCTTCTTCTTCTAATCCATTACCATAAAATATTGTTATAAGAGATGATTCATCATCAACCATCTTCTCCAATAATTCTAAAGCCACTTCTTCCACATCATTGCCAATGGCAAGAATTTCATCCCCTGTAATTCCAATTATGTCATCTTTTTTTATTTCTACACCATTAATTTCTGTATCTCGAACAGCATAGGTAACTTGAGCTGTTTTAACATAAGAAATTGCTTCTTTCATATTTTTTAAATTTCTATCTATATCTGTTTCAGGGTTAAAAGCAATTAAAGCTGATACACCCTCTGGTATAGATTTAGTTGGCAATACATAAACATTTTTATTACTTAAATCCTTAGCTTGTTCTGCTGCCAAAATTATATTTCCATTATTAGGAAGTATTATTATATTTTCAGCTTCTACTTCCTCTATAGCTTTTAATAAATCTTCAGTACTTGGATTCATAGTTTGTCCACCCGGTATAATATAATCTACATTTAAATCTTTAAATACAGCATTTATTCCTTCACCCACTGAAACTGCTATTATACCATACTTTTTATTAGCAACTTTCGTTTTTTTACTATCTACTTGATTTACTTGTTCTTCATCAACAATTAAATGACTATGTTGATATCTCATATTATCTATTTTTATATCATTTAATTCTCCTAGCTCAAGGGCTTTTTCTAATACCATCCCTGGATTATTTGTATGAATATGCACTTTAATAAATCCTTCTCCACCTACAACTAATAATGAATCACCAAATTTAGCTAATTCTTCTCTAAATTGTTCATAATCCTTATAATATGTGTTTATTATAAATTCTGTACAGTAACCATATTTAATATCTGCAGTCTCAATATCACGAGAAATATGAACAGGTCTTTTTATAGATGATTCAATAAATTCCAATTCAATTTCTTCACCAGTTGTAATAGCATTATAAGCACCTGTCAATGCACACATTAAACCTTTTCCACCAGCATCTACTACCCCAGCTTGCTTCAATACTGGTAACATTTCAGGAGTTTTATTTAATACATAGTTCCCATACTCTATTATCTTGTACAAAAAATTAATCACATCATCTTCTTCACTAGCTATTTTTAATGCATATTCTGCACATCCCCTTGCTACGGTAAGTATAGTTCCTTCTGTTGGTTTCATTACCGCTTTATATGCAGTATCTGATGCTAACTTCAATGCATTTGCTAAATCTACAGTATCAATATTTTCTTTATCCTCTAATCCATTAGCAAATCCTCTAAGAAGTTGTGAAAGTATAACTCCTGAATTTCCCCTTGCTCCCATTAAAGAACCATTACTTGCTGCCATAGCTACTTTCCCAGCATTATATTCGTTTAAATTTAATATCTGTTTAACAGCCGATTTCATAGTCAATGACATATTTGTACCAGTATCTCCATCAGGAACTGGGAATACATTTAATGCGTTTATTTCCTCTTTATTTGCATCTAAATATTGTGCAGCACCTATAAATGCTTTCTTTAGCATAACGCCATCCACATTTTTAACCTTCAATTATAGTACCTCCTTAAACTACTTTTCAACTCTGATCCCTTGAACAAATACATTTACTTTAGTTACTTTAAGACCTGTAAGATTTTCTATGTTGAACTTTACTTTTTCTATTATATTTTGTGCTACTACAGATATCCTTACTCCATACTCTAATATAACATGTAAATCCACTTCTACTTCATCGTTCTTCGTATATACCTTTACTCCTTTTGCTAGATTTTCCCATTTTAGTAATTCAAAAAAACCATCAGTTGCATTTTTGCTAGCCATTCCAACAATACCATAACTTTCCATAGCTGAAAGTCCTGCTATTGTAGCAATAACACTATCCTCTATAGTAATATAACCATACTCACTTTTTGTCTTTGCTGGCATAAAATATCGCCTCCCTATTTAAATAAATACTTTATGCATACATTTTACCTTATAATAATAAATAGTTCAACTAATTCTATAAACTAGATAATAAAAAAGTATTGTATAAATTACTATAAAAATAGATATTACTGATCTTCACGATCTCTACAAATGAAATATTTTAAAACTTCATTTCTTCTATTTTTTGTTCTTTCTATAATATCGTCATCCCATTCATAGAAACCTTTTTTACTTTTTATTCCAAGTTCGTTTTTTTCAACCTTCTCTTTCATAAGGTATGAAGGTTCTTTTGAATCACATAAATCTTCAAATAAATATTCAGATATATTATAAAATATATCTAATCCTCCCATATCAGCAGATTTTATAGGACCTGTTATTGGAAGTCTCCTCCCAAATCCATATTCAACAGCTTTATCAACTTCTTCTATCTTTGCCCATCCTTTCTCTACTATATATAGTGCTTCTCTTAATAATGCTAACTGAAGCCTATTTCCTATAAACCCTAAACATTCTTTCTCCATTCTAACAGGAACCTTACCTAATTTTTCAATAAATTTAGTAATTATATCCATTGTTTCAGATGATGTTTTTTCTCCTGGTACAATTTCAACCAAAGGTATTAGCTGTGGTGGATTCCAAAAATGTGCTACAACTATTCTTTCTGGATTTTTAGTATGTAATGCTATATCTGTTGGACTAAGTCCTGATGTAGTTGACGCAAGAATAACATTTCTGTCACATATTTCATCCATTTCTTTGTATACTTTCTGCTTTATGTTAATATCTTCTGCTATTGCTTCTATGACAATATCTGCATCTTGTATGTTTTCTTTTATAGTTTTAAATCCTTTGATTCTACTAACAATTTCTTTTGCTTCATTTTCATCAATTACCTTCTCATTTACTAAATCTTCTAAATTATTTTTTATACTGTTAAAACCCCTATCTAAACTAGCATCACTTCGCCCAAACATATTTACATTATATCCTTTTTGAGCACAAAGCTGTGCAATTCCATGCCCAATAGTTCCTGTTCCTAAAACTGCAACATTTTTAATATTCATATTACTTAGCCCTCCTATAATACTATATAATATTGTCTACTTGCATTTTATATATTATATTAATCATATCATATAAAATTATTCTTTTTTATTTTTATTTACAATTATTTTATAATAACTGCAATTTTAGTTGCATTCTGTTTATTAATTATGTTAAAATATAATATATTATTTATTATTTTACTCTAAATAAAAAATATACTGCAATTTTTTTTATAATTAAGGAGGTGTTCATGTGGCTAAAAGATGTGATATATGTGGAAAAGGAAAATTATATGGAAATAAAATAAGTTTCTCAAATAAAAAAAATAATAGAAGTTGGTCCCCCAATATTAGAAAAGTTAGAGCTGTAGTAAATGGCACTACAAAAAGAATAAATGTTTGTACTAGATGCTTACGATCTGGGTATGTGGATAGAGCACTATAAAAAATAAAGACTTCCATTTAATAGAAATGGAAGCCTTTATTTTATCCTTAATATCATCAATCCCAATATTATTAACACTACACCTATTATAATTAGCAATCCTTCTATAGAAATCATATTTATTACAATAAACAATCCTATAATACCTAAAATTATACCAATAATTTTTTTTATTTTATGTTGATACCTATATTTGAATTTGTGCAAAAAACTTCTCACTGGTAACACCTCAAATAATTAAACTTAATTTATCATATTCATGAATTTATATATTAGTTACAAAAAAATTGGAACAGTTAGATTATTCTAAAATTAAACATGCTTAGAATTTTTCTTAAAAAAATCAATCCTAAGCATGTTTATATTATTTTTTATTTAGAAAGTTAGAATTTGTTATTCCCTAATATTCTCTAATTTAAAACTTTAATCTTTGGAAATACATACTAAGCACATTCCCTCATTAACTTTTATATATCCTTTTTCACTTACTATATTATTACTAATGCCTAAGGTAGAACCAAATTCAATATAACTCTCATTTAATTCATATTCAAATCCTTTTAATGATATATTAATTCCTTCTTTTATCAACGGAATTATTGACACATAAAAACCTTCTTTTTTATCTAATATAAGTTCCTCGTCAACTAAATATATGGTGTTATTTTCATCTATAATTTTTCCCTTTACCCCTTCATCATGTAGCTTTTTAAGCAACAATATATTAGCTAATGAATGATCTATTCTACTACCCAAAACCCCTACCAAAGTAATATCCTTAATACCTTTATTCATTAAAAATTCCAAAGCCAATTCTGTATCTGTAGCATTCTTTTTTGTTGGAAATTTTTCTATTGGTACTTTACTTTTACGAATCACATTTAAAGTTTTAGGTAATATAGAATCCAAATCTCCAATTACTAAATTAGGTAAAATACCTGCCTCTATACAATAGTTACATCCTCCATCAGCACATAAAATAAAATCAAATTCCCTTCCTATTTTTCTTAACCAATTAAAATTTTTTATATTCCCATTAGAAACTATCAATGCTTTCATTTTATTTAATTTCCTCTACTTTTCTATTTTACTCAATGGCTTCCATATTAGGGATAATATAATAGATGATATTATAAACTCTGGAACTAAATAACTAGATTGATATATCAAAGAATAAATCCAAGGATTTTGATTCCCTGCATATTCACTAAAAAAGATTACTCCTGCTAAAAGATGACAAATAAATCTTCCGCCAATTGCTAATAGTACAGATAAAACTATATTAAAATAATCTTTAGGGCTATCTACTTCTTTAGAAATAGAGGAAATTCCTGCTAATCCTAATAGTCCAAATGCAATTGGATATTCCAATATAGCTTGTGCAGGACTAAAAAACCATCCTCCTAATATTAGTTTAAGTATGCCAAAAACAGCTCCAGTTACCATACCTGGTCTTACACCCCATCTCATAGCAAATAATAATATAGGAATCATACTACCTGCTGTAACTGCACCTCCCTGCGGTGCTTCATACAATTTTATTCTACTTAATAAGTACGCTAAAGCAATCATGATTCCAGCTTCTACTATCATTTTAGTATTCCACTTTTTCATTTATTTCCCCTCCTTATAAATAGTAAAACCCATTACCTGAATTCGGTAATGGGTAAATAAGCGATTAATTTACACTTTCCTACGCTAGAATTACCTAGTTCAGGTTTAAAGGGTCGGAATATATTTCCCTCTCAGCCTATTGGCTCCCCTAGTGTTAACACCATATACAGTTGTTAAATACATTATAACATATATATGTTATATTTCAAAATTATATTCTTTTAAATTCATTAGTTCTTTCAACTATATCTTCTGCTTCAAAAATTCCTGAACCTACTACTATAATATCTGCTCCTAAATTAATTATTTTCTTTGCATTTTCTAGTTTAATTCCTCCATCTACTTCAATTAATATATTTAAATTTCTATTATCTATAATATTTCTTAAATCAAATATTTTTCTTTCCATAGACTTAATAAACTGTTGCCCGCCAAAACCTGGATTTACTGTCATGATAAGTACCATATCTAAATAGTCCAATATATATTTTATATTCTCTATAGGAGTAGATGGGTTTAATGCCACTCCAGCTTTTAAACCATAGGATTTTATCTGTTGAATAGTCCTATGAAGATGTATAGTAGCTTCTTCATGAACAGTAATAATATCTGCACCAGCCTTTACAAAATCCTCTATATATCTTTCAGGCTTGTCAATCATTAAATGTACATCAAAAGGAATTTTACTAATATTCTTTATCTTTTTTATTACAGGTGGTCCAAAGGTAATATTAGGAACAAATACTCCATCCATTACATCTATATGAATATAATCTGCTCCTCCTTTTTCTAGATTTAATATTTCCTCTTTCAAATTTCCAAAATCTGCTGACAAAATAGACGGTGCAACTATCGCCATATCAATACCTCCTAGTATTTCTAATCTCTTCTAAAAAACTAATATAATTTTTATATCTAACCTTATCTATATTGCCTAACTCCATTTGCTTTTTTACTTCACAACCTGGTTCCTTATAATGTAAACAACCACTAAATTTACATTTATAACTATATTTATCTATCTCTCTAAAATAACTACCTAATTGAACTTCTTCCTCAACAAAACTTAAATCCAAAGAGCTAAATCCAGGAGTATCCAATACATAGCTATTAAAACCAATATCTATTAATTCTACATGTCTTGTTGTATGTTTTCCACGTGTTGTTTTTTTGCTAATTTCTCCTGTTTTAAGCCCTAATCTCTTATCTATTTTATTTAATAACGATGATTTACCTACCCCTGAAGGTCCTGCAAATACTGTAATATTATTTTTAAGTTTTTCCCTTAACTCTTCTATTCCATCACCAGTCTTCGCACTTGCCATTATAGTTGAATAACCAGCTTTACTGTATATATTTATAAATTCTAACTCTTCATCTTTTGCTAAATCTATTTTATTTATACATATTATGGTATCTAATTTTTCATATTCAACCATAACTAAAAACCTATCTAAAAGCCAAAAATTTATATCTGGTTCCTTAACACTCATAACTATTATAGCTTGTGTTATATTAGCTACAGGAGGGCGAGTAAGCTGAGAACTTCTGTCCATTATTTTTTCAATATAACCAGTCTCATCTTCTTCATTTACCCTTATTAAAACTTTATCTCCTACCAAAGGAATGGTATTGTGCTTCCGAAATAAACCCCTCGCTTTACATTCATATATTCCTCTCTCAGTTTCAACATAATAAAAGCCACCTATTCCTTTTATAATTCTTCCGCTTAGCATATACAGCCTCCCTATTGTTTGTCTGGATGTGGAAAAGTTTCATTATGAATTCCGTTAAAATATATTTCGAATTGAGCATCTAATTTTCCTTTTAAAGGAATCTTTACAGTATTTCCATCGGCTATATGAACCTTCTCATACACTGTTTCGCTAACTCCGTCTTGAACTCTATCTATTCTTATTTCAACTTTAGTGCCATCTTGAGGAAGAGTTAATTTCAAATTAAATGGAACTTCGCTATTTACATCTTCATCTTCAGGTTCCTCTTCAGGTACTTTTTCAGGACCAGTACTAATATATATATCTACAGAAGTATTAGGTTCTACAGCTACCCCTGGTTCAATACTTTGCCATATTACATATCCTTCTGGATATTCATCACTTGGTTTTTCAATTCTTTGACCTCTTTTTAAATTAAATGATTTAAGAGCATTTTCTGCATCTTTCTCTTTTAATCCTACAAGTTTAGGCATTAATACTGGTTTGCTTTTTGGACCTTTACTTACTATCAGATCAATTTTGGTATTTGCTTCTACTTCTGTATAAGGTTCAGGAAACTGATTCATAATAATATTAGCTTCTACAGTATCACTATAATCATATTTAACTTCTCCTTCATCTAAATTATATTCCCTTAAAATAGCATCTACTTCCGTTATGTTTTTGTTGATTAGATTAGGTACTTTAACAAGTTTACTACCTTTACTAATTGTAACTCCAATAGTAAAGCCTTTTTTAACTTTTTCTCCCGCCTTAACGTTTTGAGAAACTATCTCACCTTCCTCAAACTCATTATCATAAATTTCTTTATATATTTTTAATTTTAAACCTTGTTTTTCTAATTCTTCCTCAGCTACATCCACATGCATACCAACCAAATCAGGTACTACTGTTTCAGCAACTACAAATAAATCTTTAAATTTAAAAAAGCTAAAAGCTACAAAACCAGTAACTATAAATGCAAGTAATATTGCCAATAATATTGGCTTTAAACTATTTTCTCCTTTATTTTTTTTCTTCTTACCTTTTCTCCCTTTCAAATCTTCTTCATCCTCATTCTCTATTTGAATATTTGACATTATTTGAGTTGGAGAATCAATTATTGAAGTATTTTCTATAAAATCATCAACACAAGAATACTTTAATTTTTTTAAATCATATAATAATTCTCCAGCACTTTGGTATCTATCAAACTGATTTTTTTGTACACATTTCATTATAATTTTTTCTAGGCCAATTGGTACAGTACTATCTATTTTTCTTGGTGGCTCTATTTCTCCTTCAATATGTTTTAATGCTATAGAAATAGGACTATCTCCTTCATAAGGAACCTTACCAGTTATCATTTCATACATAACAATTCCTAAAGAATATATATCAGATTTTTCATCAGTATAACCACCCCTAGCTTGTTCTGGTGAAAAATAATGAACAGAACCTATTACATTAGTAGAAGTAGTTACGGTAGAAGTAGTAGCTGCTCTAGCTATTCCAAAATCCGTTACTTTTACTCTTCCATCATCAGTTACCATAATATTGTGAGGTTTTATGTCTCTATGAACTATATGGTTTTTATGGGCATGTTCTAGTGCTTCAGCTATTTGAATAGAATAATCCAAAGTTTCCTCTACAGATAATTTACCTTTCTCTTTAATAATTTCCTTCAAAGTTTTACCCTTAATATACTCCATAACTATGTAATGGATAAAATTTTCTCCTATTTTTTCTACTCCAACGTCATATACATTTACAATATTAGGATGGGATAAGCTTGCTGCTGCTTGAGATTCCCTTTTAAACTTTTTAATGAAATCTTCATCATCTACAAATTCCTCCCTCAACACTTTCACAGCCACATTCCTGTTTAAAAGTCTACACCTAGCCTTATAAACACATGCCATTCCACCTTCCCCAATTTTTTCAATTATCTCATATCTATTACCTAACACAGTTCCAATCATATTCATCACCTCACTTAACTAGAATTTTATAGCTATAACGGTAATATTATCATACCCACCTTTGTCATTTGAAAGCTTTACTAATTTATCACATATAGTTTGAACATCATCATAAAGCTTTATGATGTTTTCTATTTCATAATCTTCCACCATATTAGTCAAACCATCAGTACTTAATAAAAGTATATCACCTTTGTTTTTTGAAATTATAGTTATATCTACTTCTATATCTTTACTAGTACCTACTGCTCTAGTAATTATATTCCTTTGGGGATGGTACCTAGCCTCTTCCTTACTAATACTCCCATTTTTTATAAGTTGTTCTACAAGAGAATGATCTTCTGTTATCTGTGTTAATTCATCATTCCTATAAATATATGCCCTGCTATCACCTACATGACCAACAAACACTTTGTTCTCAAATATATAGGCTAAAGTAACAGTAGTGCCCATGCCTGAATAATCATCATCTTTAATGGAATTATCATATATTATCTCATTAGCTTTATAAATAGAATTTCTAATTTTATCCATTATATACTCGTCGTCATTGATTATATCTATAGGGTCATTTATAAAGTCATTGCTAATTATCTCAACAGCCATACCACTTGCGACTTCTCCAGCTTTATGCCCACCCATACCATCTGCTATAATAAACAAAGGGTAATTTGCATAATGAGCATCTTGATTATTACTCCTAATCTTCCCAGCATCTGTTTTTACGCCAATTTCCATATAATTCACCTCACATAAAACTTTTAGTTAGTATCCTTGGTGATATATCTTCTCCTCAATTGCCCACAAGCACCATCAATATCTTTTCCCATTTCTCTTCGAATGGTAACGGGAATGTTTGTCTTCATCAATTCATCCTTAAATTGCATAATACTTGAATTCGATGATCTATTTTTATCAAATTCTTTAATTGGATTCAATGGTATTAAATTTATATGACAATTTAAATTACTCAATATATTTGTTAATTGAAGTATATCTTTAATTCTATCATTGACACCTTCTATAAGGGTGTACTCTATAGTAATTCTTCTATTGGTTTTATTACTATAATATCTACAAGCTTCTAATATATCATCAATAAAATATTTATTACTTATAGGCATCATTTTCCTTCTTATTTCATCAAAGGGTGAGTGAAGAGATATAGATAAAGTTATTGGAATCTTTTCTTCAGCTAATTCATATATCTTAGGAACAATCCCACAAGTAGATAAAGTTATATTTCTATAACTTGTGTTATGTCCCTTTTCGTCATGTATAATTCTTAAAAATTTCAATACATTCTCGTAATTATCCAAAGGCTCACCACTACCCATCAGCACTATATTATTTATCCTTATATTTAAATCCTTTTCCATCGTATAAATTTGATTTACCATTTCACTTGGTAATAAATTTCTAATTAACCCATTTTTGGTAGATGCACAAAAAACACAGCCCATCTTACAACCTACCTGAGTTGAAATACACGCAGTCCAGCCATGTTCATATTCCATGACTACTCCTTCAATAATATTATTATCCTCTAATAAAAACAAATATTTTTTAGTATTATCTAATTTAGAATCAAATCTTTTAAAAATTTCTAAGTTATTAATCTTTCCTATATCCTGAAGCTTGTCCTGCATTTTTTTAGAAAATACAGTTATTTCTGAAATATCACAACCCTTATTGCTATGGATATAATTAAACAACTGTTCCCCTCTATATTTTTCTTCACCAATTGAATACATAAACTCTTTAAGTTCTTCTAAAGTTAAACTATTTAATTCTATTTTGCTCAAAAAACCACCTCATATATATTCTTAATTAAATATTATACCATAATTAATGAAACATTAACTATAAATCTTTTATTATTTTAGCAATAAAAAAACCATCAGTACCATGTATATGTGGGAAAAGCTGAATATATCCGTTTTTAGACTCTTCCATATGCCTTTTATCACAAATTAAATTTTCAAAACTTAATAACTTAAAATCATCATTTTCATTTAAAAATCTACCAATTACTTTTTCATTTTCATCCTTTGAAATAGTACAAGTGCTATATATTATTATTCCTCCAGGCTTAACATATTGTTTAGCATTATCTAATATTTTAAACTGTATTTCTTTTAATTTATTAATATCCTCTTCTTTTCTATTCCATTTTATTTCTGGTCTTCTTCTAATTATTCCTAATCCAGAACAAGGAACATCTGCAATACAATAATCCATCTGTCCTATTAATCTATTATCTAACTTTGTTGCATCATGAATTTCTGTATCTATTATATTTATTCCTAATCTATAAGAATTTTTATTAATCAAATTAAGTTTATGTTCATAAATATCCCAACATTTAATATATCCTTGATTCTCCATAATTTGTGCCATATGGGTAGCCTTTCCTCCAGGGGCGCTACATAAATCTAATACATTACTTTGTTTCTTAGGATTGGCTATCTGAGCCACCAACATACTGCTTTCATCTTGAATTATAAAAAAACCTTGTTTAAATTCTTCTGTTTCTGTAATTCGCGTTGGATTTTCAATAACTATTCCATCCTTCGCATATTTTGTTTCATAAACAATATATCCATAATTTTTTAATCTATTTAGTAATTCATTTCTATTTATCTTTAAAGTATTTACTCTAATATTCAATAAAGGCTTACTATTATTAACATTACATAATTCTTCCACAAAATCATATCCATAATCATCAATCCATCTTTTAAGCATCCATTTTGGATAAGAATACTTTATGGATAGATAATTTAAATTATCCTTTTCATCAATTTGTTTAAATCTCTCCTTGTTTCTAGCAATATTTCGCAACACTCCATTTATAAAACCACTAACACCTTTATGACCATGTTTCTTTGATAAATTAACTGCTTCATTTACTGCAGCACTATCAGGTATTTTATCCATAAATATCATTTGATATACACCAATTCTTAATATTTCCAATATTGTAGGATGAATTTTCTTTAACTTTATTTTAGAGGCTTTGGATATTATATAGTCAATATACAAACGGTTTTCAACTACTCCATACACTATTTCTCTAATCAAATTTTCATCCTTTATAGAAATCTCATTTGTCAAATGTTTGTTTATAGAATAATTAGAATAGGCACCTTTTATATTTATATCTTTAAGAATATTTAATGCAATTTCTCTAGCATTCAATTTCAATTCCTCCTATAAAATTATTTTGCCTGGAATTTCCCAGGCAAAATAATTTTAGTCTCTTCTTCTATTTGACATACTCAATAAACGCAGCAATTGACCAATAGCTACTAAAGTAGCTGCTACATAAGTTAAAGCTGCAGCACTTAGAACTTCTTTAGCAGCACTTCTCTCTTCATTCAAAATTATTCCATTATCTTCTAATTGATATAATGCTCTTTTACTAGCATTATATTCAACAGGTAATGTAATTACTTGAAATAACACTATAGCTAAATATAACATTACACCTACTTCAAATAAAAAAGGTTCAATTAAAAGTCCAAGTAAAATAAATATCCAAACAAATCTTGAGCTTAAACCTACTATAGGTGCTATATTGTTTCTTAAAATTAACGGAAAATACCCTTCACTATGCTGTATCGCATGTCCTGTTTCATGAGCAGCAATAGATACAGCTGCTATAGAATCCCCATTATATACATCCCTAGATAGTCTAATTACCTTAGTTCTAGGATCATAATGGTCAGTTAATTGCCCTCCTACAGACTCTATTCTAACATCATATAATCCATTTCTATCTAATATCATTCTAGCCACTTCTTTACCTGTATATCCTGAACGATTAGCTACCATTAGATACTTATTAAAAGAAGCAGAAACTTTAATCTGTGCATAAGTAGCAAATAGTAATGCTGGGAAAAGAAATAACATCCAATTATTATACATAATAAGCTCTCCTCTCTAATTTAATTTAATCTTATATTAACATCAAATTCATTCCCTTTCAAATATTCTGAAACATGAAGTTTCCTTTTTCCTGGAAACTGTAAAACTTCAATAACTATACAACTGTCTGAACAATTTACAAATATTCCTTCATCTGAAACCTTCACAACAACTCCATTATCTGCATCCGAAAATTTTTCAATTTTTTTAGCCTTATGAATTTTTACATTTTTACCTTTATATATTGTATATGCAGAAGGCCAGGGTTTTAAACCTCTTATCAAATTGATAATTTTTTCACCATTATCATTCCAATCAATTTTACCAATTTTTTTAGATAACATAGGTGCATAGGTTGCTAAACTGTCATCTTGTGGTATCTTTACTATTTTATCATTTTTTAAATCTTCTAAAGTTTCTATAATAAGTTGCCCACCTAATACAGAAAGCTTATCGTGGATAGTTTGAGAATCATCACATTCTTCAATAGGTATAGCTCTAGCTTTTAATATATCTCCTGTATCCAAACCTTCATCCATTTCCATTATCGTAACCCCTGTCTCCTTTTCGCCTTTAATAATAGCCCAATTAATAGGTGCTGCCCCTCTATATTTAGGAAGAAGAGATGCATGAACATTTATACATCCATATTTAGGAATATCTAATATATCTTTCTTCAATATTTGTCCATATGCAGTAACTACAATACAATCTGGGTTTAATGCTTTTATTTTATTAATTGATTCATCAGAATTAATATGTTCTGGTTGATAAATATCTAAATTTAATTCTAAAGCTTTTTCTTTAACAGGTGTAGGCAATAGCTTTTTGCCTCTTCCTTTTGGTCTATCTTTTTGCGTTACCACTAATAAAATATTATGCCCTTCATTATACAAGGATTCCAAAGTAGGAACTGCAAATTCTGGTGAACCCATAAATACTATATCCAATATATCACCTCCTATTCCTCATTTTCAGCTACAACTTCCTCTATCATCTTATCAATAAATAATATCCCATCAAGATGGTCAATTTCATGACAAAGAACTTTTGCTAACAACCCAATCCCTTCAATTATATTTTCTTCCCCTGATATATCTAAATATTTTACTTTAACTTTTTCAGGTCTTTTTACTTTTCCAACTTTATTTGGAACACTTAAACATCCTTCAACATCTATATCTTCGCCTTCTTCATATATTATCTCAGGATTTATTAATTTTAAAGGCCCATCCCCTATATCTATTACAATAGCTCTTCTTAAAACTCCTACTTGAGGCGCAGCTAATCCAACTCCTTCCTCTTTATACATAGTATCTAACATATCTTCTAATAATATTTTTATTCTATCATCTATTTTAGTTATTTTTCGTGATACCTTTCTTAATAGTGGATCACCATAATATCTAATTTGTCTTATTGCCATATATATACCTCCTACATAATAGAATTAGGGTTAATGTCTATATTAAATTTAATTCCTTGATAATCCAATTTATATTTATTTAGTATGCATACCCATTCTACAATTCTTTTTAAATCTTCCAATTCATCATCTTTACATTTAATCAAAATTTGATATCTATAATTTTTCTTTATCTTCTCTAATGGTGCAGGATAAGGACCTATTATATTCTTTTTAAAATCCTTATAATTTATATCAAATGCTTCATTTAATAAATGTTTATAAACTTCTTTTGATCTATTCATTACCAGCTTTTGATCTTCTCCATATATTATTATAGATATTATGTTAACAAAAGGTGGATATTTAAACTCTTCCCTCAGCAGTATTTCTTTATTGTAAAAAGATATATAATCATGTTCTTTAGCACATTGAATACTATAATGTTCAGGAGTATATGTTTGAACTATGACTTTACCTTCATAATCACCTCTACCAGCTCTACCGGCTACTTGAGTTATCAACTGAAATGTCCTCTCAGGTCCTCTAAAATCTGGCAAATTTAAGCTAGTATCTGCTGCTATTATTCCTACTAAAGTTACATTTTCAAAATCTAAACCCTTTGCCACCATTTGTGTTCCAATCAATATATCAATTTTTTTATTTTGCATATCCTTAAGTATAGATTCATAACTTCCTTTTTTAGTAGTAGTATCCATATCCATCCTTTTAACTACTGCATTTGGAAACATTTTTTTTGTATAGTTTTCTACTTTTTCTGTACCAATTCCAAAATATTTGATATATTTACTATTACATACAGGGCATATATTAGGTGGATTAATAGCTAATCCACAATAATGACATTTTAATTTATTGTCCTTCATATGATAAGTCATAGCTATATCACATGAATTACATTTTACTACATATCCACATTGTCTGCAAGAAACAAAAGTAGAATAACCTCTTCTATTTAAAAACAAAATAGTTTGTTTATTATCCCTTAGATTTTTATCTATTGCTTTATATAGTGCTTTGCTAAATATTGATTTGTTGCCTCGATTAAGTTCATCTCTCATGTCTATTATATTTACTTTAGGCATTTCAGAAGAATTTATTCTTTCATCTAAGTATAATAATTTAAATTTACCATTTTTTGCTTTATAATAACTTTCAATAGAAGGTGTTGCAGAACCTAATATTAAACAAGCACCTGTCTGTTCACATCGCTTCTCTGCTACTTCAATAGCATGGTATTTAGGATTCATGCTGGATTTATAAGTATTTTCATGCTCTTCATCTATTACAATTAATCCTAAATTATTAAAAGGTGCAAATACAGCAGAACGTGCTCCTACAGCTATTTTTACTTTACCTTCTTTTATTTTTCTCCACTGATCAAACCTTTCTCCATTGGACAATTTACTATGAAGTACTGCTACATTATCTCCAAATCTCCCTACAAATCTTTCAATAGTTTGAGGAGTTAAAGCTATTTCAGGTACTAATATTATACTCTCCTTCCCAAATTTAAGCATTTCTTCTACTAGATGAAGATAAATTTCGGTCTTACCACTTCCTGTTACTCCATGAATTAAAAATTTTTTATCTTCTTTCTTACCTTTAATACTATTCATTATTTCATCTACACATTTTTTCTGTTTCGGAGTCAATAATTGTCTTTTATATTTAGGTATATTTCCTTTAATGGGTGTTCTATATACTTCTTTATTATAAATATTTATTATACCTTTATCTTCTAATGCTTTTACTGTAGATAAAGAACTATTGGTTTTTTTCATCAATTCCTTTAAAGAAATATCTTCTCCTTTCAATGATAATAAATATTTTGCTATTTCTAATTGTTTATAACATCTAGTTCCTATTATATTTACCATATCATCATAAGAGATGGATTTGTTCTCTAAAGAAACATATTTTTCATACTTTTTCCCCACTAAATTTTCAATTTCCAATGTAGTTTCAATTAATCCCTTATCTTCTAAAGCCTTTATAGCACTATTAATATTAGAATTCTTAATATATTCTTTTATAGTTTCCAATTTTAAATTATTACCTTTAATTTTTAATAAATTTATAATTTTTTGTTCTAAAGAATTAAGTTTATAATGTTTAAGTTTAAATGTATCCTTAATAGAAACTATAGTTTGAACTTCCTTGTAATTACCTGGAGGCAATACAACTTGAAAAGCCGATAGATATGAAGAAAGATATTCTTTTGACATCCACAAACTCAATTCAATTAAGTCTTTAGGTATTAAAGGTTTATCATCTATAATATCTATGATACTTTTTAAATTATATTTATTATCATAATCTTCTTCAATTGATACAACTATTCCCTTAACAATTTTATTTCCTCTACCAAAAGGAACTAATACCCTCATACCTTCTTGTAACATATCAAGCATACTAGATTTAATAATATAGGTATAAAGTTTATCAGTACTTGTTGCTTTATTATCCACTATAACTTGTGCATACTTTTTTTTCATACCATCAACCCTTTTAAATTTAAATATTAAAAGCTAGATTACCCAAATATCTAGCTTTTAATATTTAACATAGTACATACCTTATCCAACACAATTTTTGCAACTTGATTTTTATCCAATATAGGATAATCCTCTATATTACCTTCTTTATCTATTATAGAAACTATATTTGTATCAGATTTAAAACCCGCACCTTCTCTAGATATATCGTTTGCTACTATAAAATCTAAATTCTTTTTTATTAGTTTCTCTTTTGCATATTGAATTAAATTGTTGGTTTCTGCAGCAAATCCAACTACTATTCTATCCCCTTTTATTTTACCAAAATGAGAAACTATATCTGGATTTCTAACAAGCTTTATATTCAATTCTTCCATTCCTTCTGAATCCTTTTTTATCTTCTCCTTCATTACTTTTTCAGGTCTATAATCTAAAGGTGCTGCAGCTTTTATCAACACATCACAGGATGAAAAATGCTTTTCTACCGCATCAAACATTTCCCTAGTAGTATTAACTCTTACAACCTCAACACCAGCTGGAGGCTCTATATTAGTAGGACCAGCTATTAATACCACATCTGCCCCCCTATCTCTAGCTTCCTTTGCTATATTATACCCCATTTTCCCGCTAGAATGATTAGTTATATATCTAACAGGATCTATAGGTTCCATAGTTGGACCAGCAGTTACTACTACCTTTTTACCTACTAATTGTTTATTATTAAAATAATTTATTATAAACTCTACTATCTCTTTAGGTTCAGCCATCCTACCAATACCATAGGTTTGACATGCTAGTAAACCTGTGCCAGGATCAATAAATTCATATCCTAATTTTTTTAAAAAATTTATGTTTTCTTGCACTATAGGATTCATATACATATTGGTATTCATAGCTGGGGCGAATACAACTTTAGATTTAGTTGCCATTATAGTAGTAGTTAAAAGATCATCAGCTATACCATTGGCAATCTTTCCGATGATATTTGCAGTTGCTGGTGCAATCAAAAACATATCTGCTCTTTCTGCTAAAGAAATATGTTCCACATCATAGCTTTTAGGTTCATTAAACATCTCTATATATACAGGATTTGATGATAAAGTCTGAAAAGTTAAAGGAGATATAAACTTTGTTGCATTTCTGGTCATTATAACTTCTACATTTGCTTCTTGTTTTTTTAATCTGCTAACTACATCGGCAACTTTATAAGCTGCAATACCTCCTGTTACTCCCACTATAATATGTTTATCTTTAAGCATTTTTTTCACCTACTTATACCCCTTAATTTCAGGTCTTCTATATTTTATTTTTTCTTGCAACATTTCTTCAATAGCAATACTTATAGGCTTAGTAGACTCTGTTTCAATAAGAGGTTTTGCACCATCTACTATTTCTCTTGCCCTCTTAGCTGCTAACATTACCAATGTATATCTACTATCGCCAAGCTTTGAAAGCTCATTAAAAGATGGATTATACATGTTATCCCTCCTGTATGTTTATCTTTTTAAGAATATCCTTATGCCTCTTTACCTTTAATTGTTCAGCTGATATTATAGCTTCTATTTTTTTTACTGCATTATCTACTTTATCATTAATAACTAAATAGTCATATTCATCAACAAACTTCAACTCTTCAAGTGCATTTTTAAGCCTTAAATCTATATCTTCTTTTGTTTCTGTTCCTCTTTTAACTATTCTATTTTTTAATTCTTCCATAGAAGGAGGCAATAAAAATATAAACACCCCTTCAGGATAAACCCTTTTAACCTGCAATGCTCCTTGAACATCTATCTCTAGTAAAACTATTTTTCCTCTTTCTATATTATCCAACACAAATTTTTTAGGAGTACCATAACGGTTACTATGAACATAGGCATGTTCTAAAAACTCTCCATTCTTCACCATATCATCAAATTTTTTATCATCTATAAAAAAATAATTTTTCCCATCTACCTCCCCTATTCTAGGTTTTCTAGTAGTTGCTGATACTGAAAATATTAAATTATCATTTTGCTTCAATAATTCTTTGCATATAGTTCCTTTACCACAGCCAGAAGGTCCTGATATTACCACTAAAAATCCCTTAGACATAATTCTCATCTCCTAATCTAAATTTATCTTATCAATGGATTTCCCATTTAATCTTTGAGCTACTGTTTCTGGCTGTACCGCTGATAGTATTATATGATCACTATCAGTTACTATTACTGCTCTAGTCCTTCTACCACAGGTAGCATCTATCAATATCCCCTTATCCCTTGCTTCTTGTATAACTCTTTTAATAGGAGCAGAATCAGGGCTTACAATTGCAATAATTCTATTCGCTGATACAATATTACCAAATCCAATATTAATTAATTGTATTGACATATAATCCCTCCATTTATTCTATATTCTGTACTTGTTCTCTTATCTTCTCTAATTGACTTTTTATGGCTACCACACAATTAGAAATCACCAAATCATTAGCTTTAGAACCTATGGTATTAATTTCTCTATTCATCTCCTGTATTAAAAAATCTAACTTTCTGCCTACAGGTTCTTCATCCTCTAAACTTTCCTTAAATTGCTTTATATGAGATTTTAGTCTAATAACCTCTTCATTTATATCACTTTTATCGGCAAAAAAAGCTACCTCATAAGCAAGTCTTTCTTCATCTATATAATCTACATTTAAAATTTCCTTTATCCTTAGTTCCAACTTTTTCTTATAATCTTTGACCACTAAAGGAGATCTTTCTTCTATCTTTTCTATTATATCATACATAACATCAAGTTGAGTTTCCAAATCAGATTTTAATATTAATCCTTCTTTTATTCTCATGTTTATCAAATTATTTAATGCTTCTTCCACTGCTAAATTTAAACACGCCCAAGTCTTATCTTCATCTAACTCTTTCCTTTCAGTTTTTACTATATCTGAAAAATTTAGTATATGAGATAGTTTTACATCATCTAACATGCCCAATTTATCTATCAAATCATCTAAGGCATTTTTATAAGCTTTTGCCAACAGCAAATCCACTTTTACTTCTATTGCTGAATCATCTATGTATTCCAAATTTATATATACTTCTATTCTGCCTCGACTAATTTTATTTTTAATACATTCCTTAACTTTTTCTTCTAAATAATTTATATGCTTTGGCATCTTTAATACAATATCGTTATATCTATGATTTACACTTCTAATTTCCACGTTAAAATTGTGAATTTCATCAGAAGACTCTCCTCTGCCAAAACCAGTCATGCTTTTTATCATTTATATCCCCTTCCCATCATAGAATATCATATCAAATTATTTATCCCTGTCAATAAAAACTTGAATATTACAAATTCATATCTATGAATATGAATTATACAATTAATTAATAAAATAGTCTATAATTTGTTACATTTTTTTAATATTTACAGAATAAGTGGAAAGTTTACTCCGTTATATATAGAATGATAGTATTAATTTAATTAAAAAAATAAAAAATATAATTATTTCATACATAAAATAGTTAATAACATATATGCAATATGATATTATATAGTTGTAGAAAATAAATATAAAAAAATAAAACATTTAAGGAACTAAACAAATTTAATCATGAAAATTCCAAATTTGAATTTTATAATGAATCAAAAAATGGAGGAATGTATATGTCATTAGATGGTATAGTCACAAGAGCTATTGTAAAAGAATTAAATGATAAAATATTAGGTGGTAGAATAGACAAAATATATCAACCTGAAAAAGATGAAATATTGTTGAATATATACAATAATGGGAAAAATCATAAGCTTATAATATCTTCTAGTAGCAATAATCCTAGAATTCATTTAACCAATCAAGCAAAGACAAATCCCCCAAATCCACCTATGTTCTGTATGCTCCTTAGAAAACATTTATCTGGGGGAATAATATTAAACATAGAACAATTTCATATGGACAGAATAATATTTATAGACATTAGTTCCATTGATGAATTAGGCGTATCTAAACCTAAAAGACTAATAATTGAAATAATGGGTAAACACAGCAACATTATCCTTATAGAAAAGGACAATCTAAGCATAGTAGACTCTATAAAAAGAGTCCCTGAAAATGTAAGTCGAGTAAGACAAGTTTTGCCAGGATTAAAATATCAACTTCCACCTTTACAAAACAAAATAGACCCATTAAATTCAAATAGAGAAGACTTTTATAATTTAATAGTTCAAGTTAAACCTAAAACTTATATATATAAGTTTTTCTATACGAATTATATGGGCTTAAGCCCCTTAATAAGTAGAGAAATATGTTTTAATGCTAATATAGATATAGATAGACCTGTTGGCAGTTTAACCGCACAAGAAAAAGAAATATTATTAAATACATTTATGTCTATGATAACTAAAGTAAAAGAAGAGAAATATACTCCAGTACTAATACATGACCCTATAAAATCTGGTTACAAAGCCTTTCATGCTTTAGATATAAAACAATTTGGTAATTATAAAAAAGAATATTTAGATTCTATTAGCAAGGTATTAGATAAATTCTATTTAGTAAATGATACAATAGATAGAATTAAACAAAAATCTAATTCTATAAGAAAATCCATCGAAAATAAATTAGAACGTTCTTTAAATAAATTATCTAAACAGAAGGAAGAACTATTAAAATCTAAAGAACGAGAAAAATATAAAATCTATGGAGATTTAATATTAGCAAATGTACACAAAATAGAAGAAAGAGCTAAACAAGTAACCTTAGAAAACTTTTATAGTGAAGGTATGGAATTGATAAATATCCCATTAAACCCTAAATATTCTCCTGCTGAAAATGCACAAAGGTATTATAAAAAGTATTCAAAACTTAAAAATGCTCATACATTATTATTAAAAGAAATTCCTAATACTGAAGAGGAAATAGAATATTTGGAAAATGTGTTAAACAGCATAGATAATTGTACTGAAATAATAGAACTAGAGGAAATAAAAGAAGAATTGATAAAAGAAGGCTATTTAAATCCTCATAAAAAAAAGCAAAATAAAAAAAATGATAATATTAAATCAAAACCTCATCACTATATATCTTCAGATGGTTTTCATATATATGTAGGCAAAAACAACAGGCAAAATGAATATTTAACTTTGAAAATGGCTAATAAAGATGATATATGGCTTCATGCTCAAAAAACACCAGGTAGTCATGTTATAATAAAAAAGGATAGAAAATCAATTTCTAATACTACTTTAGAAGAAGCTGCATTATTAGCAGCATACTACAGTAAAGCTAGACATTCCAACAATGTTGCTGTGGATTATACAGAAAAGAAAAATGTAAGAAAACCTAAAAATGCTAAAACAGGCATGGTCATATATGAAAATTTTAATACAGTATTTGTTACTCCTGAATATAGCAAAGTTCAAAAACTAAAAAAGGTAGAGGATTAAGCCTCTTACCTTTTTTCTTTTATTATAACTTGATCTATTTTATCAATTTCTTTAAATTTCACACTTACAATTTCTTTTCTCGAGGTTGGAACATTCTTACCAACGTAATCAGGTCTAATAGGTAATTCTCTATGTCCTCTATCAATTAAAACTGCTAATTGCACCTTTCGTGCCCTTCCCATATCAACAAGAGCATCAAGAGCAGCTCTAACGGTTCTACCTGTAAATATTACATCATCAACTAATACTATTATTTTATCATTAATATCTATATTTGCATTTGCTTTTTTAACTATAGGGTCTTCTTGAATCTCTGTTAAATCATCTCTGTACAACGTGATGTCTAAGGTTAATACTGGTACATCTTTCCCTTCAATTTGGCTAATTTTATCTGACAATCGATAAGCAAAAGGCACTCCCCTAGTCTTTATTCCCACTAAAATTAAATCATCAACACCTTTATTTCTTTCAATAATTTCATTAGCTATCCTTGTGGTAGCCCGTTGTATAGACTTTTCATCTAATATTATTGCTTTGGTTTTCATTTGTATCACCTACCTATTTCTCTTTTCTAATATTTGTATAACTCTATTAAACTCTTCAGGTAATTTAGCCTCAAACTCCATATACTCATTAGTTCTTGGATGATAAAACCCTAATCTACTAGCATGAAGTAATTGAGATTTTATCCCAAATTCATTCTTTCTATTAGTATATATAGGATCTCCCACAATTGGATGATTAATATAAGCCATATGAACTCGTATCTGATGCATTCTACCAGTTTCTAATGAAACTTCTACCAATGTATATCCTTTAAAAATATTTAAAACACGATAATAAGTTATAGCTTCCTTCCCATTTTCATTAACAACAGCCATTCTTTTTCTATTAACTGGATGTCTGCCTATAGGTGCATTTATTACTCCTTCTTTTTTAAATAGTTCACCATGTACTAGACCTGTATATATTCTCTTAACCTTATGCTTTTTTAATTGTTTTGTCAATATCATATGAGAATAATCATTTTTAGCCACCATTAATAAACCTGTAGTATCCTTGTCCAGTCTATGTACGATTCCAGGTCTTAAATCCCCATTAATAGATGAAAGATTTGATACATGATATAAAAGTGCATTTACTAATGTTCCTCTTGGATTTCCTGGAGCAGGGTGCACCACCATGCCTTTAGGTTTATTAACTACTAATAGATCCCTATCTTCATATATTATATCAATAGGAATATCCTCTGGTATAAGTTCTAACTTTTCAGGCTTAGTAATTTCTATGTGTATATGATCTTCCTTATTGATTAAATAACTAGGTTTTACTTGTTTTCCATTAACTAAAATCAATCCTTTTTTAATCATCTTTTGTATATAAGACCTTGAAACATCAGGTATCTTTTTTGAAAGATAATAATCTATTCTTTCATTATAATCCTTGTCTACATATATTTCCATTAAAGCCTCCTTACGCTTCATACCTATCCAACAACACCATTATAACTATTAAAAAAGTTCCTATAACTATAAACGTATCCGCTATATTAAAAACAGGAAAATCGTATCCTTTACCAATTCTAATGCTAATAAAATCCACCACATAACCTAATCTAATCCTATCGATCAAATTACCTATTGATCCTCCCAATAACATAGACAATGCTATTTGCATAATTTTGCTCAAATTATAAGGGTTTTTACACAAGAAAAATACAATACTTATAATGACTATAGAAGTAACTATAATGAAAAAAATCTTTCTATTTTGTAGTATACCAAACGCTGCTCCATAATTTTCAACATAATATAATTGTAAAAAATCTTCTATAATCACAAAAGAGCTCTTACCTTTCAAATATTTTACAGCTAGGTACTTTGTAATTTGATCTAATACTATAACTAATATTGTAATTAAATACCACAAATTTATATCCTCCTTCTATTATTTAATTATAATAATATTTTAAATGATAATTGAAATTATTACAATAAAGATAAGTTTTTTAACAATAAAAAACGCTCTAATAAATATGATTTTAGAGCATTTTTTATTTTAACCTTTTTTAATTATTAATATGTCAATAATAGTATCAACAAATTTATATTATAAGAACAATAAGGATTATCTATTCTTCACTATATACGAGGTTTTCCAAGCGATTCATCTCTACCACTAGATTTTCAAATTCTTCAAAATTTAACGATTGGAATCCATCAGATAAAGCTTCTTCTGGTTTTGGATGAACCTCTACAATAATTCCATCTGCACCTAATATAAGTGCTGCTTTCGATGCTGGCAAAATTAATTCCCTTCTTCCTGTACCATGACTTGGATCTACAATTACCGGATATTTTGTAAGGCTTTTTAAAATAGGAACACTCATTAAATCTAAAGTATTCCTAGTATAATTTTCAAAGGTTCTTATACCTCTTTCACATAATATTATATTTTTATTTCCCTCTAATGCTATATATTCCGATGCTTTAATCCATTCTTCTATAGTAGCACTCATACCCCGTTTTAATAATACAGGCTTATTTGTCCGTCCAACTTCCTTTAGTAAGGAATAATTTTGCATATTCCTTGAACCAATTTGGTATATATCAATATAATCATAAGTTAAATCAATATCTCTAGGGTCAACTATTTCAGAAACCACTTTGAATTCATAAACAGTTTTTATATCTCTTAATATCTTTAACCCTTCCATGCCCAATCCTTGAAAAGAATTTGGATCTGTTCTAGGTTTAAAAGCACCACCACGTAAATATTTAATTCCTAACTTTTTTAAAAATTTACCTATACATTGCATTTGTTCATAACTTTCAATTGCACAAGGTCCAGCAATAATAATAAACTGTCTCTGATTAAAAATTGATTCTTCATCTATATTTATATCTTTTATCATAAACATTCCTCCAATTATCCAAATCCATTTCCTCAAAACTTTCTTATATTTCTTATAGTATAATATACAATATATATTGTAATTACAAATTTATATGTTTGTCAACATAACAAAATTGAGGGCTAAGCCCCCAAGTCATCAAGATTTTCATCCATATTGCTTTCTTCTACTTCTACTTCTACTTCTGCTTCATCTGTTATTTTTTCTTCTTCTTTCGCATCTTCTATTTTATTATCATTTTCATGAGTAAGTTCCTTCATATTTACATCTTTTTTCTCAATTTTAGAATAAAATTCATCCAATGTCATTAATTGAGCCTCTATAAAAGATTTGTAACGAGTTTTGAATATAAATATCTCTTTCATTAAATAATCATATTCTTTTCTAATATTTATTACTTCTTCATTAGCATCATCAATTAATTTTTTACAAGTTCTTTCCGCATCTTCAATAATAATCTCTGCCTTTTCTCTTGCTGCACTTATTACTTCATCAGCAGTACTCTGTGCTACAATCAAAGTTTCTTTTAATGTCTCTTCTAAATTATTATACTGTTTTATTTGTTCATTTAATACAAGTATTTTATCTTTAAGCTCTATATTTTCTCTATATAATCTTTCATAATCATCTATAATCTCATCCAAAAATTGATCTACTTCTGATTCCTTATAACCTCTAAATGATCTGTTAAATTCCTTGTTTTGAATGTCAAGGGGTGTAATCATCGCATTCACTCCAATTATATTAATAGTCTAATTTTTATTCTTATTCTTCCCTTTCTACTAAATCCTTTTATGGAATCTAATATAAATCTTCCATACCCTTTTACTGAAACTATATCCCCTTTTGAAACTTCTCTATAAACTTTATCTATAGGTTCCCAGTTTACTTTTACATTATTTCTTTTAATTAGTTTTTGACTGTCTTGTCTAGACAAATTCCAACTACCACTTATTAGTGCATCCAATCTCAAAGAAGAAACTGTAATATAAATTTCTTTGTAATTCACATTCCCTTTTTTTATATCTGTTAAAGGAATTTGCATTACTTTAATTTTTTCATTTCCAATTCTTTCTAGTGAAATAAATATATAATCTGATATTTCATTTTTAACTATGATTTGAGTATAGTTCTTATGTATTAATATATCCCCTACTTTTTCTCTATTTATTCCTAAACTAAGTATACTTCCTAGAAAATCTCTATGGGAATATCTCCCAACATAATCATATATCATAAATCCACATATAGGTATATCTTCTTGTTTAAATTGATAGTAATCTGGATATATAACAAAAACCTTTCTCTCTGCTTCCTCCAACCCTCCTAACTCACAATAAGTTATTTCTTGAAAATGATTCAAAATAGACTGAGCAAGTCTTCTTTCATAGGGATCATAAAAATCTGTAGATTGTATTTTATGAGTATTCATAACTATTTCAATTTTATCCAATATCCTACACATGTTCATTATCTGATTTTTGTCTTTTATGTGAGATACAAGCTTGTCCTTATCTAAATTCAAACAAATCACCATCTTTAAATAAGTATTGCTCTTAAAATACTTAATATGACTCTTAATAGTAATACTGCAATTAAAGGAGAAAAATCAAACATTCCTGTATCTATTCCTAACTTATAAATAAGTTCCCTTATTGGAGCTAATATTGGTTCTGTCATCTCATATATAAATCGTCCTATTGGATTATAATAACCTATTCTTAAAAAAGAGAATATTATTCTTATAACTATTAATAATTCAATAATATCAAATAAAATACTAATTGCTCTATATAATGTAAACATCTAATTACTCCTTATCTATCTATATTATTTACCAGTGAAAAACGCCTCTATTTTTTAATTCATCTCTTATATTACCATCCAATTCTACATTGCTAGGAGCTAAAATAAATATATCCTTACTAACTTTTTGCATCTTTCCATCTAACGAATACAATCCTCCACTAATAAAATCAAATATCTGTCTTTTTATTCCAGGCTCTAACTCTTCCAAATTAACTACTACAGTTTTTCTTACTTTTAAATCATCAATTATTTTAGGTGCATCTTCATAAGTTAAAGGTTCATGCACAACTATTTTCATATTTCCCGCTGTATGAATATTCACTACTTTATTATTCATCTTTTTAGTTTTTGCAGTAATGGGCGGTTCTTCTAATTCATCATATAATTCGTCATATAATTCATCTTCGTTATAATCTTCATCTATGTCTAAATCATCAATTCCTATAAAATATTTAAATTTATCCATTAAACCTGCCATATAATTCCCTCCTAATAATTTCTTTTTCCAAATAATCCTGTCCCAATTCTTATCATATTGGAACCTTCTTCTATGGCAACTTCATAGTCATTGGTCATTCCCATAGAAAGTATATCCATTTTAACATTTTCATAATTTCTATCCTTAATCATTTCACTTAATCTGCGTAAATCTCTAAAAACCCACCTCACTTCTTCTGGATCCTCTACAAAAGGAGCTATTGTCATAAGACCTTTTACTTTAATATTCTCATATTTAGATATCTCTTCAATAAAAGGAATAACTTGATTAACTCTAAGACCATATTTACTCTTTTCCTCAGCTACATTAACTTGAATAAGTGTACTTATGTTTAAATTGCTTTTTTTTGCCCTTTTGTCCAATTCCCCTGCAAGAGATAATCTATCTAAGGAATGAATTAAAGATACCTTATCGATTATATACTTTACTTTGTTGGTTTGTAAATGACCTATCATATGATATTCTACTTTCTCACCTATAATATCGTACTTTTTTATTAATTCTTGAACTCTATTTTCACCAATTTTGTATAGCCCAGCATTAATTGCTTCATTTATTTGTTCAATTCCAACAGTTTTAGTAACTGCAATTATATCTACATCATCATCTGTCCTTCCTGATTTTTGTAAAGCTCTATTTATATTTTGTTTTATCATTAATAAATTATCCTTAACAGTAATATCCATTCCCCCCTTGAGGTCATTCAATTATACTTCCGTCTTTGACATTTTTAGTATTTAATAAAATTTCATCAAATATGGATATAGTTTTAACTAATTTATCACTTCCTTTTAATTTTATTTTATTGTTTTTATCCCCATTACTTACATAAACAAATTTGTCATCTTCAGCTAAAATTTCTATTGGTTTAAATTTAATTATACCACTAATATCCTTAGTATAAACTCCTTTTATACCATCTTTTTCAACCACACATTTAATGGGTAATTTATATGCCTCATGTTTATATTTTATTATACTTACATCTATAAACCTCTTATCATAATAATCATAAAAATCAGTATTAAATTTACAAAGGATTGTCCCTTTATTTCCATCTTTATTTATATTTTTTATTATACCTTTTATTTCCTTATTATTTTTATCTGAAGTAATAGTAATATATTTTCCTACTTCATAATTTGATACATCTTTCATATTATCAATTTTTATTATCATATACCATTCTAAATTATCAATAATTTTAAAAATAGGCTTTCCATACTCTACATCCTTGGGCTTCTCATTTGAATTTTGTTTATTTGAAGCTTCCTTAAAATCTGAATATGTGTATTTTTCTTTATTATTAAACGAATATATATCCTCAAATTCATCAATAATATAAGATACTATTCCTGATTGCTTAGAATAATAATCAATTGTATTACTTGTAATCTGTTGAAGTAACTCATCTCTGCTTTTCTCTAAACTTTCAACACTATAACTAATCAAAGTATCTTCTCCTGATATTTCCCTTTGTTTCCCATAGTATAAAGACAATTTTCCTTTTAATACTTCAACTTTCTCATAGTTCTTGTCTGCAATTGAATTTTGAATGGCTCTTATTGTTTCATCTAAACCCTCTTGAACTTTATTTTCATCTATTTTAATTATTTCATTATCTTTTTCAGTTTTAGTCAATATATCAATTTTCTTATTTAATTCATTTAGCTCTTGTTTTAATGTAGAAGTTTCATCTAACATACTAAGCTGTGCTATTTTAATACCTGATGGTACTCTTTCTCCTTCGTCAACATATAATTCTAATGTTCCATTTCCATCAGCATAATATACATTTTCTTTTTTTATTATAATTCCTTTGGTTTCAATTTTGTCCTCTATAATAGTTGATTCTGGAAATATAGATTTTGAGGTAACCCCAAATAAAGATGGAATACTTCTAAAAAATAAGTATATAAATATAAAAGATACTAGAAAAAGCCTCCCTATATTTCCCCTTTTCTTTTGTTTTTTTCTTTTCTCTTCACGTTCTTTTAGTGACATAAAAATCATCCTTACTAAATAGTATACTATATAATTTCTACATTGATCAGTGTATTCCTTCTATGAAGAGTAAAAAATTTAAATTTTAAAAAACTTACCGTACTTGCTTATTATTTTAAATTTCAATATATTATCTATGTTTAATTTCTTTATTTCATCATCATGAGTTACCATTAAAATAGACCTTTCTTTTTTAATTGCTCCAATCATTATTCCATCAATTTTTTCCTTTGCAACAGTAATAATTCTTACTTCATCCCCTGATTTAACCCGAGCTCCATCCAATATAAATTCCTTCATATCTGCTTTTTCTAAGTGTTTTTGAGTTACAGATTTTTTGTTTATAACTATAATATTATTTTTTAAATAAATTTTTTCTTTTAGTACAGATAATACATAACCTATTACATTAATGACAAATATTATAATTAACAATTTTTGTATATGTTTAAGCAAAGTAAAACCTACCTCCAACTAATATTTTATGTATATTAAGTATACCATAATTAACTTATTGATTAAACTACTTTACAAAATTAATATTTTGATATATAATAATATTTACTAATTCGGGATGTAGCCCAGTCAGGTAGGGCACAAGTCTGGGGGACTTGGGGTCGCTGGTTCAAATCCAGTCATCCCGACCATGTAAAAATGGGGTGGAAACAAAAGTTTCTACCCCATTTTAATACTTATAAAACATTAAATTATAATGCATATTAAACCACCGCTACCATCATTTATAATTCTTTCTAATGCTCTCCTCATTTTTTGTCTAGCATCTTCTGGCATTGAATTTAGCTTTCCTTGTAATTGCTCATTTACTAAATCATATAAAGATTTTCCAAATAAATTAGACTGCCATATTTTAGATGGATCTTCCTCAAACTCATCTAAAAAATATCTAACTAATTCTTCTGATTGTTTTTCTGTTCCTATTAATGGAGATACTTCCGTGGTTATATTACATTTTAATATATGAAGAGATGGAGCCTCTGCTTTAAGTTTTACTCCAAATCTATTACCTTGTCTATATATTTCAGGCTCTGCTAATTCCAAATCCTCTAGCCTTGGACTAACTAAACCGTACCCAATCTCATTTGCTTCATTCAATGCTTTCTCTATCCTATCGTATTCTTTTTTAGTTTCTGCTAACTTATTTATCAGTGCAAGTATTTGGTAATCACCTTCAAGCTTGTATCCAGTCATCTCCTCCAACGCTTGATATAAAAGCTCATTATCTATTATTAATTCTACATTTACTACCCCTTTTCCTAAATTTATCTCTTCTATATTTATCTTCTCAATAATATCCAATTGATTTAAAGTCTCCAATGAATATTCTACTTCATTTAGTTTTTGCAATGTCTTAATGGATTCCTTAATAGAATCTATTATACTTATTTTTATCCAATGTTCCCTAGGCAATCCTTCAACCCATCCTGGTAAATTAATAGTAATTTCTTTAACCGGAAATTCAAATAACAATTTTTCGAAAACTTCTTCTATATCTTCTATATCCATTTTTAGACAATCAATTGCTAATACTGATACTCCATATTTTTCTTCTAAACTTTCTTTTAAAGCTAACGTACTATCTAAGTTCGGATGCTTACTATTTAATACTATAACAAAAGGCTTCTCCAGCTCTTTTAATTCTGATATAACTCTTTCTTCTGCTTTTATATAATTGGACCTATCTATATCTGTAATCGAACCATCAGTAGTCACAACTATTCCTATAGTTGAATGATCAGCAATCACCTTTCTTGTACCAATTTCTGCAGCTTCTTCAAAAGGAATTTCTTTTTCATACCAAGGAGTTGTAACCATTCTAGGCACTTCATCTTCTATATGTCCTAATGCTCCTTCAACTAGATATCCCACACAATCTACCATTCTTACTTTAAATTTAACATTATCCCTTAGTACTAGTTCAACTGCTTCATTAGGCACAAATTTAGGTTCAGTAGTCATAATAGTTCTTCCTGCTCCGCTTAAAGGTAATTCGTCTATAGCTCTTTCTTTTTTATACTTGTTTTCAATATTAGGAAGCACCAATAACTCCATAAATCTCTTTATAAAAGTTGATTTGCCAGTTCTAACCGGACCTACTACTCCAGCATATATATCCCCTTCCGTCCTCTCGGCTATATCTTTATATATGTCAAACTTATCCATGTCTTCCCTCCTTATTCAAATTATATATCATTATATATAATATATATGTAGCAAGTTCTATTTTATGATAAGGATTAAAAAAACCTGCTAACATTAGCAGGCTATAAACATTATTATTTATTATTTACTCTCTTATAATTTCTTCCATTTCAGGTTTTTTATCTCTAAGCATCAAATTATTAACAGAATTTTTTACATCTTTACCCTCATAAAGCACCTCATATATTTCTTCAGTAATGGGCATAACTACTTGTTCTCTTTTAGCTAATTCGTAAGCAGATTTAGCAGTTTTTATTCCTTCTACTACCATGCCGACAGAGTTGATAGCTTCTTCTAAAGATTTACCTTGCCCAATTAATATTCCAGCTTTCCTATTTCTACTATGCATGCTAGTACAAGTAACAATTAAATCACCAATTCCAGAAAGACCTGAAAAAGTTGCACTATTAGCACCCATTTTTTTACCAAGCCTTGCCATTTCAATTATCCCACGAGTCATCAATGCTGCTTTAGTATTATCACCATATCCTAAACCGTCAGAAATACCTGCTCCTAATGCTATTACATTTTTTAAAGATCCTCCTAATTCTACTCCTACTACATCTAAATTAGTATACACTCTAAAATAAGAAGACATAAATATATCCTGAACATATTCTGCCACTTCTTTATCTTTAGATGCTGAAACTACAGCAGTAGGTATATTCCTAGCCACTTCTTCCGCATGAGAAGGTCCAGATAATACTGCATAAGGATTATGTGGAAGTATTTCTTCCACTATCTGAGAAATTCTAAGTAATGTATTATTTTCTATTCCCTTTGCTACATTAACTATTACTTGATCTTTATCAACAATATTTTTTGCATCATTTAAAATTTGCCTTACACCATGAGAAGGAATAGCTAATACTATTACTTGCTTATCATGTATTACTTTTGATATATCATTGGTTAATTTTAAATTAGAAGGAATGGTTATTCCTGGCAAATATTTTTTGTTTTCATGGAACTCATTAACATGCTGTATTTGCAAACTATCTCTCATCCAAATATCAACATTATGTCCATTGTTTAACAATAAAATTGCTAAAGCAGTACCCCAACTTCCTCCTCCAATAACACCAATATTTACATTTTGCATACTAATTTTCACCTCTTATTTATACCTTTTCTCCAAGTTTAAACTCTTCTCCTTTTACTAACCTATTTATATTATCTTTATGCCTAGATATTACTAAAATAGCCAGTATAAACGTGGTTATAAAAAAATTTTTATTAAAAGGTCTATTTACTATAGAACCTACTATAGGCACTAATCCTGCAGCTATGATGGAACCTAATGAAACATATCTAGTAATAATTATAATTGCTATACCTATTGCAGTACAAATAATAGCTGTAGGATAGTGTAATAAAAATATAACACCTAGAGAAGTAGCCACCCCTTTTCCTCCTTTAAATTTTAAAAATACAGGCCAATCATGTCCCAATACAACAAATATACTAGCTATTAACTTTCCATTATATCCCATAATCCTTTCTCCAATATACACCGCTATTATGCCTTTTAAAACATCAAGAATAAAAGTTATGCCTCCTAATTTTTTCCCAAAAACTCTTAACGCATTGGTAGCACCAGCATTTCCGCTGCCATAATTTCTTATATCTTTTTTTTGAAATGCCTTACCCAAAATATAAGCTGATGAAAAATTTCCAATAAAATAAGATATTAAAGCAACTATGAATGATTTATTCAACTTAATCACCCTTTTCCCTAAACTCAAATTGAATTGGTACTCCTTCAAATCCAAAATATTGTCTTATTTGATTTTCTAAATATCTCTGATAAGAAAAATGCATAAGCTCTTTTTTATTTATAAATATTAAAAATTTAGGCGGTCTAACAGCTACTTGAGTACCATAATATATTTTAAGTCTTACTCCTTTATCAGAAGGCGGTTGATTTAAAATAACTGCTTCATTGATTATATCATTTAAAACTCCAGTACTTATCCTTAGATTATAATTATTATTGACCACTTTTATCAATTCCAATAACTTATTTACTCTTTTACCCGTTTTAGCTGATATAAACACAATAGGTGCATAAGTTATAAAACTAAGTTTGCTTTTTATATTTTTTTCAAATTCCCAATAAGTGTTAGTTTCTTTTTCTACAATATCCCATTTGTTCACAGCTATTATAATTCCTTTTCCTTTTTCATGAGCATACCCTGCAATCTTTGTATCTTGTTCAGTAACCCCTTCTGTACCATCTATTACCAGTATGCACAAATCTGAACGGTCAATAGCAGTCAAAGTACGAACAACACTGTATCTTTCTACATTTTTATATATACTTCTTTTCCTTCTTAAACCAGCGGTATCTATAAAAATATATTTTTCATTCTCAAAAGTAACATAAGTATCTATAGCATCTCTCGTTGTACCTGGAATATCTGTTACTATAACTCTTTCTTCTCCTAATATATTATTTATTAATGAAGATTTACCCACATTAGGTTTCCCAATAACCGATATCTTCACAATATCTTCATCTAAATCTTTTTCTTTATCTTCAGGAAAATGTTTTATAACTTCATCTAATAGATCTCCAATACCTAAACTTTGTTCAGCAGATATAGGTATTGGATTACCTATTCCTAATTCATAAAATTCAAATACTTTATCTGAAACCTTATGAGTATCGACTTTATTACATACTAATAGTATTTCTTTACCTGATCTTCTAAGTATATTTGCAATTTCCATATCTGTAGCAGTAACTCCTTCTCTACCATCTACAACAAACAATATCACATCGGCTGTATCTATAGCCATTTCAACTTGTCTTTTAATATTCATTGGTATAATTTCCTCTGATTCAGGCTCTAAACCTCCAGTATCAATTAAAATGAAATATCTATTAAGCCATTCAGCCTCTGAATAAATCCTATCCCTTGTAACTCCTGGACTATCTTCTGTAATAGCTATTCTCTTACCAACTATTTTATTAAACAACGTAGATTTACCTACATTAGGTCTTCCCACTATACAAACAACTGGTCTATTCATCCTATCACCTCATGCTTTCCTAAATAAATCTATAAAATCTTTGCCTGATACATCAACAGGGATTACTTTTACTTTTAAATTCTTTTCTACATCTTCAACAGTAAGATCATCTAAAAAAATATTGCTATCTTGCTTTAACATGGATTTTGGTATTATTATGCCATCTACATCATCATAGAGCTTAAGCTGTTCTATTAAATCTTGCCCAGTTATCAATCCTGAAACAGTAATAGTTTTCCCAAAAAAATTATTTTCAATTGGAACTACTTTTAATTGTAACCCATTAAACTTATCTATTATACAATTTTTTATATATTCCATAAAATTAGCAGCTAAAGTTCCAGTAGCTAATATATACTTTTTACTTAAAAAAATATTTTCTTTAATATTTCTTAATTCCTCTTTTACTTCATATTCAAAGGATCTTATCAAACCGACTCCGTTTTCTAATTGGGGGAACCCTTCGTATTCCTCATAATAAGGCAAATCCATTCCAGACATTACATAAAATTCATCAGAAGCAAACACAAGTCGAGTTCCAATTTTTTTTAAAAATTCATTTTGAGCTTTTTCTATTAGAGATAATACTTCCTTTGAACTATCACTATTAAAAGGCTCTATTTCATATAAACCTTTTCTATATTTAGTAATCCCTACTGGTACAACTGCTATAGACTTTACACTTGGATATAAATTAGATAAGTCCTTCAAAGTCCTTTCTAATTCTTTCCCATCATTTACACCTGGTACCAATACTATTTGGCAATTTACCTCAATACCTGCTTCCTTAAATCTAGTTAATATTGACATGATCTTACCAGCATTTTTATTGTTTAACATTTTTTTTCTAAGCTCTGGATTTGTTGTATGAACAGACACATTTATAGGACTTAACCTATAAGCTATTATCCTATCAATTTCCTCATCTCTCATATTTGTGAAGGTAATAAAATTCCCTTGTAAAAAGGATAATCTTGAATCATCATCTTTAAAGTACAAAGTTTTTCGCATATTTGGGGGTAATTGATCTATAAAACAAAAAATACATTTATTTTTACAGGATTTAGCTCTATCAATTAAAGGATTAGAAAATTCAATCCCTAAATCCTCGTCAAATTCTTTTTCAATTTCAATTTCCCATAATTCCCTATAGGATTTTAGTATTTCTACTACAACATATTCATCAGAGATTAAAAACTTATAATCTATTATATCTCGAACTCTTTTCCCATTTATAGATAGCAATACATCTCCTGATTCAATACCTAGCTCTTCAGCAATACTATTTTTTTTAATCTTTTCTATTATATTTTTATTGTTATCAATGTTTTTTAACTCCATAGCTATCCCTTTCATATATTGACTTAATCATTATCTATTATATTATAGCAAAACAGCTAGTCAATAGATATAGTAAATTTACCAAACAAATATTAAACACACAATTGTACTATTGAATAAATAAAAAATTAAATGAATATTCATTTAATTTTTTATACTTTGTATTCTTCTAACTATTATTCAACAAATTTATTAATTAAATAATTATATCCAAATGTACAAGCCTACAATTCTGTAGGCTTGTACATTTTATTCATATAATGGAAATCTAGAACATAGTTTTAAAACTCTGCTTTTAACTTCTTCCCTATCATTATTTTCATCTAATGCTAAATCAATTATTTCTGCAATTTCTTTCATTTCTTCTTCCTTCATACCCCTAGTTGTAACTGCTGGTGTTCCTATTCTTATACCACTTGTAATAAATGGACTTTCTGGATCAAAAGGAATTGTATTTTTATTAGTAGTAACATTAACCTCTTCTAACATTTCTTCTGCTTTTTTACCAGTTAACCCTTTATCTCTTACATCTAATAAAATTAGGTGATTATCCGTACCTCCTGATACTAATCTAAAACCTTTTTCTTTTAAACTATCTGCTAATACTTTAGCATTTTTAATAATTTGTTTTTGATATTCTTTAAAACTATCTTCTAATGCCTCTCCAAAACTAACAGCTTTTGCTGCTATTACATGCATCAATGGTCCTCCTTGAATTCCAGGGAATATAGCTTTATCTATCATTTTTGCATATTTTTCTTTACAAAGGATTGCACCGCCTCTAGGTCCTCTTAATGTTTTATGTGTAGTAGTAGTTACAAAATCTGCATAAGGTACTGGACTTGGATGAAGACCTGCAGCAACAAGACCTGCAATATGGGCCATATCCACCATCAAGTAAGCATCAACTTCATCTGCAATCTCTCTAAACTTTTTAAAATCAATTATTCTTGGATAAGCACTTGCACCTGCTACTATCATCTTTGGTTTTTCTTTTAG
Organism: Keratinibaculum paraultunense; assembly: GCF_016767175.1. Classification (GTDB taxonomy): domain Bacteria; phylum Bacillota; class Clostridia; order Tissierellales; family Tepidimicrobiaceae; genus Keratinibaculum; species Keratinibaculum paraultunense. Next base: position 1,173,826 of record NZ_CP068564.1, read on the forward strand.
TGCAATTTTTCTCACTTCTTCATAATCTATTGTTTCCGTTTCTTTATCTACTCCATAATCAACAAACTTATAATACGTACCAGATATATTAACTGGACTACCATGAGTTAAGTGTCCACCTTGAGATAAATTCATTCCCAATACCTTATCCCCAGGTTTTAATACTGCAAAATATACTCCTAAATTAGCATTAGAACCTGAATGAGGTTGTACATTAGCATGTTCAGCATCAAATAATTTTTTAAGTCTTTCTCGAGCTAAATCCTCTACCATATCTACATACTCACAACCACCATAATATCTTTTTCTAGGATACCCTTCAGCATATTTGTTAGTTAACTGGCTACCCATTGCTTCCATTACTTGAGGTGAAACAAAATTTTCAGAAGCAATTAGTTCAATATGTTCTCTTTGTCTCTGTGTTTCTAATTCAATAATCTTCATTACTTCTGGGTCTGACTTTTTTAAATTTTTAAAATCCATTATACTAAATCCCCTTTCTTTATTATAATTAATAATTTAATTTATTGATTAATTATAAAACATAATATAATATAGTTATGTAAAACATAATTATATTATATTTTTACATACAAATTTATTATATAATTTATTTCTATTATTTACAACTTATTTTAACTAATTGTGCTTATGAGGTGAATTTTATGAATAATAATATTGTTAATAGAAATGACGCAAAAAAATTACTTTTGTTAGCAAGCTTAACAGGAAAAATTATGTTAAAAAATGGTGCTGAAACCTATAGAGTTGAAGATACCATAGAAAGAATATGTAAATCTCGGATGAATATAAAGTATGCAGATGCATTTGTAACTCCTACTGGTATATTTGTTTCTCTAGAATACGAAGAAGAAATGATGACTTACTTAATACGAGTTAAAAATATTAAAATTGACTTAAATAAAATCGATTTAGTAAATCAATTTTCTAGAGACTTTGTAAATTCTAATATGTCTCCTAGTGAAGGGATTGACAAACTAAAAAAAATCAATAAAATTAAAAATTATTCCTCTAAAACTAAAGTATTGTTTGGTAGTTTAGCATGTGCTTTTTTTTCCCTTTTATTTGGTGGCACTATTATGGATTTTTTATCTACTTATATAATAAGTTTAATAGTTCTCATAACTATAAATAAAATTGATAAATTTAAAATGACGTTCTTTCTCAATAATTTTATTGGTGCATCTTTAGCTTCTTTTTTATCTTTAGCATCTACTACAATTGGTTTTGGGGAAAATATGGATATAATTATCATAGGATCTATTATGGCATTAGTACCTGGTGTAGCAATAACTAATGCAATAAGAGATACTATTTCAGGAGATTTTATTTCTGGATTATCACGAGGTATGGAAGCTGTTTTTTCTGCATTAGCTATTGCTTTTGGAGTAGGTTTTGTATTAAATATTTATTTTAAGGGGATGATTTAATGTCAATTTTAATAAAATTTTTATTTGCATTTTTATCTACCATTGGATTTGCTATACTATTTGATATTCCTAAAAAATCCATTTATAAATCTGGCATAGCTGGTGCTTTAAGTTGGATAACTTTTTATATAATTTCATCTTTTTTTGGAAGTCTTATTGTTGGTACTTTTTTTGCTTCAGTAGTGGTTGGAATATTAGGGGAATTGTTAGCTAGACATTCCAAAAAACCAGCAACCGTATATATCATACCAGGAATAGTTCCTCTGGTACCCGGTGCTGGCATGTACTATACCATGTTAGCATTAGTAAGGAAAGACTTTTTTACAGCTATAAATAAAGGTACTGAAACTTTTTTTATAGCTGCTGCTATTTCACTAGGAATCATAATTTCTACTTCCTTATCTCAGTCAATAAAACGTGTAAAATATAAAAGCTAATTTTGTTTAGTATATTTGATCATAATATCTACTAAATTGTCTAAAATTTCATCTTCTGTATTACCATCCAAGTAACTTTTAAGACAATCTTTCATATAGTTTTCAAGTATTAAACCTCCAACGGAATTCATAGCCGATCTAACTGCTGCTACTTGAATCAATATATCGCCACAATCTTTTTCTTCCTCTACCATCTTTTGAATCCCTTTAACCTGTCCTTCAATTCGTCTTAATCTTTTTATTATGGCTTCCTTATCGTCTGTCCTCAAAATCAATCTCATTTCCTCCTTCTAAAATATTATTTATTTACTTTTAATATACGCACCATCTCCATGGCTTTATCATTTCTATCTCTAATAAAATTATCTATCTTTCTTACTATTAAAAAAGATATACTCAAAAATGCCATACCTATCAATAAACTATAAATTTCAAAATTATCTATACTAAACGACTTGAATATACTAATACCTGTAATTATACCTAGTATCAACATAAAAAATGGTATCATATAAACTATTAATGCATATTTAATAATCTTGTTGGATTTTCCTCTTATTTCCACATAATCCCCTGGTTTTGCACCAATTAAATTCTCCATTTGAACTGTTATGCTTGGAACATTGCAAGCTCCACCACAACTACTACAACTACCACCACAACCTGAAATTCGTCGCACCTCTACTTCTGCCATATCATCATATACATTACGTATATAGCCTATTTGATCCATAAAATTACACCTCCATAACTAAATCTTTCACCACTTCAGAGGCAATAATTAAACCTGCAACAGATGGGACAAAAGATACACTTCCTGGTATTGTTTTTCTATTATCACTTTTTCTCAGATTAATTTTTATAGGATTTTCCTTAGACCAAACCACTTTTAAATCTTGAATACCTCTTTTTTTCAATTCTTTCCTCATAACTTTTGCTAAAGGGCAATTAAATGTTTCATATATATCTCCCACTTGAAACATAGTAGGATCTAATTTGTTTCCTGCACCCATACAAGATATAATTGGAATCTTTAATGCTTTACACTTTTCTATTAAATTTATTTTAGATGAAACCATATCTATTGCATCTACGACATAATTATAGCTAGGAGACAAAAGCTCCTCAGCATTTTCTTCTGAATAGCACTCATCATATACAACAATATTAAGATCTGGATTTATTTCCAACAGCCTATCTTTCATGACATTTACCTTCAATTGCCCTACTGTTTTAGATGTTGCATGAATTTGTCTATTTATATTGGACACATCTATTATATCATAATCTACAAGTACAATATTACCTAAGCCAGATCTTACTAATGCTTCAGAAGTATAGGAACCTACTCCTCCTATTCCGAATACAGCAACTTTTGAATTAGCTAATTTTTTCATAGCTTTCTTTCCTAATAATAATTCAGTTCTCAAAAAATAATCCTTCATTCCTATCACCTTTTACAAATCCAATTTCACATGAAGCTCTTTTAATTGCTCTTCTGAAACAGCTGTAGGAGCTTCTGTTAACAAACAAGTGGCAGACTGAGTTTTTGGAAAAGCTATAACATCTCTTATGTTATTATTACCTGTCAATAGCATTATCAGTCTATCAAATCCATAAGCTATACCACCATGTGGAGGTGTACCATATTTAAATGCTTCCAATAAGAATCCAAACTTATCCCAAGCCTCTTCTTCAGAAAAACCAAGAGCCTTAAACATCCTTTTTTGTAAGTCTTGGTCACTTATTCTAATACTTCCACCGCCTATCTCATCCCCATTTATGACTATATCATAAGCTTTAGCTCTAACCTTTTCTGGTTGTGTTTCAAGCAAATGAATATCCTCTTCCATTGGATGGGTAAATGGATGGTGCTTTGCAACATACCTTCCCTCTTCATCATCGTATTCAAATAATGGAAATTCTGTAATCCAAACTAGTTTAAACTCATTATCATCTAATAAATTAAGCCTTCTTGCAACCTCTTTTCTTAAATTCCCTAAACTATCAAATACAACAGCAGGTTTATCTGCAATAAATAACAATAAATCTCCCTCTTCTGCTTCCATTCTATCCAAGATTCTATTTACTTCTTCTTGAGACAAAAATTTAACAATAGGAGATGTTATTCCATCTGATGTAATTTTCATCCAAACTAATCCTTTAGCTCCAAAATCCTTTACATAGGATTCTAAATTTGAAATATCCTTCCTAGAAAATTCATCTCCATACCCTTTTACATTAATTCCTTTTACATAACCTTTGTTTTCAATAGTTCCACTAAATACTTTAAAATCAGAATTTACTACTATGTCTGTAATGTCTGTAAGCTCAAACCCAAACCTTAAATCTGGCTTATCTACTCCAAATCTTTCCATAGCTTCCCTATATGTCATTCTCTGTATTGGAAGTTCTATTTCTATACCTTTAAATTCTTTAAACAATTTATATAAAAGTTGTTCATTTAATTTTATTACATCATCTACATCAACGAATGACATTTCCATATCAATTTGAGTAAATTCAGGTTGCCGATTTGCCCTTAAGTCCTCATCACGAAAACACCTTACTATTTGATAATATCTATCCATACCAGATATCATTAAAAGCTGCTTCATAAGCTGTGGTGATTGAGGAAGAGCATAAAAATGCCCTGGATTTACTCTGCTGGGTACTAAATAATCCCTTGCCCCCTCTGGTGTAGGCTTTGTTAACATTGGAGTTTCAATCTCTATAAAATGATTCTCATCTAAAAAATCTCTAACTAATTTTGCAACTTTATGTCTCACTTTTAAATTGTTTTGCATAGAAGGCTTTCTTAAATCCAAATACCTATATTTTAACCTCATAGATTCAGAAACATTGTCACCATCTTTTATATATATAGGAGGTGTATTAGATGTATTCAATATTCTTAATTCTTCTGCTAAAACTTCTATTTCTCCTGTAGGAATTTCTGGATTTATAGATTCTCTTTTTCTAACTTTTCCTCTTACTGCTACTACAAATTCACTTCTTAGTTTTGATGCTTTATTAAATATTTCATTGGAAACTGTACTATCAAAAACTATTTGACATATGCCAGTTGTATCTCTTAAATCTACAAATATCAATGAGCCTAGATTCCTTTCTCTTTGAACCCATCCCATTAGTATTACTTCTTCGTCTACATTTGACATTCTTAAATTTCCACACATATGACTTCTTCTTAAATCTCCCATATTTTCTTTCATATGACTACCTCCCTTAAAATAATAAGACCCCTCATCTCTGTTTTCAGGGACGAGAGGTTAATTCTCGCGGTGCCACCCTAATTAGGATTTTACCTCGCTTATAGCTTTAACGCAAATATTTGCGAACAAAACAAAGTTTGTTAACTCAGAGCTGTCTTCACTAAATATTGGTATCAGTTTCCACCAATCCTGACTCTCTACAACCAAGGGATTTAACTACTATTTCTCTTCATAGTTTTATATGTTTTTAATAATTATAAGATATAATTTATATTATGTCAAGACAATCTGGAGCTCTTTCTACTCACCATTTCTTCAGTTCTATTTAAATATTCCTCTAAACTTTTTACATTTGGAATTCTTTCTATTCTATCCTCTTTTGGATAAAATATTTTAGATACTCCTCCCATACCTGCTGCTATTACTGTTTCTTTTTCTTCCATCATTATCATATTGTATAGACATTCCTTACCTTCTTTAGCATAACCTATATTTTCTAAATTACCTAATATCTGTTTTTGTCTATATAAATAATATGGTTGAAGCTTCATATCCCTTGCATAATTTTTAGTAATTTCCAGCATCTCGTCTATAACCTTTTGACTTTCGATCTTGTATTTATCCATAGTAACCTTAAATTTAGAACCCCTTTTTACTGATAAAGTATGAACTGTTAAATTCTCTGGATCTAATTTTTTGATTTTCTTCATTGTATCTTTTATTTCTTCTGTTTCCTCGGATGGAAGCCCAACTATTAAATCCATGTTTATAACTTCAAATCCAATTTCTCTTGCAATATAGTAAGAATGTATAACATCTTCAACAGTATGATTTCTTCCTATTAATTTTAAAGTAGAATTGTTCATAGTTTGAGGATTTATGCTAATTCTACCTACATTATTTTGTTTGAGCATCTGTAACATTTGCCGAGTTATAGTATCCGGTCTACCTGCTTCTACAGTAATTTCTTTAATATCACTATATTCAAAATATTTATATATAGACTGAATTATTCTTTCTAGGTTATATATAGGAATAGCAGTAGGTGTTCCACCACCAATATATACTGTAGATATCTTTTTCCCTCTCATCATATCGCTAATTCTGTCAATTTCATATATTAGCTTGTCCGTATACTCCTCAATATAACTCCCATATTTTACAACACTACACGTAGGAAAAGAACAATATAAACATCTAGTTGGACAAAAAGGAATACTTACATACAAGCTAAATTTATCTTTATCTAAAGGATATATATATTTTCTTTGTCTTTTACAAATATCTATGATTAACTCTGCTTTATCTTTAAATAGTCTATATTCTTTGTTCAATATATTAAATATTTCCTCTTCATTTCGTCCCTCATCCAATAAAGTATGAACAATTTTAATAGGTCTAATACCAGTTAACACTCCCCAAGGAGCAAAGGTTTCAGATACTTTACTTAGTGTATCATATATACTCTGCTTAATACCAATTTTTACCTTTTTCTTTAAAGTATTTTTTTCTATTTCTATACTTTGAATATCATTTATGGTAGAACTAGATACTAACTTACTATCTATATATACCGTAGTAGTTGAAGTAATTTGATCTAAAGTACTTGATAAAACATTCTTTATAAATATACCTCTTCCAGTATATTCTTCTTCATCATAAATAAACACAATATCTTTCTTAAAAAAGAAAACTTTAACTAATTCTCTCACTTCATATTCAAAATCATGACCTTCTAAATAAATATAAATCATTATTTCTCCCTTCAATAATCTTTATAAAAATTTTCTATTGTTTTTTGTACATATTTTTTTGATATTCCCAATTCCTTAGATATCTCTTCTTTATTGAATCCTAATTCAATTAATTCATATAAATCATGTAAATCGACTGGTTTTTCGTTTTTTCTGTATTTATATTTATTTTTCAAGTTATGCCACCCCCATTAAATAACATGCCCCAAAAGGTGGCATTTAATTCTAATATCTCAAAAATGGATTTGTAAGTTTTTCCATTTTTATTGTTGAAGTTGGTCCATGACCTGGATATATTACAGTATCATCAGGATATATTATTATTTTATTTTTTATTGACTCCATTATATCTTTAAAAGAACCACCTTCAAAATCAGTTCTACCAATGGAACCTGCAAATAAAGTATCCCCTGTAAATATACCATCTTCAATTTTTATAGATATTCCTCCTGGAGTATGCCCTGGAGTATGAATTATTTTAGCTTTCAAATCATCAAAACATATTTCATCTCCATCTTTAAGTATAATATCTGGAGTTAGTTCAATTGTTCCCATAGCCATTATGCTAGATAAATTACTTTTTCCGTTTTTTAATAGATATTTATCATCTTTATGAATTGCCACGGGAGCATTAGTATATTCTTTTACTTCTTTAACTCCAGCAATATGATCACCATGTCCATGGGTAAGTATTATATATTTAATATCAAGTCCTAATTCTTCTATTTTAGCAATAATATCATCTGCATCTCCACCTGGATCTATAACAATTCCTTCTTTATCTTTTTCTGAATATACTATATAACAATTTGCAGCATAAATTCCTGCAGGTATTCTAATAACTTTCAATAGTATCCCTCCTAAAAAATTTTTTTACTATCAATTAATATGGTTACTGGACCATCATTAACAAGCTTCACTTTCATATCTGCTCCAAATACTCCTTTTTCAGTCTTTACACCTTTTTGCTTACATTTATTAATAAACTGATTGTACATTTTCTCTGCTATATCTGGCTTAGCAGAATCAGTAAAACTTGGTCTTCTCCCTTTCCTAACATCTCCATATAATGTAAATTGAGATACAACTAATATTTCTCCTTTTATATCCAAAAGGGATAAATTCATCTTATTATTATTATCTTCAAATATTCTCAATCCTAAAATCTTATCTACCATATAATTTAAATCTTTATTATTATCGTCATTTCCAATACCTAAAAAAACTAATAGACCTTTTTTTATATCACCAACTATTTTCCCATTAACTTCTACATTAGCATTAAGCACCCTTTGAACCACTGCTCGCATTGAAAAAAACCATCCTTTCTTAGCTAATTACCCTATATACATCTATTACACCTTTTAATTTCCTAATTCTTTTCATTAATTCCTTTAATTGTTCAGTATCCTTAATTTCTAAGGTCATATTTATTAATACTAATTTTTCCTTACTAGTTCTTGCATTTAATGATAATAAACTAATATTCGAATCAGTAATTCCCTGAGTAATTTCAGTTAATAATCCCGACCTGTCAGTTGCTTTTATTTGTATCTCAACTGGATATTCTGTCTTTTCATCAGTATCCCATTCCACATCTATAAATCTTTCTTGACCTACTAAATCTGATACATTTGGGCAATCTTTTCTGTGTATAGATAATCCTCTACCTCTAGTAATATACCCTATAATTTCATCTCCAGGAACTGGATTACAACATTTAGCAAATCGTACTTTAATATTGTCTACTCCTCTAACACTAACACCTTGCGTAATCCTTTTCTTTTTTCTAGAATCTGGCGATATTTCATTAAACTTTTTATTTTCAATTTTTTCATCATCTATATTATAATAATCCTTATAAAATTCTTTTAATCTTGGAATTACTTGAGATAAAGTAACACTGCCATAACCTAAAGCTGCATATAAATCTTCAGAAGTATTTAAACTAAGTTTATTAGCTATATTTTTCAACCAATCCTCTTTTAATATTTCTGTTAATTTATATCCTTGCCTTTTTAGCTCTTTCTCTAACATTTCTTTACCTCTATTAATATTTAATTCTCTTTCTTCTCGTTTAAACCATTGACGTATTTTATTCCTCGCTTGACTACTTTTAACAATTTTAAGCCAATCTCTGCTTGGACCAGTACTAGTTGAAGATGTTAATATTTCAACTATATTTCCATTTTTAAGTTTATAATCAAGAGGCACAATTCTACCGTCAACTTTTGCTCCAACACAATTATTTCCTACTGCAGTATGCACTTTATATGCAAAATCTATAGGTGTAGAACCATTTGGCAAGTTTATTACATCTCCCTTAGGAGTAAATACAAATACTTCATCAGTAAAAAGATCTATTTTTAAAGTTTCCATAAATTCAGTAGGATCTTTTAAATCCTTTTGCCATTCCAACAACTGTCGTAACCATGTTAATTTTTCATCAAAATTGTCTGTTTTTACTTTCCCTTCTTTATATTTCCAATGAGCTGCAATTCCATATTCAGCAGTTCTATGCATATCCCAAGTTCTTATCTGAACTTCAAATATCTCCCCTTCAGGACCTATTACAGTGGTATGGAGAGATTGGTACATATTTGGTTTTGGCATAGCTATATAATCCTTAAATCTACCTGGTATAGGTTTCCACATTGTATGAACTATTCCTAATACTCCATAACAATCCTTAATAGTATTAACTATTACGCGTATTGCTGTTAAATCAAATATTTGTTCAAAGGATTTGTTTTGGTAAACCATCTTCTTGTATATACTATAAAAATTTTTAGGTCTACCACTTATATCACTAGAAATATTCATTTTATCAAGTTTTTCACTTAGCTCTTTAATTATCTTTTGGATATAAGCTTCTCGCTCTTTTCTACGTTTCGATACTCTATCTACTAAGTCATAGTATCCCTCTGGATCTAAATACCTCAACGATAAATCCTCTAATTCCCATTTTATCTTTGATATACCTAATCTATGAGCTAAAGGTGCATATATTTCTAAAGTTTCTATAGCTTTTTCCTTTTTCTTTTCTTCACTCATATATTCAAGAGTCCTCATGTTGTGTAATCTGTCCGCCAATTTTATTATAATCACCCTAATATCCTTAGCCATAGCTAATACCATTTTTCTTAAATTTTCTGCCTGATTTTCTTGTTTTGTCTTATACTGCAATTTTTTTAATTTAGTCACACCTTCTACTAAATCTGCTACTTCCTGCCCAAATTCTTGCACTAAAGTATCATAGGTTACATCTGTATCTTCCAGTACATCATGTAAAAGTACTGCAACAATAGTATCAGTATCCATATTTAACTCAGTCAAAATAATAGCAACATTATAAGGATGTATTATAAATTTTTCTCCTGAGTTCCTAAATTGTCCCTCATGGGCTGCTTCTGCAAAATTATAAGCTTTTATAATTTGTTCCATATTTGCATTGGGATTATATTGTTCAATTCTTCGCAATAAATTTTCAATCATTATTATTCACCTGCTTAAGATAAGTTACAATACATATTAATTTAATCTTTAAATAAAAAATAAAATAATCTTTAATCGTTTATAAATATATTATAGCAATAAAATATCTATATTAAAGTATTTTAATTACATATATAAAATATTATCTATAATTTTGAATATTAATTTGAATATTTCTTTTACCCATATATTCATTTATTACAGGGGTATATATTATATCCAACATTATATTATTACTTAATCCCCTATACATCTTATCTAATTCTTCTTGTCCAAATTTTCTGCACATTTGCCTTTCAAATTCTTCTATATCGCCAAAATAGATACCATCTATTATACGGCCTTTTTTAGTCAATAATAATAATTTAAGTACGTTTTGCTCATTACCTAATATAACCCCTCTTTTAATCTTCACATTTTTTTCGGCAAATAAAGGCTTAGGATTACCCTTTCCAAAAGGTTCTAGTTTCTCTAACTCCTCAATCAAAGCAAAATTAATATAATCCAATGGAAGATGCATATCTATATAAACTTTAGGGGTCAAATCATCAACAGTTAGAGACACATCTTTGTTTAATTTATATCTAAATTCATCTATACTAGAAATATCTAATGAAAGTCCTGCAGCCATAGGATGACCTCCAAAAGTTACCAATAATTCCTTATGATTAGATATTTCCTCAAACATATCGTATTCTTCTATGGACCTTCCTGAACCCTTTGCAATACCTTCTTCTTTAGATTGAGTTAAAACTATAGTAGGCTTATAATATTTATCCTTTACCCTACCAGCAATAATTCCTGCCACACTCTCATGAATTTGGGGTTCAAATATAACTAATACACTTTGTTTTTTTAAATCTGTACTTTCTATTTGATTTACTATCCTTTCATAACCTTTTTCCGTCATAATTTTTCTTTTTTTATTTAATTCATGTAATCTATTAGCATATTTCTGGGCTCTATCTTGATCTTCAGTTAAAAACAACTCTACAGCAATATCAGCTTTATCCAATCTTCCAGAAGCATTAATACAAGGTCCTATTATAAAACCTAGAGAATAAGTATTAATATTTTTCCCTTCTAATCCTGTGGCTTTAATTAAAGCTTTTAATCCCAAATTTTGAGTGTTATTTATTCTACTTAAACCTTCTTTAACTATTATTCTATTTTCATCAACCAAATCTACTACATCACAAACTGTACCCATAGCTACAAATTCCAATAATTTATATGACTCCTCAATATTTATATTCATCTTCATATATAAAGCTTGTATTAATTTAAAAGCTACTCCTGCCCCACATAATTCTTTAAAGGGATATTTACAATCCCATCTCTTAGGATTAATGACTGCCTCTGCATCTGGCAAAATATACTTCTTTATTCCATCTTCATCTTCTTTATAAGCTATATCATGATGATCTGTAACTATGACTTTTATGCCTAAATCTTTAGCTAATCTTATAGGTTCAAATGCTGATATTCCATTATCACAGGTAATAATTAAATCTATTCCATCCCTTTTAGCTTCTTTAACTATTCTTTCATTTATTCCATATCCATCCATTATTCTATGGGGAATTACATAATCAACCTTTGCACCACATTTTCTTAGTCCTTTATAGAGAGTTAATATAGCTGAATTACCATCCTGATCATAATCCCCGGAGATTCTTATCTTTTCGCCTTTTTTAATACTTTCTACTATTAAATTTACTCCTTTGTCCATGTCTTTCATCAACCAAGGACTATGTAATTTATCTAAACTTGGATTAATAAAACTATCCATTAATCTATAACTAGTAATATGTCTATTTAATAACAATTTAGATAAAAACTTACTTATACCTAAACTTTTAGAAATTTTATCTAAATTCCCCTTTACATTTCTTATGTACCATTTTTCCAAGATAATATCACTCCTATAACTACTTCAACTTTCAATTTCAATATCATTTTCTTCAATAGAATTATTAAATTCTTCTATTTTTTGCTCTAATTCCTTTATACTTTTCTTTAATTTTGTAATCTCTTCACCTCTATCTTCTAGAAGAGCTTTCATATTATTATTCTCTTCTTTAATAGATTGAATTTTCTTATTTAAATCTCGAATTTCTTTTTTATGTTTAACATTTTTTACTCCATTTAAAATTGCAACGACCACTGCACCTAGTATAGCTGACAAGAAGATAACAATAGCTTGAGATACTTCTACTTTTGTAAATATAAAATCTATAAGTACTTTATCACCATTTTTTAAAGCAAAAACAGCCACAATAGCAGCAAAAATTAATGAAAGTATAAAACTTTTTTCCATGGTATCCTCCTTATGTAAAGTATTAAATACAATATTATAATATTTCTACCCAAATTTAAAGAACTAACTACATAAAACTGCCTTCTGGCAGTTTTATGCTTTCTTAGTTTTAAGTTTTCCTTTATTATTCAACTCATACCATAGAGGACTAGCAATAAACAATGATGAATATGTGCCTGCTATTATACCAAATATAAGAGGTAAAGCAAGAATCTTAACATCTTCTACTCCTACTATATAAAAAACTAATACTGCAACTAGTGTAGTTAAGGATGTATTTATAGTTCTAGTCAAAGATTTACTTATACTTCCATTTATTATTTCTTCTAAAGATTTCTTCGGACTTATTTTTAATTCTTCTCTAATTCTGTCAAAAATAACTATAGTATCATTAATAGAGTAGCCTAATATTGTTAATATAGCAGCTATAAAGGCACTATTAACTGGAATTCTAAAAATTGAATATACTGAAAAAGTAACCAATACATCATGAAGCAATGCAATAATTGCTGCCGCAGCAAACTTAAATTCAAATCTCCAACTAATATAAATTAGCATGGCTACAATTGCAATAGCTGATGATAATAAAGCTTTTTTCTTAATCTCTTCTCCCATAAAAGGTCCAAACTTTTCTGATTGAAATTCCTTTTTCTTTATATCGTACTTTTTTACAAATTCATCTATTATTTGATTAATTTCGTCATTAGTAAAATCTTTTTTACTTCTAATCATTATTTCATCTTTATTTTCTCCAATATGAACTATACTTGCTTCTTTGTCATACTCATCTACTATCTCTTTTGCTTCATCTACAATAATCATCTTACCTATTTTTATTTGAATAGAGGTGCCTCCAGTAAAATCAATACCATAATTTAATCCTCTCACAAACATCGTAACTAGACCAATTATAATGATTCCTAAAGATATAGTATAATATAATTTTCTATTTTTAATAATATTCATTTTTTCACTCCCTTACATACCGTATAATTTAGCATTCTTCGTATTAGTCATATCAACTGTTAACATCAATAAATGTTTTGTTACAAACACTGATGTTATCATAGAAGCAATAATTCCCAATATTAAAGTAATTCCAAAACCTTTAATAGGACCAATTCCAAAATAATACAATACAATTCCTGCTATTAAAGTAGTAATATTGGAATCTAACACAGAAGACAAAGCCCTATTAAATCCATGATCTATAGAAACTCTAATGGTTTTACCGTTTTTCAATTCCTCTTTTATTCTTTCAAATATCAATACATTAGCATCTACCGCCATACCGATTGATAAAATTAATCCTGCAATTCCTGGTAAAGTTAATTTTACTCCTAAAAATTTCATGGCATAAACTAAAATCAATACATATATAGTTAATCCAATATCAGCAACTAGTCCAGGTATTCTATAATAAATAAGCATAAATAAAAATATAATTAAAATTGCAATAGCTCCAGCCTTAACACTTCTATCCAAAGCTTCCAATCCTAAAGTTGGACCTATAATAGAAGTTTGAAGTTCAGACATTTCTACAGGCAATGCACCAGCTCTAATCAAAGTTGCTAATTTATTAGCTTCTTCTACATCAAATTCACCCTCAATTACAGCTTTACCATCTGTAATTACATCTTTTACAACAGGAGCTGATATCACCTGGTCATCTAATACTATATAGATTATCTTTTCTTCAATTGTTTCCTTTTGACTTAACCTTTTAGTAGCTTCTTTAAATTTCTCTGCACCTTCCTTATCAAATTCCAAAGAAACCACAGGCTTTTCTCCTAATTCTGTTTTATGAAAAACTACTTCTGAACCTTTTACATTCTTTCCTGTTAATATCTCTTTACCGTCTGGATCTACAAACTGTAATTGTGCAGTTTTCCCAATTAATTCTATAGCTTCTTGAGGATTTTCAATACCTGCTAATTCAATTCTAATACGTTTCTTCCCTTCTATAGTTATATTAGGTTCTGCTACTCCTAAACTATCTACCCTCTCACTTATAATCATCTTAGATTGTTCCATAGATTTTTGTAATTCTGTACCTTGTAGATCAGTTTTTGCTTCTAATATTACACATACACCACCAGCTAAATCTAATCCTAAATCAATTGAATCTTTCACGCTTGTAATTTTGAATTTTCCTATCTCTATCCCGTTTATAGCAGTATAGGAAAATAAAGCCACTATAGCAATAATCAATATAAAAAGTATTGTTTTTTTCATATTCATTACCTTACCCTCCTAAAACAAATTTAACTACTTTAATTATTATTCTTGTAAATTAGCTAAAATTGAAATAGCACATTCAATTCTTTTTTTCTCCATTTCACAACCAATATCATAAGGTTTCATAAAATCTCCATGATAGTTGTAGGCATTTGCATGACAGCCTCCACTACAGTAAAATCTTGCCCAGCAATTTCTGCATTTTTCTTTATTATAAACATTCGCTTCTTTAAATTCTTCTCTTATTTTAGTATTCAAAATACCCTCATATACATCCCCAATTTTAAACTTTTCATTCCCAACAAATTGATGGCAAGGATATAAATCACCTTCTGGAGTAACAGCCATATATTCAGAACCTGCACCACAGCCTACAGCACGTTTTATAATACAAGGACCTTGATTTAAATCAATCATAAAATGGAAAAATAGAAATTCATCATCTTGCTTTTTAATTTTTAGATATTCTCTAGAAAATTGCTCATATTCCTTTAATACAGTATCTAAATGTTCTTCTCTTATAGCATAATCTTCATCTGGTGAAGTAACCACAGGCTCTATGGATATCTTTTTAAATCCTTTCTGATAAAAATCAATAGCATCTTTTGAAAAATCTAAATTATAACTTGTAAAGGTTCCTCTTATATAATAATCCTTGTCCCCTCTCTTAGCAACCATTTTTTGAAATTTAGGAAGTATAATATCATAACTACCTTTACCTGATACAGTTTTTCTCATATTGTCGTTTATTTCTTTTCTGCCATCTAAACTTAATACCACATTATCCATATATTTATTTATAAATTCCATCTTATCTTCATCTAACAATACTCCATTAGTAGTTATGGTAAAACGAAAATGTTTATTATGGACTTTTTCTAAATCTTTCCCATATATAACTAATTCTTTTACCACATCAAAATTCATTAAAGGTTCTCCTCCAAAAAAATCCACTTCTAAATTTCTCCTGTTTCCTGAATTTTTTACTAAAAAATCTAATGCCTTTTTCCCTACTCCCAAAGACATCAAAGATCTATTTCCTTTAAAATCACCTTGAGAAGCGAAACAATAATTACATCGTAAATTACAATCATGAGCTACATGAAGACATAAAGCTTTTACAATATTATCTTCATTATATTTAATGTATTGTATAGGAACCTCTTCAGAAAACAACAAACCCTGTTCTTCTAATACAGATATTTCTTTATAAGCTTCCCTTATGTCAAATTCAGCATATTTATCTTTTAAAAACTCAACTATTTTCTCTACGGCATAAGTGCCATAATAATCCAATATATCATACACAATATCTTCCACTACATGAACTGCACCACTATTAATATCCAATACAATATTTTTCCCATTTAAAGTATATTTATGAATTCTTTCCATGTTCCTCATAGCTATCCTCCTAAAACTAAAATATAATTAAATTAAAAAGGAGTGGTTTAAACCACTGCCTTTATACTTTATTTGTTTTCACATTTTTGATTTCCTACTGTGCAAGAAGTTTTACACGCAGACTGACAAGATGTCTGACATTCTCCACAGCCACCTTTTTTTAAAGTATCCTTTAAATTATTACCAGATATAGTCCTTATATATTTCATATCACATCCTCCTTACTATGTACCTTTCATGATTATATCATATAAATAATATCATATAAATAATATTATTTAAAGTTCTATTTCAAATTTATTCCTATTATGCCTCCAATAATTCCTATTACTAAAGATAATACTAATTTCCCTATTAAGTATATATCTATTAAAAAAGGTTTTAAAAATAAGTAATTTAACAATATCAACATTAAAAAATAAAGTATACCAAGAATTCCACCATTTATCCAACCGTTTTCACCTATATTAATAGAAACATAAATACTTCCTATAGTTATACTTATTATCATGACTATTGTATTAAGTAAAGAAATATTTGATTCTTTAAAAGGTGTATAAAGTAATATTAAAGATAGTATAAATAACAATAATATAGTGATTCCCATAGAAAAAATTAAACCTTTAAACAAGTATATCATGTGGTTTAAAACTTTTTCTTTCATCTACTCCACCTCCTATCCTATTCTAAATTTATTTTATTTAGGTACAGTTTATTCCAAAATTAATAAAACTTCCTCATTACAAGGAAGTTTTATTTTTATTCTTCTTCTTTTTTATCTTTTTCATTTTCTTCATCTTTTGATTCAGATTTATTTAGTACAGAACCTACTGCCCATTTTGTCAAATCTAATTTGGTTTTATTAGAACCAACTTCTATAGTAACCATATCATCTTTTATTTTAATTATCTTTCCCAAAATACCTCCTATAGTTACTATTTGATCTCCTACTTTTAAGTTATCTCTCATCTCCCTAATTTGTTTCTCTCTTTTCTTTTGAGGTCTTATAACAAGTAGATAGAAAAACACCAATATAGCAATAGGTAGAATAAGACCTCCTAAACTCGCACCACCAGTATTTGCTGCTGCCATAAATATTCCTCCTTTTCTTATTTATTCTTTTTCTTATTTATTCTTTAAAAATTATTTAAAGCATGTTTTAATTAAATTAACTAATCTGTATAACCATATTTTTTATAAAATTCTTCTCTATATTCCAATAATCTATCCTCTTTTATAGCTTTCCTTATATTCTCCATTAGCTTAATTAAAAAATATAGATTATGTATAGTTGTAAGCCTTGGACCTAATATTTCATTAACGTTAAATAAATGCCTTATATAAGCTCTAGTATAATTTTTACAAGTATAACAGTCGCATTCTGGATCTAGCTTGCTAAAATCCCTAGAATATTTAGCATTTCTAATAGTTAATTTTCCACGACTAGTTATAACAGTTCCATTTCTTGCAATTCTTGTAGGCAAAACACAATCTGCCATATCAATACCATTTATAACTGCTTCAAATAAATAATCAGGAGTACCTACTCCCATAAGATATCTTGGTTTATCTTTAGGTAATAAAGGGGTAGTAAACTCTAACATCTCATACATCAATTCTTTTGGCTCTCCTACACTTAATCCACCTATAGCATAACCACTAAAATCCATACTTACTATATCCTGAACACTTTGTCTTCTCAAGTCTTTATACATTCCCCCTTGTATTATACCAAATAATCCTTGCCTTTCCCAGTCTTTATGAAAATTTTTACATCTTTTAGCCCATCTTGTAGTTCTTTTCATAGATTCTTTTGCATACTCATAAGTTGCAGGATAATGAGTACACTCATCAAAAGCCATCATAATATCAGAACCTAATGAGTTTTGAATTTCAATAGATTTTTCAGGTGATATAAAATGTTTAGAACCATCTATATGAGATCTAAACTCTACTCCTTCTTCTGTAATTTTCCTTAAATCTCCTAAACTAAAAACCTGAAAACCGCCACTATCAGTTAAAATTGGACCATGCCAATTCATAAATTCGTGTAATCCACCAGCTTCTTCAATAAGTTTATGCCCTGGTCTTAAATATAGATGATAGGTATTGCTTAATATTATTTGAGCTCCTAATGCCTTAACCTCCTCTGGGGTCATAGTTTTAACAGTAGCTTTTGTACCAACAGGCATAAAAATTGGAGTTTCAACAATCCCATGAGGTGTTTCCAATAAACCTAATCTAGCATTAGTTTCAGTTGATTCCTTCAATACTTTAAACTTTATTCCCATACTCTTCCTCCCATTATTTAATAAACATTGCATCTCCAAAACTATAAAACCTATATCGTTTTTTTATCGCTTCGTTATAAGCATGAAAGATATTATCCCTTCCTGCTAAAGCACTAACTAACATTAGTAATGTCGATTCTGGTAAATGAAAATTGGTTATAAGCTTATCTACTACTTTAAAAGTATACCCTGGATATATAAATATATCTGTCCACCCCTTACCAGGCACTACAATTCCATCTTCTGTTGCAACTGTTTCCAAGGTCCTAACTGTTGTAGTACCTACTGCAATTACATTTCTGCCCTTTTCTTTTGCTATATTTATCTTTTGTGCTGTTTCTTTAGATATATTATAATATTCGGCATGCATATGGTGTTCTTCAATGTTTTCTACTTTAACTGGTCTAAAGGTGCCTAATCCTACATGAAGAGTTAAAAAAGCTATATCTACACCTTTATCTTTTATATCATTTAATAATCTCTTTGTAAAATGTAAGCCCGCTGTTGGAGCTGCTGCAGAACCTTCATGTTTAGAATAAACAGTTTGATATCTTTCCTTATCCTTCAATTTTTCTTTAATATAAGGAGGTAGAGGCATTTGCCCTAATTTATCCAATATTTCTTCAAATATTCCATCATAACTAAACTCTACAATTCTAGTTCCATCTTCTTCAATATCTAAAACATCTGCTACTAATAAGCCATCTCCAAATACTATCTTATTAAAAGGTCTTACTTTTTTGCCTGGTTTTACAAGTGTTTCCCATTGATCCCCTTCTAATCTTCTTAATAGCAAAAATTCAATTTTTTCCTCCTTCCCCTCGCGCCTTCCAAAGAGCCTAGCAGGAATTACTCTAGTATCATTTAATACTAAACAATCTCCTCTATTTAGATAATCAATTATATCCCTAAAATATCTATGTTCTATCTTTCCAGCTTTTTTATCCAATACTAGCATTCTAGAAGCTTCTCTATCTGCTATAGGATGCTGAGCAATTAATTCTTCTGGTAAATCATAGTAAAAATCTTCAGTTTTCATTACATCATCCCTTATACATTTATTTTTTAGTTAATTTCAACTCCAGTATAATAATGTTTTAAAATCTCTTCATAGGTATAACCTTCTTCTGCCATCTTCTTTGCTCCCCATTGGCTCATTCCTACACCATGTCCATATCCTCTACCTTCAATTAAAAAAACAATATTATTTCCTCTGGAGCTATCTACCAATCGACTCGTTTTATCTTTTTCAATAACTACAGCTTCTTTAACAGTATTTTTTGTGAGGTTCTTGTCTATACTAATAGCTTTTGATATATCTATTTTTTTTGGCTCCTCATTTTCCCCACTTATAGCATATATACCAGCTGCTGGATTAAAAGTGCCTTCCCTTTTAATAGAAAACCAAGTACTCTTTAATTTATCATCTCCAAAAACTTGCCTAATTTCCCCTTTGTTTAATATTTTTTCACCTGCTGTTCCTATTATTTTTAGACTTGTTATTCCACCTCTAGGAGATGTTTTTAATATTTCTAAATCTATAATATCTCCTATATAGATACCATTATTTTTCAATTTGCTATTTAATTCATAAGAATCTATAGTAAAATACCATTCACTATTAGGCTGTCCTATAGAAAATTCATCCTTTACTCCTACTAAATATGGAAAATAATTGCCCCAAGCCTCAACAGAATCCTCAGTATGTCCCCCACTATTAGAATGATATAAAGCATCAATTATTTCACCATTATAAGTAATTATTTTACCTTTAGTTGCATCTACAGCTTCATTTGTTCTTACATGTTCTTCATCCATACCTCCATATATTTGACAATGAGTAGTATCACATAAGTTATATCCTTCATTATAATGTTTGTTTATATTTTTCAATGTATATGTTCTAGCTGCAATTGCTTGAGCTTTTAATGCCTCTATTGGAAAAGAAGCTGGCATTTCTCTAGGAACAACTCCATATAAATAATGGTCCATCTTTACCAAGTTTATAACTGATAATCCATTCTTTTCTTTTTTTATTTCTATGCAATCTCTATAACGTTTATCCTCTACTTTTATAATACTATCACATTTGTTTCCTGAAGATAATATTAAATTATCTTCAGGAATACTAAATAAAATTTCTCCTATATCATCCTTTACTTCTATTTTATCATCATTTAATTCAATATATATAATTTGATTAGAAATATATTCATCCTCAAAGTTCTTAATACCATATACATAAAAACCATCATCACTACCTAATTTCACTATTTCTCTTGATTTTACAGGACTTGTTAACTTTATACTAATGTAATCATCCATATAATCAGCAAAAATATATTTATATTGTATAGAAAATCCTAATAATATAACAATTAAAAGACTTATAAATATTTTTTTCATATTTAGTCCCCCTTACCTTCTAAAAATATTTACTAGTACAGTAAGAATTATACTTATTATTAACATAGAAACAATAGGGAAAAAGAAAGTGAAATTTCCTCTTTGGATAAGTATATCCCCGGGAAGTTTTCCAAATCCCAACTTTTCACCTAATATTAAAACTCCTCCAAGTAATATAAAAACTATACCCATATATAAAAGAATTTTACCAAGTGAAGTCATAATATCACCTCTACTTCTCTTCATATTTAATATTAAAATGTTCATATGCTTTTTTGGTAACAATTCTACCTCTAGGAGTTCTATTTATAAATCCTATTTGTAATAGATAAGGTTCATATACATCTTCTATGGTAGTCCGCTCTTCTCCTGTAGCTGCTGATAAAGTATCAAGACCAACTGGACCACCATCAAAATTTTCTATTATACTAAGTATAAGTTTTTTATCAACCTCGTCTAATCCTATTTCGTCTATCTCTAAAACTTCTAAACCTCGCTTTGCTACATCACAAGTTATAACCCCATTCTCTACTACTTGTGCATAATCCCTTACTCGCTTAAGTAATCTATTGGCTATTCTAGGGGTTCCCCTAGACCTTTTAGCAATCTCCATAGCTCCTAAATCATCTATTTTTACATTCAAAATTTTAGCAGATCGCTTGACTATCTTTTGTAAACTCTGATCATCATAAAGATCTAAGTTTAACACTACCCCAAATCTATCTCTTAAAGGTGAAGTCAATAAACCTGCTCTGGTAGTAGCACCTATTAAAGTAAACCTAGAAAGATCCAATCGAACTGATCTAGCACTGGGACCTTTGCCTATTATAATATCCAAAGCATAATCTTCCATAGCTGGGTATAATATTTCCTCTACAGTCCTATTAAGTCTATGAATTTCATCTATAAATAATACATCATCTTCTCCTAAATTAGTCAATATACTAGCTAAATCTCCTGGTCTTTCTATTGCTGGTCCAGAAGTAACCCTGATACTAACCCCCATCTCATTAGCAATAATATTAGCTAAAGTAGTTTTTCCTAAACCTGGAGGTCCATATAATAATACATGATCCAAAGGTTCCTTTCTACCTTTAGCAGCTTCAATAAATATTTTTAACTTTTCTTTTACCTTATCTTGTCCAATGTATTCATGAATCCATTTAGGTCTTAAACTTATTTCATTTTCTAAATCTTCATCTTGAATTGTTCCAGTTACTATTCTTTCTTTATCCTTACCCATCAAATCATTACCCTTCCTTTAATAATTAGTTATTATCTATCTTGATAATCTTCTAAGCACTTCCTTTATTATATCTTCAGTATCCATACTTGAAATATCTAATTTATTTAACGCCCAATCTATCTCTTTCCTAGTATATCCTAATGAAATAAGACCATTAATTGCTATATTAATATCACTGTTGTCATTTAATATTTCCACATCTTCAATAGTATCTACATCTGTAGCATCAATCCTATCCTTTAATTCTAATATAATCCTACCAGCAGTTTTCTCCCCAACACCTGGTGCATTACATAATATATCAGTATCTTTATTTATAATAGCAGATTTTATCTCATTAGGAGTTAAAGTGGATAATATATTTAATCCTACTTTAGGTCCTATCTTAGACACTAAAAGAAGTTTATTAAACATATTTAATTCTTCTTCGGTAGTAAAACCATAAAGATATACACCATCTTCCCTTAAGTTAAAATATATATACATAGTTATTGTTTGATTTATACTTAAATTATTTATTGAATGTTTAGAAGTAAATACCCTATATCCTATCCCATTGTTTTCTAATACTATATAGTCTTCTTTAATTTCCATTACTTCTCCTATTATATATTCATACAACTTTTTATCACCCTTTTTTATTTCATTTTAAACATATCCTTAAAATTTAAGCAACTGCTATGACATATGGCTACTGCTAATGCATCAGCTGCATCATCAGGTTTAGGTATTTCCTTTAAATTTAACAATATTTTTACCATCTCTTGAACTTGTCTTTTTTCAGCTCTACCATAACCAACAACACTTTGCTTTATCTGCAAAGGTGTATACTCGTACACATCAATCCCTTTATTTACAGCAGCTAATATCTCAACTCCTCTTGCTTGTCCTACATTTATAGCTGTTTTAACATTTTTATTAAAAAATAATTCTTCCATTGCCAAATCTCTCGGATTATATTTGTCTATAATAGAGCTCAATTCATCATATATTATTTTTAATCTTTCAGGGAGTAAAACATCAGCCTCTGTTGTTATACATCCATAGTCAATAGTCTTATATCTATTTCCTTTAACTTGAATTACTCCATATCCAACTATTGCTAATCCTGGATCTACTCCTAAAATTACCATATACTTTCCTCCTAAACTTATATTCTATTTTATCATATTTTTAATAAAAAAACTAAGCTAGAATAATCTAACTTAGTTATCTATTAACTTATAAAATTCTCTAATACATCTGATAACTCTTCTTCACTATCTACTATAATCCCATTTTTTAATTTTTCTTGATCTATTTCTTTTAATAAGGAGATAGGATAATCCTTAAATACTCTGTCTAAATATTTACTTCCTTCTTCATTTATTCTATATATTGCTATTTTACCGTCAGATTCACCTATAATATAATGATTAGGGCATAAATGATTACGTTCTTCTTTTAATACTATCTTTTTTGGAGAAAAAGATAATATTTTTATATTAGGATAATTTTCTTTAATATATTCTCTAAATTGTGTTTCCGTTAAATTTACTATTTCTTCACTTACATTGTCTAATTTAGTAATACTATGCTCACATTGTTTATAATAAACTTTTTTTTCTATAAAAGTATTTGGAGATATTCTCTCCTCTTCTCCAAGTATTTCTAATTCTTTCTGTTTTTTATAACTATCATCATCTTCAAGAACAAGTTCTCTATTAGTTTTACTCATCATTTTATAGCCACATATGAAACTTGCAAAAAAAAGTATCCCACAAAAAAGAAATATTAAAATAGGATTGTATTTTTTCATAAATATCCCTCCAGTACTATCTAGAGGAATATTTTTCCCATTTACAAATTAATTATACATTTAAAATACTACTTTATTTTACAATATCTCCTACTTTAAAACCTGCTTTTTCTATTTTATCTATTAATCTCTCTACATTTTCTGTATCAACTCGTAATACAACTTTGTAAACACCTAATACCTTTGCATCCATTACTGCAAAATTTAAAATATTTATATCTTCTTTTTTTAGAACTTCTGTTAATTTTGCTAATTGCCCTGGAATATCAAACATATAGACAACAATTCTTGTCCCTTTATCAAAACCAAATATCTCAGCAAATGCATTAAAAATAGCAAAATGAGTTAATATTCCAACAAAATTTCCTCTTTTATCAAATACAGGTAAAAAAGGAGTTCTTAATTCTTTTAAAAGATAAGAAGCATTTTCTATCAATTCATATTCTTTTATAGACTTATACTCATCATTATATAATTCTTCAACTGTCGTATTTAATAAAAATTTTTCTCTATCATCGTAATTACCTTCAAAATATGTTCTATAAATAGCTTCTTTCATTATAATGCCTTTAAACTCATCGCCATCAAGAACTGGAAGAGATAAAAAATCTCCTTCAATTATCTTGTCTAGAGCACTTTTTACATTCTCCTTTAACTGAACAGTTATCAGCTTATCTTTTGGCAACATATGATTTCTTACATACATTATAATCCCCCCATTATATTAATTATATAAATTTATTTGTACCTATTTAAAACTTTGTCATTTATGCCATACCAGCTAGCCTCTTTGTATAACTTTATACCACTTTTTGTTATAGTATTAACAACATTTTTGTATATATTCTTTAATTCTTTCATGGATAATAAAGAACCTTCTTCTTTAATATTTAAATGGTTAGTTTCACATTCTATTTTTAACTGTCTATCAATATAATTATTCAAGTTGTAAACTTTTCCCTTTATAGTTTTTTCACAATAAGAAAAAATAAAATCATGTAAAAAATTTGAATTTTTTTCTCTTTTATCTATTTCTAAACAAAAATTGTTCTTAAAATCAACTATCTCTTTAAAATATATGTCATGATGAAATAAAAAATTCTTATCATATAAATATTCAACAGAATAATATTTAATAGCTTCACTCTCTAAATTATTTACCCATTTATTATTAAAATAACCATATTTATAACCTTCTAAATATATAATTAATTCAAGCCTTGTAACATTCTCATGAAGTAATAAAGCAATATTATTGGAAATCAATTGCCTATCCTTCCTATATATTAATTGCCTTTTAATTTTTTTCCTTATTTCATTTGTACATATATATTTAGGACATATATTTTTTACATCAGCTTCTAAATCATATAGGTTTAGGAGGATATGTATAGAATTTATGTCGCCATTATATAAAAAATTATATTTTAAGCCTTCATAAATTTCCCAAAGATCTATTTTTACTAGAACCAATTTTATCCCTCCCTTTAGCAATTGTTTCCAATTATATAAAGGTTTAAACCATATTTATATTACTTTTTTATTTTACATCATATTCTATTATACTACAATAATTTTACTTACCATAAATATAAAGCATTGGAATTGTTCCAATGCTTTTATTAATGTCTTACTAGATATTTTG
Organism: Keratinibaculum paraultunense; assembly: GCF_016767175.1. Lineage (GTDB taxonomy): Bacteria > Bacillota > Clostridia > Tissierellales > Tepidimicrobiaceae > Keratinibaculum > Keratinibaculum paraultunense. The sequence continues at coordinate 1,199,544 of NZ_CP068564.1, forward strand.
TACTATTTTTTAACTCACTTAGTTAATATATCCAATATATCATCATAATTTTGATTTGGCATTAATTCATAAGTACCAATTCTTATTTTCCTTTCTAACCCTTTTTCTTTTGCATAATTATGAAACCTTTCAGCACTATCAACTATTCCTAACTCAAAAAGTCTATTTGATACATCTCCTAAAGAATCACCTTCTTCAACAATAAGGATTATTTTTTCCTGCTTCTTTTTACTATCCTTTATGTCTGAAGTATCAATGCTCTCCTTTATAAATACCATACCTAGCTCAGAAGCTAGTTCAACTATTTCCGCTTCCGAATAATCTTTATATTCAACTACTGGATTAAAAACATATATTATATTGGTCAATAAAATTCCAATTCCTAATCCTAAAACAATATATGGGAATTTATTTTTACTAAACATACTTTCTTACTCCTTCATTTTTTCTCTTTATT